>NZ_JBHVPX010000009.1:0-369544 GCF_042887155.1 Streptomyces sp. NPDC057963
GCATCGTCCTGCGTCGGACACGCCACCCGCACGATCTGACAGCCCGACGCCGTCAGCTCCGCGATCTGCTGCAACGTCGCACCGACGTCCGACGTACGCGTCGTCGTCATCGACTGCACCGACACCGGCGCATCCCCGCCCACCGCAACCGACCCGACCTGGATGCGCCGCGAGTGGCGGCGCATCGCGAGCGGCCGGGCCGGCAGCTCGGGGAGACCCAGTGCGACCGGTTCTCCAGCGGTCATGACGTCACCGGTTCCCGGAGACGGTCTCGCGTGCGGCGCGCAGGGATTCCTTCAGCGATCCCATGGTGGCGAGGACGGCGGTGGGCTCGTAGCCGCAGTGCGCCATGCAGTTGGCGCAGCGCGGGTCCTTGCCGCGGCCGTACTTGTCCCAGTCGGTCTCCTCGATGAGTTCGCGGTACGTGGGGACGTACCCGTCGCTCATCAGGTAGCAGGGCCGCTGCCAGCCGAAGAGCGAGTAGTTCGGGATCGCCCACGCGGTGCACGGGAAGTCCGCCTTGCCCTCCAGGAAGTCCAGGAACAGCGGTGAGTGGTTCAGCCGCCAGCGGGCCCGGTTGCCGCCGGCGAACGACTTCTTGAAGAGTTCCCGGGTCTGCTCGACGCCGAGGAAGTGCTCCTGGTCGGGTGCCTTCTCGTACGCGTACGCGGGCGAGATCATCATCTCGTCGACCTTCAGCTCGTCGTTGAGGTAGTTGAGGACCTCGATGACGGTCTGCGGGGTGTCGGTGTTGAAGAAGGTGGAGTTGGTCGTGACCCGGAAGCCGCGCCGCCTGGCCTCCTTGATCGCCGCCACCGCCTCGTCGAACACGCCTTCCTTGGCGACCGACTCGTCGTGTCGTTCCCGCAGCCCGTCGATGTGCACGGCGAAGGCGAAGAACGGCGAGGGCGTGAATTTCTCGATCTTCTTCCGCAGCAGCATCGCGTTGGTGCACAGGAAGACGTATTTCTTCCGCGCCACCAGCTGACGGACGATTTCATCGATCTGCGGATGCATCAGCGGCTCTCCGCCCGCGATGGAGACCATCGGGGCACCCGATTCGAGCACGGCGCCCACGGCCTGGGCGACCGGCATCCGCTGCTTGAGCACTCCCGCCGGATGCTGGATCTTCCCGCATCCCTCGCAGGCGAGATTGCAGGCGAACAGAGGCTCCAATTCCACAATGAGCGGGAATTTGTCCCGCCTGCGGAGCTTCTGTTCGATGAGATACGTCGCAACCTTGATGGACTGACGGAGCGGCATGGCCATCTGGCTCACCTCCTGGGGAGCAGCAAAGATCGGTGCCATTCATAGAAAGCCGGCAGGACGGCACGGAGAACACGGAAAGCCGATATTCCACCGCGTATCGTGCCGATGCGGACGAGCTCATGCTCCGGAGCGTCCACGACCACCCGTACGGCCGCAACCGGGCGGGGCCCGGACCGCAGGGCGGCGCGAAGAGTGGCGGCGGACTCCATGTCCACCGCGACCGCTCCGGTGGCCCGCAGTTCGGCCCGCTCATGTCCGCGTACGACGTGGGCGGAGCCGGTCAGCGGACCGGTGTGGACGGTGCGGCCGGGCAGCGTCCGGGCAAGGGCCTCGGCGAGCAGGGCCGTACCGGTGCAGGCCGTCGAGTCCCCGGCTCCCCGGGTCTCGTCGGCGACCACCAGGTCCCCGGGGTGCATACCGGGTGACAGCCCGGCGCAGAAACCGGAGGCGAGGACCGCCGTCCCGGGTGCCCGGTCCTGACCGAGCACTCGGGACACGGCCGCCTCGGCGGCCTTGGGGCCCATGCCCGTACGCAGTACGGTCACCGGGCCCGGAGCCTCACCGGCCCTGCCTCTGCCGCTGCGCAGGGCGAACTGCTCGATGCCGAGCGCACAGGCGATCAGCAGCGGCGCTGCGGGGCCGGCCGGCCCCGGACCGGCGCCCATCAGGCCCCCTTGCGGGTGACCAGGCGGTCGGCGAAGGGTTCGCCGTGCACGTACCGCCCGAGTGCGGTGAGCGGGAAGACCTGCCGGTAGAGGTGGTAGTTGATGGAGAAGTCCCAGGGAAAGCCGGTGCCGGTGAAGTACGGCTCGTCCCAGGAGCCGTCGGCCTGCTGGGTGTCGGTGAGCCAGGACACTCCCCGCCGCACGGCCCTGCTGTCCCGCCGCCCCGCGGCGAGCAGTGCGAGCAGCGCCCACGCGGTCTGGGAGGCGGTCGACGCCCCGTGCCCGATCCACTTGTCCTCGTGGTACGAGCGCAGATCCTCGCCCCAGCCGCCGTCGTCGTTCTGCACGGACTCGAGCCAGCCGACGGCCCGGCGGATCGCCGGATGGGTGACGGGCAGTCCGGCTGCCACCAGCGCGGGCACCACCGACCCCGTGCCGTATACGTAGTTGACGCCCCAGCGGCCGAACCAGCCGCCGTTCGGGTCCTGTTCGGCGAGCAGCCACTCGATTCCGCGCCGCGTCGCCGGGTGCGCGGAACGCCCCTCGACGGCGAGCATCTCCACCACGTGGCCGGTGACATCGGCGGACGGCGGGTCGATGACCTCGCCGAAGTCGCAGAAGGGCAGCCGGTTGGGGAACCCGCTGGTGTTGTCCGCGTCGAAGGCGCCCCAGGCCCCGTTGCGGGACTGCATACCGAGGTTCCAGCGCACTCCGCGCCTGATGGCGGCCTCGACCCGTGCCGTGTCCGGGTGGCGGACCCGGCGCAGCGCCAGGACCACCTCCGCGGTGTCGTCGATGTCCGGGTAGTTGTCGTTGTGGAACTCGAACGCCCAGCCGCCCGGGTCGAGTCGGGGGCGGCGTACGGACCAGTCGCCGGGCCGGACGATCTCCTCGGCGAGCATCCAGTCCGCGGCCTTCACGAGTGCCGGGTGGTCGGGGCTGACCCCGGCGTCGGCGAGGGCGATGGTGGCGAGGCAGGTGTCCCAGACCGGGGACTGGCAGGCCTCGATCATCCGGGCGCCGTCCTCGCGCCAGACGGCGAACCGGTCGAGCGATTCGAGTCCGGCCCGCATCACCGGGTGGTCCAGGTCGTAGCCGAGCAGGTGCAGGGCGATGACGGAGTACACGGCGGGCGGCTGGATGCCACCCCAGCAGCCGTCGTTCTCCTGGCGTTCGATGATCCAGCGGGCGGCCGCGTTCATCGCGGTCCGGCGCAGCCTGCGCGGTGCGATCCGGTGGTAGAGGTGCAGCGCCTTGTCCAGGCGCTGGAAGACTCCGTCCCAGCTCGCAGCCGGAGCGGCGCGCCGGGGCGGGTTCGGGCGCAGCGGGTCCGTGTGCAGCTCGTCGAGTGCGAAGGGGGCCGGGCGTACCGGCCGCTTCGCCGAGACGATGGTGAGGGGCACGATGGTCTGGCGGGCCCAGCAGCCGAAGTCGTAGATGTTGAGGGGGGCCCATTTGGGGAAGAACATCAGCTCGGGCGGGAGTTCGGGCAGGTCCTCCCACTTCCACCAGCCGAAGAGGGCCAGCCAGATCCGGGTGAAGACGCGGCTCGCCGCGATTCCGCCCTGCTCCCTGATCCATCCCGCGGCCCGGGCCATGTGCGGTTCATCCGGCCGGTCTCCGGCCAGGCGCAGTGCGACGTACGCCTCGATGGTGGTGGAGAGCTCGCCGGCGCCGCCGTGGAAGGTGGTCCAGGTGCCGTCCCCGAGCTGTTCGCCGCGGATGAAGCGGCCGGCCGCGCTGACGACGGCCTGGTCCTGAATACCGAGGAACTGCCGGAGCATCAGGTCTTCGGCGTCCATGGTGACGTTGGTGGCGAGGTCCCCCTTCCACCAGCCCTGCTCGTCCTGCCTGCCGAGGAGATGCTCCACCGAGCGTTCCGCGGCCCGCCGCGCGGCGGCCAGTACGTCGTCCGCGGCGATGGTTGTGTCGGTCGGATTGCTGGCCGAGGCTGCGCGGGGGTTCACAGCCCCGGTGCTTCCGTCGGTCGTCGCTGTCATGGCTTCCCCTTCTTGCAGTTTGGTCCTCTGCTGTGCTGGGGTCTCCGTCGGCCGGTGCCCGGAGGGGCACCGGCCGGCGACTGCGAGTCATATGGAGCAGATGGTGATCATCTCTTTCGTACGACGACGAAGTCGGCGAGCGCTGTGAGCTGGGCCCGCACGGTGTGCGGCATGTCGACGCGGTGCAGTGCCTCGATGGCGACCGCATGCTGTCGACGGGCCTCCTGAGCGGTCCATTCGCGGCCGCCCGCCTCCTCGATGAGCGCCGCTCGAGCGGCGAACTCCTCTTCGGAGAAGCTGTCGAAATCACTGCTCTTGGCGTCGGCGGCGAGGAGTTCACCGAGGCGCTCCGAGGCCGGTCCGCCCGCGGCGAGCGCGGCGACGACCGGCAGGGACTTCTTGCGCTGGCGCAGATCGCTCCAGGTCTGCTTGCCGGTGGACTCGGGGTCGCCCCAGATGCCGAGCAGATCGTCGACGGCCTGGAAGGCGAGGCCGAGGTGGTAGCCGTACGCCTCCAGGGTGTCGGCGGTCCGGTCGTCGGCACCGCCGAGGACCGCGCCGATGGAGCAGGCGCAGGCGAGCAGGGCGCCGGTCTTGTTGCCCTCCATCTCCAGGCACTCCTCGACGGTGACCCGCTCGCGGTGCTCGTAGGAGATGTCCTGGGCCTGCCCGTCGATGAGCTTGCGGGTGGCGACGGTCAGTCGGCGCGCCGCGCGGCCCGCCTCGACCGTGCCGAGCTCCAGCAGGATCTCGTTGGCGAGCGCGAAGAGCGCGTCGCCGACGAGGATCGCCTGGGCGGGGCCATGCACCTTCCAGACGGTGTCGCGGTGGCGGCGCTGTTCGTCGCCGTCCATCAGGTCGTCGTGCAGCAACGAGAAGTTGTGCACGAGCTCGACGGCCACGGCGCCGGGGACGCCCGCCTCGGCGGCGGCGCCGGCCGCCTCCGCGGACAGCAGGGCGAGCGCCGGGCGGACGGCCTTGCCGCCGTCGCCGTCGGAGGGCTGTCCCTGGGCGTCGATCCAGCCGAAGTGGTAGGCGGCGACGGTGTCCATGGGCGGTGCGAGCCGGTCAACGGCAGCCCGGAGCACCGGCGCGGAAAGGGCCCGTCCGCGCTCCAGAAGCGCGGTGACGTCCGTGGTGTCGGCCACGGTGTCGAAAGCCGGATTCGCCGGGGTCACTGACTCTCCTCTTGTTCCGGTGGTACTGCTCATGCCGCCTCCTGCAGCGGATGTTCATGGGAGCGGCCGAGCGCCCGGAGCGCGGCGTCCGCCGCGCTGAACCCGCTGCGGACGGCACCCTCCATCGTCGCGGGCCAGCCGGTGGCCGTCCAAGCCCCGGCCAGGCTGAGGCCAGGGGCCCGGGTGCGGGCTCCGGGCCGCAGTCGCCCGACGCCGGGGGCGGGGGCGAAGGTCGCCGCACGCTCCCGGGTGACGAAGAAGTCTCTGATCCCGGCCCCGCGGGCGGCCGGAAGGAGCCGCTCCAGCTCGGGCAGGTAGCGCTTGCGCAGCTCGGCGACGGGGAGGTCGATCTCCTCGTCCGCGGCGGACTGGGACACGGCGAGGTACTGCCCGGGGCCGGTGAGGCCCGAGGAGTGCGTGCGGTCGAAGACCCACTGGACCGGGGAGCCGAGCGCGGCGAAGAAGGGGCGGCGCAGCACCTTGCGGTCGTAGACGACGTGCACGTTGAGGATCGGCGAGGTGCCGATGTCGAGCAGCCGCTCCGGCGCGTCGAGCGCGCCCGCGGGCAGCAGGTCGTGGGTCTCGCGCTGCGGGACGGCCAGGACGACGGCGTCCGCCTCGATCCGTTCGCCGCCGGTGTCGACGATCCAGCGGCCGTCCTCCGCACGGGTGACGGAGGACGCCTTGGTGCGCAGCTCCGTGCGTACCCCGGCGGTGTCGAGTGCCTTGCGGGCCAGCGTGTCGTGGACGTCGCCGAGCGGCACGCTCGCCCAGCCGATGTCGGCGGCGCCGGGCTCGGAGAGGAGTCCGGTCTTGAAGACCTTCGCGGCGAGGGCCAGCGAGGAGTTCGGCGCGGTGGCGTTGAGCGTGGCGACGCCGACCAGGTCCCAGAGGGCCTCGATGGTGCGCGGCGACTGGCCGTGCCGGGCGAGCCAGCTGCCGAAGTCGACGGCGTCGAGTGCGGGGTCGTCCGGGTCCAGGCGGCCCAGCGCCAGTGCGGCACGTCCGACGCTCGCCCGCTCGGTGAGCGAGAGATGCGGATAGCCGGCGAGTCCGGCGGCGAGATGGAAGGGCACCGGCAGTGCGTTGCGGCGCAACCGTCCCAACCGGGGGCCCGAGAGGCGCCCGACGTCGAGAACGGGCACGTCCAAACGGTTTTGCAGGGGCGCCAGGCGCGTCCCGTCCACACGGTCGAGGAACCAGCGGTAGGCGGTGCAGCAACGCAGGTAGACATGCTGTCCGTTGTCGACCGTCAGTGCGCCGCGCCGGAACGAGAAGGCGAGTCCGCCGAGCCTGGGGCGCCCTTCGAGCAGGGTCACGTCAAGCCCGGCATCGGCGAGTCGCAGAGCCGCCGTGGTTCCGGCGAGGCCGCCGCCGATCACGACCGCACGGGAGGTACCCAGGGCGTCGTGTGTCATGCGTCCTCCTTTCGCCGGGCCACTTCAGTCAGGGACGCGTCAGTACACCAGAGGGTTGACCTCCGGTGGAAACGTGTTTCCGTGCAGCACATGGTGCGCGAGATGCCCGTGCGGCGCATCAGACACGCCCCCTGGCCGTCCGCCGTGAGATATATCGCGCGTCGAGGCCCGAGAGTCCGCGCACCGCGACATACGCCTTCTCGTGTCCCGGCAGCGACACCCGGCCGCGCAGCACCGCCTCGGGGTCGCGCTCGATCCGGTCGAGCAGCCGGCGGTAGATGCCTGCCATGGCCGCGACACACGCGCCGCTGCGCCGGTCCAGCATGGGCAGCAGCCGGTATCCCTCGGCGAACAGGGTGCGGGCGCGCCGGACCTCGAAGTGGACCAGGCCCGCGAAATCGGCGCCGGGCGGCGGCGTGGCCCGGTGGAAGCCGGCCGAGCAGCCGAACTTGGCGAGGTCGTCGGCGGGCAGATAGGTGCGCCCGTTGCCGGCGTCCTCGCGGACGTCGCGCAGGATGTTCGTCAGCTGGAGCGCGAGGCCGAGCGTGTCGGCGTACTCCGCGGCCCGGTCGGCGCCCGGAGCGCCCGGCTCCGTGCCGAAGACGCCCAGGCTGAGGCGGCCGATGGCGCCCGCGACACAGCGGCAGTACGCCTTGAGGTCGTCCCAGGTCTCGTACGTCGCACCGCGCACGTCCATCAACACGCCGTCGATGAGTTCGTCGAGCCCGCCGAGCGGGAGCGGGAATCTGCGTGCGGCGTCGGCGAGTGCGACGGCCACCGGGTCGGTGTCGTCCTCGTCGATCGCGCCGTCGCGGATCCGGTCCAGCAGTGTGCGGGTGCTCTCCAGCCGGATCCGTTTGGTCTCCGGTGCCAGCTCGCCGTCACCGATGTCGTCGACACGACGGGAGAAGGCGTACAGCGCCGACATGGCCTGTCGCTTCTCGGCCGGCAGCAGCCTGATGCCGTACGCGAAGTTACGCGCCTGCTGTCCGGTGACCGCCTCGCAGTAACTGTATGCGGCCTGTACCGGTGCCGACATGTACGTCGTCTGTCCCTCCACGGTCCGGATCACCCCTCTCTACGCGCTCTTCGCAAGACAACTCCCACCTCGCGCAGCAGGCTGGGCTTGGTGGGCTTGGGCGGGCCGGGCAGTACGTCGAACCCGGCGGCCGCGATCGCGGTGAGGGCGGCGCGCCCCCCTCCCACGAATCCGGCGAGAAGCAGCTTGAGCCTGCCGTGGACGCTACCCACCAAGGGGGTGCCTTCATTCAGCAGTTCCCGAGCGCGCTCCGCTTCGTACGCAACCAGCGAACGCACCGATGCGCCCCCCGAGGGGGCGGCCAGGTCGGTTTCGCGGACGTGGAACCGGGCCATGTCGTCCGCGGGCAGGTAGATCCGGTCGCGGCCCAGGTCCTCGGTGACGTCCTGGAGGTGCTCGACGATCTGCAGGGCCGTACAGACGGCGTCGGAGCGGCGGATCCGTTCGGGGCTGGCGGTCCCGGTGATCTGCAGGACCAGCCGGCCCACGGGATTGGCGGAGAGCTCGCAGTAGGCGGCGAGTTCCTCGTACGTCCCGTAGCGGCGGACCTTCTGGTCCTGCCGATTCGCCTCGACGAGGCCGAGGAAGGGCTCGGGGGTGAGCGCGCAGCGCCGCACGGTGGGGCGCAGCGCGCGCAGCAGGGGGTGGTGCGGGCCCTCGCCCGCGCTGTCGAAGACCCGGTGCAGATCGGCCTCGAAGGCATCGAGCATGGCGAGCCGGTCGTCGCTCTGCCCGGGTTCGAGGCCGAGGTGCCGGGCGTCCGCGCCGCCGGGGGCGAGATCGCCGTCGCCGATGTCGTCGACGAGGCGGGCGTAGCCGTAGACGGCCATCAGGTCGTCGCGCCAGGCGCGCGGCAGGAAGAAGGGAGCCACCGGGAAATTCTCGTCAGCGGCCTTGTCGAGGGTGCTGGGCACGGCGGCATCTGGGTGCGCCTGCCGGGTGGGCGTCACCACCGACCGCCCGGCGCTGGGACGGCGTGAGCACCTCGGAGCTGGAGATCTTCCGTCATAGCCGTCACATCTCCCGTTCTACACTGCTGACCCAAAACATCCCATTCCGGACACGCCGCCCGCTCTGTCGAGTGCGGAGCACCCCTCCGGGCCGTGTGGCCAGGCGGTATCGCCCCACTTGCAACGAATCAGCACCGGTACAGCTTACGTTGTACAACGCTCATCGATACGCCGGGGTGTCACGCGCAGCGGAACAACGCGTCCTGCCCCGCCAACCTTCCCCGTGCGCAAGGAAATTGACGTCATCCGACGGGAGGAGATCTTGTCCGGGGCGTACCGCCGGGCGTGCAGACCGCCGCTCGGGGTCCGTGATCCGGACACCGAGGCGGCCTCCGCCGGAGTGTTCCGGCGGAGGCCGCCTCGGTGCCACGGGACCGGAATACCTGCTACTTGCCGGTCTCGCGCTCGTACGCCTTGAGCACCTCGTCCGTCGGACCGTCCATCAGCAGCTCACCCTTTTCCAGCCAGAGCACCCGGTCGCAGGTGTCCCTGATGGACTTGTTGCTGTGGCTGACCAGGAAGACGGTGCCCGCCTCCTTGCGGAGTTCCCTGATGCGCTTCTCGGAGCGGATCTGGAACTTGCGGTCGCCGGTGGCCAGCGCCTCGTCGATCATGAGGACGTCGTGGTTCTTCGCGGCGGCGATGGAGAAGCGCAGCCGCGCGGCCATGCCGGAGGAGTACGTCCGCATCGGCAGGGTGATGAAGTCGCCCTTCTCGTTGATGCCGGAGAAGTCCACGATCCCCTGGTAGCGCTCGCGGATCTCCTCGCGCGACATGCCCATCGCGAGGCCGCCGAGCACGACGTTGCGCTCGCCGGTCAGATCGCTCATCAGCGCCGCGTTCACCCCGAGCAGCGACGGCTGGCCGTCCGTGTACACCTTGCCGTGCTCGGTCGGCAGCAGACCGGCGATGGCCCGCAGCAGGGTCGACTTGCCGGAGCCGTTGGTCCCGATGAGACCGATCGCCTCGCCGCGGTAGGCGGTGAAGGAGACACCGCGGACGGCGTGCACCTTCCGCACTCCGCTCGACTCGCCCTTGCCGCGGCGCAGTATCCGGCTCAGCGCCGCGGTGGCGCTGCCCCTGCCGCCCCCGCCGCCATTGACCCGGTACACGATGTGCACGTCGTCGGCGATGACGGTGGGGACGCGCCCCGAAGTGTTGTCGTCAGCCACGGCCGTACCGTTCCTCTGCCTTCCAGAAGTACACGAAGCCCACCACGCCCATGAGGACCGCCCAGGCGAACGCCACGACCCAGACGTGGGCCGGAAGGTTCTCCGAGCCGTAGCCGTCGATCAGGGCGAAGCGGATCAGGTCCATGTAGACGGCCGCCGGGTTGTACTGCAGCACATCGGCGATCCAGCCCGGCTTGTCCTTGAGCATCACCGGAATGGAGAACATGACGCCCGACGCGTACATCCAGGTCCGCATCACGAACGGCATCAGCTGGGCGAGGTCCGGGGTCTTGCTGCCGAGCCGGGCCATGATCAGCGCCAGACCGGTGTTGAAGAAGAACTGCATGGCCAGCGCGGGAACGATCAGCAGCCAGGAGAGCCCCGGGTAGCTGCCGAAGGCGATGGCCACGACCGCGAGCACGATCATGGAGTACAGCAGCTGCTGGAGCTGTTGCAGCGAGAACGAGACGGGCAGCGAGGCGCGCGGGAAGTGCAGCGCCCGGACCAGCCCCAGGTTCCCGGAGATGGCCCGTACGCCCGCCATCACCGAGCTCTGGGTGAAGGTGAAGACGAAGACACCGGTCACCAGGAACGGGATGAAGACCTCCAGGGTCATTCCCCTCCGGGTCCCCAGGATCAGTCCGAAGATCAGGTAGTAGACCAGAGCGTTGAGCAGCGGAGTGGCCACCTGCCACAGCTGGCCGAGCTTCGCCTGGCTGTACTGGGCGGTCAGCTTCGCCCTGGAGAACGCCAGGATGAAGTGGCGGCGGCCCCAGAGCTGCCGGATGTACTCGAAGAGCCCTGGCCGGGCGCCGCTCACCGTCAGGCCGTACTTGGCGGCCGTCTCGGCCGCGCTCAGGCCGTCGTCGGCGGATGGTGGGGTGCTCAGTGCGACCGCACCATCATGGGTTGTGTCACTCACCAGATGAAACTCTCGTATTCAAGATGCGCAGCCAGTCGCGGGCGCGGCTCGGAGCGGACAGGTCCCGTGAAGAAGAAGTACGTCCCATGCTCTCAGAGGAGAGCCTCTCAGATCACGGGAGGTCGGCCCAGTCTGGTCAGCCGCCAGACCGTGCGCCACTTCATCGGACGGCGGGTGCCGCAGGGCGTGGACCAGCCTTCCCGGAAGCCGCCGAACCATGCCTTCAGGGCCGGGCCGGAAGGCTTGCGCAGCAGGGTCAGCAGCAGCCACACGCCGAGGTAGACGGGGACCAGCGGCGCGGGCAGATTGCGCCGGGCCAGCCAGACCCGGTTGCGGGCCACCATGCGGTGGTACACCGCGTGCCGGGACGGGGCGGTGGTCGGGTGGTTGAGGACCATGTCCGCGCGGTAGTCGATCATCCACCCGGCGTCCAGTGCCCGCCAGGCGAGGTCGGTCTCCTCGTGCGCGTAGAAGAACTGGCCCGGCAGCGGACCGACGTCGGCGATGACCTTGGTGCGTACGGCGTTGGCGCCGCCGAGGAAGGTCGTCACCCGCGAGGAGCGCATCGGGTCGGAGGCCCGCAGCCGCGGCACGTGGCGGCGCTGGGTGGCGCCCGTGTCGGGGTCGGCGATGCGGAAGCTGATGATGCCCAGCCCGGGGTCGGCCTCGAACGCCTGGCGGCAGAGCTCGGCGGTGTCGGTGAGCGGCAGCAGTCCGTCGTCGTCGAGGAAGAGCAGGGCGTCCACATCGGCGCCGGACGGACCGAAGGCCTCGATCCCGACGTTGCGGCCGCCGGGGATGCCCAGGTTCTCGGGCAGCTCGACGGTGCGTACGCCGGCCGGGACGTCCGGTACGGGGGCGCCGTTGCCGACGACCACCACCTCGATCCGGTCGCCGTCCTGGTCGGCGACCGAGTCGAGGAGGGCGCGCAGCTCCTCGGGGCGGTTCCCCATCGTGATGACGACCGCGCCGAGCTTCATGGGTGTGCTCACTTCAGCCTGCTCGACGCCAGGATCGACACGAGGTGCAGGAGGGTCTGGACGATGGCGATGCCGGCCAGGACCGCGACCATGAGACGGCTGAAGAACAGATCGTCCCTGACCGCGTCGAGGACCGCGGCCGCCAGCACGACCAGCGACGCCTCGACACCGAGGATCAGCCGGTGGAAGTTGAGCGCGGCGGCGGCCCGGCGCGCGAGCGCCATGCCGGACGAGCGCGGCTCGGAGGCGGCCTCCTTGACCGGGGGCAGCCCGCCCTGGTGGCGGGCGACGCCGACAAGGTCGGTCTCGGCCTTGATCAGAATGGCGCCGAGGGCCGCGAGCGTGCCCAGGAAGGCCCAGAGCCAGTCGATCCGTCCGGAGCCCCACAGATCGGCGGCGCGCAGGCCGAAGCCGACCAGCACGGCCGCGTCGCAGAGATACGCGCCGACCCGGTCCAGGTAGACCCCGCCCAGCGAGAACTGCTTCTTCCAGCGGGCGACCTCGCCGTCCACGCAGTCGAGCAGGAGGTAGAGCTGGACCATGAGAACCCCGAGCAGCGCTCCGGGAATGCCCGGGACGAGCAGGGCCGGCGCGGAGAGCACGCCCGCGACGGTCATCACATAGGTCAGCTGGTTCGGCGTGACCCTGGTGTTCACCAGGTGCCGGTCGATGCGGAGCGAGAGCTCGCGCATGTAGAGCCGACCCGCCCAGTGCTCACCACTGCGCCGGTCCTTCACACCCGGAGGGTGCACGACCGGACGGAGTTCAGCTATGGATGGCTTTTGCATAGTCGGCGTACGCGTCCCTGATCTGGTCGGTGGACAGGTTGAGGTGTTCCAGGATCGTGAAGCGTCCCGGACGGGTCTGCGGGGCGTAGTCGACGGCCTGGACGAACTCGTCGGCGGTGAAGCCGATCTCTTCGGGCAGGACGGGCAGACCGTGGCGGCGCAGAGTGACCGCCATGAGCAGCGACTCCTCGCGCGCACCGCGCAGATGCATGGCGAAGCAGGCGCCGAGGCCGACCTGCTCGCCGTGGCTCGCGGCACGCTTGGGGTACAGCAGGTCGAAGGCGTGGTTGATCTCGTGGCAGGCGCCGGAGGCCGGCCGGGAGTCCCCGGCGACCGACATGGAGATGCCGGTCAGCACGAGGCCCTCGGCCAGCACCTTGAGGAAGGCGTCGTCGCCGATCCCGCCGGGGTGGCGCAGCACGGCCTCGCCTGCCTGCCGCGCCATGGCCGCGGCGAGTCCGTCGATCTCCTCGCCCCGCACCTCGTGCGCGAGTTCCCAGTCGGCCACGCAGGAGATGTTGGAGACCGCGTCGCCGATGCCGGAGCGCACGAAGCGGGCCGGCGCCTCGCGGACGATGTCGAGGTCGATGACGACGGCGATCGGGGTGGGCACCCCGTAGGAGCCCCGGCCGTTGTCGTTGTCCAGTGTCGCGACGGGCGAGCAGAGACCGTCGTGCGCAAGGTTCGTCGCCACCGCGACCATGGGCAGGCCGACGCGGGCCGCGGCGTACTTCGCCACGTCGACGATCTTGCCGCCGCCGAGGCCGACCACGGCGTCGTACCGGTTGCCCTTGATGTCGTCGGCCAGCTTGACGGCCGAGTCGAGGGTGCCGTCGGTGACCGGGTACCAGTGGGCGCCGGGCAGCGCGGGGGCCAGCCGCTCGCGCAGGGCGCGCCCCGAACCTTCGCTGATCGCGACGGCGAGCTTGCCGGAGGCGGAGATCCGCTGGTCGGCGAGGAGGCCGGCCAGATCGTCCAGGGCACCGCGGCTGATGTCGACGACGACCGGGGACGGAATGAGCCGGGTCAGTACTGGCACGCGATCTCACGGCCCTTCGCGAGGTCGTCGTGGTTGTCGATCTCGACCCACGTCACTTCGCCGATGGGGGCCACGTCGACGGTGAAGCCCCGGTTCACGAGCTCCTGGTAGCCGTCCTCGTAGTAGAGGTCGGGGTCGCGCTCGAAGGTCGTCCTCAGCGCGTCGGCGAGCTCCGCGGCGGCCTCCGGCTCGATGAGGGTGACGCCGATGTACTCACCGGTCGCGGTGGCCGGGTCCATCAGCTTGGTGATGCGCCGCACGCCCTTGTCGCCCTCGGTGACGACCTTCATCTCCTCGTCGGCGAGCTGCTTCACCGTGTCGAGGGCGAGGATGATCTTCCGGCCGTTGCCGCGGGCGGCGAGGAGCGTCTTCTCGACGGAGACCGGGTGGACGGTGTCGCCGTTGGCCAGGATGACGCCGCGCGTCAGGACGTCACGGGCGCACCACAGGGAGTAGGCGTTGTTCCACTCCTCGGCCTTGTCGTTGTCGATCAGGGTGAGGGTGACGCCGTACTTCGCCTCCAGCTCGGCCTTGCGGTCGTACACGGCTTCCTTCCGGTAGCCGACGACGACGGCGACCTCGGTGAGGCCGATCTCCGCGAAGTTGGCCAGCGTGAGGTCCAGAACCGTCTTCTCGCCGTCGACAGGCACGAGGGCCTTCGGGAGGGTGTCGGTGTAGGGGCGCAGACGCCGTCCGGCACCGGCTGCCAGTACGAGGCCGATCATGCGGGTTCTCCTTCGTCGTGAACGGCGGGTGCTCCGGAGGACACCCAGAAGCGGATGGACTCCACGAGCACCACCAGGGCCACGGCCACCGCTAGAGCGGTGAGTGCCACGGTGAACGCCGGATGCTGAGTGAGTACGGCGGCGAGTACGGCCACCACCAGGGTGCGGCCCTCGTGCCCGCCGATCGCGCGTACCAGCCACTGGGGCGGCGCGCCGGTGCCGCCGCGGATGCGGTACACGGTGTCGTAGTGATGGTAGGCGACGGCCGAGACCAGCCCGAAGGCTGCGGGAAGGGCACCCTGGACATCGCTGCGGGCGGCGAGAACGAGGATGGTGCAGTACTCCGCCGCCCTGAATATCGGGGGTACGAGCCAGTCCAGCGCGCCCTTGAGGGGGCGGGCCACGGCTGTGCCCGAGCAGATCGCGTAGAAGACCGCGGCGAAGATCATCTGCTTGCTGCCGAACGGCTGCTGGAGAGCGGCGGCGATCAGCGCCCCCGCACCGACGAAGGCGATCACCGGGGCGCTCCAGGCACCCGGGATCCGGGGGCCGCGTGCCGCCACGATCTGGGCGACGAAACCGGAGTCGGCCAGGTCGGCGAGCGCCCGGGCGGCGCGGTCGGTGCGCTCCGCCTTCCGGGTCAGCGAGCGCAGCAGGCGCCCCGCGGTGGTGTAGCAGGCGGCGAAGGCGCAGCCGATGAGCAGCGCGTAGAAGACGATCCGGGGCGTGGTCACCGCGGTCAGTACCGCGATCATCGCCCAGCGCTCGCCGATCGGCAGCACTATCATCCGGCGCAGCCAGACCGTCCAGCCGACGCTGTCGAGCCGGTCGGAGAGGGCCGCCGTGGGGCTCGAATTGGCCACCGCGTCGTGGTTCGCCTCGTTGAACGAGAAGTCGATGACATGGCGGCAGGCCTGGAGCACCATCGCCCCGAGGGCCAGTGCCCACACGTCGTCGCCACCGCGGGCGGCGCCGAGTGCGAGGCCCGCGTAGTACGCGTACTCCTTGGCCCGGTCGAAGGTGGCGTCCAGCCAGGCGCCCATCGTCGAGTACTGCAGCGAGTAACGGGCGAGCTGTCCGTCGGTGCAGTCCAGGACGAAGGAGAAGAGCAGCAGCAGCCCGGCGGCGATGTAGCCGCCGCGGGTGCCGGTCGCCGCGCTGCCCGCCGCGATCAGCGCGGTGAGCAGGGATGCGGTGGTGACCTGGTTCGGGGTGAGGCCGCGGCGGGCGCACCAGCGCGCGAGGTAGCGGGAGTACGGGCTGATGAAGAACGTGGTGAAGAAGCCGTCGTGGGCCTTCACGGCGCTGCGCAGCCGTACCGCCTCGTCGTCGACCTCGGCGAGGGCGCCCTCCGCTGCCGCGCGCGAGGAGTCGTCGACCGGTACGGCGGCGACCAGCGAGCCGAGCTCGGGGTGCTGGACCGGGGTGCCTTCGGCGTCCATGGCGACGGCGAGGCGGCCCGGCACGGTGCGGTCGGCGACCGTCGCCGTGGCACCCGGGCCGGTGGGTACGCCCGCGCCGACCGCCGCGGCGGCGGTGGCCATGGCGCGGACGAGCGCGGGGCGCGCCTCGGGCTGCGCGGTGAGCGCGCCGGGCACGGCGGCGGCGGGGAAGCGCGGGTCGGTCAGTCCGAGCCGGAGGGCATGGACATGGCCGACGAAACGGGGGTCGACCAGTGCGACGCGGCGGTCGGCGGGGACGGCCGAGAGCAGCCGTGCGGCCTCGGTCACATCGGCGGCGACCTGTACGTCGAAGCCGAGCGACCGCAGATCGTCCGCGAGCGACGATCCGGGTACCGGTGCACCGGTGAGGATGGCGGTCGACAGACGAACTCACTCCTTGGTACAGGTGGGGTCGGCGCGGCAGTGCGGCCCGGGAGCGGGCCGGCGACACGTCGGCAGAGGCTATCGGATGAACGGAAGCGGGAGTTCACTGCCCGTTTGTGCTCCGTTCGGGGCGGACCGGCATGATGCGACGCGGTCCGCGATCATCATCGTCGATCCCCGCCTCACCTGACAAAACGCGATGGCCTGCACCCGAGGACTGGCCCGTAACCCCTGGTGGAACAGCCCTTAGGCTGATCCGCATGACATGGCTGATCACAGGCGGAGCGGGATATATCGGTGCACACGTGGTGCGGTCCATGGTGGATGCCGGGGAGCGGGTGGTCGTCCTCGACGACCTTTCGACCGGCGTCGTCGAGCGGCTTCCGGCGGGCGTACCGCTGATCCGGGGCCCGGTGGCCGACCGCGCGCTGCTCGACCGGGCACTGGCCGAGCACGCCGTGACCGGTGTGGTGCATCTCGCAGGGAGGAAGCAGGTCGGCGAGTCCGTCGAGAAGCCGCTGCTGTACTACCGGGAGAACGTGGCCGGGCTGACCGTCCTCCTGGAGGCCGTGGTCGCCGCGGGGGTGCAGCGCTTCCTGTTCTCGTCCTCGGCGGCGGTGTACGGCGTACCGGATGTGGAGCTGATCACCGAGGACACTCCCTGTGCTCCGATCAATCCGTACGGTGAGACGAAACTCGCCGGGGAGTGGCTGGTCCGGGCGACGGGGCGGGCGCATTCCCTGTCCACGGCCTGCCTGCGCTACTTCAACGTGGCCGGAGCGGCCGCACCGGAGCTGTCCGACACCGGTGTCTTCAATGTGATCCCGATGTTCTTCGACCGGCTCACCCACGGCGGGGCCCCCCAGATCTTCGGCGCCGACTACCCCACGCCCGACGGCACCTGCATCCGCGACTACGTCCACGTCGCCGACCTCGCCGACGCGCATCTCGCCGTCGCCCGGCGGCTGGCCGGGCAGGGCACCGGCGACCTCACGTTGAACATCGGCCGCGGCGAGGGCGTCTCGGTGCGCGAGCTCGCCGATCTGGTGGCCGAGGTCAGCGGCCGGCCCGAGAAGCCGGAGGTCCACGCACGCCGCCCCGGCGACGCGGCGAAGGCTGTCGCGTCCGCCGTCCGGGTGTCCGGGGAACTGGGCTGGACGGCCCGGCGCGGGGTGCGCGAGATAGTCGAGTCGGCCTGGGAGGGCTGGTGCCTGCACCACCCCGAGGCGCGCGGCGACTGAGCCGTCGGCAATCGCTCCACAGCCCTGACCTGCGACCATTTCCGCAGGTCAGGGCATATGACAACGGTGTTCAGTACCGTGTTGCCCGATACCCCCCACCCGTAGTTGACTGGCAGTGCTCGGGCCGACCGCGTCCGAGTCCGCGAGACGACCGGGAGGCGTCCCCATGGGGGCAGGGCACGACCACGGGCACACACACGGCGGGCCGCCGCCCACCGGCACGGCAGCCGCCGCGTACAAGGGACGGCTACGGATCGCGCTGTGCATCACGCTCACCGTGACGGTCATGGAGATCGTCGGCGGACTGCTCTCCGGCTCCCTCGCCCTCATCGCCGACGCGGCCCACATGGCGACCGACGCCCTGGGCCTGGGCATGGCGCTGCTGGCGATCCACTTCGCCAACCGGCCGGCCGGGCTCAACCGCACCTTCGGCTTCGCCCGCGCCGAGATCCTCGCCGCCCTGGCCAACTGCCTGCTGCTGCTCGGCGTGGGCGGCTATCTGCTCTTCGAGGCGATCCAGCGCTTCATCACTCCGGCCGAGACGAGGGGCGGGCTGACGATCGCCTTCGCCCTGGTCGGCCTGGTCGCCAACATGGTCTCCCTGTCGCTGCTGCTCCGCGGGCAGAAGGACAGCCTCAATGTGCGCGGCGCCTATCTGGAGGTGCTCGCGGACACGCTCGGTTCCTTCGCCGTGCTGATCTCGGCGGGGATCATCCTGGCCACCGGGTGGCAGGTCGCCGACCCGATCGCCTCGCTGGTGATCGGCCTGATGATCGTTCCCCGCACGGTGAAGCTGCTCCGGGAGACGCTCAATGTGCTGCTGGAGGCGGCGCCCAAGGGGGTCGACATGGGTGAGGTGCGGGCCCACATCACCGCCCTGCCCGGGGTGCTGGACGTCCATGACCTGCACGCCTGGACGATCACGTCGGGGATGCCGGTGCTCTCCGCCCACGTGGTGGTGCGCCAGGACGTACTGGACTCGATCGGTCACGAGAAGCTGCTCCACGAACTGCAGGGCTGCCTGGGCGTCCACTTCGATGTGGAGCACTGCACCTTCCAGTTGGAGCCGAGCGGCCACGCCGAGCACGAGGCCAGACTCTGCCACTGAACTGCCGTTCAGCAGCCGTGTAGGGTGTCCGGCGAGGCGTGGAAGCCTCCCCGTGTCGAGAGAGGAGCTGAGGTTGATGGCCGTCGCGACGGCGCCCGCCCGGCGCAGCATCCGGTCCGTCCTCATCTCCCGGGCCCTCGGCTAGCACCCCGGCTCATACCGGGTCGACATGGTGGCCGGAGCCCTCGTACACAAGGGTTTTCCCGTTGACCGACAACGATCACGCCGTCCGTTCCGAGGCGTTCTTCTCCCTGCACCACCGGCTGCCCCGGCAGAGTCCCGGCTCCGATGCCACCACCCGGCAGCTGCTGGGGCTCGCCGGCCCGCTGCCGCGCCGTCCTCGTGTCCTGGATCTGGGCTGCGGGCCCGGCCGCGCCGCGCTGCTGCTCGCCGCCGAGGCCGGCGCCGAGGTGACCGCCGTCGATCTCCACGAGCCGTTCCTCGGCGAACTGCGCGAGGCGGCCGCCGCTCGTGGACTCGGCGACCGCGTCCGTACGGTCCGGGCCGACATGGCCGAGCTCTCCGGTGCCGACTTCCCGGACGGGTCGTTCGACCTCGTCTGGGCCGAGGGTTCCGCGTACATCATCGGTTTCGACACGGCCCTGCGTGACTGGAAGCGGCTGCTCGCCCCGGGCGGCTCCCTCGTCGTCAGCGAGTGCGTCTGGACGACGGACGCGCCGACGGCCGAGGCCCGCGCCTTCTGGGAGCGGGAGGCTTCGCTGCGCCCCGTGGCGGCGAACACGGCGGCGGCCGTGGCGGCCGGATACCACGTCCTCGGGGTGCGGGTGCAGCCCGACAGCGACTGGGACGAGTACTACGGCCCGCTCGCCGAACGCGTGGCGGCCGCCGACGCGACGGCTCCCGGCATGGCGTGGGCGCTCGCGGCGACCCGCGAGGAGCTGGCCGTGCGGCGCGCGCACGGTGCGGAGTACGGCTACGCCGGCTACGTGCTGCGTCCCGCGGACCCCCGCTGGACCACCCGGCCGGAGACCGCGGCGGACGGGGCGGCCGTGCACGCGGTCAACACCGCCGCGTTCCCGACACCGGACGAAGCCGCTCTCGTCGACGCACTGCGGACCGATCCGGCGGCCTGGCTGCCCGGCCTCGGTCAGGTCGCGCTGGACGGCCCGGACGGCGACGTCGCGGCGTACGCGCTGCTGACCCGGTGCCGGGTCGGGAACGCACCGGCACTCGCGCTGGCCCCGGTGGCGACGGCCCCGGAGCATCAGGGGCAGGGTGCCGGACAGGCCGTGGTACGGGCCGTGCTCGACGCGGCCCGGCTGCGGGGCGAGTCACTCGTCCTGGTGCTCGGCCATCCCGGGTACTACGCGAGGTTCGGCTTCGTGCCGGCGTCCCGCCACGGCATCCGGCCGGGCTTCGACGTCCCGGACGAAGCGATGATGGCCCTGGTGCTCGACGACTCCGTGCCGGTCCCGCACGGGACGATCCGGTACCCGGCGGCCTTCGGCGTCTGACGTGCCGTCCGGCCCCGCCGCGCCCCGGGGCGCGGCGGGGCCGGACATGCAGGACCCGAAGTGCGGACAAGCGGCTTTTGTACGGCAGACTTGAGCGGACTCGACGGGACCGGCGCACGGGGCCGGGACCATAGCGAAGGATGGGTATGCCGACCACACCAGCCACCGCGGCGAACAGCTCGTCGAACGGCACAGCAGAAGCGATCATGCTCGAACTGGTCGACGAGAACGGCACCACCATCGGTACGGCGGAGAAGCTCGCCGCCCATCAGCCGCCCGGTCAACTGCACCGGGCCTTCTCGGTGTTCCTCTTCGACGAGCAGGGCAGGCTGCTGCTGCAGCGCCGCGCGCTCGGCAAGTACCACTCCCCCGGCGTCTGGTCGAACACCTGCTGCGGCCACCCCTATCCGGGCGAGGCCCCCTTCGCCGCCGCCGCCCGTCGTACGTACGAGGAGCTGGGCGTCTCGCCCTCGCTGCTGGCCGAGGCGGGCACGGTCCGCTACAACCACCCCGACCCGGCCTCCGGCCTGGTGGAGCAGGAGTTCAACCATCTCTTCGTGGGAATGGCACAGGACCGGCTGCACCCGGATCCGGAGGAGGTCGGCGGGACCGCGTTCGTGACGGCCGAGGAGCTGGCCGAGCGGCATGCGCAGGCGCCGTTCTCCGCCTGGTTCATGACGGTGCTGGATGCCGCACGGCCGGCGATCAGGGAACTGACCGGACCGTCGGCGGGCTGGTAGCGGGCCGACGGCACCGGGAAGCCGCGACGGACGGGGCGGTCAGGGCCGCGGGGTCAGCGGCAGCACCGCCCAGATGATCTTCCCGCCCCCCGCGGTGTGCTCCACGTCGCAGGTCCCGCCCGCTTCCCGGGCGATCTCCCGGACCAGCAGCAGGCCGCGGCCGCCGGTCTGCGCGTAATCCGTCTCCAGGGCCGTCGGCCGGTAGGGATGGTTGTCCTCGACGGACACCCTGACCCATTCCGCGCCGACGGCCACCTCGACGGCGAGCTCCGGCGAGAGCAGGGCTGCGTGCTTCACCGCATTGGTGACCAGCTCGGAGACGATGAGCAGCAGTCCCTCGGCGACATCCTCGTCCAGCGGCACTCCCTGGCGGCGCAGCAGGTCGCGTACGGCGTGCCTGGCCTGCGGTACGGAGACGTCCACGGCCGGGGCGGTGAACCGCCAGACTCCCTCGTACGACACGGGCCGGGCGGGGACACTCCCGCGGCTCTCCATGGTCCGGTACCCGCTCTCGACTCGGTGGTTACTGCACGTCGAGTACAGAGTGCGGTGCGTAGTCGGCCCGGATCGTGCTGCTGCCAAAAAGTCGACTTCTATCGACGGGATTTGACCGGACGCGCACAAATGCATCAGCTCTTGGAGCGTTTCTGATGCTCTCCGGTGGGTGCGCCCGGCAGCTCTCCGCCCGCCCGCTGATCCGAGACCATGGAGACCACACGGCGGCCGCCGACCCCGATCGCAATCAGGCCGAGCCCGTCGAAGAGCAGCGCCAGCGAGAAGAACAGGCCGAGTACGTAGAGGCTGCTGTGCGGCCAGTCGAAGAGCACCAGCAGCCCCAGGAGCAGGCCGAAGGCTCCTTGCAGGAGCGTCCAGCCGAACTGCGGGCCACGCACCACGGCGCTGCCGACCAGCCGGAACAGCCCACCGGTCAGGAAGAGCAGGGCGGCGAACATGGTCAGCGCCTCGGCCGTGCCGTGCGGATGGTGGATGACGACGACTCCGGCGGCGATGTTCAGCGCGGCGACCACGACGCCCAGCCAGAAGAAGTTGGTGCCGCGGGACTCGACGGCGTGGAGCAGCCCGACGATGCCGCCGATCAGCAGCAGCCAGCCGAACAGGATCATCGAGGTGAGCGTCGCGACGCCGGTGTAGACGAGGCCGACCAGACCGGCCACGACGAGAAGGGTGCCGAGCAGCGCCAGCCAGCCAAATCTGCGGCTCAGCTTCTTGCCCTCGACTGCGGGATCGGCCACGGGAAGCTCCTCGGGTGCGTGCCGGTTCGGCGACCCCTTCTTGATCATAGGTTCGAACCGTCCGGATAGCATCCGGCGCATGGACCGTACGGAACCCCGGCTGGAGCACACCGTCGCGGACGGTGTCGCGACGGTCGTGATCAGCAATCCCGCCAAGCGCAATGCGATGACGGCCGCGATGTGGGGCGCGCTGCCCGGCCTGCTGGAGCGGCTGGCCGCCGACCCCTCGGTCCGGGTGCTGGTGCTGACGGGCGCCGGGAACACGTTCTGCGCCGGTGCGGACATCTCCTCGCTCCGGGACCCGGCGGGCGATCCGCAGGCACTCGCCGTGGCCGCCGAGGAGGCCCTCGCAGCGTTCCCCCGGCCCACGCTCGCGGCGATCCGCGGCCACTGTGTGGGCGGCGGCAGCCAGCTCGCGGCCGCCTGCGATCTGCGGTTCGCCGAGGAGGGGGCGTCGTTCGGTGTCACACCGGCCAAGCTCGGGATCGTGTACGCCGCGTCGTCGACCCGGCGGCTGGTGGCACTGACCGGCCCGGCGACGGCGAAGCATCTGCTGTTCTCCGGCGAGCTGATCGGCACCGCGCGGGCCCTGCGGACCGGTCTGGTGGACGAGGTGCTGCCGGCCGGTGAGCTGGACAAGCGGGTCGAGGCGTACGTCCGCACGCTGGCGGCGCGCTCCCGGCTGACGCAGGCGGCCGCGAAGGAGTTCGCCGACGGGCGGGAGGACCGGGACGCGTACTGGGCGGAGCAGGCACGTCGCAGCGGCGACACCGGGGAGGGTGTCGCCGCCTTTCTGGAGCGGCGCGCGCCGCGCTTCACCTGGCCGGCAGGGCTGTGACACCCCCTGCGGCTACTGGAGGATGAAGCGGCTCTTGGCGCGGAACTCCTCGACCAGTGCCGCCGGGGCCTTGGCCGGTGAGCCCGCGTCGTAGGGCGGCTGCGGGTCGTACTCGGACAGCAGCTGTACGGACATGGCGTGCTCGTCGCCCGCGATCCGGCCGAGCAGGGTGAGCCCCATGTCGATGCCGGAGGAGACGCCCGCCGCCGTGACGTACTTGCCGTCGACGACGACGCGTTCGCCGGTCGGCTCGGCGCCGAAGTCCTTCAGGGCGTCCAGCGCGAGCCAGTGCGAGGTGGCGCGGCGGTCCGTCAGCAGCCCGGCCGCGGCCAGCAGCAAAGACCCGGTGCAGACGGAGGTGGTCCAGGTGCTGGTGGCGTCGACGGAGCGGAGCCAGCCGAGCAGTGCCTCGTTCTCCATCTGGTCGGTCTGGCCGGGGCCGCCGGGGACGACCACCACGTCGGGCGCCGGCACGTCGGCGAAGGTCCTGTCGGCGACCAGCGCGAGGCTGCCGTTGTCGTTGCGCACGGGTCCGGTCCGTTCGGCGACGAACACGGTCTCCGCGCCGGGGGTGCGGGAGAGCATCTCGTAGGGGCCCACGGCGTCGAGTGAGGTGAAGCGGTCGAAGAGCACGATGGCGATCTGCATGGCGTTGCCTTCCGGTCGGTCGTGGTGGGTGGCGGGCCGGCCGGTCATGGGGCGGCCGGCCGGCCGTGGAAGCGTCGGCGGTATTCGGCGGGTGCCGTGCCGAGGGCCTTGACGAACGCGCGGCGCATGGCCTCCGGAGTGCCGTAGCCGCAGGCGCGCGAGATGCCGGAGATGCCGTCGGTGGTGTCCTCCAGCAGCCGGCGGGCGTGTTCGAGGCGTACGCGGTCGACGTAGCGGCCCGGCGTGAGGCCCGTCTCGGCCTGGAAAGCGCGGGCGAAATGACGGGGCGAGAGCCGCGCGCGGGCGGCGAGCGCCTCGACGGTGAGATCGTCGCCGGGGTGCTCGGTGATCCAGTGCTGGACCGCGCGCAGAGGTTCGCGCCGGGCGGTCTGCGCGGTGAGCTGGGCGCTGAACTGGGCCTGGTTCCCGGGCCTGCGCAGAAAGACCACGAGGTGGCGGGCGATCGTCAGCGCGATGTCCCGGCCGTGGTCCTCCTCGACGAGGGCGAGGGCGAGGTCGATACCGGCGGTGACCCCGGCGGAGGTGGCCAGTCTGCCGTCGCGTACGAAGATCGGG
Source organism: Streptomyces sp. NPDC057963 (assembly GCF_042887155.1). Taxonomy (NCBI): domain Bacteria; kingdom Bacillati; phylum Actinomycetota; class Actinomycetes; order Kitasatosporales; family Streptomycetaceae; genus Streptomyces; species Streptomyces sp. NPDC057963. Next base: position 23,911 of record NZ_JBHVPX010000009.1, read on the forward strand.
TCGGGGTCGACCTCGACGGCCGGGTAGGTGCGGGCGAGGTGGTCGCAGACCGTCCAGTGCGTGGTCACCCGGTGCCCGTCCAGCAGCCCGGCCGCGGCGAGCAGCAGCGCCCCCGTGCAGACGGAGACGAGCCGCTCGGCGTGCGGGGCGTGCGCGGCCAGCCAGTCGATGAGTGCCGGGTCGGGGGCACGGGTGCCCTGTCCGCCCGGGACGAGGAGGGTGTGCGGCGGCGCGGCGTCGGCGAGGCTGCCGTCCGGAACGAGCGTCAGGCCGCTGCTCGTACGGACCTGGGCGCCGTGCAGGGAGGCGGTGTGCAGGTCGTAGCCGGCCCCGGCGAGGTAGGAGGCCCCGGCGAAGACCTCCACCGGACCGCTCACATCGAGGCTCTGCACGCCGTCGTAGAGGACGACGAGTACGGATCGCTGCGTCATGACTGCCATTCTGGACAATCGGTCACATGGCTGCAATGACAGAAACCCCACCTTTCCTGCCATGCGGGGAACCCCGTGATTCAGAGGCCGTCCGGGGGTTACCGGTCGTACCGACCAGTCGGTAATGTGCCCGTATGAGTACTCTGCCGCCGCGCGCCGGACGCCGCTGCCACCACGCCATCAACCCGTTGCACTCGACGGTCTACTTCTCCCCCGACCTCGGCAAGGAGTTCGGGGAGCTCGGCATCGACGACCCGAACGCCGCGTACTTCGCCGCCCGCGCGGCGGCGCTGGGCGCCGTCGGCCCCGGCACGGTCACCGCGGCCTTCTACAACTTCAACCACGACCTCGTCGCCCGGCATCTGCCCGCCGTGTGGTCCGTCGCCTCACCGCAGGCCGCCCTGGACGCCCGGCTGCGCGCCGCCGACTCCACGCTGCGCCGGCTGCTGGGCGAGGAGATCGCCACCTCCCCCGAGATGGCCGAGGCCGCCGGGCTGGCGCTGCGCGCCGCCGAGGCGTGCACGCGACACGCCCGGCCGCTCTACGCCGCCCACGCCGGCCTTCCGGTGCCCGAGGAGCCGCACCTGGCGTACTGGCACGCCGGCACACTGCTGCGCGAGCACCGCGGCGACGCCCACATAGCGGCTCTCCTCGCCGCCGGTCTCGACCCGGTGGAGGCCCTGGTCAGCCACACCGCGACCGGCAAGGGGATGAACTCGCGCTGGATCCTCACCACCCGCGGCTGGCGCCGCGCCGACTGGGAGGAGGCGACCGAGCGGCTGCGCGGGCGCGGACTCCTGGACGGCGAGGGCGAGTTGACGGAGGCGGGCACCGCACTGCGGGCGGGGCTGGAGGAGGCCACGGACCGGATGGACCTGGCCCCGTACGAGCATCTGGGCGAGGAGGGCGTGGCGCGGCTGACCGAGCTGGGGCGCGGCTTCCTGTTCACGGCGGCCTCGGCGGGCGCGTTCCCGGCCGATCTGATGGGCAGGGACTGAGCACGCCGACTCGCGGCAACTGGGGTGGTCGGGCGACACGGCGCCCGGCCACCCGGCACAATGCAGGCGGAGGGGCCCCGCCCCGGTAAGCACAGCCAGTACGAGAAGGCGAGTCGGTAGAACCGTGACGACGTCCATCGAAGGCAGGATCGCCGAGGAGCTCGGCGTACGCGAGCGGCAGGTGAAGGCGGCCGTCGAGCTGCTCGACGGCGGGTCGACCGTGCCGTTCATCGCGCGCTACCGCAAGGAAGCGACCGAGATGCTCGACGACGCGCAGCTGCGCACGCTCGAGGAGCGGCTGCGGTATCTGCGGGAGCTGGAGGACCGTCGTACGGCGATCCTCGACTCCGTGCGCGAGCAGGGCAAGCTGGACGAGGCATTGGAGGCGCAGATCCGGGCCGCCGACACCAAGGCGCGCCTGGAGGACATCTATCTGCCGTTCAAGCCCAAGCGGCGCACGAAGGCGCAGATCGCCAGGGAAGCGGGGCTCGGACCGCTCGCGGACGGCCTGCTCGGGGACCCTGCGGTGGAACCGCTCGCCGCTGCCGCCGCCTTCGTCGACGCCGGCAAGGGCGTCGCGGACGCCGCGGCGGCGCTGGAAGGGGCTCGGGCCATTCTCGCCGAGCGGTTCTCGGAGGACGCCGATCTGATCGGTGAACTGCGCGAGCGCATGTGGTCGCGCGGCCGGCTCGCCGCCAAGGTGCGTGACGGCAAGGAGGAGGCGGGGGCGAAGTTCGCCGACTACTTCGACTTCGCCGAGCCGTTCACCGCACTGCCCTCGCACCGGGTGCTGGCGATGCTGCGGGGCGAGAAGGAGGACGTGCTCGACCTGGCCCTGGAGCCGGAGGAACCGTCCGAGACGCCCGGCCCTTCGGCGTACGAGAACATGGTCGCCCGGCGTTTCGGGGTGGCCGACCGCGGCCGTCCGGGCGACAAGTGGCTCGGCGACACGGTGCGCTGGGCCTGGCGCACCCGGATCCTGGTGCACCTCGGCATCGATCTGCGGCTGCGGCTGCGTACGGCGGCGGAGGACGAGGCGGTACGGGTCTTCGCGTCGAACCTGCGCGACCTGCTGCTCGCCGCGCCGGCCGGGACACGGGCCACGCTGGGTCTCGACCCCGGATTCCGTACGGGTGTGAAGGTCGCCGTCGTCGACGCGACCGGCAAGGTCGTCGCGACGGACGTCATCCACCCGCACGTCCCGGCGAACAAGTGGGACTGGTCGCTGGCCGCGCTGGAGCGGCTGGCGAAGGCCCACGACGTCGACCTGATCGCGATCGGCAACGGCACGGCGTCCCGCGAGACCGACAAGCTCGCCGGTGAACTCATCGACAAGCACCCCGAGTTGAAGCTCACCAAGGTGATGGTGTCGGAGGCGGGCGCCTCGGTGTACTCGGCTTCGGCCTTCGCGTCGCAGGAACTCCCCGACATGGACGTGTCGTTGCGCGGTGCCGTCTCGATCGCGCGACGCCTTCAGGACCCCCTCGCGGAACTGGTGAAGATCGACCCGAAGTCGATCGGTGTCGGCCAGTACCAGCACGATCTGTCCGAGTTGAAGCTGTCGCGTTCACTGGACGCGGTCGTCGAGGACTGTGTGAACGGTGTCGGTGTCGACGTCAACACCGCGTCCGCGCCGCTGCTTTCACGGGTGTCGGGGATCGGCTCGGGGCTCGCCGAGAACATCGTCGCGCACCGCGACGCGAACGGGCCGTTCCGGTCGCGCAGGGCGCTCAAGGATGTGGCGCGGCTGGGCCCGAAGGCGTACGAGCAGTGCGCGGGCTTCCTGCGTATCCGGGGCGACGACCCGCTGGACGCGTCGAGCGTGCACCCGGAGGCCTACCCCGTGGTACGGGCGATGGTGAAGCGGACCGGAAGTGATGTCGCGTCGCTGATCGGCAACACGGGCGTGCTGCGGTCGCTGCGGGCCGACGACTTCGTGGACGAGAAGTTCGGTCTGCCGACGGTCACCGACATCCTGAAGGAGCTGGAGAAGCCGGGGCGCGACCCTCGTCCGGCGTTCAAGACGGCCACCTTCAAGGAGGGCGTCGAGAAGATCGGTGATCTGTCGTCCGGGATGGTGCTGGAGGGGGTCGTCACGAATGTCGCGGCGTTCGGCGCGTTCGTGGACATCGGTGTGCACCAGGACGGACTGGTGCATGTGTCGGCGATGTCGCACACGTTCGTGAAGGACCCGAGGGATGTCGTGAAGCCGGGCGACATCGTGAAGGTCAAGGTCATGGATGTCGACATTCCGCGGAAGCGGATCTCGTTGACTCTGCGGCTGGACGACGAGGCGTCGGCGACGACGGGGGGCCAGGGCGGCGGGCCGAAGCGGGAGCGGGGCGAACGGGGCGGCCAGGGCGGCCGGCCGCCGCGGCAGCGTCAGGGCCAGGGCGGTCAGGACCGCGACCGGCGCGGCGGTGGTGGAGGCGGCTCCGCGCGTCCGGCGCCGGCGCCGCTGAACAGCGCGATGGCGGACGCGCTGCGCCGGGCCGGGCTGACGGATCCGAAGCAGGGCGGCAAGAGGGGCTGACGCCGGGGCGGGGAGCCCGGTGCGGTCCGCCGCGCGGAGCTGCCCCGTCCCCGCCCTTCCGGGGCCGGGGTTGCCCCGGGCCCCGGCCCCCACCTGCCGGACGGACTTGGGACGCGGGTCCGAGGCCGGCCCTGAGTCACGGTGAGGGTGCCGGGCGAAGACCCGGCATCCTCACAGCTCCTTCACCCTGCCGTCCACCACTTCGACGCGCCGCGTCGTCCGTACGGCTTCCAGCATGCGCCGGTCGTGTGTGACCAGCAGCAATGTTCCCGTGTACGAGTCCAGCGCCGATTCCAGCTGTTCGATGGCGGGCAGATCGAGGTGGTTCGTCGGCTCGTCGAGGACGAGGAGGTTGACGCCCCGGCCCTGGAGCAGGGCGAGCGCCGACCTGGTGCGCTCGCCGGGCGAGAGGGTGGTCGCGGGACGCATCACATGGTCCGCGCGCAGGCCGAACTTGGCGAGCAGGGTGCGGACTTCGGCCGGTTCGGTGTCGGGGACGGCCGTACAGAACGCCTCCAGGAGCGTCTCCGGACCGTGGAACAGCCTGCGCGCCTGGTCGACCTCTCCGACCACGACGCCGGAGCCGAGCACCGCGTGCCCGGCATCCAGGGGGAGGCGCCCCAGGAGTGCGGCGAGGAGCGTGGACTTGCCCGCTCCGTTGGCGCCGGTGATGGCGACCCGGTCCGCCCAGTCGATCTGCAGCGACGCCGGCCCGAAGCTGAAGTCGCCGCGTACGGCTCGGGCCTCGCGCAGGGTCGCGACGACCGATCCGGAGCGGGGCGCGGCGGCGATCTCCATCCGCAGTTCCCACTCCTTGCGCGGCTCGTCGACGACGTCCAGCCGCTCGATCATGCGCTGGGTCTGCCGGGCCTTCGCGGCCTGCTTCTCGCTCGACTCGCTCCGGAACTTGCGGCCGGTCTTGTCGTTGTCGGTCGCCTTGCGGCGGGCGTTCTTCACGCCCTTGTCCATCCAGGAGCGCTGCATCTGGGCGCGCCCTTCGAGAGCGGCGCGCTTGTCCGCGTACTCCTCGAACTCCTCACGGGCGTGCCTGCGGGCCCTGTCGCGCTCCTCCAGGTAGGCGGCGTACCCACCGCCGTACAGGTTGATCTGCTGCTGGGCCAGGTCCAGTTCGAGGACCTTGGTGACCGTGCGCATCAGGAATTCGCGGTCGTGGCTGATGACGACCGTGCCCGCGCGCAGCCCGGAGACGTAGCGCTCCAGCCGCTCCAGGCCGTCCAGGTCGAGGTCGTTGGTGGGCTCGTCGAGCAGGAAGACGTCGTAGCGGGAGAGCAGGAGGGAGGCCAGGCCCGCGCGGGCCGCCTGGCCGCCGGAGAGCGCGGTCATCGACAGGTCGAGGCCGACGGTCAGTCCGAGTTCGGCGGCGACCTCCTCGGCGCGCTCGTCCAGGTCCGCGCCGCCGAGCGCCAGCCAGCGCTCCAGTGTCTCGGAGTAGGCGTCGTCGGCGCCCGGCGCCCCGTCGACGAGGGCCTGCGTGGCGGTGTCCATGGCCGTCTGGGCGTCGGCGACGCCGGTGCGGCGGGCCAGGAACTCCCGCACCGTCTCCTGCGGACGCCGCTCCGGCTCCTGCGGGAGGTGGCCGACGGTGGCGGTGGGCGGGGAGAGCCGCAGCTCGCCCTCCTCCGGGCGGTCGAGCCCGGCGAGCAGCCGGAGCAGGGACGATTTACCGGCGCCGTTGACTCCGACGAGACCGATCACGTCCCCGGGCGCGACGACGAGGTCGAGCCCGGCGAAGAGTGTGCGGTCGCCGTGTCCGGCGGCGAGGTCCTTGGCGACGAGAGTGGCAGTCATCAGGGTGCCGATCCTAATCGCCGGCCGGGGAGCGCGGAGCAGCCCGGCCGGTCCCGGTCCGGGAGCGGCGAACGGCGGGGGTGCGCGGCGGGGGCGCGCGGCGTCAATGGTCCGGCGGGCCGGACGGGCTCGGCGGGCCGGACGGGCCAGGGCCCTCGGGGAGCCCCGTGGTGATCCGGCCGCCGCCCGGACCGATCCGGATCTCGAAGTCGCCCGCGTACTTCGCGTGCCCGGCGACGACCGCGGATTCGACCGCCTCCACGCCGGACTCGCGCCGTACGATCAGCGGGTCCTGGCGCAGGTCCCGTATCAGTGCCACGCACATGCCGATCATCACGAGGGTGAACGGCGCGGCCACCAGGATCGTCAGGTTCTGGAGCCCGGCGAGCGCATCCCCCTCTCCGTTGCCGATGAGCAGCATGATCGCCGTCACCGCTCCGGTCACCACGCCCCAGAAGACGACGACCCACCTGGCGGGTTCGAGGATGCCCTTCTGGGAGAGTGTGCCCATCACGATGGAGGCGGCGTCCGCGCCCGAGACGAAGACGGCGAGGATCAGGGCCAGCACCATGTTGGTGTTGGAGAGCCACTGGATGCCCTTCTCGACTCCGGAGACCGCCGAGGCGACGAAGGCGACGGTCAGGGCCTCGATGATCAGGACCAGCAGCCCCGTGCCGGTCTCCTCCTTCCAGTGCAGTTCGTGGAAGCCGCTGCCGATCTGGAGGGCACCGAGGCCCAGTGACGCGGCGGAGCCGAAGAGGGTGGCGAAGATGGCGAGGATGTCGATCAGCCGGCCGAGACCGCCGTGGGCGCGCCGGCTGCCGATGAGCGGCTCGAAGACGGCACTGATCGTCTGCCTTCTGCGGCGCCGGAAGGTGCTGTACGCGATGGCCAGGCCGACCACGGCGTAGATCGCCCAGGGGTGGAGCGTCCAGTGGAACAGGGTGGTGGCCACCGCCGTCTGCATCGCGTCGGCGGCGTCGGCGGGGTGGGTGCCGGGCGGCGGGTTCGTGAAGTGGGCGAGCGGCTCGCCGACTCCGTAGAACATCAGGCCGATGCCCATACCGGCGCTGAACATCATGGCGACCCAGGACACGGTGTGGAACTCGGGCTCCTCCCCCTCCTGGCCGAGGGTGATCCTCCCGTAGCGGCTGACGGCGAGCCACAGGGCGAAGACCACGAAGCCGGACGCCGCGAGCATGAAGGCCCAGCCACCGTTGTGGATCAGGCCGTTGAGCATGGAGCTGGAGACGGCCTCCAGCGAGTCGGTGGCCGTGGCGCCCCAGACCACGAAGGCGAGGGTGAGGACGGCGGTGACCCCGAACACCACCCGGTCCGTCGTGGGGTGCCGGTCCTGCGTCGGGTCACCGGGGAGGTCCGCCGTCACCGGCAGATCCCCCCGGCCGCCCGTTCCCTGTTCGTCGTGCGGCACGGATGGCACCTTTCCCGGAGGCCGCTTTTTCGCTCTCCGTAGGCCGTACCACACGCGGTGCTCATCTCACGGGATCAACAAGAGGTATCGGCTTGCCCGCTTGTGAGGTGATAAGTCGCACGCCCGTCCAGGAGGAGCGGAATCAGATTGCGGGCCGACTGCCGCAGCGGTACGTACGCTCCGTCACCGTCGCGCCGGGAGGCGACGCCGTGCAGGGCCAGTTCGTCCTTGACGTCGTCGAACTGGGCCCTGGTGAGCCGGTATCCGCACGGCGGGTCCTGGAGTACGCGACCGGCCTCGGGCGCCTCGTTGTCGGCGCCGCCGAGACGGACGGGGCCGCGGTCGTCGAATCCCGCGGCGCGGGATGCGGCGGTGGCGGCCGCGATCCGGCCGCGGTTTTCGTCGGTGAAGGTCAACAGACCGTCGAGCGCGGTGAGTTGGGAGTGGACGCGGCGTCGGCTGTTGAGCGCCGGGTCGGCCTTCTCGGCGTCGCTGAGCGCATCGACGCGGGATTCGATGAGCAGGCCGACGGCATGCTTGATGCCCGAGGTGTTGCGCAGGATGCGTTCCTGCCCGTCTCCGGCGGTCTGCTTGATCGGATCGCCGGTGACGGGGTCGGTCCAGATGCCGTAGAGGCCGCTGCTATAACCGGCCTTTGCGGCGGCGGGCCGCACATAGCTCTCGGCGAGGGTCCGCGATTCGCCGTGCACCCGGTCGGAGACGTTGAGGTTGCGGGGCCACAGGACGAAGAGGTCCTTGTCGTAGTAGGGCGGGGTGGCCCCGTACTCGTGCAGGTCGTAGATCACATCGGGTTTCCGGTCGCGGATGACCGCCGCCATGGCGCGGGCCTCGGCGGTCTGCAGCGCGATGTGGTCGCGGTTGATGTCCACGCCGTCGGAGTTGCCCCGGGTATCGGCGGCGCGCCCGTCGGGGTTGGCGGTGGGCACGACGAGGACACGGGTGCGGGAGAGGAAGGCGCGGGTCGCCCGGTCGCGGGCAGAGGCCAGATCGCGAATGGTCGTCAGACACGCTTCGCGGCCGGACGGTTCGTCGCCGTGCTGACTGCAGATCAGCAGCACCGTGTCGGCGGCGGGGCGGTGGCTGCCGATCCGGACGAGCTGGAGCGGACGCCCCTGCTTCGTCGTGCCGATCCGGTCGACGGAGACCCGGTCGCTGCCCCGGTCGACGGCGGCCAGGAAGGACTGCTCCTCCGCCTGGCCGGTCCAGCGGGCCCCCTCGCTGATCTCGAAGCCGGTACGGGGCTGGGGCCGGGTGTGCGCGGCCTCGGCGGGCGCGGTGACCAGCGGGACGGCCAGGACGGCCGCGGCTGCCGACAGGACGATTCCGCGGCGGACGGGCCCGCGTGCGGCCGGTGTGCGGGGTGTCATGAGCGGCTGCCTCCCGGGATGCGGGGGGCGGGACGCGGTGGCGTCACGCCCTCGGAGTGGACGGCGCGGGCTGTCGCGGGTGCGGAACCCGCGGTGGCTCGTACGAAGGCTCCGGCACCGCCGGTGAACGGCAGCTTCGCGGACGTACGGGCCAGGTCGAGGGTGAGCGTCGGCGTGGAGTCCGGCGGGTCGATGAGGTCCCGGTCGGTGCCGGCGACGATCAGGGCGAGCCGGTGTCCGGCCGGGACGACATGGTCGGTGGCCGCCAGCTGGATGGTGAGCGTGTAGGCCCTGCCGGGGGTGAGGGGGCGGCCCTTTCCGGCGGAGGCGTACGTGCCGAGGTCGGCCCAGCCGCGGCTGAGGACGGTCCGGTCGACCGCGGCCGTGGCGGCCCGGGTCTCCTTGAAGCAGGAGCTGTCCCCCGCCGTGCTCGCGCCCCAGCAGGTGCGGTCGGTGAGGGTGGTGATGCCTTCGCCGGGCGAGCCGTAGTCGCGGATGGTGTCGGGGCCGATGTCCACGAGGACCGCGGAGAGATGGGCGGTCGACGTGGTCGGGGTCGCGGTGACGGTCACCGTGGACGATCCGGAGAGCCGCAGGTCCCGGGTGAGCGGCGCGGTGCGGAATCCGGCCTTGGCGCCCGTGGTCCGGTCCAGGTCGGCGGCCCACCGCGTCTCGCCCTGCGACGGATCGTCGGTGAACGTCTCGGTGGCGCCGGGGCGGGCGGGCCGCAGGCCGAGGGTGCCGACGCCGGGCGCGCTGCCGGGGCCGGGGCGCACGGTGGTGGTGTGCGTGGTGCGGGGCGGCCAGACCCTGTCGGTGGACCACTGGCCGGGGTGGCGTTCGATGTCGGCCATCGGTTCGCGGTCGATGCCGTTGTCGTAGCCGAGGAGGTAGTGGTCGAACCAGCGGTGCAGCGTGTCGACCCACTCGGCGCGCCGGTAGTCGAACGGGTCGACGTGTCCGGTCTGCGAGAGCCAGATCTTCCGCTCCACGCCCCGGTCCGCGAGGGCGTCCCACCACTGGCCGAGGTGCTTGGTGCGGACGTTGAGGTCCTGCATGCCGTGTACGGCGAAGACGCTGGCCCGCACCTTACCGGCGTCCTTCACGTAGTCCCGCTCGCTCCACGGCTTCGTCCAGTCTCCGGTGCGCGGCGCCCCGTCGGCGAGTTGCCGCTGGACGGCGGCGCAGCGGTCGCGCGCCTCGGGGCTCTCCACGTAGTCGGAGAGCCCGTCGGGGCCGCCGTCGTAAAGGGGCGCGCCCTGGGCGAAGTAGTAGTCGTACCAGGAGGAGATGGCGCCGATCGGCACGATGGTCCGCAGCCCGTCCACGCCGGTCGCCGCGACGCCGTTGGCGACGGTGCCGTCGTAGCTCTTGCCGATCATTCCGGTGCGGCCGTTGGACCAGCCGGCCGTGGCGCGCCCGGCGCCGGTGCGGGTGGTGTAGCCGCGGGCGCGGCCGTTCAGCCAGTCGACGACGGCCTTGGCGGACTGCACGTCGGAGCGTCCGCCGACGTCGACACAGCCGTCGGAGCGATTGGTTCCGGCCAGATCGACGGCGACGAAGGCGTAACCGCGCGGCACGAAGTAGTTGTCGTAGTACAGGGGGAACTGGACCGGCCGGCCGTCGGCGTCGTACGTCTTGAGCTGGCTCTCGTTGCCGCGGCCGCAGCAGGAGTAGTACGGGCTGGCGTCCATGATCACGGGGACCTTCCGGCCCCGCAGGGCGGGTTCGCGCGGCCTGACGATGTCGACGGCGACGCGATCGCTCCTGCCGTTCCCGTCGCCGTCCAGCCCGGTGTCGACCCAGACGGATTCGCGGACGGCATTCTCGTACGAGTGGACGGGCCGGCTCTCCGGAGGCCCGCTCTTCAGGGGGCTCGCGCCCTGTGCGCCCGCCGGTGGGAGCAGGACGGCCATCAGGGCGGCGACGGCCGCCACCATCAGCGATCTGTACGTCAAGCGGGTACCCCGCGCACGTGTCGGCATGGGCGGAAGGTACCCCGGCCAACTCCTGTGCGACAGGGGGCGATCGACTGGGAGCGATCACCGATGCGCGTGCCGCTCGGAGGCCGCGTGCCATGTCGGCCGAATGGCGATCGTGTGACAGATGCGGCCATGTACACGACCAACGCGGCAGTCGCCGAATAGTCTCGGCATGACGGTTCGAAAGATCATTCGCCCCGACGACTTGGAGCATTCGTGCACCGCAGACTCATCGTCCCGAGCGCACTCGCGGCCTCCCTGCTGCTGGCGATCCCGGCCTCGGCCGCCGAAGGCACCGCGGGCGCCCCGGGCATCGGCGATCCCTACTACCCGGCCAGCGGCAACGGCGGCTACGACGTCTCCCACTACGACCTGCGGCTGAAGTACCAGCCCGCGACCGATCTGCTGGAGGGCACGGCGACGATCCTCGCCACGACCACCCAGGAACTCTCCCGCTTCGACCTCGACTTCGGGCTGGACGTCTCCGAGGTGCGGGTGAACGGCAAGAAGGCGGGTTTCGCCAGGAGCGGCGAGCAGGAGCTGGAGATCACCCCGTCGGCGCCGCTGGCGAAGGGCCGGGACGTCTCGGTGGTCGTGCGGTACGCCGGGAAGCCGTCCGAGGTGGAGATCAACGGCTGGACCTCCTGGGTCCGCACCCCGGACGGCGCCGTGGCCGCGCAGGAGCCGGAGTCGGCCGCGTGGTGGTTCCCCAGCAACGACCACCCGCTGGACAAGGCGACGTACGACATCTCGGTGTCCGTGCCGGACGGCACCCAGGCGATCAGCAACGGCACGCTCCAGTCCCAGAGTTCGAAGCTCGGCTGGACCCGCTACAACTGGCGCTCCGCGAAGCCGCAGGCGACGTATCTGACGACCTTGGCGATCGGCCGGTTCGACATCACCACGGACACCACGTCGGACGGGCTGCCGGTCGTCAACGCGTACAGCAAGGACCTCGGCGCCGAAAGCGGTGCGGCACGCGCCAGCATCGAGCGGACCACCGAGGTCGCCGAGTGGCTGACGGGGGTCTTCGGGCCGTACCCCTTCGACGCGCTCGGCGGCTACTCCCCCCACGTGAAGAGCTCGTTCGCGCTGGAGACCCAGACCAGGCCCTTCTACAGCCCGAAGCAGTTCGCGAACGGTGCGAACGTCTCCGTCGTCGTCCATGAGCTGGCACATCAGTGGTACGGCGACAGCGTGTCCCTCAAGGGCTGGAAGGACATCTGGATCAACGAGGGCTTCGCCCGCTACAGCCAGTGGCTGTGGTCGGAGAAGGAGGGCGAGGGCACCGCACAGGAGCTGGCGGACTACACGTACGCCCAGCATCCGGCGGACGACGCCTTCTGGACGGTGAAGCCCGGCGACCCCGGCCCGGACAACCAGTTCGACGCGGCCGTCTACGACCGGGGGGCGCTGGCGCTCCAGGCGCTGCGCAACGAGTTGGGCGACGAGACGTTCTTCGCGCTGCTGAAGGGCTGGCCGGCCGAGCACGCCTACGGGAACGCGAGCGTGGGGGACTTCGTGGCGTACGCGGAGCGGGTCTCGGGCAAGCCGCTCGCCGGCTTCTTCGACACCTGGCTGTACCGGCCGACCCGGCCCGGGTCCCCGGCGGCGGCCGGGGCGCGCTCGCTGCGCGCGCCCGCGCACCCGGCGCGGCCCGCGTCATGGAAGCAGATCGCGGCGACGAACACGATTCACGACCACCGCTGACGGGCCGTCGGATCGGTTCCGGGCTCCGTCGCCCCCTCTCGCCGGTGGGGCGGCGGTGCCCGGCGGACGGCCGGGGGCGCCGGTTACGCTGATGGCGTCGGTGCCGTCCGGCCGACCCCGGCCGTTCCAGGCCCGGTCCCGCGCGTACGAGGAGCGTCCCTTGCCCGGTCCGACCCCCGGTCCCCCTGGAGATGCCCGGCCCACGCTGGAGGCCGTGGCGGCCCTCGCCGGGGTCTCACGGGCGACGGCCTCCCGGGTGGTGAACGGCGGGGCGGGGGTGCGGCAGCCGCTCGTGGAACAGGTGCGCAAGGCGGTCGACGAGCTGGGCTATGTGCCGAACCACGCCGCCCGGACCCTGGTCACCCGGCGCAACGGCGCGGTCGCCGTGATCATCGACGAGCCGGAGTTCCGGATCTTCTCCGATCCGTTCTTCTCCCAGCAGATCCGCGGCATCAGCCGTGAACTGAACGTGTACGACGCCCAGTTGGTGTTGCTCCTGGTGGAGGGCAGCGGGGACTTCGACCGGGTCGCCCGCTATCTGGCCGGTGGCCATGTGGACGGTGCGCTGGCCTTCTCGCTGCACACGGACGACGAACTCCCCGCGATCATCCGGCGGTTCCGGGTACCCACGGTCTACGGCGGCCGCCCCGGCCGGCCGGGCGCGGCGTCCGAACTGGCCGTCCCGTACGTCGACTGCGACAACCGGGGCGGCGCGGCCGAGGCCGTACGCCATCTCGTCTCCCTCGGCCGGCGGAGGATCGCGCACATCGCCGGGCCGCGCGACCAGACGTCGGCACTCGACCGGATCGACGGCTATCGCGATGTGCTGCCCGACGGCGATCCGGCACTGCTCGTGGAAGGTGATTTCACCGTCGAGGGCGGAGCACGGGCCATGACCCGGCTCCTCGATCGGCACCCGGTCCCCGACGCGGTCTTCGCCGCGAACGACCTGATGGCCTCGGGCGCCCTGCGGGTACTGCGCGAGCGCGGTCACCGGGTGCCGGAGGAGGTGGCCCTGGTCGGCTTCGACGACATGGTGTCGGTAGCCGAGGCCACCGACCCCCCGCTGACGACGGTCCGTCAGGACGTGGCGGGCATGGGGCGGTTGATGGTGCGGATGCTGATGCGGCGGCTGAACGGCGAGCTCACGGACGAGGGCGACGGACCCGAATCGGTGATCACGCCGACGCAGTTGGTGCGCCGGGCCTCCGCCTGAGCCTCCCGGCTCCCCGGGCGTCCTCGCGATGCGCCGCCCGCGCCCTGCGCGCGTACGGCAGGTAGCGCAGCCGCTCGGGGAGCACGGGTACGACGCGCCGCACCACCGCGCAGAACCGCCGCAGCTTCCGCTCCTGCGCGTCCGTCCACTCCAGCCCGATCGCCTCCCGCGCCTCCGGCGGCATCAGCCCGATGGTGACGAAGCGGCGGAACCGGGCCAGCGGCGGAAGGAGCAGCGGCCACAGCGCCTTCAGCAGCAGCCGCACGGGCAGCGGTCCGCGGTCCGGCGGCGGCACGGGGCGGTCGGTGGCGGTCAGGTCCTCGACCACGACGGTCGGCCCGATCTCGTCGGCGAGCACCTTGCGGAAGTACGGCCAGAACTCCTCGATCGTCTGCGGCATGTCCCGGTCGCGGATGCCGAGCACCCGGCCGACCTGGAGCCATTCCCGGTAGAGGGCCCGTTCCTGCGCGTCGGAGAGCGGCCGGACGAGATAGCGCGCGGCGTGCTGATAGACGGGGAAGCCCGTGGCGTGCACCCACGCATAGTTCGCGGGCGACAGCGCATGGTAGCGGCGCCCCCGGGTGTCGGTGCCCTGGATGGTGCGGTGCAGCTCGCGGAGGCGGCGCCCCTCCTCGGCGGCCGCGTCACCCCCGTACACCCAGAGCTGGAGCGAGCGCAGGGACCTCTCTCCGCGCCCCCACGGGTCCGTGCGGAAGACGGAGTACTCGTCGACGCCCGCGCCGACCGCCGGGTGGGCGACCTGGAGAGTGAGGGCGGCGGGCAGCATCAGCAGGGCCCGGATGTCGCCGGAGAGGCTCCAGAGCACGCCGCCGGGCGGCGGCGGTACGGGGATGCCGCCTCTGACTGCTTCGGTACTCATGCGGTGCTCCCGGCGGTCGGCGGGGCCTGCGGTTCGGTGCCCGACCCTTCTGTGATCCAGTATGCGATCGCTTCCGCTCCGGCGCGTACGGGCCCCCCGGCGCCTCCCGCCGCACATGCGCGTCGCCGGTGTTGACGCGACTGATGAAACAAGTAGAAGGTATTTGTATCTTTGACTCATCCCATCCGACGGACCGTCAAAATTCCTGTGCACGGCGGGAATCGACCAACCGGAAGAGGCAGGAGAGCGGGTCCGTACGGAGTCGGTACACGGACAGGAGGGCGCACCATGGGCCGATACAGCCGCCTGCGCGAGATCCGCCGGATGGATCCCGCGCGCGATTACGCCGAGATCCTCCGGCTGATCTCGCAGTACGAGTTCCCCTGGGACTACCGGCAGGGCGTGGGCGTGGCGTTCCTCCGCGACTACGGCGTCCCCCGGATCTCGGTGCTCCTCGACCGTACTCAGGAGTTCGAGCGGTCCGGACAGAAGCGGTACGACGACACGGTGCTGTTCGGGTACGAGATGGCCGCGGACGGCTTCGACTCGGAGCGCGGCCGGGCCGCGGCGCGTCATCTCAATCGGATCCATGGAAAGTACCGGATCCCGAACGAGGACTTCCGCTATGTTCTCGCCACCACGGTCGTGGGCCCGAAGCGCTGGATCGACCGGTACGGCTGGCGCCCGCTGTGCGCGCAGGAGGTCCAGGCACTGGCGGAGGCCGGCCGCAAGATGGCCGCGATGATGGACATCGAGGGGGCCCCTGAGACATACGAGGGGTTCGAGCGGCTCCTCGACTCCTACGAGGAGCGGATGTTCGCGTACGACCCGGCCAACCGGCGGGTCGCGAACGCCACGTTCCGGATCATGGCGAGCTGGTATCCGCGGCCGCTGCGCCCCCTCGTGGCGCGGTTCTCGCTCGCCCTGCTGGACGAGCCGCTGCTCCTGGCGCTGGGCTTCCGGCGGCAACCGCGCTGGGCGCGGTCGTCGGCCGCGGGAGCGCTGCGGTTGCGGGCGCGTTGCGTACGGTGGCTGCCGGCCCGGCCGGACTGGCTGCCCTCGCGCCCGCAGCCCCGTTCGTACCCCTTCGGCTGGCGGCTCGACGACCTCGGCCCGCAATGGGCGCGCAGCCGTCCTCTGGAGCCCCTGCCCGACGAGGCGGGGCCGGTGGACCGAGCGGAGGTCCGGCCGCCGGCGGACGCGTGAAGCCGCAGTGGGTGCCCCGGAGCGCCCGTGCTCCACTGGTGCCCCGCCCCTCACCGGAGGTCCGCCCGTGGCCCGTCTCCAGCTCCGTACCGGCGTCCACCCCGACGAGCCGGACGTGCCCGTCATGACGCTGGTCGTCGACCCCGGCGGCCCGCCCGGCGAGCGTGCCGTCGCGCGGCTCGGCGACTACTGCATGGAGGGCGACGGAGTCTTCTACCTGCTGGGGACCGACGGCTGGGGCGAGCACACCCTCGACGACGGCCGCCTGGTCATCGACATCGCCGTGTACCCGTTCGCGCTGGGACAGGTCGGTGCGGACGCCGCGGCGTTCCCCGGCCGCTCGGCGGTCGACCCGGAGGCGGCGCTGGTGCTTCGCGCGGAGACCGCGGTGGACCCGGAGCTGTACGCGCGGGCGGCACCCGCGACCGCGGTGTTCACCGCGGGCCCGGACCGCACGCTCGACGACGTGCTCGCCGACGGCCGGCCGATGCTGCTCGGGCTCCCGCCCGAGCGGTGAACCGGCCGCCGGGTCCGGCTCCATGCCCCGCATGTGACCGGCCGGTCCCGGTCGCGCTCCGGAAACGGACGGCCCTACCCCGCGGCGAGCAGCGGCACCAGGTACCGGCGGGCGAACGCCCGCACCTGGGCGTCGTCGTCCAGTCGGAAGCAGCTGACGGGGTTGAGGAGGAAGGAGACCGTGATCCGCACCATGAGCTCGGCGACGGGTGCCGGATCGCTGTCCGGCCGTCCCTCCGCACGCCGGGCGTGCCGCAGCCGGTCGGCCAGGTACTCGCGGATGGCGAGGAAGGCGGGCCCGCTCTCCAGGGTCAGAAAGGGCAGCATGGTCTCGGGCTCCAGCCTCAGCAGGCCGCCGATGAGCGGGTGTTCGCGGATGTGCCGGAGGACGGCGGCGAATCCCTCGACGAGCCGGTCCTCCGTCGTGGGCAGGGCGGCCACCGCGTCGTCCACCTCCACGACGAAGCGCCGGTACTCGCGCAGCAGGCAGGCGGAGACCAGGCTGTCCTTGTTGCCGATGCGCCGGTACACGGTGACCCGCGAGACCCGTGCGCGCTTGGCGACGTCGTCGACGGTCGAACGGCGCAGCCCGAAGGTCATGAACTGCTCACGCGCGGCGTCGAGGATCTGCTCGCTCAGCGCGTCGGAGGGCGGTGTCTCCCCGAGCGCCCGGGCCAGCAGTGTCTCGTCCGTGCTCCGTGCCGCCATGGGCCCTCCCCGTTCCGCCGGTACCACCCCACCATAGAAGCCGGTCCGGGAACCGTGTCCGGCCGGGCGCCCGCCGTGCGGGACTCCGGTGCACGCCACGGGCGGGGCACCCACCGGAGTCCGGTGCGCGCCCCGCTCCGCGGTGCGATGCGGGCCGGGGTGCTACTCGCAGGTCCCGGCGAAGGTCTCGCGGGTCACCACATCGGTGGCCGCGGCGGTCGTGTCGAGCCACGCGACGCGCCGGCCGTCACCGAGGGAGGGGGCCAGCTGGGCGCCGGAGGAGCAGGAGACGCGGCTGTAGTTGTCGAGGCCGGCGAGCACGTCCGCGGTCTTGGCGACCTTCACCTTGCCCGGTCCGCTCCAGGAGCCGAGCGCGCCCCACAGGTCGTACGTGGAGTAGGCGAAGTAGTCGTCGTTGACCGAGAACTGGGCGACGTAGGTGCTCGACGGGTAGCGCAGCTTCGCGGCCTCGGACAGGTCGTCGAGCGGTGCCGACATGAACGTCGTGCTCGGGATCAGGAAACCGCCCGTCTCGCGCCAGAAGACGCGGTCCGAGGTGATCTGGAGGTCCGAGACGTAGTTGAAGAGGAAGCCGCTGATCCGCTTCGTCTGCGTGGTGCCCTTCGCGATGTCGTAGACATGGACGTACGTGCCGTCGCCGCCCGCCCAGGCGATCTTGCCGTGCTTCATCGTGAGGTGGGCGGCCTTGGTGCCCGCCTCCGGGGTCACGTTGACGGTCCTGCCGCTACGGTCGCGCAGCATGACGTCCTGCTCACCGTCGGCGGTGGTGCTGATGTAGGCCAGCGCGCCGTGGTCGGTCACCGGCTCGGTCTCGTCCGCGCCCGGCAGGTCGACCAGCTTCTTGATCGCGCCCTGCCCCTTGTCGCCGGCCCCGTAGACGCCGATGCCGTCGGCGGTGATGCGGGTGAAGACGATGCGGTCGTCGTCCAGCGAGGGGTCGAGCAGGTAGGCGTCCTTCTGGGCCAGTTCGTGCTTCGGCTTCTTGTCGAAGCGGCCCACGGTGATGCCGAAGGCGGCACTGCCCTGGCCCCAGGCGATGGCGTCGCCGTGGCTGATCGCGTAGACGTCGCCGTTGATCTGCGCGGCCTGCTCGTCGACCCCGCTGTAGACCTCGTACGCGGGCAGGATGTCCGCGCCGATGGTGGTGCCGTCGTGCGTGCCGCCCTTCTGCTCCCAGCCCCGCTCGATGCCGTGGTCGTCGAAGGCCTTGCCGATGGTGGCGAGGTCGCTCTTGGAGACGTTCAGGGACTTGGCGGCGAGGGTGACCGCGTTGCGCATGTCCGTGAAGCCGGACAGCGGTGTGAGGTAGTTCTGCGCGGACCGGTAGATGATCCGGTCCGCGAGCTTGCTGTCGAGGTTCTTGCGGATGTCCCACAGCGCGCCGCCGACGATCGTGGAGTTGTAGTGCACTCCGCCGTTGTCGATGTCGAGCGTGATGGGCTGGTAGTCCTTCTGCGCGTCGCGTCCGTCGTTCAGGTCGCGCAGGGCGCACTCCTCCAGCGGCTTCGTGCCGTTGCAGAGGTACTCGCCGATGAGGCCGGACGTCGGGTCGCTCATCGCGATGCCCTTGTCGGCGGTCTCCATGGCGTTGCCGAAGTAGTCGGATATCGCCTCGTTGAGCGCGCCCGACTGGTTGAGGTAGACGAGCCCGGCGGAGTGCTCGGTGACACCGTGCGTCATCTCGTGGCCGACGACGTCCAGGCCCACGGACAGCGGCACGCCGTCCATGTGGCCGTAGACCATCTTGGAGCCGTCCCAGAAGGCGTTGGCGTAGTCCTTGCCGTTGGCGGCGACGTTCACGACGGAAGTGATCGTGCCGCCCTTGCCGTCGACACCGTCGCGGCCGATCTGGTTCTTGTAGTACTCGTAGACCTTCGCCGCGTTCAGGTGCGCGTCGACGGCGCCGGACGAGGTGTTCGCGCCGTCGAAGCGGTCGCTCGCCGACGTGCCCAGCGGGATGTCGTCGGTGACCGGACCGCCCGCGACGAGCGTGTAGTCCTTGCGCTGCGCGTCGTACGTACGGATCTGACCGCCGGTCTGCTCGTACATGGAACGCGTGGAGTCGACGAGCGTGTACGAGCCGTCCGCCTCCTTGTCGACGTCCAGCTTCGCCACGGAGCCGTCGACGCGTACGCCCGTCCCCTGCGCGGGCGACGCGTCGGCCGCGTCGATGTTGTTGTACGAGAGCGCGACGCCGCCCACCCGCGCGTCGACGTACACCTCCTGGCGCACCGGGCTGCCGTCCGCCCTGCCGCCGGTGACGGTGAAGTGCCAGGCCAGCCTGCCGCCCTGGGCATCGGGCAGCACGGAGAGGCCGTGCGCCTCGGTCCTCGCACCCCGTATGCCGGACAGGCCGCGATCGAGCGTGAACATGCGCTGCTTCGCGGTGGCTTCGGCCACCTTCGGCGTGGTGGAGACCGTGAGGCCGGTGTAGAGCGTGCCGGTCGCGGACGTGACCTGCTGGCCGCCGTCGGCCGCCACGGTCTGCACCGCGTACTCGGCGCCGAAGACCGGGACGCCGTCGTGCTTCTGCTGGAAGCGCACCGAGGACTGCTTGCCGTCCTTGGTGGTCCGCACCGTCCTCAGGTCGGAGACGGGCACCTGGTACATGTCCTTGTGAGCCTTCAGGTGGGCTCGGGCGGCCTCGGCGGGCGTACCCGCGCGGGCGGACTCGTCCAGACCCTGCGTCATCGCGGGCGCGACCGGCACCGCGTTCGCCGCCGTGGCGGCCGGGGCCGGGGCCGGGGTGTCGTCCGCCCAGGCGGGCGCGGCCAGCAGTGCCGACCCCGTGGCGGTGACGACCACACCGGTCGCGATCATCCGCCGAATCCTCGTTCTTCTCACAGAACCCTCCCCATCACACATCTGTCCGTGGAGCGCGCACGCCCCGTCCGGTTGACGGGGTAGATGTTTCGGTACGCGGGGTTCCGCCAACAAGAGATGGTGCTGGCGTGAACTTGCCGTGGCGTAAATACGCCTCAGGGGCCCTGGGGTGGAACCGGGTTGCCCGTCTCCCCGTCCAGCCAGCCCGCGCGGGCCGCGTACCAGCCGAGCTGGAACCGGGTCGCGGCGCCCACCTCGTCCATCAGGGCGTGCAGGCGCCGCTGCACGGTGCGGTGGCCCATGCCCAGCTGGCGGGCGATGGCCGCGTCGGTCAGTCCGACGTGGAGGAGGGCGACGATCTCCCGGTCGACCGCCGCGCCCGGGGACTCGTCCTTGTCCACGCCGCCGGAGGCGTTCAGCCGCCACCCCTTCTCGAAGTGCTCGTCGAAGAGCGAGCCGAGAGCGGTGAGCAGGCCCGTCCGGTGCACGACGAGCGCCACCGGTTCGGTCTCGCGCTCCGGGTCCAGGGGCAGCAGGGCGATACGGCGGTCCACGACGACGAGCTTGATCGGCAGCCGGTCCGTGACGGAGATGTGCTGGCCCTGGGCAACGCAGGCGGTCAGTACGGACGTCGTCCCCGGCCGCTCCAGCCACTCCCGTTCGACGACGCTGCGCACGGTCGCACCGCGCCGCGGCCGGTCGCAGGGGGAGCGGCGATCCGCCCCCGAGTGGGCCCGGGGGCTGCGAAAGACCCGGCAGAGGTCCCGACGACCTCTATCGCGGGCCGCCAACCCTTCCTAGTATTGCGCGAGTTGATCGACCGCACGTTTCCCACAGGAGGCCTGTCGTGAAGCACAGCATGTCCACCAACCCCCAGCACGTACTGTCCGAGAACCTGGACAACGAGGCGGAACTCGACCTGGTCATCGGCGAGCTGGAGCAGGAGATTCCGGCCCGCGCCTCTTCCGAGACCAGCACCTGCGTCAGGGTCTACTGTTCGCTCTGACCATTCGGCGCGAGACGTCGTCCGGTCCGCCGGCGGAGTCTCGCGCCGCTCGCCCCCGGAGAACAGACGCCGTATGACGAACGTGCTCTGGCAGGCCGAACCCGTGGCCGCGACACCGGACTCCGCCCGGCAGCTCCCGCCCGCGGCCCGAGAAGTCGTGGACGCGGTCCGCTCCGGCACGGCGGGCGGCCTGTTCCCGCCGATCCTGCGGAACACTCCGGAAGGGGTCCTGGCCCCCGCCCGGCCGCTCGCCGGGGACAGCGACGCCCGGCTGATCGCCCAGGCCCTCACCCAGCCGCGCTTCACGCCGCTGCTCGCTCTCCTCACCGACCTGGACACGTGGTGCCGTGCCGCCCGGCGCCGCCACCGCTCCCACGTCGCACCGGACGTCCTCACGGTCGGCAACGCCGAGCTGTTCGGGCCCCTGATCACCGAAGTCTTCACCGGCTGCGCCGCGGCACCCGGCGCACGACCGCCCGCCGGCCCCTGCGGCGACGGCGGGACCACCGGTATCGCAGACGGTGAGCGGGACGGCCGCGAGCGGCGCTGGGAGCGGCGCGGCCGCCAGTACCTGGACTTCCTCGACCTCTTCCTGCGACGGCTCCGCCGCGACCTGCACTCCTCGTGGTTCGACGACGCGTCCCTGCACCCGCCCCTGGCGGGACTGCGGGCGCACGGCGCCGAGAGCCACAACGGCGGCCAACGGGTGCTGCGCCTGCGGATGGCCGGGGGCGGATGTGTGGCGTACAAGCCACGACCGGCCGGCGGTGAGGCACTGTTTCTCGCCGAAGGCACCCCCGGCACACCGCGATCGGTCTTCGGGCTCCTCAACTCCCTGCCGCCGGCCTCGGGTCCGGTGCAGCTGCCGGTCCTGCGCCATCGCAGCGGACGCGGCCGCGACCGGCACTCCTATTCCTGGCAGGAATGGATCGAGCCCCCCGCGCAGTGGGGCACCCTTCGCCGTTCGCCCCGGCTCCGGCTGCTCGGCACCCGGCTCGGTCCGCGGGAGGCCGCGCGGTTCTGGCACCGGGCCGGTTCCCTCGCCGCCGCCTGCTTCGGCTTCGGGATCGCGGACCTCGGCGAGGGCAATCTGCTGGCCGGCACCCGGCCGGGCGCGACCGCCGCGCTCCTCTACCCCGTCGACCTGGAGATCTTCCTCTCGCCCGTGCGGCGGCTCCACGACACCGGACTGATCGCGGATCCGGACGGCACCGGCCACCATCACCCGGGCATGGAGGACTCCGCCCGCTGGTGCACCGTGGACGGCCCGGCGGCGTACTTCACGTCCGGCGGCGAGGGGGGACTGGAGCTGCATCCCCGGCACACGCCCTGCGCCCGGTCCGACACCCGCAACGTCGTCGCCGAAACCACCGGCCGCACCGGATACGGGCCGCATCTCCCGGCCTTCCTGCGGGGCATGTTCGACGCCTGGACCTTGATGTGCCGGAACCAGCGGCGTCTGAACGAAGTCGTCGCCGACGGCGCCGGACAGCGGTTCGTCCGCGTACTGCCGCACCCGACAGCGGTGTACACCGACGCACTCGACGGCGAACTGCTGACCGGAACGCGCGGTCATGACGGATTCACACCGGCCGAGCGCGAGCAGTTGGAACGCGGCGACGTCCCGTACTTCTTCCGGACCCAGGCCGGGGGCCCACCGCTGTCGATGGAACCGCCGCCGCGGGCGGCCGGCTTCGCCACCGTTCCGGATCCGGGTCCGGCGGCGGGCGACGGGACACCGGCGGCTCTCCCCCCGGAGACCGTACGGCTGGACCTCGCCGGTCTCGGCGTGGCCCTGCGCGACGCCGTGGAGTACGTCTTCGGCCAACTGGGCCCCGGCGATTTCGACGACTCCGCGAGGGGCACCCGGATCCGGCTGACCAGTGCCTGTGAGGGCCGGGTCGCCTTCGACTGGCGCCAGGCAGGCCGCCGGATCACGTACAGCTGGGACCGCACGACCGTGCGGCTGCGGATCGATCCTCTGCGCGTGGCGGCCCGCAACCCGGCGATCGGGAACCGGCTGCTGCGGCTGGACCGGGTGGACGCCGTACTGCGCGAGCGGTGGACGGCCGGCGCATTCACCGACGCCGGGACCGAGGAGCGGCTGCGGAAGATCACCGGCACCGCGATGGCCTGGCTGACGGATGTGATCCGCGAGCACGGCTGGCCGGGCCACGCGCTGGTGGGCGAGCGCGCCGCCGAGGCCGCCTGCCGGCTCGTACAGCACGCCGAGGGCCCCGCCGACCTGCTGCGCGAGTGTCTGGCCCGGATGGAACAGGCAGCCGCCGAGGGCGACATCCCCTGGCGTCACGTGGCCTACACCACCGACGCGATCCGGCTGGGCGAAGGAAGCCCGCAACTGTACGGAACCAAATTCCGGCGAGGGGCGGGAGGACTCGAACCCTGCCCGATCGAAGACCCCGGGGCGGTGGACGAGCGCCGGCGCCGGCTGGGGATGGAGCCGCTGGCCCGCTACGCCGTCCGGCTGCGCCGCCGCTTCCCGGTACCCGTCCCGGAGGATGTATGAACACGACCGTCTGGGACCGCCTCGCCGCGCACCACCGGGAGGGTTCCCCCGCGCGACTGCGGGTGTGGGACGCGAAGACGGGCGAACCCCCCTTCGACAACCGGCTCGTGTACCGGACGATGGCCGCCGCCGCGGCGCCGTTCCGGGCCGGCACGCGCTTCCGGGCCCTGCCCGATGTCCGCTTCCTGGTCGAGGACGGCTGGATCGGGGCGCCCGGTGACCTGCTGCCCGGCCCGGAGGATTCGAGTGCCCAGGAGTACGACCGGCGGCTGGACGCCCGGCTGCCGGACCGGGGCCGGCTGCTCTCCGTGGAGCAGCCATTGCTGCTGGACTTCGGCCTCTGGTCCCGGACCCGCGATCTGATCGCCCCGTTGTGGCAGCGGATCGGCTGTCCGGTTCTGCCGGTGGTCACCGAACTGCTGGCGGGGGGCGGGATCACCGTACCCGCCGACCCGGCTGTCGAGGCCACCCACGCGACGCTCTCCTTCGTGCTGGACGGTGGCCTCACCGCACGTCTGCGAGCGGCCGGCGCGGGCGACGGCGACGTGCGCACCTTCCGCGCGACAGCCGGCGACGTGGTCTACCGCCCGGCCGGCTGCCGCGACGACGTCGGCTATCGGCCGCGCACCCTGGTCCTGCGGCTGCGGATCCCGGTCGACCCCCGGTTGCTGCACCGGGCCGTGGAGGACGTGGTGTCGGGCCTGCTGCAGGAGCACCGGTACGGAGCGGACGACGCCGTGCCGTATCTGCCGTGTCCGCCTCCCCGGGGCCGGCGGGACGCCGCGTCGGACCTGCGACCGCTGGCGGCCACCGCGGTCGCGCTGGGTGCGGAGTGCGCGGGCCCGCGGCTGGAGCGGGTGCTGCGCATCCTCTGGGCTCGGCGGGTCAGCGCCGGCGCGCTCGAACCCGTACCGCCGCCGCGGCAGGGTCCGCCTCCCGAGGCGGGCCTGCGGGTACGGGTCACCGCCCCGGTGCTGCGGATGCCGGACGGCGACGGCTGGGTGTGGGCCGCCAACGGCCATGCCTTCGCCGTGCGCGGGCAGTTGGGAGAACTCCTGCTGGAGCGGCTGCGGGAGGACGCCGCCGGCGCACCGACCGTCGACGAGCTGTGCCGGCGGCTGCCGGTGTCCGCGCACGCCGGGGCGCTGGCGCTGGTGCGGAAGCTGCACGCTCTGCGCGCCGTCGAGCTGACGGACGCGCCGGCGGACGGTCCGCCGAAGGAGCGGGAGGACGCGGTGGAGCGGCCGTCCGCCGTGCGCGAGCCGGCATCGGCGGTCGGCGGATCGCCGCGGCCGGGAAAGGAGCGGACACCATGACCGAGCCGTTGACCGTGGTGAACGGCGGCTTCGACTGGCAGGCCTTCACCGAGCGGCACTGGGACCGGAACCCTGTCCTGTACCGGTCGGTGGCCCCGTCCCCCTTCACCGAACCCGACGTGTTCGCGGCGGCGGCCGCCGCCTGCCGGACCGGCGGCGATCCGGCGGCCGCGCCGCCGCCGAACGCGGGCTTCACCGTCGAAAGGGTGCAGCGGACCCGCCCGGGACCGCTGCTGCCGCGGTTGGCCGACGGCTCCTTCGACGGCTACCGGGAACGGCTGTCCGCGGAGTTGGCCGGACGCCGCCACGCCCTCGTCATCAGCGGCTTCCACGCCTTCGACTTCCCGCTGTGGGCCCGGGAGCGGGAGTTCTACGCAGGGCTGTGGGAGAGAGTCGGACTGCCGCTCACCGGGGCGATCACCACGCTCTTCCACGGCACGTACGAGCACAGCCCGGTCGGCGTCCACAAAGACCGCTTCGCCACCTTCATGTTCGGGCTCAAGGGCCGCAAGCGGATGCGTTTCTGGCGGCACCGCCCCTGGCAGGAGCCGGTGTCCACGGTGCTGGACTACGCCCGCTACCGGGGCAGTTCCTTCGAGGCCGAGGTCGGCCCCGGTGACCTGCTGTACTGGCCGTCGGGCTACTACCACGTCGGGGAGAGCGCCGGCTCCGCGCCCGCCACCAGCGTGAACGTCGGAGTGCCGCGCGAGGAGCACCGGGCCGGATACGAGCTGGAAGATTTGCTGGTCGATCTCGACCCGGCGGGGCTGACCGGCCGCCCGAGCCGCGGCAGCCGCCTGGTGCCCGTCGACGCACCGGTGCTCGCCCCGCCCCTCGGCCCGGACGGGCTGCTGTCCCCCGTGCTGCCCGAGGGGCTGCGGCGTTCGGCGGACGCCTTCCGGCGGTTCGGTGACCCGCGCCTGGTCGGGGACCGTGTCACCACCGTCTCGCTGCGCCGCTGGACGGCCGGCGGCTTCGAACCGGTGCCCGGTCCGGCAGGCCCGCGACGGCTGGCGGACGACGCGGTGGTCGAGGCCGATCCGAGATACCCCGTCCGGTGGGCCCCGCTCGGGACCGCGGACGCCGCGGGCACGATCTGTGCCGCCAACGGTCACGACGTGGCGACCGCCGCGGGCCCCCGTGACCTGCTCCGGCTGCTGGATCCGCTCCTGTCCGGGAAACCGGTCGCCGTGGCCGATCTGCTGGCGGGCTTCCGGCCGGCGGGAACGGACGGGCCCGCGGACGCCGTGCGGCTGCCCGCCGACCGGGAGGGTATGCGGCGGTTGCTGGAGAAGCTGGAGAGCTTCCGCGGCCTGACGCGTCTGACCGGCCCCGGGGGGTGACGGCACACCGTCTCCCCCATGGACGGCGCCTGCCCCGTGAGCGAGCGATCGGCGGTGAAGCGATCGGCGGGCAGCCCCCTACTCGTAGTCGTACACCGTCACCGCCGTCCCCCGGCTCAGCAGCCGCTTCTCTATGAGCGGCTCGATCCTCGACCATGTGCCTCCCGCCAGCCCGCAACCGATCCGCGGCATATGGACCGAAGCCCCCAGCTCTGCGGCCCGGTCGGCCACGGCTCCCAGGGCGGTGTCGATCGCCTCGTAGCGCACCGGTACCCCTTTGCTGCCCGTGCGTATCCCCCGCTGACCCACCATGTTCGCCACCCAGAGGTACGGGCTCACCTGGACGAACTGCGCGGCGCCCAGGGCGAAGTCGTTGCTCGCGCGCTTCCGGTGCCAGTGGCGGTAGGCCGCCTCCGGCTCGGGCCAGCGGCGCGAGACGGCCAGGACGAAGCCCTTGCCCCAGCCGCCCAGGTCGTTGCAGACATGCGCGATCAGCTTGACGCCCTTGCCCTGGGGGGCGGTCGCGTCTCCCCGTACGTACGTGATCCCTGTCATGGCGCCAGCGTAGGAGCCACCACTGACAACGGCGGCCGGACGCCGTCGGTCCCGTCCGCCGTCCTCCCCGTACAACGGGACGGCCAGGGTGAGTTGCCCGGGACCCGCGGGGAGTCGGGAGCGTGGTCACGACCGCCTCCTGCCGCGATCGGCCGGACCGTGCGGGTCCGTATCGCGGCGGGCCTGCGCCGGGATTCCGCCGGACACTTTCACAACAGTGGTGAGACAGCAATACTGTTGCACCTGATCGGTGCAGGCGCGGCGGTTCGCCGCCGGGCCGGAACGCGAGGAGCAGGCATGGCGACCGGGACCGAGGACCCGACGCTCACCGTCGACGAGCTGGCGGCACGCGCCGGGGTGACCGTGCGCACCGTGCGTTTCTACAGCACCCGGGGCCTGCTGCCACCGCCGGTGATCGGGGCGCGTCGCGTCGGGCACTACGGGCACGAGCATCTCTCCCGGCTCGCGCTCATCGAGGAACTTCAGCATCAGGGCATGACGCTGGCCGCGATCGAACGCTATCTGGAGCAGCTGCCGCCGGATCTGAGCGCGCACGACCTGGCGATCCACCGGGCGCTGGTGGCGTCCTGGGCACCGGACACGGCGGAGGACGCGACACGGGCGGAGCTGGAGCGGCGTGCGGGCCGGGCGCTGACCGAGCAGGACATGGCGCGGCTGGCCGCGATGGGCGTGCTGGAGCGCGCGGAGCCGGTCGACGGCTGGTACCGGGTGGATCCGGGGCTGCTGCGGCTCGGGGTCGAGCTGCTCGGCGTACCCATCGCGCACGAGACGATTCTGGCCGCGCGCACGGTTCTGCTGGAGCACTCCCGGTCCGCGGCGCAGGAGCTGACCCGGCTGTTCCGGGACGAGGTGTGGAGTCCTTACCGGGAGCGGGAGTCGGATCCGGAGCACGTGGCGGCCATGAAGTCGCTGTCGGCCCATATGCAGCCGATGGTGCTGCAGGCACTGGTGACCGCCTTCCAGCGGTCGTTGAAGGAGGAGCTGCGGGCCGCGTTCACGGCGGAGTGAGCGCGGCCCGCGGGGTGGGCGTCAGTCGTGGAAGGTCTCGCCCTTCTCGGCCTTCTCCACGAGCAGCGCGGGTGGCAGGAAGCGGTCGCCGTAGCGCTCGGCGAGCTCCCGGGCGCGGGCTACGAAGCCGGGCAGGCCGCCCTCGTAGCCGTTGATGTACTGGAGCACGCCGCCGGTCCACGGCGGGAAGCCGATGCCCATGACGGAGCCGATGTTGGCGTCGGCGACGGAGACCAGGACGTTCTCCTCCAGGCAGCGGACACTGTCCAGCGCCTCGGAGAACAGCATCCGCTCCTTCATGTCGACGAAGGGGATGCCGGTGCCGGGCTTCGCGAAGTGCTCGCGCAGGCCCGGCCAGAGACGGGTGCGCCTGCCGGCTTCGTCGTACTCGTAGAAGCCCGCGCCGCCGCTGCGTCCCGGGCGGCCGAACTCGTCGACCATCCGGTCGATGACCGTGTCCGCCGGGTGTCCGGCCCAGGTGCCGCCGGCCTCCTCGACGGCCCGCCTGGTCTCGTTGCGGATCTTGCGGGGGAGGGTGAGGGTCAACTCGTCCATCAGCGAGAGCACCTTGGCCGGGTAGCCGGACTGCGCCGCGGCCTGTTCGACCGAGGCGGGCTCGGCGCCCTCTCCCACCATGGCGACGCCCTCGTTGATGAACCGGCCGATGACGCGCGAGGTGAAGAAGCCGCGGGAGTCGTTGACGACGATCGGGGTCTTCCTGATCCGGCGGACCAGGTCGAAGGCGCGGGCCAGGGCCTCGTCGCCGGTCTGCTCGCCCTTGATGATCTCGACCAGCGGCATCTTGTCCACGGGCGAGAAGAAGTGCAGCCCGATGAAGTCGGCGGGGCGCGAGACGCCCTCGGCGAGGACGGTGATGGGCAGGGTCGAGGTGTTGGAGCAGAGCAGGGCGTCCGGCTCGATGATGTCCTGGATCTCCTGGAACACCTTGTGCTTGAGCGCGGTGTCCTCGAAGACCGCCTCGATGACGGCATCGCAGCCCGCCAGATCGGCCGGGTCGCCGGTCGGGGTGATGCGGGCCAGCAGTTCGTCGCGCGCCGCCTCGGTGGTGCGGCCCCGGGAGAGCGCCTTGTCGAGGAGGTTCTCGCTGTACGCCTTGCCCTTGGCGGCGGCCTCCGCGGAGATGTCCTTGAGGACCACGTCGATGCCCGCGCGGGCGCAGGAGTACGCGATGCCCGCGCCCATCATCCCGGCGCCGAGGACGGCGACCCTGCGGACCTGGCGCTCCTCGATGCCCTTGGGGCGGCTCGCACCGGAGTTGACCGCCTGGAGGTCGAAGAAGAACGCCTGGATCATGTTCTTCGCGACCTGGCCGGTGACCAGTTCGGTGAAGTAGCGGGCCTCGATGGTCAGCGCGGTCTCGAAGTCGACCTGCGAGCCCTCGACGGCGGCGGCCAGGATGTTGCGCGGCGCGGGCATCGGGGCGCCCGCGATCTGCTTCTTCAGATTGGCCGGGAAGGCGGGCAGGTTGGCGGCGAACTTCGGATGGGCCGGGGTGCCGCCGGGGATCTTGTATCCCTTGACGTCCCAGGGCTGCCGGGACTCGGGGTTCGCGTCGATGAAGGCGCGGGCCTTTTCGAGCATCTCCTCCCGGGTGGCGGCGACCTCGTGGACGAGGCCGTTCTCCAGGGCGCGCACGGGGGTGTACTGGGTGCCCTGGAGGAGGACCTTCAGCAGCGCGTCGGCGATGCCCATGAGGCGTACGGTGCGGGTGACGCCGCCGCCCGCGGGCAGCAGGCCGAGGGTGACCTCAGGCAGGCCGATCCGGGAGCGGGGCGCGTCGAGGGCGACGCGGTGGTGGGAGGCGAGGGCGATCTCGTAGCCGCCGCCGAGCGCCGCGCCGTTGATGGCGGCGACCACGGGGATGCCGAGGGTCTCGATGCGGCGCAGCGAGTTCTTGATGGCGGTGCCGGTGTCGAAGGCCTGCTGGGCGTTCTCGGGACCGACCTTGATCATGTCCTTGAGGTCGCCGCCCGCGAAGAAGGTCTTCTTCGCGGAGGTGTAGATGATGCCGCGGATGGAGTCCTTCTCGGCCTCGGCCCGGTCGGCGACGGCCGCGATGGAGTCCTTGAATGCCTGGTTCATCGTGTTGGCGGACTGGCCGGGGTCGTCGAGTACGAGGGTGACGACGCCGGTCTCGTCCTGTTCCCAGCGGATGGTCGTGCTCTCGGTCATTGCTCTTCTTCTCTGTAAGTGAGGGGCCGGCGGTGGGTGGCGTGGGTGAAGGAGCGGGGCCGGGGTGCGTGGATCGCAAGGCGGAGGACCGATCCGTGGCGGAGCCGTGGTGAGGGACGACAACGCCGCGAGGCGCGCCCCGGTCCTGCGACGCCACGCCACCCGCCGCCGGCCCCTCCCGGGGGCCGGGGGACGGTCAGAGGCGCTCGATGACGGTGGCGATGCCCATGCCGCCGCCGACGCAGAGGGTGGCGAGGCCGTACCGCTTGTCCCGGCGTTCCAGTTCGTCGATGAGCGTGCCGAGGATCATCGCTCCGGTGGCGCCGAGCGGGTGGCCGAGCGCGATGGCGCCGCCGTTGACATTGATCTTGTCGAGGGAGAGCTCCATGTCCCTGGCGAAGCGCAGCACGACTCCGGCGAACGCCTCGTTGATCTCGACGAGGTCGATGTCGTCGATGGTCAGCCCGGCCTTGGCGAGGGCCTTGCGGGTGGCGGGCGCGGGGCCGGTCAGCATGATGGTGGGTTCGGAGCCGGAGACGGCGGCGGAGACGATCCGGGCGCGCGGCGTGAGTCCGTACCTCTCGCCGATCTCCTGGTTGCCGATCGCGACGAGCGCGGCGCCGTCGACGATGCCGGAGGAGTTGCCCGCGTGGTGGACGTGGTCGATCTTCTCGACCCAGTGGTACTTCTGCAGCGCCACCGCGTCGAAGCCGCCCATCTCGCCGATCGCGGCGAAGGACGGCTTGAGGGCGGCGAGCGTGTCGGCGGTGGTGCCGGGCCGCAGATGCTCGTCGCGGTCGAGGACGACGAGGCCGTTGCGGTCCTTGACCGGGACGACGGAACGCGCGAAGCGGCCTTCCTTCCACGCTTCGGCCGCGCGCTCCTGGGAGAGCGCGGCGAACTCGTCGACATCGCGGCGGGAGAAGCCCTCGATGGTGGCGATCAGGTCGGCGCCGATGCCCTGCGGGGCGAAGCCGGTGTCGAAGTTGGTCATCGGGTCCATCGCCCAGGCGCCGCCGTCGGAGCCCATCGGGACGCGGGACATCGACTCGACGCCGCCCGCGAGGACGAGGTCCTCCCAGCCCGAACGGACCTTGGCGGCGGCCAGGTTGACGGCTTCCAGGCCCGAGGCACAGAAGCGGTTCTCCTGGACACCCGCGACGGAGTCCGGGAGGCCGGCCGCGATGGCGGCGATCCGGGCGATGTCGGAACCCTGGTCGCCGAGCGGGCTGACCACGCCGAGGACGATGTCGTCGACGGCCGCCGGGTCCAGGCCGGGGAAGCGCCTGCGGATCTCGTGGATGAGGCCGACGACGAGGTCGATCGGCTTGGTGCCGTGCAGGGCGCCATTGGCCTTGCCGCGGCCGCGCGGGGTGCGGATCGCGTCGTAGACAAACGCTTCGGTACTCAAGTCAGCAGCCTTTCGAGGGTGGTTGTGCGACAGGGGTCAGGCGAGCAGCGAGCGGCCGATGATCTCCTTCATGATCTCGGTCGTGCCGCCGTAGATGGTCTGAATACGGCCGTCGGTGAATGCCTTGGCCACCGGGTATTCCGCCATGTAGCCGTATCCGCCGTGGAGTTGGAGGCAGCGGTCGGCGACGCGCTTCTGCAGTTCGGTGGCCCACCACTTGGCCATCGAGGCGTGTACGGCGTCGGTCTTCCCGTCGCAGTGGTCGGCGATGCAGCGGTCGATGAAGGTGCGGGTGACGGTGCACTCGGTGGCCATCTCCGCGATCTCGAACCGGATGTGCTGGAGCTTGGAGAGCGGACGCCCGAACGCCTCGCGCTCCTTGACGTAACTCGTGGTGATCTCCAGCAGATGTTCGGCGGCGGCGATGCCCGCGACCGCTATGCCCAGGCGTTCCTGCGCGAGATTGGTCATCAGATGGACGAAGGCGCCGTCCCGCTCGCCGAGCAGGTTCTCCTTGGGGACGCGGACGTCGTCGAAGAACAGCTCGGCGGTGTCCTGGGACTTCTGCCCGATCTTGTCGAGGTTGCGGCCCCGTTCGAAACCCTCCGCGCCGCGTTCGACGACGATCAGCGAGAGCCCCTTGGCGCCGCCCTCCGGGGTGGTCCTGGCGACCACGACCACCAGGTCGGCGAGGATGCCGTTGGAGATGAACGTCTTGGAGCCGTTGAGCAGCCAGTGGTCGCCCCTGTCCTCGGCGGTGGTGCGGATGCCCTGGAGGTCGGAGCCGGCGCCGGGTTCGGTCATGGCGATGGCGGTGATGGTCTCGCCACTGCAGAAGCCGGGCAGCCAGCGCCGCTTCTGCTCCTCGATGCCGAGGCCGGTGAGGTAGGGGCCGATGACGTCGTTGTGCAGCCCGATGGCCAGTCCGGGGGCACCGGCCCGGGTGAACTCCTCGGCGAGGACGGCGCTGTAGCGGTAGTCGGTGGTGCCGCCGCCCCCGTACTCCTCGGGTACGGCGAGGCCGAGCAGCCCCTGTCGGCCCGCGGCGAGCCACGCCTCGCGGGAGACGATGCCGTCCTTCTCCCACTGCTCGTAGGTGGGGACGACCTCCTTGGTGAGGAAGGTGCGGACGGTCTCTCGGAACGCGTCGTGCTCTGCTGTGAAGATCTGCCGCTGCACTGCGGGGCCTCCTGGAGCCGGTTCTTGGCGTCGGGTCCCTCGCCGGTCCGGGCGACGAGGGCGGGGGGCGGGAGTTCGCGTCGGGGCCGGCCGCACGGTCGCGGCCCGGTCGCACGCCGCGCGCGGGTCGCCCGCGCGGCCCGGCGGCGGGGAGGGTCCCCTCAGTCGGCGGGGTCCTTCCCGGGCCCCGCGATGCCGGGAACGCCCCAGTCGGCGGCGACGGCCTCGGTGTCCGCGCCGGGCCGCGCCGGCCCGCTGCGTACGGAGACGGGAGTGGCGGAGAAGCGGGGCGCGGGGGCCGGCTGGGTGAGTCCGCCGTGCTCGACGAAGGTGGCGCGGGCGGCGATGTGCGGATGGCGGGGCGCCTCACGGAGCGAGAGGACAGGGGCGACGCAGGCGTCCGTGCCCTCGAACACCTCGGTCCATTCCGCGCGCGTACGGGTCCTGAACCGGTCGGCGACGACCCTGCGCAGCTCCTCCCAGCGGGCGATGTCCCCCCGGTCCGGTGCTTGGTCCTCGATGCCGAGGAGGGTGCTGAACTCGTCGTAGAACCGCTGCTCCAGCGGGCCGACCGCCATGTACTGGCCGTCGGCGGTCTCGTACGAGCCGTAGAACGGGCAGCCACCGTCCAGGAGGTTGGAGCCGCGCCGGTCCTGCCAGCCGCCTGCCGCCAGCATTCCGTGGATCATCGTGGCGAGATGGGCGGCGCCGTCGACGATCGCCGCGTCCACGACCTGGCCCCGGCCGCCGGGGGTGCGGGCGTGCTGAAGGGCGGCGAGGACACCGACAACGAGGTAGAGCGAGCCGCCCGCGTAGTCGCCGACCAGATTGGCCGGTACGGTGGGCGGCTCTCCCGGCCTGCCGATCATGGAGAGAGTGCCGGTGAGGGCGATGTAGGCGATGTCGTGGCCGGCTCGTTCGGCGAGCGGTCCGTCCTGGCCCCAGCCGGTCATCCGTCCGTAGACGAGCCGCGGATTGCGGGCCAGCGCGGCCTCGGGGCCGACGCCGAGGCGTTCGGCGACTCCCGGCCGGTAGCCCTCGATCAGGATGTCGGCGCGCTCGGCCAGATCGAGCACCTTGGCGGCCCCGTCCGCGGCCTTGAGGTCGATGAGCACGGAGCGTTTGTTGCGATTGGTGAGGTCGTACGCGGGGTCGATGCCGAGCCCCGAGCCTCCGGGCCGGTCGACCCTGACGACGTCGGCGCCGAGGTCCGCGAGGAGCATCGCCGCGAAGGGACCGGGTCCGATGCCTGCCAGTTCGACCACGCGCACGCCTGCCAGCGGGCCGTGCTCCGTCGTTGCCATCAAGCCCCCAGCGGTATGACACAACTGATGTAACATCGATGATGCTAAGAACGCACCGCACTCCGCACAACCCCTTTGGCCGAGCAAGCGCTTAGTTCCTTCTCCGGGATCCTCCCCCACGAGCGCCGCCCGGCCGCACACCGCCACGAATCCCTCCGCTACCCTCTGCCTGCGGCATCGCCACCGGCCCCTGTGGAGGCACTCGTGAACAGGCAGAACCGGGCGCAACGCCCCTATGACGTCGTCCTCTTCGGTGCCACCGGCTTCGCGGGCGCCCTCACCGCCGCATACCTCGCCGCCCACGCACCGGCCGGCTGCCGCTGGGCCGTGGCCGGACGCAACCGGGCCAAACTGGAACAGCTGCGCGAACGCCTCACCGCGATCGAACCGCGCTGCGCGGATCTCCCGCTGCTGCATGCCGATGCCGACGACGCGCACTCGCTGCGCGAACTCGCCGAATCCACCCACGTGGTGGCCACGACGGTGGGCCCCTACCTCTGGTACGGCGAGCGGCTGGTCGCGGCGTGCGCCGAGGCCGGGACGGACTACGCGGACCTCACCGGCGAGGCGGAGTTCGTCGACCGGATGTATCTGGCGCACGACGCGCGGGCCCGCGAGACCGGGGCGCGGCTCGTACACGCCTGCGGTTTCGACTCCGTGCCGCACGACCTCGGGGTGTACTTCACCGTCCGGCAGCTGCCGCAGGACGTGCCCCTGCGCATCGACGGGTTCGTCCGCAGCAACGCCGTCTTCTCCGGCGGCACGTTCGCCTCCGCGCTCATCGCGATGGGCCGCGGCCCTCACCTGCTGCGCGCCGCGCGGGAACGCCGCCTGCACGCACCCCGGCTGGTCGCCCGCCGCGCCCGCGCCCGCCTCGGCGCCCCGCACTTCAGTACGGAGACCGGCACCTGGGCGCTGCCGCTGCCGACACTGGACCCGCAGGTCGTCGAGCGCTCGGCCCAGGTTCTTGCCCGGTACGGGCCCGACTTCCGCTACCGGCACTTCGCCTCGGTGCGGCATCTGCCCATGGCGCTGGGGGGCACGGCCGCCGTCGGCGCCCTCCTCGGTGCCGCCCAGATACCGGCGGCACGGTCCTGGCTGATGGACCGGTACGAGCCGGGCGAGGGCCCGGACGCGGAACGCCGTCGGCGCAGCTGGTTCACCGTGCGGTTCGTCGGCGAGGGCGGCGGGCGACGGGTCTTCACCGAGGTGTCGGGCGGTGACCCCGGCTACGACGAAACGGCGAAGATGCTGGCCGAGTCCGCGCTCTGCCTCGCCCTGGACGAGCTGCCGTCCACATCGGGGCAGATCACCCCGGCCGTCGCGATGGGGGACGCGCTCCTGGAGCGGCTGCGCGCGGCGGGGCTGCGCTTCCGGGTCGCGGCAACTCGCTGAGCGGACCGGCGCCGGGCGGCACGGGCGGTACAGGCGATACGGGCGGCCGACGGTCCGAGCACGCCCGAACGGGCTGCGGTACGGGCGGGAGCCATGGTGGCGGCCGAACGCCCCGGGATCGGCAGGGCGGTGTCCGGCCGCCCCGGGTGGGGCGGCCGGACAGCTGTTCTTCTCCCGCGGGCCGGGGTCAGCGGGACCAGCCGTCCTTGCGGGAGACCCCTTCCGTGGCCTTGAGGAAGGCGAAGCTGTTCGAGGCGGCCACACGGTTCCAGTCGATCGCCGTCTCCCGCTGCTCCCCCTTCGCCTCGTGGTTGTCATGGCTGGTGTCCACACCGCCGACCCCGTACGACGAGGGCGGCGCTGCCTCGGCGATCAGCCCCAGCGCGACCAGGGCTGCTCCCACGACGGTGCCGGTCAGGGCCACGCACACTCGTACGGGTGATGTCTGAGGCATATTCAGGGTCTCCTTGTTCCATGGGCGAGAAGGCCGCGGGCGTTCCCGTCCGCCGCGAATACGCAGGCAGGAGCACCCCCTGGAAGGGGCGGAAGCGGGGTGGGTTCACGGGGCCCGACAGGCCGGCCGCCCCTGAACTGTGCGGCACGGAACGGGGCTTTCACTACGATCTGCGTCCCGCAGGTCGATGCGCCTATGCACCACCACGATGCACGGTTCTGACCTGCGGCTATGCACACAGCAAGCCGGGGAGCAACGATGACGGACAGCAATATGGCCGACCACGAGGAACATCCGGGGCGAGCTCTCGCCGAATTACTGAGGAACTGGTGGGAATCGTCCGCGCGCGACGGCCGCGAGAAACCCACCCAGCAGTCCCTCGCCAAGCGGCTGGGGGTCGACCAGACCACCCTGTCGCGCTATCTGAATCCCGCTCACGCGTCCAACGCTCCGCGCAGGATCGTCGAGCAGCTGCATTCGGCGCTGCGGGCGCCCACCGACGACCTGGTCCGGGCGCGCGCCCTGGCCGACGCCGCGGCCGGGGCCCCGCCGGCCAGGAAACGCCCCACGCCACCGCCCGGACCGACGCCCGCCGCGCCCGGACCGGTGGAGACGGTCACCGGCACGCCCGCGTCCGCCGGCCCGGCCGCGGAGCGCAAACCGGCGGCCCGGCTGCGGGACCGCTCCCCCGTCGCGTTCCCCACCCTGGCCGTGTCGGCGTTCCTCCTCCTCGTCCTCGGCGGCCTCGCGTGGTGGATGGTTCCGACCACGGGGCAGAGCGATGCCAAGACCACCGCGCAGGTGTCGGACCGTCCGTCGGAGGGCACCGAGTGGCCGCTGGCGCGCAAGGGCAATGTGCTCTGGAAGGCCCGTACCGTGCAGCATCTGCTCCGGGCGAACGGCTTCGACGTGAAGGTCGACGCCGACTACGGACCGGCCACGGCGGAGGCGGTGAAGAAGTTCCAGACCGCTCACGGCCTCACGGCCGACGGCAAGGTCGGGAAGGACACCTGGCCCCTGCTGATCGTGGCGGTCGACTCGCGTACGCCGAGGCCCGAGGCCGTCACGGCCGTGCAGTACCTGCTTCACCACGCCGGAGTGCCGACCGACAGCACCGGCACGTACACCCTTTCGACCATGCGGTCGCTCAAGGAGTTCCAGGCGTCCCGGCATCTGCCCGTGACGGGCGTCGGGGACGAGGCCACCTGGCGCGCCCTGCTCAACGCGCAGGGTCCGGACCAGCACGAGTAGCCGCGGCGGCGGAGCCGCGCGCTCTGCCGGGCCGGAGCGCCCAGGGGGTCAGAGTGCCCAGGCCACCAGCGTGCAGATCATCGAGACCACCCAGGCCGCTCCCGCCAGAATGCCGAGCGTCATCCCCACCGCGACCCGGCGCTGGGCGAGATAGACGGTTCCTGGTCGCGTGGACGTTCGATGTTTGGTCATGTGTACCAGTCTGCCCGTCATGATCGGCGGGCGTCATCCGTACAGGTACTCAGACGGTCGCTTCCCGCAGGGCTCGGCGGCAGAGCGCGTCGGCCCTGCGCGTGGTTTCCGGCTGGCGGAAATCGCGGGCCAGCAGCAGGGTGTGGGCGCAGGCGTTGTCCAGGCCGGTCCGATGTCCGACGGAGACGAAGACCGGCTTGACGCCGTCCTGGGTACGCAGCGCCCGGCCCACCTCCTCCTCGCCGTCGAGCAGCGGAGACCAGTCGCCCCGGCGGGGGCCCGGCTGCTCGTAGGAGAAGGTGAACGGGTTCTTGGCGACACCGATCACCGGGAGCCCGGTGAGCACCCCGAGGTGGCTGGCGAGGCCGAAACGACGTGGGTGGGCCAGGCCGTATCCGTCGCAGATCACCAGTCCGGGATCGACCGGCAGGGCCTCCAACGCGGACAGCACCGTCGGAATCTCCCGGAAGGCGAGGAGACCGGGGACGTACGGGAAGGTGATCCGGCCGACGGCGGTGGCCTCGGCGACCACGTCGAGCGTCGTCCCGTCCAGCACGACCGCTGCCGCCACGACGACGTCGCGCTCGTCGTCGTAGGCCACGTCGACCCCCGTGACCCGGCCGGTGCCCGGCGGCGGCCCGGGTTCGTCGAGCACCACCCGGGAGCGCAAGGTGTCCTGAACGGCTCGGGCTTCGGCCTCGTCGGCGGGCATCGGGAGCGTTGTCATAGTGCCGTCAAGCCTAATCCCGCAGGAAGCGGGTACGACGGCCGGCCCGGCAGCGGGGACGGCCGCGGGACGTGCGGATACGGCCCGGGCCGGCTCGGCCCCGTCCCGTAGCCTGGCGATCATGTTCGTACTCGAGTTGACCTACACCGCACCCGTCGAGCGCGTCGACGCGCTGATGCGGGACCATGTCGCCTGGCTGGACAGGCAGTACGCGGCCGGGGTGTTCATCGCCTCGGGCCGCAAGAATCCGCGCGACGGCGGGGTGGTCCTCGCCGTCGGGGGCGACCGCGCGCAGATCGAGCGGATCGTGGCGGAGGATCCGTTCACGGAACACGGCGTGTGCGCGTACCGGATCACGGAGTTCATCGCGACGAAGACCTCGGACGAACTCGCCCCGTACCGCGAGCAGTTGCCCGGGTAGCGGTCACGCGTACCCGGGCCCTGCGCCTCGATCGACCGCCCGGCCCGCTCAGAAGCCCGCGCGCGCCACGCGTCCGCTCTCGCCCGCCGCCCAGCAGCCGCCGTCCGGTGTGCAGTCGACGGTGTCGTACGACCCCGTGTCCACCGTGCGCCAGGTGCGGCCGCCGTCGGTGGTGAGGTCCGTGCCGGTCGGGCCGACAGCGAGCGCGCCCGACCTGCTGTGCGGCAGCCAGGCGACGCCCGAGCGATAGGCGGTCGGCGGGTTGGCGGACCGCTGCCAGCTGCGGCCCGCGTCGTCCGTCACCGCTGCGGCGTTCGGCGACGGCAGGCCGGCCCGGTAGTCGCCGCCGACGGCGATGCCGTGGCGACGGTCGCGGAAGGCCAGACCGAAGACGCCGCGCGCCGGGTCGCCGGCCGGGATCGTCATAGCGGTCGCGGTCCAGGTCAGCCCGCGGTCGGCGGAGTGCAGCACCCGTGCGGTGGCAGCGCCTCCGGTCGCCAGCCAGACGTCCTTGGAACCCGATGCGACCAGGCACTGGCCGCTGGCGGCGAATCCCCCGTCACCGGCCTGGGCATCCGGCATGCCCGCGGCGGGCAGCACCCGCCAGCTGCGGCCACCGTCCGCGGTCGACAGAATGCGGTACTTCCCGTCGACGGGATCGCTCATCGCGAGCCCGTGCCGGCTGTCGAAGAAGGTGAGGCAGTCGTAGAAGGCGCGGGCGTCGGTGTTGCGGAACGACTCCGTCCAGGTCCCGCCCCCGTCGGCCGTGCGGAAGACTCTGGACGCCTCGCCCTCCCCAACGGCCAGGGCCACCGCGCGCCGGCCGTCGAATGCCTCGATGTCGCGGAACTCCAGCCCCTCCTGAGCCGCGCCGGGAGGCGACACATCGCGCCAGTGGCGGCCGCCGTCAGAGGTGCGCAGCACGGTCCCCCCGGAGCCCGCGACCCAGGCGGTGCGACGGCTGACGGCGGCAAGGCCGCGAAAACGGGCGTCGGTTCCTGTCCCGGTGAGCGTCCAGACCGGCCGTTCGCCGGGCCGGTGCCGCTCCCCCGGTGCCGCCGCGGCTGCCGGTGTGGCCAGTGTCGCGGTCAGCGCCGCCACACAGAGCCCCCATGACATCAATCGTCTCATCTTTCCCATGGCTCTCATGGCGCTGGAAGCTAGCCCACCCGCCGCGCTCCGTCCAGGGTGTACTGATCTTGCAGCGGGCACACGATCGGTGCGGCGGCGTGCGGTGATGCACCTCACGCCCCTCCCCGGTGCACGGATGAGGGAGTTCCGTCGTCTTCCTCAGTGCCGGGAACCGTTCGTCTGGCCGAGAAAGGGAGCAGGTCTTGTCCACCGATATCGAGCAGTCCGTGCAGGCCCGCATGGTCGCCTCCGCGCCGCGGATGGAAACCCTTCCTGCCACCCTGCAGTACGACCGGAGGGATCCGTTCGCCGTGCGCATGGCGTTCCCCGCGACGGCGACCCTGGAAGGCACCGATGTGTCCTGGGAGTTCTCCCGCGAACTGCTCGCGGCGGGAGTGGAGGGAGCCGCCGGTGTCGGCGACGTGCGCATCAGGCCGTTCGGCTACAACCGTACGGTCCTGGAGTTCCATGCCACCGAGGGAATCGCGATGGTGCATGTCCGCACCGCGGAGTTGCGCCGCTTCCTGGAGCGGGCGCAGGAACTGGTGCCGGCCGGCGACGAGCACCGGTTCCTGGATCTCGACCGGAGCCTGACCGATCTGCTCGGCGGGGCCTGCTGACCGGGCGTCAGGCGGAGGCGTATGTTCGTGGTCGCACCACGGCCGCGGAGAGACGCGCGGGGGTGCGAGCGCCGCGGGACGGTCCGTGGCGGGTCACCGGTGGAGTAAGGCCCAGGCCTTGCAGCCGCCGGACGGGGTGAGCGCGGGGGTCAGCCCCCAGTCCCCGCCGTACGAATCGACCGTGGCCGCCAGCAGCCACATGCTCTCGCTGCGGCGCTCACGGCATTCCTCGGACTTCGCGGCCGAACCGTGCGACGGGTGCTGGTCGTAGAGGATGATGCGCAGCGCGTCGAACTGCCAGTGGACCCGCAGCAGCATTTCCCGGTCCGGGGTGAACCGGTAGGCGGACGCGACGAGTTCGGAGGCGGCGAGGACGGCCGGTTCACGGAGTTCCGCGAGACCGTGCCGGGTGAGGAGTTCCGCCACGGCGCTGCGTGCGAGGCCGGCGCAGAAGGCGCCGCCCGGCAGCGCGAACGAGTAACTGAGGTTGTCCGCCACCGGCGGGTGGGGTCCGGCTGGTGCGAGAGCCGGGAGACAACGCAGTGCGCCCTTCATCAAGATGCCCACATTTCCGGTATTTGTATTAACGATCACACATAGGCATGGTCGCCCCGCGTGAGACGTGCGCTACCGACCGTAGCGCACACTGGAGCACAGTGCTACTACTTGTGTGGTTCCGGTCATTTCGCTCAACCTCCACCCTCGGAAGGACATTTGCCGTGCCGCCCAGAAGCACCCCGACCGCCCGTCAGCAGCGTCTCGGGTACGAACTGCGCAAGCTGCGCGAGCAGTCGGGAATGTCGGCACAGCAGGCCGCCGCACTGCTGGGCGTCGACCGCACCCGCATCCCGAACATCGAGTCGGGCCGGTTCGGCATCAGCGCCGAGCGGGTCCGCACCCTCGCCTTCAACTACGGCTGCCCGGACACCGGTCTGGTCGATCTGCTCGCCGAGATGGCTCAGGAGCGGGCCAGGGGATGGTGGGAGGAGCATCGCGGACTACTGCTTCCCGGACTCCTCGACATCGCCGAACTGGAGTACCACGCAGTGCAGTTGATAACCTCGACCACCACGCACATCCCCGGTCTGCTACAGACCGAAGAACATGCACGCGCGGTTTTCGACACGGCCGATCCGCAGCTGCCCGGGCCCGATCTGCTGGCCCGGCTCTCCCTGCGGCTGCGCCGCCGGGAGGTGCTGAAGCGGGACCGGCCACCGCTGTACGAGTCGTTGATCCACGAGGCGGCCCTGCGCATGCAGTTCGGCGGCCCCAAGGTGGCCAGGGCCCAACTGGACCACATCGTCGACCAGTCCGAGCGGGACCGGATCACGGTCCGGGTGATCCCGTTCACCGCCGGCGGCTTCCCGGGCGCCGGGCAGTCGTTCACCTATGTGGGCGCCGCGGTGCCGCAGCTCGACACTGTACAGCTCGATTCCTCGCACGGTTCGATGCTGCTGGACTCCGATATGCAACTGCGCCGGTACCGGGGCCTGTTGGATCGGCTGCGCACGCTCGCACTGCCGGTCGAGGAATCGCGCGACCTCATCCGATCCATAGCCCAGGACCTCTGAGGAGAGAGACCATGACCGACATCTGCTGGGACGAGGCCTTCTGCAGCGAGGGCGCCAACTGCTTCCGCTTCGGACTCGACGACCAGGGCAGGGCGTACATCGGCTCCACCACGGACACCGGCGCCTACGTCAGTGACTCCATGGAGGCGCTGCGGGCACTGATCTCCGCCGTGAAAGCGGGCGCGGCGGACCATCTGCTCTGACCGTCCGGCGCGGCCGTGCACCGCGCCCCCGTACGCGTCCGCTCCGAGTACGCCGACAGCTCTGAGCGCTCCGCCGACGGGGGCCGGCTCGGGACCGGCCCCCGTTCCTCCGCCCGCAGAGGATCCCGGTCTCCCGGAAAATCCAGACAGAGGCTGTCCGGTATCGCGATTAGCTTCGGGCGCATGGATCGGAAAGCGAACCGGAGCATCGTCATCACCGGGGCACGCGCGAACAATCTGCGCGAGGTCTCCCTCAGCGTCCCCAAGGGGCGGATCACCGTCTTCACCGGAGTCTCCGGGTCGGGCAAGTCGTCGGTCGTCTTCGACACCATCGCCGTGGAATCGCAGCGGCAGCTGAACGAGACCTTCACCTGGTTCCTCCGGAACCGGCTGCCGAAGTACGAACGGCCCCCCGTCGACTCCATCGACGACCTCTCGGTGGCGATCGTCGTGGATCAGAAGCCGCTCGGCGGCAACGTCCGTTCCACCGTCGGCACGATGACCGACATCTGGTCGGTGATCCGGGTGCTGTTCTCGCGGTACGGGACGCCGAGCGCGGGCCCGGCGACGGCGTACTCCTTCAACGACCCCGGCGGGATGTGCCCGGAGTGCGACGGCGTGGGGCGCACGGTCCGCCTCGACATCGACCGGGCGATCGACGTCACGAAGTCGCTCAACGAGGGCGCGCTGCTGCTGCCGGGCCTGTCGGTGGGCAGCTGGGAGTGGCAGCTGTACGCAGGATCGGGCCGGTTCGACAACGACAGGCCGCTCGCGGAGTTCACCGAGGAGGAGCTCCACCTCCTCTTGTACGGAGGGGGCTTCACGGTACGGCTGCAGCTGAAGTCGGCCTCGGCCGACATGCGGTTCGAGGGGATCGCCGAACGGTTCACCCGGCTCTACCTGAAACGGGACACCGAGGCGCTCTCCGAGCGGCGGCGCGAGGCGGCCCGGCGGTTCACGACCGAGTCGGTGTGCTCGTCCTGCGACGGCGCCCGGCTGAACGCGGCCGCGCTCGCCACCCGGATCGACGGCCTCTCCGTGGCCGACTACGGGCGGATGGAGGCCACTGACCTGGTGGACGTCCTGGCCGGGATCGACGACCCGGTGGCCGGTCCGATCGCCTCGGCCGCCCGCGAGCGACTGGAGCGGCTGGTGGGCATCGGCCTCGGCTATCTCAGCCTGGACCGGGAGACCACCACGCTGTCGGGCGGCGAGGGGCAGCGGCTGAAGATGGTCCGGCACCTGGGCAGTTCACTGACCGGCCTGACATTCGTCTTCGACGAGCCGAGCGTGGGGCTGCATCCGCGCGACGTCAGCAGGCTGAACGATCTCCTGGTACGGCTGCGCGACCGGGGCAACACCGTCATCGTCGTCGAGCACGACCCGGACGTGATCGCCGTCGCGGACCACGTCGTCGACATGGGTCCGAGGGCGGGCGCGAACGGCGGACACGTCGTGTTCGAGGGCCCGGTGGACCGGTTGCGCCAGGCGGACACCCTCACCGGCCGGTGCCTGCGCCGCCGGACACCGCTCAAGGAGGCCGTCCGCTCCCCCACCGGGCACATGCCGGTGACCGGCGCCGCACTGCACAACCTCAAGGACGTGGACGTGGCGTTTCCCGAGGGTGTGCTGACGGTGGTGACCGGCGTGGCCGGATCCGGCAAGTCCACACTCGTCTCCCGGGTGTTCACCGCGGCGTACCCGGAGGCGGTGGTCGTCGACCAGGGGGCGATCACCGCGTCGTCCCGCTCCACCCCCGCCTCGTACATCGGCGCGCTGGACTCCATCCGCAAGACCTTCGCCCGGGAG
Source organism: Streptomyces sp. NPDC057963 (assembly GCF_042887155.1). Lineage (NCBI taxonomy): Bacteria > Bacillati > Actinomycetota > Actinomycetes > Kitasatosporales > Streptomycetaceae > Streptomyces > Streptomyces sp. NPDC057963. The sequence goes on from NZ_JBHVPX010000009.1 coordinate 67,201, forward strand.
AACAACGTCGAGCCGGGCCTGTTCAGCTTCAACTCGTCGGGGGCGTGCGGGCATTGCCAGGGGCGTGGGGTCATCCACACGGATCTCGCGTTCATGGACCCGGTGACCACCACCTGCCAGGAGTGCGAGGGGCGGCGCTTCCACGACGACGTGCTGAAGCACCGGGTCGGCGGTGCGTCCATCGTCGACGTCCTGGAGATGACGGCCTCCCGGGCGGCCGGGCTCTTCCACGACCGGGCACTGCTGCGGAAGCTGCACACGCTCGACGAGGTCGGTCTGACGTATCTGACGCTCGGGCAACCGCTCAGCACGCTCTCCGGCGGTGAGCGCCAGCGCATCAAGCTCGCCACACAACTGCACCGGACGGGGAGTGTGTACGTGCTGGACGAGCCGACGACCGGTCTGCACATGGCGGACACCGGCACGCTCGTCGATCTGCTGGACCGGCTGGTCGACGCGGGCAACAGCGTGATCTGCGTGGAGCACAACCTCGATGTGCTCAAGCGCGCCGACTGGGTGATCGACCTGGGCCCCGAGGGCGGCAGAAACGGCGGCGCACTGGTCTTCGAGGGGACACCGGCGGCACTGCTCGGTCATCGCACCTCGTTCACGGCCGAATACCTGCGCCGCGATCTGGGTCCGGGGAGCCGCCCGGACGACGGGTCATGACAGCGCACTCGGCTCCGTACCGGTGGATCCGGAGAGTGACGAACACCCGCCACCGTACCTCCTTCACCTGCGCACATAACGTTACGTAATCGGGCATTCCGGAGGCTGGATTGGCGATGGGCTTACCGCCGCTTTAACCTACGGTCTCGTAACCTACGTATCCGTAGGTAATTCTCCCGTCCCCAGGAGTCCCCCGTGACGATCACCGCTCCCCACCTCGGCAGTCCGAAGGCGTGGACCGACGCCCAGCTGCTGTACGCCCTGGAAGAGGTGGTGGAGAAGGAGCTCAACCGCCATCTCAAGGTCGCGAAGGACTGGATGCCCCACGAGTACGTGCCGTTCTCCGACGGGCGGAACTTCCCGGGCGTCTTCGAGGACGGTGAGGCCTGGCAGGCCGACCAGTCCAAGGTCACCGACATCGGCAAGGTCGCGCTGGTCGTGAATCTGCTGACGGAGGACAACCTCCCCAGCTACCACCACGAGATCGCCTCCCTCTTCGGCCGGGACGGCGCCTGGGGCACCTGGGTGCACCGCTGGACCGCCGAGGAGGGCCGGCACGGCATCGTGATGCGCGACTACCTGCTCACCTCGCGCGCCGTCGACCCGGACAAGCTGGAGCAGTTCCGGATGGCGCACATGGCGGAGGGCTTCGAGTCCGACAACCGTCACTCGATGCTGCACTCCGTGGCGTACGTCGCCTTCCAGGAGCTGGCCACCCGTGTCTCGCACCGCAACACCGGCCACCAGTCGGGCGACCCGGTCTGCGACCGCATGCTGGCGCGCATCGCGACCGACGAGAACCTGCACATGGTCTTCTACCGCAATCTCCTCGGCGCGGCCTTCGAGCTGGCCCCCGACCTGACGATGCAGGCCGTGCGCGATGTCGTCGTCAACTTCCGGATGCCCGGTCACGGCATGCCGGGCTTCGAGCGGGCCGCCGCGCAGATGGCGATCGGCGAGATCTACAACATGCGCATCCACCACGACGACGTGATCCAGCCCGTGCTGCGCTACCTGAAGGTCCTCGACATCGACGGCCTGGGCCCCGACGGGCTGAAGGCCCAGGACGAACTGGGCCTGTACATGGGCGGTCTGGACAGCGAGGCGTCGAAGTTCGACGAGAAGCTCGCTGCCCGCAAGGCGCGGATGGCGGCGCGCGCCCGCGCCTGACGCCAGGCCGTCGCCGGCCGCCGGACGGGACACTGCTCCGCAGACCTGCCCGGCGGCCGGGAGTCCGTCCGGCCGCCACGGGACGACGGCGCCCCGGGGCCCGTCCCCCGGCCCGCCGCCGGGGGCCGGGCGCCCCGCGCCGGGTCACATCGTCGCGTGCAGGTCCTGCGCGTAGTGCTCGATCGCCTTTCGGTACTGCCGCACATGGGGGTCCTCGCTGGTGGCGGCGAGCAGTCTCAGCAACAGCTGCGTGGACTCGTGGTGCTCGCCGGTGTTGAAGAGGGCCATGGCGAGAAACGCCCGCAGCGCGCCGTCGTCGGGAAACCGCTCGACGCCCTCGCGCAGGACCTCGACGGCCTTCTCGTACTGCCCGAGCACCCGATGGGTGCTCCCGAGACCGAGCAGGGCACCCCGGCGGTCCTCCTGGGACAGCCCGGTCCCGCCGAGGCAGCGTTCGTAGAACGGCACGGCCTCGGCCTCCAGACCGAGCACATCATGGGCCCAGGCGGTCTGGTAGGCCACTTCCGCGTCCGCGGGGAAGGCGGCGGAGAGGGCGAGCAGTTGCTGCCGGGCCTCCTCCGGGCGGCCATCGGTGCGCAGCCGCACGGCTGTCGCGAGCAGGGTGTCTCTGTCGTGATCGTTCATGCGGGCATTGTCCCAGGTCGGCGCAGGCCCGTCCGGCTGCGGGGGCGCCGCCCGCCACCTCTGCGTGCGCCCCCCACCGGACGGGCCGAAGCCCGTCGCACGGGCAGGATGTGTTCAGGCCCGCGCGCGACCGGTTCTGCGCAGCCGCTCCCGCTCCTTCTCCGAGAGTCCGCCCCACACGCCGAACCGCTCGTCGTTGGCGAGGGCGTACTCCAGGCAGGCTTCGCGCCCCTCGCAGGCGTTGCAGAGCTGTTTCGCCTCACGGGTGGAGCTGCCGGGGGCGGGAAAGAAGAACTCGGGCCCCGCCTGTGCGCACAGCGCCGTCTCCTGCCAGGCGAGCGCGGGGTCGGCCGCGGTGTTGATCAGCATGGCACCCACAGTGCCCGGTGGCGATAAACGACTGATCAACGCTCCATCAATACGGCGCGCCGATGACTTCCGGTCAGCTCTGCGGCGGCTGCGTCCCTGTCGGCCGCTTCTCTGACGGCCGCGCCTCCAACAACCGCGCACTCTTGATCAGGCCGAATTCCGCGCCGTCCGGATCGGTGACACCGGCGAACCCGCCGACGCCCTGCCTCTCCACCGGCCGCCGTGCCAGCCGGCCCCCCAGCCGCTCCACGCCCGCGACGGCCCCGTCGAGGTCGGGCGTGCCCAGACCGATCCGGTCGGGCGCTCCGGTGACAGCACGGGTGGTGAGCAGGGCGTGCTCCTTCGGCGAGGCCCGTTCTCCCGGTGCAGGCGTGTCATTCCTGACGCTCCGAGTCTCGCAGCGGGCACCGGCGACCGCAGCCCGCGCCCGGCGGGCGGGTGGCGCCGCTGTACGCCGTACGGGGAAGCCGTCCGCCGCGTCTCAGCCCTTCACCCCCAGCGCCGGGAGCACCGTCTCCGCCACCCGGTAGGCCTCTTCCAGCAGCGGATTCCCGGAGAGGATGAAGGTATCGACGCCCAGGTCCTCGAACTCCTTGAGGCGCTCGACGACCTGGGCTGTCGAGCCGACGACCGCGGTGCCGGGGCCGGGGCGGAAGAGGCTCATGCCCGGCCACATGTTGGGGTACACCTCCAGTTCCCGTGCGCGGGCGGGGACCTTGCCGCCGTGCTGGCGGAACTGGCGCTGCCAGCCCACGCCGTCCTCTCCCGCGCGGTCGCCGAGCTGTCGGGCGTACGTCGCGTCGCTCGTGACGTCGAGGAGCCGGTCGGCCGCCGCCCAGGCCGCCTCCGCCGTGTCGCGGACGATGAGGTGGAGGCGCAGTCCGATCCTGAGTGTGCGGCCGTACGCGGCGGCTCGCACCCTGACCCTCTCCAGCTTCTCCTTGAGCAGGTGCGGGGGCTCGCCCCAGGTCAGGAAGACGTCGACGTGCTCGGCCGCCATCTCGATACCGGGGTCGGAGGAGCCGCCGAACCAGAGCGGGATGTGCGGTTCCTGGACCGGTTTCAGCTCCCCGAAGGACGCGCCCGCGTTCTTCAGGTCGTAGAAGCGGCCCTTGTGGTCGAAGACTTCGCCCGCGGTCAGCCGCTTGACGATCGACCAGTACTCGGCACTCAGCTCGTACCGTTCGTCGTGCTCCACGTGGAGTCCGTACTCCTGAAGGGACTTGGTGGAGCCGTTGACGACGTTGAAGCGGAGCCGGCCGCCGAAGAGGGTGTCGAAGCTGAGGGCCATCTTGGCGAGCAGGGTGGGCGGGATCAGACCGGGGTGGACGGCCAGCAGGGGCTTGAACGCGGTGCTGGTGGAGGCGGCCAGTGCGCTGCCGAGCGGCCAGACGTCGTACAGGTCGGTGGCCAGCAGCGCACCGCTGTAGCCGAGGCGTTCGACCGCACCGGCGAGCTGGGCGAGGTAGCCGAGATCCACCGGGCGCCGCCCTTCGGGCTCCCAGGGGTAGGCGCCCTCACGCGGGATGATGTACCAGAGGACTTCGGTCGCCATGTCGTCACGCCGCCTTGTCCGCGGCGGCGCCGGCCAGGGCGTGGGCGACGGTGACCGGCCGGTCGATGAAGCCGGTGCGGTGGAAGATGTCGGCCGCTTCCTGCTGCTCGGCGACGAAGGCGTCGGTGACGGGTTCGATCTTCCAGGGCAGGGCGCGCAGCGCGGTCTCCCAGTCGTCGGCGGACCCGCCGAGGTCGGCGGCGGCGATCTCGGCGGCCTGGCGGGGGTGGGCGGCCGCCCAGTCGTCGGCGCGCCGCAGAGCGCGGGTGAGCGCCTCGATGATCTCGGGGCGGCTCTCGGCCAGGTCGCGGCGGGCGAAGAAGACGGATCGGTCGGTGATGACGTCGCCGGTACGGACCAGGGTGCGCAGCCCTCCGGTGCGGCGGGCCGCGGCCAGCTGGGCGCCCTGGGCGACCCAGGCGGCGATGGCGCCGGTGCGGAGCAGTTCCTCGCTGTCGTCGCCGCTGCGGACGGCGGTGATGTCGTCGGCGTAGGAGAGCCCGGCGTCGTCGAGCGCCTTGGCGACCAGATGGGTCTGCCAGGAGCCGATCGCGAGGTGGACAGTGGTGCCCTTGAGGCCGGCGACGGTACGCACGGGGCTGTCCTCCGGGACGAGGAGCGCGCCGTGTTCGGGGCGCGGGGCGGAGACCGCGGTGTACACGATGTCGTGGCCGGCCGCCTGGGCGGTGACCGGCGGGGTGGAGCCGGTGCCGCCGAAGTCGATCACGCCCCGGCTGAGGAGTTCGCCGGTGCGGACGCCGTTGGTGTACGGGTGGAAGACGACGCTCTCGCCGAGCGGGGCCAGCTCCTCCTGAGCGAGGCCGAGCCGGGAGAGATGGTACAGGTGGTAGAGGGACGGGTTGCTGCTGTGCACACCGATGGTGAGGGTCATTCAGATCACTCCGACTTCGGTACGTTCGGGGGCTGTTGGGGGATGCGAGGGGTGCGGGGCCGTCTCGACCCCGAGGTCGTCGAGGAGGCGTCGGCGCAGGGCCGCGAACGCGGGGTCGCCCGGATCGCGCGGGCGGCCGACGGTGACGGGCTGGTCCGTGATGAGCCGGCCGCTGCGCAGGACTGCGACCCGGTCGGCGAGGCGTATCGCCTCGTCCACGTCATGGGTGACGAGGAGGACGGCGGGCCGGTGGTTGCGGCACAGCTCCTCCACCAGGTCCTGCATCTTCAGTCGGGTCAGGGCGTCGAGTGCGGCGAACGGCTCGTCCAGCAGCAGCAGTTCGGGCTCCCGGACCAGGGCGCGGGCGAGCGCGACCCGTTGGGCCTCGCCACCGGAGAGGGTGGTGGGCCAGGCGTCGGCGTGCCGCTCCAGACCGACTTCGGCCAGGGCCCGCAGCCCGTGCTCGGAGCGGCTGCGGGGCAGGGCCACCGTCACGTTGGCGAGCACCTTCTTCGACGGTACGAGTCGGGGCTCCTGGAAGACGACGGTGCGGGCGCGGGGGACGAGGACCTCGCCCTCGTCGGCGCCGTCGAGCGCGCCCAGGATGCGCAGCAGGGTCGTCTTGCCGCTTCCGCTGGCGCCGAGCAGGGCGACGAACTCGCCTTGTGCGATGTCGAGTCGGAGCCCGTCGAGCACGGCACGGTCGCCGAAGACGCGGCGCAGTCCCCGTACCCGAACGGCGGTCTGTTTCGTCTCCTGGGTCATCGGGCGGCTCCCTGCGGGGTGCGCCAGGGCATCAGCACGCGTTCCAGCAGCCGTACGACGATGTCGGCGGTGAGTCCGAGCAGTCCGTAGACGAGGATGCAGACGGCGAGGACGTCGGTGCGGGCGTAGCTCTGCGCCTGGGACATCAGATAGCCGATCCCTGCCGTGGCGTTGATCTCCTCGGCGGCGATCAGGGCGATCACGCTGAGTGTCATGGAGAGCCGCAGCCCGGCGAGCAGCGACGGCAGGGCTCCGGGCAGGACGACTTCGCGCACGAGGGCGAGCCGGCCCATGCCGAAGCTGCGCATGGCTTCGATGAGTCCGGGGTCGGTGTTGCGCACCCCGCTCGACGTCGAGACGTACATCGGGAAGGTGGTGGCGACGGCGATGAGCAGGATCTTCGCGGTCTCGTTGATCCCGAACCAGACCATGAACAGGGGCACGAGGGAGAGGAACGGGATGGTGCGCAGGGTCTGGAGGGAGGAGTCGAGGAGTTCGTCGCCGAGGCGGGTGAATCCGGTGGTGATGCCGAGGGTCAGCCCGGCGGCGAGCCCGATGAGGAGGCCGAGTCCGGAGCGGGTGAGGGAGGTGGTGAGCGCGTCGGGCAGTTGCCCGTTGCCCCACAACTCCCCGACCGCGCGGAGCACTTCGGTGGGCGAGGCCAGTACGTCGGGGGTGAGGAGTCCGGTGGCGGATGCCGCCCACCACAGGACGAGGAGGGCGACGGGGCCGAGCGCCCGGACGGTGAGGGAGTAGGCTCGGCTGCGTGCCCTGCGCCGCGGGGGGCGTGGCCGGACGAGGCCCGGACGGAGGGTGGCGTCGCTCATTTCAGCTTCTCGATGTCGAGGAGATGGGCGGCGACGTCGACCTCGCCCGTGGTGACCCGCTGCTCGGCGTAGAAGGCGGCGACGGCCTTGAAACGCTTGATGTCCTCGGGCCCGATGGGGCCGACCGTGCCGCCCTTGCGGGTGAAGTCGATCTGGACCTGCTCGGCTTTCCCGGTGACGGCGGTCGGCCCGGCGTCCGTGAAGACGTTCAGGTAGGCGGCCGGGTTCTGCTTCTCCTTGGCGCTGGCGTCGCGGAGGTACTGGTACAGCGCCTTCACCACCTTCGGGTGCTGCTCGGCGAAGCCGGTGCGTACGGCGTTGAGGCTGTAGTTCTCGGAGCCGATCGCGGCGCCGTCGGCGACGAAGTGCGCTGTCCCCGTGCCGATTTCGGCGACGGCGTAGGTGGCCCAGACGGCCCAGGCGTCGACCTTGCCCGCGTTGAGGACGGCGGCCGTCTGGTCGGGCCGCAGATACACCCGCTCGACCTCGTCGGCGGGGATGTTCGCCTTGGCGAGAGCCTTGAGCAGCAGGTACTCGCCGGTGCCGCCCTGGTTGACGGCGACCTTCCTGCCGACCAGATCGGCGACCGACGCGATACCGGAGCCGTTCTTGACGAGGATGCCCTCGCCCGCCGCGTCGGGGTCGACCGCAGTGAAGAACTTGAAGCCGGGGCGCCGCGCGAGCGAGGTGATGCCGGAGGTGAGGGAGCCGGTGGCGATGTCGAGCTGGTCGGCGTTCATCGCCTGGGCGGCCGGGGCGAACGGTCCGGCGCTGCCGGTCCACCGCACCTTGGCGCCGGCCTTCGCGAGCGCCTTGTCGAGGCTTCCGTCCTTCTTACCGACGGCGAGCACACCGGAGTTGCCGGGGTCGGGGATGCGGATGACCACCGCGGCACCGGAACCGCCTCCGGCGCCGTCGGCCCCGGAGGTGCCGCAGGCGGTCAGGGCGAGGAGTGCGGTGGCCGTGAGGAGCGCGGGGGCGAGGCCCGTGCGCGGGGGTCGGGGAAGGGTCATGGTGTCGGGGTCCTCGTGGCTCGGGAGGCGGGAAGCGGGGAGACGGCGGGGCGGGCGCCGGCGAGTGCGGCGGCGCGGCGCAGCGGCTCGGGGTCGGCCCAGGCCGTGACGTCGACAGGGTCGGGCAGGAAGCCGTGGGCGCGCAGCCCGGCCTCCTGCTCGGCGAGGAGGGCGAGGCGTTCCGCGGAGAGGTCGGGGTGGAGGGTGAGGTGGGTGCCCGGCCGGTAGGCCCCGGCGACCCCTTCGGCTCCCGCGCCGGTCTCGGCGCCGAGGATGCGGGCGACCTCGCCGGGCTGTCCGGCGGCCCAGTCGGCGGCCCTGAGCAGGACGGCGAGGAAGCGGTCGACGAGGCCGGGGTGGTCGTCGAGGAGGTGCTGGTGGACGGTGATGGGGCGCGGGGTGCCGTTGTTGACGCGGAACCGGCGGCCGGGCAGGTCGTCGAGTTCCACGGCGACCTCGGCGCCCGCCCGCCGTGCGGCCTCGACGGCGAGTGCGCCCTTCACGTACACGGCGTCGACGTCACCGCGCCGCAGCGCTGCCAGTTCGGCGGCCCACTGGCCCCGGTGTTCCGTGGCGGGTACGTCGACGAGCGTGGCGTCGTCCCGTGCGAGTCCGGCACTGGCGAGGACGCCCTCGAAGCCGCGCAGTGCCATGGCCCGCCAGAAGTCGATGGCGATGTCGTGTGCGGGAACGGCGAGCCGCAGCCCGCGCAGGGCGTGGGCGCCCCGGATGCCGGAGCCGGGCCGGACCAGCACGGTCTGCCGTTCCTCGATCCAGGTGAGACCGATCAGCCGGGTCCGCTCGCCGCGCGAACGGGCCCACAGGGCGGGGACGTTGCCCCCTTCGCGGAAGAGTCCCGGCAGGGCGTGGGTGAAGTGGGCGGCACGGTCCGCGTCGGGCGCGGCGTCCTGGAGGGAACGCACCGTGATGCCGTCGGGGGCGAACTCTTCGGTGAGCCACTGCCGGTCGGCGGCGATGCCGGTCGCGGTGGGTACGGGACAGCGGGTGAACCAGAGGGTCCGGGGCAGGACGGCAGGCGTCATGGAGTCTTCCCGAGGGGTCGGCGAAGCAGGTGGAGCGGTGGCCCGTGACACGTATGTCAGAGGTGGGCGCACCGTGTACGGCTGAGAGCTGCCCGGGCCGCGGCGGAAACGCGGCGGCGGGCAGGAGGAGGGAGCCGGGAGGGGAAGGGGGTCAGCTACAGGCGGCGCTGGAGACCCGCGCCAGGTCGATGTGACGGCGCAGCGTCAGGGCGAGCAGGACCGGAGCGGTGCGGGCGGGGGTCGCGGTTCGGCAGCCGGCCACGGCACTGCTCCCTTCTGCTCGTCGGTGCTGACGTGCAGAGCCTGCCACGGACTTACAGCGACTCACAACTCGCTTCCCATGATGTGGGATTGAGTATGAACGGAGTGTTTCAGGGCCCTGTTTCCCTGCTTCTCGACTCCCGTAATGTGGCAATCACCTGGACCGCCATCCCCCTCACGAGCGGAGAGTGACCCGATATGACCGAGGCCGCGACGGTGCGTGCTCCCGGCGGAGCGCAGGCGGTACGGCGCGCCCTGGACGTCCTGCACTGCTTCCATGACAACGGCCCCGATCTCAGCGCCTCCGACCTCGCCCGCCGCCTCGGACTGTCGGTCTCCACGGCACACCGGCTGGCCCGCACCCTGCTCGGCGCGGGCTTCCTGGAGCAGGATGCCCGTACGTCCCGCTACCGGCTCGGCCTCGCCGTGACCGAACTGGGCCGGCTCTCGTACCACCAGCGCGGTCTGCATCTGGCCGCCCCGGAGCTGACCGACCTGGCCGAGCGCACGGGCGCCACCGCCGATCTGGCGCTGCGCAGCGGCCCCCACGCGGTGATCGTCGCCGGTGGTTCGGTCACTCCGAAGGTGGGGCTGCGCAGGCCGCTGCACTCCACCGCGCTCGGCAAGGTGCTGCTGGCCTGGGCCCGGCCCGGCGAGGGCGGGCCCTCCTCGCTCCCTCCGCTCCCCGCGTTCACCGACCGCACGATCGTCGAACCGGCCGCGCTGGAGGCCGAATTGGCGAAGGTGCGGTCCGACGCGTACGCGCTCAACGACGGCGAGTCGGCGCACGGGGTGCGCACCCTGGCGGTCCCGGTGCTGGACGGCGGCGGGTACGCGCGCTTCGCTCTGGCGGTCCGGGCCACGCCGTCCGTGATCACGGACGCGCGCACCGAGTGGTTCCTCTCGCAGGCCCGCTCCTGCGCGCGGGCCCTGGAGGTCCTGCTGCTCTCCCCGGCGGAACGCCGACCCACCGCGGGCTGAGCCGGAGGCGCTGTCCGCGCCCCGTGGCACGATATGAATCGCCCGGGGCAGGCGCCGGGCGGGAGGGCAGCCCGGCTGCGCGGACAGAGGGACGTACATGACAGAGGCCGGACCGACGGAGGTCCGGGCGCCCACGGGGAGGGCGGCCCGGGAACTGCTGGCGCAGGCCGAGCGGCTGCTGGAGACGGCGCGCACGGTGCTGACCGATCACGCCCGCGCCGTCGACGCGGTGCACGCCGCGCTGTCGCCGCTGCTCGACTCCCTCATCCGTCGCGAGTTGTCGGCCATCCCGGTCTCCCGGCTCAAGGACGTCACCGAGGGCAGACTGCGGCTGGGCGCGGTCGAGCAGGCCGGCTTCACGACCGTGGGCCAGGTCCACGAGGCGAACCGCTACGAGCTCCGCCAGATCCCCGGCGTCGGCGCGCAGACAGCCGACCAGGCACTGGCCGCGGCCGGGCAGATCGCCCACGCGGTACGGGACACGGTCGCGGTCCGGATAGACGTGGACACCCCGGACGAATCCATGACCGCGCTGGTCACCGCCTTGCACCGGCTGGTCGGGGCCGGCCCCGACGTCCGCCGGGCCGTGGACGCGGCGGGCCGGCTCGTCGGTCGCCTCGATCCCCTCGTGGCCGCCGCGGGACCCGCGCGGGGACGGCTGCGCATGGTGTTCGCCCGGCACCGGAGCCGCACCCAGGCGCTGGAGGCCGTCGCCTCGGTTCAGGCCGCCGTCGCCGAGGCGGCCGCACGCGAGCTTCCCCTGCTGTTCGGGCAGGTGTCGGTCGATCTGCTACGGGCCCCGGAGTCGGACCTCGCGGCGTGGGTCGACTTCGAGGTGCGGTCCGCCGAGTACTACAGCCTGCTGGCCGAGATGTCGGGCACCGGCCCCGACCGGGACGCGGCGGAGGGGTTCCTGCCCTCCGGGATCGCGGACCGGGTGCGCGGTCTGCGGCTGGACGACGCCCATCTGCGGGTCTCCCTGCGCGGCTACCAGTCGTTCGGCGCACGGTTCGCGCTCGCGCAGAAGCGGGTGATCCTCGGCGACGAGATGGGTCTCGGCAAGACCGTCCAGGCCATCGCCGCGCTCGCGCACCTCTCGGCGCGGGGCGAGACGCACTTCCTGGTGGTCTGCCCGGCGAGCGTGCTGATCAACTGGGCACGCGAGGTCCGGGCCCGTTCGACCCTGCGCGCGCTGCCGGTGCACGGGCCGGAGCGGCAGGGCGCCTTCGCCGAGTGGCGCGAGAGCGGCGGGGTCGCGCTCACCACGTTCGACGCCCTGCACACCCTGCCGGCCCCCCGGGACTGCGGCATGAGGCCCGGCATGCTGGTGGTCGACGAGGCCCACTACGTCAAGAACCCCGAGACCCGCCGCTCCCGGGCGGTGTCCGGCTGGACGCAACGCACCGAGCGCGTGCTGTTCCTGACCGGTACGCCGATGGAGAACCGGGTCGAGGAGTTCCGCAGCCTGGTCCGCCATCTCCAGCCCGAATTGGCCCCATCGATCCACACCACCCACGGGGCGGCCGGATCGCACGCGTTCCGCAGGGCCGTCGCCCCGGCCTACCTTCGACGCAACCAGGCGGATGTGCTGACCGAACTCCCGGCGCTGGTGCAGGTCGACGAGTGGGAGGCGTTCAGCGCGGACGATCTCGACGCCTACCGCGAGGCGGTGGGCGCCGGGCAGTTCATGCGGATGCGCCGGGCCGCGTACGACCGGCCCGCGACGTCCGCGAAGCTCAACCGGCTGCGCGAGCTGGTCGCCGAGGCCGCGGACACTGGTCTCAAGGTCGTCGTGTTCTCGTACTTCCGCGAGGTGCTCCGCACGGTCGAACAGGCTCTGGGGGCGGGCGTGTTCGGCCCGCTCTCCGGAAGCCTCCCGGCCGCCCGCCGCCAGGAGATGATCGACGGGTTCGGTGCCGTCGACGGCCATGCCGTCCTCCTGAGCCAGATCCAGGCGGGCGGTATCGGGCTGAACATGCAGGCCGCTTCGGTGGTCATCCTCTGCGAGCCGCAGATCAAGCCGACGATGGAGCATCAGGCGGTGGCCCGCGCCCATCGGATGGGGCAGATACGGACGGTCCGGGTGCACCGGCTCCTCGCGGCCGACAGCGTCGACGAGCGGATGCTGAACATCCTCGCCCGCAAGGAGCGGCTCTTCGACCTGTACGCACGGCGCAGCGACGTCGCCGAGACGACGCCCGACGCGGTGGACGTGTCGGACGGGGCTCTCGCCCGGCGCATCGTCGAGGAGGAACAGCTGCGCCTCGCGACCGGGGCGGCCGGAGCCGCCGGGGCGGTCGGAGCGGCGTCGGAGACCTGACGGGTCAGGACTTGTGCGCCGCCGGGTCGTGGGCCGCCGGGTCCTTCGCCGTACCGCCGGAAGCGCTGTTCCCCGACGGCGTCCTGTCGGGAGCCGTCCCGCCCGGAGCCGTCCCACCCGAGGGCGTCTCCCCTGGAGCCGTCTTGCCGGGCGCGGCCTTGTCCGGAGCCGTCTTGCCGGGTGCGGTCTTGTCCGGCGCGGTCTTGTCGTGCGTCGTCTTGGCGTTCGGGTCGTAGCCCGGCACGGTGCCGTCGGCCTTGGCGACCAGCAGCAGCCCGGCCATGCCCATGTCGGAATGGCTCTGCACATGGCAGTGGTACATCCAGGCGCCCGCCCCCACGTGTTCGCCCGCGATGACCTGGAAGCCGAAGGAGTCCGCAGGTCCGACGGTCTTCGTGTCGACGACGCGGCTCGGATCGTCCGGGCCGGTCAGCAGGCCGGTCCGGTTGTCCGCCCAGCGATGACCGTGGAGGTGGAACGTGTGGAAGTAGTCGCCGTGCGTGATCATGACCACTTCGAGCCGGTCCCCCACCGTGGCCTGGAGGTCGGGGGCCTGGTGGGCCGCCTTGTTGTTGATCGTCATGTCGTTGAAGACGATCGTGATCGTCTTGTCCGGCAGGATGTCGCCCTTGCGACGGACGATCAACGGGCCGTAGAGGCCCTTCCGGATTCCGCCGGTGCCGTGGTCCGTACCGACGACGTGGTCGTGGTAGTGCCAGTAGCCCGCACTGCCCTGCTGCCAGGTGCCGTCCTTGCGACGGCCCGCCGGGTGGGTGCGCCAGGTGTAGGTGCGGGTGCCGCCCGGCTCGACGATGCTCTTGTTCAGCCGGGTGCCGTCGCTCGCGATGTCGTAGTCGACGCCGTGGGGGTGCAGGCTGACCGGCACATCCATCGTGTTCTCGAACTCGATGTGCAGGGTGTCGCCCTCATTGATCTCGATGAGGGGACCGGGGATCGTTGCCTTGCCCTTCTCCAGGCCGTATCCCATCTGACCGTCGGCCAGCTTCTCCGCGTACAGCTTGAGATGGCGGACGATGCCGCCTGCCGGGGCGGTCCTGGGTGGGGGTTCCGCCGAGCTGGCCTCGATCGTCCCGAGAGACAACGATGTCACGCCGGTCACGGCCGCCACCCCGCCACCCACCAGGAACCGCCGGTTGAAGCTCCTTCTGTCCATGATGAACTCCCCACTGCACTAAGGAATTTACGGAGTTTTGCGAACATGCCCGGAACGCGGGGACTGCCCGGATCGCGGGGACTGCCAGGTCGCGGAGACTGCGGGACTGCGGAGATACGGAGGTTACGGCGATCGCGGCGGCTTCGGAGGCTGCCGGGGTTGGCGAGGCGCGGGTGCCCCCCGGACGGCCCACACCGTAGCCGGGGGATCTTCGTTTATCCACACCCAGGACAAAGTTCGTGCCATTGCTGCCATAGCTATTGGCGAGCCGCGAAAAGAGGTCTAGCTTCATCCGCTGTTGCAGTGACCAAAGAGGGGTGGGTGACCACATGCAGCGCACACCACATCACAGGTCCAGATCGCGACGCGGACTCGCGGCGGCCCTGGCGGCCGGCGCACTGACCGCTTCCCTGCTCGGCGGCAACGCCGCCAGCGCCAGACCCTATCCGGAACCCGGGCCGCGCAGTGTGGCGACAACGTTGTCCCTGCCGTCGCCGCCCGGCGGCGCCGATGTCAAGGTGCTGGTGTTCCACGCCTCCGCCACCGAGGAGTCCCCGACCGTCGACGCCGGGATCGCGGCCATCGAGAAGATCGGGCTCACCGGGCCGGAGGCCGGTCGGTTCAGGACCGTCGCCACCGACGACCCGGCCGTCTTCACCAACGGCAAACAGCTCGGCAAGTACAACGCCGTCGTCTTCCTGACCGGTGGCGGCGATGTGCTCGACCCCGAGCAGGAGGCCGGCCTGGAGGCGTACATGGAGGCGGGCGGCGGCTTCCTCGGCATCCACGACGCGGCGCGCACCGAGCCGTACTCGGACTGGTTCACCGGTCTGGTCGGGGCCCGTCCGGCGGCCGGCAGTCCGACCGGCGTACAGCGTGCGACGGTCGAGGTCGGGGACCGGCAGCATCCGGCGACCAGGAACCTCCCGCTGGAGTGGAAGCGTCCCGACACCTGGCTGAACTGGACGGAGAATCCGTCCGGCGACGTGCACACCGTGGCCCGCGTCCGGGAGACCACGTACAACCCCGGCGCGAGTGCCAACGGCTGGGACCATCCGGTCTCCTGGTGCCGCGACTACGACGGCGGCAGGTCCTTCTACACGGCGATGGGCGGTACGGTCGACAGCTTCGCGGAGACCGACTTCCGCGACCATCTGCGCGGCGCACTGGACTGGACGACGCGGATCTCACAGGCCGACTGCAAGGCCACGATCGACGCCGACTACCAGGCCGAACGCGTCACCCGGCCCAACCAGCCGGGGCAGAACGACCAGATCGGCGAGCCGCACGGGCTGGTCGTCGCGCCGGACGGACGGGTGCTGTACATCGGGCGCGGCGGCGCCGACAGCAGCAAGCCGGTCGTCACCGACTGGAACGACCCGGACATCGGCAAGGGGCTGGGACAGATCCATGTCTACGACCCGAAGACCAAGAAGGTCACCCTCGCCGGCGAGCTGACGGTCTTCGGCAACAAGGGCGGCGGCGACGAGCTGGTCAAGGTCGAGGAGGGGCTGCTCGGGATCGAGCTGGACCCGGACTTCGAGAAGAACGGCTGGGTGTATCTGCACTACACACCCCACGCGAAGATCGACCGCGACAAGCAGATGGCGGTACGTCAGGTCTCCCGCTTCACCCTGGACCCGGCCACCGACAAGCTGGATCTGTCCTCCGAGAAGGTGCTGCTGCACTGGCCGGTGCAGATCCACAGCTGCTGCCACGCGGGTGGCGGGATGGCCTGGGACTCCAAGGGCAATCTGTACATCGCGACCGGTGACAACAACTCCTCCGGTTTCAGCGACGGTTACTCCGGCAACAACCCGCAGCCGAACTACAAGGGCGTCTCGTTCGCCGATGCCCGGCGCACCGCGGGCAACACGAACAACCTCAACGGGAAGATCCTGCGGATCCACCCCGAGGACGACGGCACCTACACGCTGCCCGAGGGCAACCTCTTCACCGGCAAGGAGCCGGACGAGGGCGGCGGCAGGACCCGCGGCGAGATCTATGTGATGGGGGTCCGCAATCCGGCCCGCATCTCCATCGACAAGTCGACCGACACCCTGTACGCGGGCTGGGTCGGCCCCGACGCGGGCTCGCCCTCCACCACCTGGGGCCCGGCCAAGTACGACACGTTCGCCGCGATCACCAAGGCGGGCAACCACGGCTGGCCGTACTGCATGGGCAACAAGCAGCCCTACCGGGACCGCAATCTGCCCGACCCGGGCAAGCCGCTCGGCTGGTACGACTGCGACCACCCCAGGAACGAGTCGCCGAACAACGACGGCCTGGTGAACCTGCCGCCCATCACTTCCAACACCATCTGGTACTCCCCGCAGGGCGGTGGCGTGGACTACCCGCGCGACGCCAACGGCATCCCGAGCTACAAGGTGGAGGAGCAGAAGCAGCTGCTGCCGTGGCTCAAGGGCGGCGGTCAGGCCACGATGAACGGCCCGGTCTACCGGTACGATGCGGCGAGCACCAGTGCCGACAAGTGGCCCTCCTACTGGGACGGCAAGTGGTTCGTCGGTGACTTCTACGACGACACCCAGCCGCGGCACGCCGTGCTCACCGACCCGAAGACGGTCGGCAAGGGCGGTCTGCCCACGCACGCCGAGTCCCTGAGGAAGATCGTCCCGGTCGGCGCGGACGGCATCCGCAACCTGATGGACTGGAAGTTCGCCCCGGACGGCTCGCTGTACGTCCTGGACTACGGGCGCGGCTTCTTCACCTCCGACTCCAAGTCCGCGCTGTGGCGTGTGACGTACAAGGGCGGCGGTCCGACCCCGGCCGCCGAGGACCTGGCCAGGAAGGCGGCAGTGCGGTGAGACACCGTTCGATCTTCTCGCGGCAGCGGTACCGGCCCGTCCGGTTGTGGTTCGCGCTGCTGGGTTCGTTCCTGATGGTGCTGGGGCTGACCTCGACGGCGGCGTACGGCCGTACGGCGGCTCCGGCCGCCGCGGCGGCCGACCAGGTCCTCACCTGGACGGCGGGCGACCCCATCGACCACTATCTGTCCGCTCCGAAGACCGCGGTGGCGGGGAAGGCGACCATCGTCTTCGAGAACAGCGCGGCGACCGGCAACACCACGGGGATGCCGCACACCCTGACCTTCAGCGTCTCGGACCCGGAGTTCAACAACGACGTCACGCTGAACATCCTGGCCAACCCGGCCGACGACCAGGGCGGCAGGCACACCGCCGAGGTCACGCTCTCCCCCGGCCGGTACTTCTACCACTGCACCATGCCGGGGCACGAGGCGATGCAGGGCATCCTGACCGTGACGGACGGCGGCGGTACGGACACCACCGCGCCCGAGACCTCGGCGAAGGTCGACGGCGACAAGAACGCCGACGGCGCGTACATCGGCCAGGCGGTGGTCACCGTCTCGGCGACCGACGACGGCTCGGGTGTCGACACCGTCGAGTACGCGGTCGGGGCGGACGGCGCCTGGCAGCCGTACACCACCCCGGTCGTGGTGAACGAGGTCGGCGCGCACACGATCCGCTACCGGGCCACCGACAAGGCGGGCAACGCCGCGGCCGAGAAATCCGTCGGCTTCACGGTCGCCGCACCGCCGACGGACGACACGACACCGCCGGAGACCTCGGCGACCGTGTCCGGCGAGAAGGACGACCAGGGGCGGTACCTGGGGATGGCGACGGTCACCGTGACCGCCTCCGACACCGGGTCCGGCGTCAACACCATCGAGTACGCGGTCGGGGCGGACGGCGCCTGGCAGCCGTACACCGCGCCCGTGATGGTGCACGAGACCGGCACCCACACGGTCCGCTACCGGGCCACCGACAGGGCGGGCAACGCGGCGGCCGGGAAGTCGGTCGGCTTCACCGTCGTCGCCCCGCCGACGCAGGACAGGACGCCGCCGGAGACCTCGGCGAGGGTCGAGGGGGACAAGAACTCCGACAACGCCTACATCACCAGCGCCGAGGTGACCGTCACGGCGACCGACACCGAGTCCGGCGTGGACAGGATCGAGTACTCGCTCGACGGCGGCCCGTACCTCGCGTACACCGCCACCGTCGTCGTCGACCGCGTCGGCTATCACACCGTCGCCCACCGGGCGACGGACAAGGCCGGCAACACCTCCCTGGCGAAGCAGGTGTCGTTCACCGTCGCCGCGAGCGGCGGCGTGCCGGCGCCGAACTGCCCGGAGTTCGACGAGCGGCTCACCGTCATCGTCGGCACGGTCGACACCGGGGTTCCCAACCGCATCACCGGCAACCGCTGCACCATCAATGAGCTCATCGAGGACGAGAAGGACTGGTCGTCGCACGCCCTGTTCCTCAAGCACGTGGACGGCGTCCTCGACAAGCTGCTCACCGCCGGCGTGATCGACGCCCGCGAGCACAAGCTGATCTACCGGGCGGCCAAGCAGTCGGGGATCGGCGGGCCGGGCCAGGACGAGGGCTACAAGAAGCTCTTCGACGGCACGGCGGCGTCCTTCGCCAAGTGGCAGCAGGTGGGCGGCGGCAGGTTCGGGCTCAACGCCGACGGCACCATCACCAGCTCCACCGCGGTGGACGGCATGGGCATGCTCTGGTTCCCGGGCCGGCAGTACGGCGACTTCTCGCTGAAGCTCCAGTGGCGCGACGACGCTCCCGGCACGGGCAACGCCAACAGCGGGGTGTTCGTGCGCTTCCCGAACGTCCACGGCAACCCCGAGGAGTCACGACCGGAGTGGGTCGCCATCAAGTACGGGCACGAGGTGCAGATCCTCGACCGCCCGGACGGCGACATGTACAAGACCGGCTCCGTCTACGGCTTCGACCGGATCGGCCTGGCCGGCGCCGGGGTCACTGCCAAGGGCACCTGGAACGACTACGAGATCCGGGTGGTGGACCAGCACTACTCCGTCTACCGCAACGGCGTCCTGCTGAACGAGTTCGACAACAACGGCGGCCAGGTCTTCGAGCCGCCGCGGGGCGACGACCCGGGCACCGACGGCCGGCGGTACGCCTCCGGTTACATCGGACTCCAGGTCCACAGCACCGCGGACGTGGTCTCGTACCGCGACATCCGGATCAAGGAGCTGTAGCCCGGACCGGCGTCAGGTGGCCGTGGCCGCGTGCAGGGGCATGTGGTCACGGCCACCGGGGTGCCGGTGGCGCCACACCCAGAACACCGTGCAGGAGACCAGCGCCCAGCCGGCGAGGACCAGGTACGGGAAGACCCGCTGGTGCCCCGGGTAGTAGACGGCGGCGTGCTGGGCGTTGACCGAGGCGCCCGGCGGGAGCCAGCGGCCGATGAAGCCGAGCACCGACGGCAGCAGCGGCCAGGACACCGCCCCACCGGAGGACGGGTTTCCGAGCATCACCATCAGCCCCCAGGTGGGGATCATCGCCCAGCGCCCGATCAGGGTGTTGAACATGGTGAAGACCATGCCCGTGGTGAACATGGTGAAGGCGAGGATCAACCACGACTGGACGAACGGCAGGTCGACGGAGCCGAGCAGCCAGTCCACCACGGCGGCGATCGCGAACCCGCCGAGCAGGGAGTAGGCGACGGTGAACCCGACCCGCTCCAGGGGCTCCAGCGCCTTGGCGTGCACGCTCAGCTGGATCGCGCCGATGAACCCGACGATCACCGCGGCGAGCGAGATGTAGAAGAGGGCGAGGCCGCGCGGGTCGCCCCGCTGCAGGGGCTTCACGTCCGTGACCTTCACCGGCACATGGGCCGCCTCCCCCACCTTCAGCGTGGACTCGGCGAGCAACTGGGCGACCGAGGCCCCCGACGCGCTCGCGACGTCCAGGCCGACGCCGCCGTTCTCGGGCCGCAGGACGGCGAAGACCTTCTGCTCCTCCAGCGCGATGCGGGCCCCGGCTTCGGTGGCGTACTCGTGCAGCACCAGCGAGGCGTCGAGCGCGCCCTCCAGCCGGTCGAGGAAGACCCTGTCGCGCGCCGTGCCGAGGTGGCCGACCACGGCGGCCGGGATGTTGCGCGGGGTCGGGTTGGCCATCGCGTACGTGTAGGAGCCCGCGAAGAGCCCGGCCGCGGCCGCGATGATGAACAGGAGTACGACGGCGGGCAGATACGGGGACGCCTTGAACGCCGCCCATCGGTCACCGCGGGCCGGGGGCCGGCCATGTTTCCCGCGGGGGGTGACGGGCTCCAGGTCCGGTGCGCTCATGCATCGCCGTCCTCGGCGTGCCGGGCCCGGCTGGGCTGGACCCGCTTGGGCTCGCCCGGCATCTTCGGGTACTCCGGCGGGTACGGCAGGTCGCCGAGCCCGTGCTCCCGCTCGTCCCGGTCGGCCAGTTCCAGCAGCCCGTCGAGCCGGAAGGCGTGCTCGTCCATGTCCGCGTGGACGTCGCCGGCCTCGGCACAGCGCTTCGGCATCGTCCTGATGTCGAAGTCGCGCGGTTCGGCGTCGTCGATCTCCTCCCAGCGCAGCGGGGCCGAGACCGGGGCGTGCGGGAAGGGGCGTACGGAGTAGGCGGAGGCGATCGTGCGGTCCCGGGCGGTCTGGTTGTAGTCGACGAAGATCCGCTCGCCGCGCTCCTCCTTCCACCAGGCGGTGGTCACCCGGTCCGGCATCCGGCGTTCCAGTTCGCGCCCGGCGGCGATGGCGGCGCGGCGGACCCCGGTGAAGGTCCACCGCGGCTCGATGGGGACGAAGACGTGGATGCCCCGGCCGCCGGAGGTCTTGGGCCAGCCGCGCAGGCCGTGGTCGTCGAGGACGGACCGCAGCTCATGGGCGGCCCGTACCGCGTCGGCGTAGTCCGTTCCCGGCTGCGGGTCGAGGTCGATGCGCAGTTCGTCCGGGTGGTCGGTGTCGCCGGCGCGGACCGGCCAGGGGTGGAAGGTGAGCGTGCCGAGGTTGGCCGCCCAGATGACGGCGGCGAGCCCGGTGGGGCAGATCTCGTCGGCGGAACGGCCGCTGGGGAAGTCGATCCGGGCGGTGGGGATCCAGTCGGGAAGGTTCTTCGGGGCCCGCTTCTGGTAGAAGGACTCTCCGTCGACACCGTCCACGAAGCGCTGGAGGGTGGTCGGCCGATCGCGCAGGGCGCGCGTGATGCCGGGGCCCACGGCCAGGAAGTACTCGGCCACGTCCCTCTTCGTGTAGCCCTTCTCCGGAAAATAGACCTTGTCCGGACTGGACAGCCGTACGGACCGTCCGTCGGCTTCCAGCTCCACCGCTGTTCCCGCTGCACCCATGACGGTCACGGTAGGCCGGGTTCACATATGCCGCATATCGGGAGATTTATCCGCACTCATGGGCGACAATCACGGTCATGGATCTGCCGGTGATGCCGCCTGTGAAGCCGATGCTCGCCAAGTCCGTCTCCACGATCCCGCCCGGTATGCAGTACGAGGCCAAGTGGGACGGCTTCCGCGCGATCGTGCACCGCGACGGCGACGAGGTGGTGATCGGCAGCCGTACCGGGAAGCCGCTCACCCGCTACTTCCCCGAGCTGGTCACCGCCGTCCGCGGCAATCTGCCGCCGCGCTGTGTGATCGACGGTGAGATCGTCGTCGCCCACGGCGGCAGGCTCGACTTCGACCGGCTCAGCGAGCGCATCCACCCCGCCGATTCCCGGGTGCGGCTGCTCGCCGAGCGGACCCCAGCCAGTCTGGTCGCCTTCGACATCCTGGCGGTGGGCGACGATTCGCTGCTCTCCCTCCGGCAGTCCGACCGGCGTGCGGTACTGGAGGCGGCCCTGTCCGGCGCCTCGCCCCCCGTCCACCTCGCACCGGCGACCACCGACCCGGCGCTCGCCCAGCAGTGGTTCGACCACTACGAGGGCGCGGGGCTCGACGGAGTGGTCGCCAAGCCGCTCGATCTGCCGTACCGCCCCGACACCCGGGTGATGTACAAGATCAAGCACGAGCGGACCGCCGACTGCGTGGTGGCGGGGTACCGCCCCCACAAGAGCGGCCCGGTCGTCGGCTCGCTGCTGCTCGGCCTGCACGACTCCGCGGGCGTCCTGCAGCACGTCGGGGTCTGTGCAGCCTTCCCGATGAGACGGCGCCAGGAGCTGGCCGCGGAGCTGGAGCCGCTGCGCATCGACTTCACCGGCCATCCGTGGGCGGCGTGGGCGGACGCCGAGGCACACGAACACGCCCGGCTGCCCGGGACGCCGAGCCGCTGGTCCGGGAAGAAGGACCAGTCGTGGGTGGCGCTGCGTCCGGAACGGGTCTGCGAGGTGGCGTACGACCACATGGAGGGCGACCGGTTCCGGCACACCGCCCAGTTCCGCCGGTGGCGGCCGGACCGCACCCCGGACAGCTGCACGTACGCGCAGCTGGAAGAGGTGGTGCGGTACGACCTGGCCGAGGTGCTGTCAGCCGGCGGGCGCTGAGTCCGAGGGCGTGGGGCACGGCTCCTCGGTCGTGCCGGGTCCGGGGGACGGGGGCTCGGTGGTCCCGGCCGATTCGGTCGGATCCGGTGACGGCGTGTCCGTCGGACAGCCCGGAGTGGGCTCCGAGGTGCCGGGGTCGGGGCTCGTGCCGGGGTCCGGGGTGGCCGGGCCGCTGCCGGTCGGATCGGGTGAGCCGGTGCCCGAATCGGTGGGGTCCGGGGAGCCGGTCGGATCCGGGGAGCCGCTCGGTGAGCCGGAGGGTTTGGGGGACGCGGAGGGCGAGGGACCGTGCGAACCGCCGGGCTGCGGGCCCACGATGATGCCGCCGCCCGGAGCGCCGGGACCGCCCACCGGGTGCGCCGGCTTGTTCGGCCCGCCCGCCCCCGGGCTCTTCGGGACGGTGCCCTTGCCGTCGGCCACCGGGTGAATGCCCTTGCGGTAGAACTCCAGCCAGGACAGCACCGTGCGCAGATAGGTGTCCGAGTGGTTGTAGCTGAGGATCGCGCGGTCCAGATCGGCCTTCACCGACAGATCGCGCGGTCCGGCACAGAGGTAGTACCCGGCGGCCAGGGCGGCGTCGTAGATGTTGCTGGGATCGCGGCGCCCGTCACCGTTGCCGTCCTTGCCCCAGTGGGCCCAGGTGGACGGGATGAACTGCATCGGGCCGACCGCCCGGTCGTACGTCCGGTCACCGTCGTACACGCCCCCGTCGGTGTCGCGGACGGTGGCGAAACCGTCGCCGTTGAGCACCGGTCCGAGGATCGGGCCGAGCGTGGTGCCATGGGCGTCGACCCGTCCACCGCCGGCCTGGCCGGACTCGACCTTGCCGATCGCGGCGAGCAGTTGCCACGGCAGCCGGCAGCCGGGGTCGGTGCGTCCCAGTGCTGTCTCCGCCTTGCGGTAGGCGGCGAGCACCGTGGCCGGAATGCCCGCCTCGGCCCAGGAGCGGGCGACGGCCGGGCTCTGCTTCACGCCGGCCCGCGGCGGCTCCGGCGACTGCAGCGGCGGCAGTTCGGTGTGGTACGAGTCGTCGTTGGCCACGTGGGTCCACCTGACCTCGTCGGCCTCGTGGCGCTCCTTCGCGGTCTGTTCGTGGTGGACGAGTCCCGGTGCCTGGGACGCGGTGAGCGCGGCCATCGCGGCGACCGCGGCTGCCGTGCCGCCGAGTCCGCGGCGCATGGTGCCGTTGAACCTCATGCGTGCTCCCCTCTCCCCCGGGTCACCGGGCGAACGTATCGATGCCGGAGATCCGCCAGGTGCCACCGCGGCGAACGGCGTCCACGGCGAACATGGCCGCCGCGTAGGTCGTCTCGTCGGACGTGCCGGTACGGGTGTTGCTCTGGTCGGCGAAGATCAGCAGCCGGGCCCGGTCGCCGTCGAGGAGTTCCACACCGCTGTCCGTGACGGTCGTGGTCAGCACGAGTTTCTGCTTCTGGCCCTGGGCGCGTACCTGGGCGAGCATGTCCTCGTGCTGCCGGACGGCCTTGCCGACCAGGTAACTCTTCGCCGCGCGCTCGGACTTGGCCGGTGAGGCGTAGGTGTAGGAGAACACCGCGCCCACCGCCTCGGAGATCTGCCCCTTCACCTCGCTGGTACGGCTGATGTCGGTCAGGGCCGCGTTCTGCCGGGCCGGGTCGTCGCGCAGGCTCGCGGCCGAGCCGAACGCCCAGGCGGCGAAGGCGCCGAGGAGCACGGTGAGGGCGCAGAGGACGGCGGGCAGCCGGACACGCAGGCGGCGCCACGGCTCGCGGCGCCCTTCCGCCTCCTCCTGCTCCCCCTCCCGGTCCTCCCCCGGGCCGGTGTCGTCGGTGACCGCGTCGGCGGTGGTGTCCCGAGCGGCCGCGCTCCCCCCGGGCCCGTCGTGCGAGGGGCCCGGGGGCTCGGGCTTGCGCGGCGGCGCGGTCGTGGTGGCGCGTTCCGCGGCGGCGGTGGCCAGACGGCGCTGGCGGTTGACGAGGTGGCGGGTCGTCGACATGTCCGGGGTCCTCTCGGGTGACGGGGTGGCAGTCGGGGCGTCAGCCGGCCGTGTTGCCGACGGGTGCCTGGCCGAGGGCGTTGAGCTTCCACCCCTCGGAGGTACGGGTGAGCTGCCCGAGCATCCGGCTCTCCTTCACCGCGGGCTTGCCCTTCGGCGCGGTCACGGTGACCCGCAGCGCCACCATGACGCCGGCCTTGCCGGCCCGGTCGTCGAGTTCGGTCACCGCCCCGGACAGGACCTGGGCCGTGCTGACGGTCTTCGCCTGCCGGATCTGCTTCACGAACACGTCGCGCCCGTCGACGAGTTGCTTGTGCAGATCACCGGTGGTGGAGTCCTCCCAGCTGTCGAGGCCCTTCTCCAGCTTCCGGTGGTCCAGGGTGTTCATGTTCTGCACGGCCTGCTCGCCGGCGGCCAGCGCGTCGTCGCGGGCCTGCGCGTACGCCGCCGACGCGTCGTGCCCGGCGTCGTACCGGGACACTCCGCCCCAGCCGGCCGCGACGGCTGCCGCGAGCGTGAGCACGACCGCCACCGCCGTCAGCGGATTCCTCGTCATCCGTACCCGTGCCATTGCTGTCTCTCCCTGCGGCCGATCCGTGCTGAACTGGACGAGTGTGGGCTCTGCTATCTGGAGGTGATCTCGACGACGGTCCAGTGGCCGTCCCGCAGTTCGGCCGTGACGGAGAGCTGCGCCGCCGCCGTGGTGGCCGGCCTGCCTTCGCGTTCGTAGACCTGGTCGAGGAAGACGAGAAGGTGGGCGCTGTCTTCCGTCAGCCGGGTCACTCCGGCGCGTACGACATGGGTGGTGAGCGTCAGCTTCTGGTCGGCGGCCTGCTTCTCGACCTGGCCGAACAGGGCCGCGTACTGCTGGAGTGCCTGGCCTGCCAGGAGTTGCTTCGCCGCCTCCTTGGTGACACCGGTGGCCTGCGGACTGTAGGAGAAGACCTTGCCGAGCGCGTTGCTGACGTCGCCGGCGACCCGGGTGGTCGCCGCACTGTCGGTCAGCGCCCGGTTCGAGGCGGCGGGGGTGTCGCGCACCTGCCTGCCCGCGGCGAAGAGTCCGCCGCCGGCCGCGAGAAGCGCGACGGCCAAGGCCGCCGCCACGACGCGGGGCCACCGGCGACCGGATTCGGGCAGGTCCGCGCCGTCCTCGCCCGCGGCTGCGTCGAGCTCCGCCGTGTCCTCGGCGGCTTCCGTGTCCACGTCCGTACTCACGACCGCCGTTCCTCCCCGCTCCTTCATGCGCCGCCCCCGACCCCGATCGCCGTGAGCGCCTTGACCTTCCAGCCGTCCGCGGTCCGGGCGAGCGTGGCCTCGAAGCGTTTGCGTTCGACGCCGCCCTTTCCGGTGCGCGGGGTGACGTCGACGTCGACGGTCGCGATGAGTTCCGCCGTACCGGTGCGCTCGTCGAGTGCCGTGAGCGCCGCGTCGGTGACCTTGCCGCGTGCGGTGGAACCGGATTTCGCCAGTTCGCCCGCGTCCTTGCTCCGGGTGCGCCGCAACTGGTCGTGCAGCGGCCCGGTCGAGGAATCGAGCCAGGCCCCGAGGCCCGCGTCGACGCTCCGGGCGTTCTTGCCGTCGAGGCTGTTCAGCCGGGCGAGGTCGCGCTTTCCGTCGGCCAGCGCGGCATCGCGGTTCTTCGCGTACGCCAGGTCCTCGTCGCCGCGCGCGTCGGCGTACGACCAGCCGCCGAGTGCACAGATCACCGCGGCGGCGAGGAGCGCCGCCCAGCCGCTCAGGGTCTTCGTGCGGGACGTCATGCGCCGCCCCCCTGTCCGAGTCCCAGCAGGCCGGCCATCCCGCCGGCCGCCGGAGCGGTGTCCCCGGTGACGCCGAGCGCGCCCGGGAGCCGGTCCGCCGAGCCGTGTCCGAGGAGCATCGATCCGGGCTTGGCGGGCTCGGGCACGGCGCCGCCCTTCGGCGCGTTGGCGCTGCCCCGGACGTTGATGCCGGTGCCGGGCGAGGAGGTGCAGCGGGCCTTGGTGTCGGCGGGCGGCCCGGCCGAGGTGTCGAGACCGTTGCGGTACACCGTGGAGCCGTATCCGGCGGTGCAGGGCAGGGGTTCGAAGAAGGTGACCGACATGCCGAACCGCGCGCCGTTCTCGTCCACCGCGCTCGATCCCGCGGCCGCCACAGCGGGCAGTCTCACCAGGAGTTCCTCCAGTCCGCGCTGGCGGGTGACGGCGACCTCGGAGGTGGTGAGGAGGTTGGCGACGACGACGCCGAAGCTCGGGTCGAGGTCCCGCACCAGTCCGCTGATCTGGCCGGTGGCGTCGGGTGCGACCGCGATCAGCCTGCGCAGGTCGGTGTCGGATCCCTTGAGTTCGGCGGCCAGTTGCTCGGCCCCGGAGGCGAAGCCCTTGAGCGCCTCGCCCTGTTCGGCCTGGGTACGCAGCACGGTCTCGCCGTCGGCCATCAGCCGGGTGTTGACGGGCAGCGCGTCGTCGGCCGCCCGGACGAAGTCGCTCCCGGTGTCCAGGAGGACCTTGAGATCGTCGCCGCGCCCTTCGAAAGCGGTGCCGAACTCGTCGACGACCGTGCGCAGGGATTCCAGATCGACGGAGCCCGCCAGGTCGTTGACGCTGGTGAGGACGTTGGTGACGGGGGCGGGAACGGTGGTGTCGGCCTGGTCGATCACGGAGCCGTTCGCCAGGTACGGGCCGTCGGTACGGGTGGGCCGCAGGTCGACGTACTGCTCGCCGACCGCCGAGAGGTTGGCGACGACGGCCTTGAGGCCGTCCGGGATCCTCGGGGCGTCCTTCTCGATGCGCAGTTCGGCCTCGACCCCGTCGTCGGTGAGCTCGATCGGCCCGACCCGGCCCACGGAGACCCCTCGGTAGGTGACGTCGGAGTGGGTGTACAGCCCCCCGGTCCGCGGGAGCTGGACCGTGACGGTGTAGTAGCCGCGCATGCCGAGGTAGTGGCCGAGGTCGGCGTACCGCACTCCGAGATAGCCGAGGACGAGCACCGCGATGATCAGGAAGGTGATGTTCTTCAGCCGGATGGCGAGGGTGATCACCGGCTGCCCCCCTTCGTGTCCGGCACCGGTACCGAGGGAAGCGGCAGCGGCAGCTCCGGGGCGGAGTTCTTGCTCGTAGCGCTCGCGGGGGGCGGGGTGGCGTCCGGGTCGAGCGCCGGAATGATCTGTGTGCCGGGCATGGCCGTCACATCCAGGTAGACGTTGAGGTAGTCGCCCTTGACCCCGCGCAGCACCTCGTCCGTGAACGGGTAGGTGAGCAGCACCTGGAGGGAGTCCGGCAGGTCGCTGCCGGAGTCGGCGAGCGCCTTGAGGCTGGGGGCGATGGCCTTGAGGTCGGCGACCATGTCGGCCTTGCTCCTGTTGATCGTGTCGACGGCGACGGTGGAGAGGGTGTCGAGCGAGCGGAGCATGGTGAGGAGCGAACCGCGCTGCTTCTCCAGGACCTTCAGGCCGGGGCTGAGCCCGGTGAGGACCGTTCCGACGTCCTGTTTGCGGGTGGCGAGGGTGGCGGAGAGCCGGTTGACGCCGTCGAGCGCGTCGGTGATGTCTCCCCTGTGGCCGTCCAGGTTCGTGACCAGGGTGTCGACCCGGTTCAGCATGGAGCGGACCTGGGGTTCCTGTCCGGCGAGCGCCTTGTTGAGCTCGGTGGTGATGGTCTTGAGCTGGTTGACGCCACCGCCGTTGAGGAGCATCGACAGGGCACCGAAGACCTCTTCGACCTCGGGGTTGCGGTTGGTCCGGTTCAGCGGGATCCGGTCCCCGTCGGCGAGCCTGCCCCTGGCCGTTCCGGTCGCCGGCGGTGAGAGCTGGATGTACTTCTCGCCGAGGAGGCTGGACTGTTCGAGGTGGGCGTAGGCGTTCCCGGGCAGTTCGACCTTGCCGTTGACCCGCATGGTGACCTTGGCGTTCCAGCCGCCCGGACTCAGCGAGATCCTGGTGACGCGGCCGACGGCGACGTCGTTGACCTTCACCGAGGACTGCGGGGCCAGGCTGAGCACGTCCGCGAATTCCGCGGTGATCTCGTACGGGTGGTCGCCGAGGTCGGCGCCACCGGGCAGTGGTATCTGGTCGATTCCGGTGAACGACGGCAGGCCGGAACCGGTGGCGACCAGGGCCAGGCCGACACCCACCGCGAGCACCGCGACGACGCCGGTGGTGCGGGCTCCGGGTCTGCGCAGGGCCGGGCTCATCGGTGCGCCCCCTTCTTGTCCGTGGCGGTCTTCGCCGGGGTGCCGTAGACGGTGCCGACGGGCGGGAGCGGCAGGGCCGGCAGCGCCTTCTGCCGCCTGCCGTCCACGGGTGCCAGGCCCGCGAGCCCGGGGGCCGGCCCCTCGGTGAGCGGTCCGCCCATGGAGAGCTCATTGAGGTTCGTACGGCCGTTGAGTGTGCGGTTCACCGGGTCGTAGGCGTTGACCACGTTGTCCGCGGCGAGCGGCAGCGTGTCCATCGACTCGGCGAGCGAGGCGCGCTGGTCGACCAGGGTCTGGGTGAGCGGTACCAGGGCGTCCACGTTCGCCTTCAGGGCGCCGCGGTTCTTCTGGATGAAGCTCTTGACCTGGGCCAGGGCGGTGCCCAGTTCCTTCAGCGCCGCGCCGAGGTTCTCCTTGTCGTCGGCGAGGAACCCGGTGACGGAGTTGAGCTGCTGTTCCGCGGCGCGCACATTGCCGTCGTTGTCCTTCAGCATGGTGGTGAAGGTCTGGAGGTAGGACAGCGTGTCGAAGAGGTTTCCGCTGCTCCTGTCGAGGGTCTTGGTCGCCTTGCCGAACTGTTCGATGGAGTTTCCGATGGCTTTCCCGTTGCCGTCGAGGTTCTTCGCGCCGGTGTCGAGGAGACCGGCGAGCGCACCGTCCGCGTTGGCCCCGTCGGGGCCGAGGGCCGTGGAGAGCTTGGTGATGGACTCGTACAGCTGGTCGACCTCCACGGGTGTGGCGTTGTTCGCTGCCGGCAGTACGGCGTTGTCCGCGATCTGCGGTCCGCCGTTGTACGCGGGGGCGAGCTGGACGTAGCGGTCGGCGACGAGGCTGGGGGCGACGACCACGGCGTGTGCCTCCTTGGGGACCTTGACGCCCTTGTCGACCCGCAGGGTGACCCCGACCCCGTCGCCGCGCGGCGTGACCGATTCGACCCGGCCGACCCTGACGCCGAGGATCCGCAGGTCCGAACCGGCGTACACACCGGTGGCCTGGTCGAAGTAGGCGGTGATGGTCGTGGTTCCCTCGTCGTCCACGGCCATCACACCGGTGGTGGCCGCGACGGCCACGACGGCGAGTCCGGCGCCGATGCCGACGATGCGCGTGAGTCTCATGTCAGCGGCCGCCTTGCTGCTGGGGTGGCATGCATCCGGTCGCCGGAGGTGTGCCGGCGGGCAGGTAGTTCTTCGGGACGACGCCGCAGACGTAGTTGTCGAACCACCGGCCGCTGCCGAGGGTGTTGCCGACGAGCCGGTTGTACGAACCGGCGAGGGACAGCACCTTGTCGAGGCTCTTGCGGTTCTTCACCAGGACCGCGGTGACCCGGCCGAGCGAGTCCAGGGTCGGCTTCAGCTGCTTGTCGTTGTCCTCGACGAGGCCGGTGAGCTGGGTGCCCAGGTTCCGGGTTCCGGTGAGCAGCAGGTGGATGGAGTCGCGGCGCGCCTGGATCTCGCCGAGGAGCAGATTGCCGTCCTCCAGCAAGGTTTCGAAGCTGCTCTTCTTGCCGGCGAGCGTCTTGGTGAGCTGCTTGCTGCCCTTGAGGAGGGTGGCGAGCTGGGCGTCGCGTTCGGAGACCGTCCTCGAAAGGGCGGAGAGGCCGTCGGCGGCGCTCTTCACGTCCGGCGGGGAGTCCTTGAAGGTGGCGGAGATCGTCTCGAAGCTCTTGGCGAGCTGCTGGGTGTCGATCTCCCCGATGGTCTCGCCGAGCCCGTTGAACGCCTGGGTGACGTCGTACGGGGAGGTGGTGCGGCTCACCGTGATGCGCTCGTCCGGATCCTGCGGCGCGTCGCCCAGCGGGTCGACGGCGAGGTACTTCTCGCCCAGCAGGGTCTTGATGGCGATCCCCACGGTGGAGGAGTTGCCGATCCAGACATCCTTCACCTCGAAGCTGACCTTCACCTTGGAGCCGTCCAGCGAGACGCCGGTGACTTTGCCGACCTTCACTCCGGCGACCCGTACCTCGTCGCCCTCGTCGAGCCCGGCGGATTCGGTGAAGTCGGCGCGGTAGGTCGTGCCGCCGCCGATGAAGGGCAGCGAGTCGGCGCGGTAGGCGGCCAGGCCGACGAGGGCCAGGACGAGCAGTCCGACGACGGCCACGGCGACGGGATTGCGTTCCCGCAGTGGTGTGATTCTCATGCCTGGCACCTCGGCTGGGTGATCGCGATGCCGGTGGGCGGGGCGCTGCCGTCCTCGGTCGTCACGCCGCTGACCTCGGCCTCGCAGAGGTAGAGGTTGAGCCACGAGCCGTACGAGGCGAGGCGGCCGATCGCTTCCATCTTGGCGGGGGTCTTCCGCAGGAAGTTCTCGATCTGCGGTTTTCCCTTGTCCAACTGGTCGGAGAGCCGGCCGAGTTGTCTGATGTCGTCCTTGAGCGGCTTCCGTCCGTCGTCGAGGAGGTCCGCGGTGACGGTGGTGAGCGCGCCCATCGCGGTGACGGCCTGGCCGAGCGGTTTGCGGTCGCCGGCGAAGCCGGTGACGAGTTTCTGGAGTGTGACGACGAGGTCGTCGAAGCCGGCCTCGCGGTCGTTGACGGTCTTCAGGACCGTGTTGAGGTTCTTGATCACCTCACCGATCACCTTGTCCTTGGCGGCGACCGTGCCGGTCAGCGAGCCGACGTGCTGGAGGATGCTGTCGACGGTGCCGCCCTCGCCCTGGAGCACCTGGACGATGGAGCCCGCGAGCTGGTTGACGTCCGGTGGGGAGAGCCCTTCGAAGAGCGGCTGGAAGCCGTTGAAGAGCTGGGTGAGATCGAGCGCCGGGGTGGTGCGGGAGAGCGGAATGGTCGCTCCGGCGGCGAAGCTGCGGCCGACCGGCCCGGCGCCCCGGCCGAGGTCGATGTACCGCTGGCCGACCATGTTGAGGTACTTGATCGAGGCGGTCACGGAGGCGGGGAGCCTGCGTCCCTTGCGGACGGCGAAGCCGACCTCGGCGAGCCGCTTGTCGGCCACCTCGATGGACTCGACCTGCCCGACCTTCACCCCGGCGATCCGGACGCTGTCGCCGACGACCAGTCCGGTGACGTCGGTGAACCTCGCCCTGTACGTGGTGGTGTCACCGACCCCCGTATTGGCGATGGACAGGGCGAGGACCGTGGTGGCCAGAACGGTCACCACGATGAAGACGATCGATTTCGCGAGCGGCCCGGCGAGAGAGCGGCGCTTCACTTGAGCTTCACCTCCGCACCGCGGAAGGCCGGACCGATGAGCACGCTGCTCCAGTCGGGCAGGGTCTGCGGCTGGACTTTCAGTGAGGGAGCGACCAGCTCGTTGACGAGTCGGCTCTCCTGCGGGGAATTGGGCATGCCGAGGGCGGAGTCCCGGTCCGAGGGCGCGGCGCCGGCTGGTTCGCCGGCGCCCGGGGTGCCCTCCGGGCCGGCGGCCTCGGCCGTCCGGGCGTCCGCGGTCGGTACGGTCCGGCCGACGTAGGGGACGGAGTAGCAGTGCGGTCCACCGGTCGCGTCGTACACCGGGGTGTCCTTGCCGGGTACGTACTTGCCCTTGGACTTCACGCTCTTGACGGTGACGTGGAGTCCCGGCCGGTCGGTGCCCTTGCCGAGCGCCTTGTCCATGGCCGGGACGAATCCGGCCATGGTCCGCAGGGTGCAGGGGAATTCGTCCGCGTACCGTGCCAGCAGTTCCAGGGTGGGCCGGCCTGTGGCCGAGAGCCGGATCAGGTTGTCCTTGTTCTCCTGGAGGAAGGAGGTGATGTCCTGCGCGGAGGCGGTCGTGGACCCGTACAGGTCGGCGAGTTCCGCCTGCTGTTCGGCGATGGTGCCGCTGGTGGTGGTGAAGTCGGTGAGCGCGTCCAGGACATCGGGGGCCGCGTCCCCGTACACCTTGCTCACCTTGACGAGTTCCTTGATGTCGGCGTTGAGCGTTGGCAGTTGGGGGTTGAACTTCTTCAGGTGGGCGTCGAGCGTGAGGAGGGTGTCGCCGAGTTTCTCGCCGCGCCCTTCGAGCGCCTGGGAGACCGCACCGAGGGTGGCGGCGAGCTTCTCCGGCTTGACGGCGGTCAGCAACGGCAGGACGTTGTCGAGGACCTCCTCCAGCTCGATGGCGTTGCTGGAGCGGTCCTGCGGGATGACGGCCCCGGCCCGCAGGGTCTGCGTGGACGGCGCCTCGGGCGGTACGAGTGCCACGAACCGTTCCCCGAAGAGGGTGGTGGGCAGCATCTGGGCGGTCACATCGGCCGGGATGCGGTCGAGCTTGCCGGGCTCGATGGCGAGGGTGAGCCGGGCCCCGGCCCCGTCGGCCGAGATCGAGCGGACCTGTCCGACGACGACGCCGCGCAGCTTCACATCCGCGTTGTCGTGCATCTCGTTGCCCACACTGCCGGTGCGTACGGTCACGGTGGCGTCGTCCGTGAAGTCCTTGTTGTACACCGAGACCGAGACCCAGACGAGGACGGCGGGCACGAGGAGAAAGGTGACTCCGGCGAGTCTGCGGCGGACGGTCTGCGTCCGGTGTGCGTGCATCAGCCGGCCACCTTCACCGTCGTCGTGGCGCCCCAGATGGCGAGGGAGAGGAAGAAGTCGGTGACGCTGATGAGCACGATGGCGTTGCGCACCGACCGGCCGACGGCCACCCCCACCCCGGCGGGCCCGCCCGTAGCGTGGAACCCGTAGTAGCAGTGGGCGAGGATCACCATCACGCTGAAGATCAGCACCTTGAGCACCGACAGCAGCACGTCGTCCGGGGAGAGGAAGAGATCGAAGTAGTGGTCGTAGGTGCCCGCGGACTGTCCGTTGAACAGGACCGTGATGGCGCGGGACGCGAGGTACGAGGAGAGCAGCCCGATCGCGTAGAGCGGGATGATCGCGACGACTCCGGCGATGATCCGGGTGGTGACGAGGTACGGCATGGACCGTACGCCCATCGCCTCCAGGGCGTCGACCTCCTCGTTGATCCGCATCGCGCCGAGCTGGGCGGTGAAGCCCGCGCCGACGGTCGCGGAGAGCGCGAGTCCGGCGACGAGCGGGGCGATCTCGCGGGTGTTGAAGTAGGCGGAGATGAAGCCGGTGAAGGCGGAGGTGCCGATCTGGTTGAGGGCGGCGTAGCCCTGGAGGCCGACGACCGTGCCGGTGAAGAGGGTCATCGCGATCATCACGCCGATGGTGCCGCCGACGACGCCGAGACCGCCGCTGCCGAACGCCACTTCGGCCAGCAGCCGCTGGACCTCGCGCAGATAGCGGCGCAGCGTCCGGGGAATCCAGATCAACGCACGTACGTAGAAGGTGAGTTGTTCGCCCGATCGGTCGAGCCAGCTGAGCATCGACATGGGTCAGCTCCCCTTCGCGGGGACGATCTGGAGGTAGATCGCCGTGAGGACCATGTTCACGAAGAACAGCAGCATGAAGGTGATGACGACGGACTGGTTGACCGCGTCGCCGACACCTTTGGGGCCGCCGCGCGGGTTGAGTCCGCGGTAGGCGGCGACGATGCCCGCGATGAAGCCGAAGATCAGCGCCTTGACCTCGCTGATGTACAGGTCGGGGAGCTGGGCGAGGGCGGAGAAGCTGGCGAGGTAGGCCCCGGGGGTGCCGTGCTGCAGGATCACGTTGAAGAAGTAGCCGCCGAGTGTGCCGACCACGGAGACCAGGCCGTTGAGCAGAACGGCCACGAGCATGGTGGCGAGGACGCGCGGGACGACGAGGCGCTGGATGGGCGAGACGCCCATCACCTCCATCGCGTCGAGTTCCTCGCGGATCTTCCGCGAGCCGAGGTCCGCGCAGATGGCCGAGCCCGCCGCACCGGAGATCAGCAGCGCCACGATGATGGGGCTGGCCTGCTGGATGACGGCGAGGACGCTGGCGCCGCCGGTGAAGGACTGGGCGCCGAGCTGCTGGGTCAGCGAGCCGACCTGGAGGGCGATGACCGCGCCGAACGGAATGGAGACGAGCGCCGCGGGCAGGATGGTGACGCTGGCGACGAACCAGAACTGCTCGATGAACTCCCGTACCTGGAAGGGCCTGCGGAAGATCTCGCGGCTCACGGTCCCGGCGAGGGAGAACAGCTTCCCGGTCTCGCGCAGCGGGGCCAGCAGCCGCGTCGCAGGCCGCTGCTCCGGGGTCTTCCGCGGGCTCGCGCCGGCCCCGTCGGCCGCGGGCGGCTCGGGGGGCCGCACCGGCATGGGGGCGGTCACGGTCGCCCACCGCCCGCGGCCGGGGCGTAGCTCTTCATGATGGCCGTGCGGGCGGCCTCCGGCAGCTGGCCCATCATCGACAGGACCCGTTCCCGGCGGCGCAGGGCGGCCTGCCGTACGGGCATGCCGGGCGACGGCTCCAGCTGCGGCACGACGGTGCGCGGGGCGTTGGCGGAACTGATGCCGGCCCCGTAGCCGTTCACCTCCTCGGCGGCGAGAGTGGCGGCGTCCTTCTCCTCGGCCATCCCGATGGGGCCCTCGCGGCGCCCCGCGAGGAACTGGGAGACGACCGGCACGTCGCTGGTGAGCAGCACCTCGCGCGGCCCGAAGGTGACGAGGTTGCGGCAGAAGAGCATGCCCATGTTGTCCGGGACGGTGGCCGCGATGTCGAGGTTGTGGGTGACGATGAGCATCGTCGCGTCGATCTGCGCGTTGAGATCGATGAGGAGCTGGGAGATGTAGGCGGTACGGACCGGGTCGAGTCCGGAGTCCGGTTCGTCGCAGAGGATGATCTGCGGATCCAGGACCAGGGCACGGGCCAGTCCGGCACGCTTGCGCATACCACCGGATATTTCGCCGGGCAATTTGTCCTCGGCGCCGAGGAGACCGACGACGTCGATCCTCTCCATGACGATCCGGCGGATTTCCGATTCCTTCTTGCGGGTGTGCTCACGCAGCGGGAAGGCGATGTTGTCGAAGAGCGACATCGAGCCGAAGAGGGCGCCGTCCTGGAACATGAGCCCGAAGAGCTTGCGGGTCTCCATGATCTCGCGCTCGGGGCTGTTCACCATGTCTACGCCGTTGATGAGAACGCGCCCCTGCTCGGGCTTGAGCAGACCGATGATGGATTTCAGGAAGACGGTCTTTCCGGTGCCGGAAGGCCCGAGCATCACACTCACCTCGCCGGCGGGCAGTGTGAGGGTGACGTCCTGCCAGATGTTCTGTTTGCCGAAGGACTTCGTGAGGCCTTCGACGACTACTTCGATTCCCATCGGCCCTCCTTCGAAGTTGTTGTGAACGAAGTCATCTGTCAGCGCTCCGGCTCTGATGAATCCATGGGCGGCTCGTCACACGTGCACCAGGAGGCGCACGCTATGTCCGGCGAAACCGCCAGGACAAGCCGTTGAACAGCGGAAATCGACGAACCATGTGCTCGGCGTGGATCACTTGTCACCGAGTGACAAAGTCATGCACGGGCTTTGTCGAAATCTGCGCAAGGTCTCCGGTGTGCAGTCTGGGTCCCGCGGCCGACGGAGGCCGGCGCCGCGACGGCCCCAGGTGCACCGAACGAGCAGCCACGGATAGGTTTCCGCGCTGCTCAACTGGGAC
This sequence comes from Streptomyces sp. NPDC057963, assembly GCF_042887155.1. Classification (NCBI taxonomy): domain Bacteria; kingdom Bacillati; phylum Actinomycetota; class Actinomycetes; order Kitasatosporales; family Streptomycetaceae; genus Streptomyces; species Streptomyces sp. NPDC057963. Next base: position 102,818 of record NZ_JBHVPX010000009.1, read on the forward strand.
GCTACGGCTCGGTAACCAGCCTTCGCAATACTGGTTCCTCAACTTTTTGCAAGGTGCTCGACGGCCACTTGCTTTTTGTACGCGAGTGAGTAATGGACTTCGCGCACTTGTCGATAAGTGAGTCTTCCGAAGCGCGACGAACATGCGCCCGCCCCACTCGGAAAAGAGCTCCGAGCGGGGCGGGCGGCAGCGGAATTCCCCGTGCCCTACGGAAAGGGACCGGACCGGAGGATCACCTACCGCACCACTCCGGCGTGCCAGTTCTCCGAGAGCAGCCGGCCGGCGTCGGGCACCGCCGCGCCCGGCGAGGTCAGGCCCGCCGTGTACGTGGCGGTGTCGTTGAGCACCAGGTTGTTGTTCCCGGACGCCGACGGCAGCGCCGTCTTCAGGTTGACCGCCCAGTTGAGCTCGCCGAGGGTCAGGGGGCCGCAGCCGCTCACCCCGGGCACGGCGAAGGAGCTGTCCCCCTGGGCGTTCCCGGTCAGGGCGACCCGGTTCAGCACCCCCCTGGTGTTCGGCGTGCCGTTGGCGTCGAAACGCTGGCTGGCCAGGGCCGGCGTCGTGAGGTTCTGCGGCCGCAGCACCACCGGGTTGGAGGTGGTTCCGACGTAGCACTTCGATCCGAGGAACGGATTCTCCAGGTGGATCCGGACCGGAATGTCGACGATCGGCTTGCCGCCGGTCATCCCGGCGGTCAGGTCGAAGTTGCTGGGGGTGCCCGCCGACTGCACGGTGGCGACGACCCGGTTGAGGCTGTTGTCCGTCAGCTGCCGGCAGATGTCCGAGATCACCGGGATCCCGTTGGGGCACATGATGCCGAGCAGACCGCCGGGAATCTCGGTCGGAGCTCCGACGATCGCTCCTCCCGCGGGCGCCACGATCCTGGACGCGCCCGTCGCCGCGTTGCGGACGACACCGAACTGGAGGTCGTTCGCGCCGGTCGTCGCCAGGGTGTTGCCGAGCTTGATGGACCCGCTCTCGGAGTGCGAGGCCACGCATATCGCGATCTCCGCCTGGCCGTCCGCGGCCAGCATGGCGGGGTCGTCGACCGGACACCGGGTGAACGGTGCCCAGTTGCCGCCCATTTCCTGGGCGGAGGCGGCTCTCGCCGGTGACGTACTCAGGGGAATACCGACGGCCACCGCCACCAGGGCGCCGAAAAGAGCGGGCCTGACACGTCTCGGGGCAGCACTCATTGATGGTCCAGCCTTTCTGGAGAGGGGTGGGGCAGGCGGGGGCCCGTCCGGCGGATCAGCGTCGGACAGGCCCCGGGGTTCCGGGAGTTCCAGGTGGAATCAGCGTTCCGGACGGGGCCTGGGCGGCTCCGGGCAGTTCGCCGGGACCCCGTCCACACACAGGGCTCCCTGCATCATCTTGGTGTAGTTGCCCTTTCCGGAGACCGCCGCGGTGAATACGTTGTCGAGGTCCTCCGTCGCACCGCATCCCGTGAATTCCGGAATGTCCGCGGACCCGATGAGCGGTCCCCCGGTCATGACCGTGTAACCCTCCGCCGCCGGGTTCCTGCCGGTGGACCCCTTCCCGGTCAGCACCAGCTTCATGGGCCGGGCCGTACGGCAGTTGGGGCCGACGTCCAGCGGCGTGCCGTTCACCTTCACGTCGTAGAGGCGCACGCTCATGTTCGAGATCGCCGTCGTCGTTTCGGGACGGCGCCTGGTGACGGGGTCCGGACCTTCGGAAAGGGTGTCGATGGTGGTGGGGCCCACGAGTTCGAGTTCCACCGTGGCCGTCGTCGGCATGAAGCCGAAGGTCAGAAAAGTGGACCGGGCCGGCGGCATCTGCGCCTTCCCGTTGTAGTCCAGCGTCGCCGCCGACTTGAGCCAGGTCAGACTGCCCTTGGCGCAGGTGTACGCGGCAGTCGCCGAGTTCAGCTGCAGCCTGAGGTGGCCCGGCTCCCTGAAGGCCATCGCGGCGTTCTGCTTCTTCACGTTGGAGTAGCCGGCCATGTAGCCGTGCGCCGCCCTCGGCGGATTCTCCACCGGCCCGTAGACGAGGGTGCAGTCCGGCGGTATCGGTACACGGGGCCCCTCGGCATCGGCCCCGGTCTCCGGCTCCGCACCCTCCGGGTCCGCCGACACCTCCCGTTCCCACGGCAGTCGGGGAGTCGACGGGGTGGCCGGAACGCCCCCCTCCGGAGCGGGCACGCGGACGTCGGCGAATTCCGGCTCCTGGTCCGGATCCACCGTGCAGGAGACGGACAGGGCCACGGGCTCGGCCGCGGTTTCGCCGGCCGATCGCAGAGTCAGGTCCATTTCCAGCCGGTCCGCCGCGAACACCAGGTCACCGCTCGAGCGCGGCGTCACGGTCGGAACCTCACCCGCGGCCCTGATCACCACGTCCTTGTCCGGGGCGGCGGGCGATTGCGCGATGTCCAGACCCTGCCACATCACGGTGGTCGGCACGCCGTGCTGCGTCACGGTGGTCGCCAGCCGGGCGGAACCCGAGAGCTGAGGGGTGCCGTCCGACGGTGGTTCCCCCAGTACCGCCCGCGGCACGGTCAGTTCGAGATGCACGTTCTCCGGCTGGACCTCGACTCCGACGCCGGAGGTCGACGGCAGTTCGGCGGAGACGGTGACATCGACCTGTTCCTTCCCGGAGGGAAAGGCACAGGTGTACCCGATGTCCTTCTCGGCCACACGGGTGTCGCTCGCCACACCCGTACCCGGCATGAGTCCGGCCAGAAGTGCCATGGCGCCGACGGCGCCGGCCTGCACCACTCGCGGCGGGCGACTCGTCCTTGATCTCATCTCGGCAACCTGCCGTCGTATCGGAGCTGACTGGTCATCTGGTGGGACGGCGTGTCGTCGGCCGGCTCCGGACGGGAGCTGCGTGCCGGAGACGTCTCCGGCACGCAGCTCGCGGCCGTCGCACCGACTACCGGCTCACGGGGAGGTGACGGTGAGGGGCTGGGCCAGCTTGTAGACCGCCGAGAACTGAGCGCTGTCGCCGTTGTTCATCAGCGAGGCGCAGTTGCTCACGTTCGAGATGCTGAGGCCCGTGCCGTTGGTGATCGTCAGCTCGCCCGTGGCGTTGCTGTACTTGGCGTTGCTGGCGGAACCGGAGATCGTGGCCTTGCAGACACCGAACAGGGTGTCGCCGGTGATCGTCACGCTCACGTTCGACAGGTTGCCCGAGGTGACGCCGCCGCTGTAGCTGGTGGCGTTGAGGCTGATCGGGCCGTTCGCCACGGCACTGAACGCGGATCCGAGCGGGCCGTCGCAGGGGTCGCTGACGGCGTCGCCCCACTTGGCCGAGGCGATCTGCACGAGGTTGTTCCCGTCCGGGTGCACACCGTTGGTGGCGGTACCGCTCGCGGTGGCCGAGTAGCAGGTCACGGACTGGTTGGTGGTCACGTCGAGCAGGTCGGCCGTCGCCCCGGTCTTCAGGACCGCCGAGAACGAGTTGTTCGCGTTCGGATTGGTGAGGGTCCACTGGGCCTGCGCGGTGGCCGAGGCCGAGGTGGCGGCCAGGCCGAACGCGGCAGTGGCGACGGCGGTGGCGAACAGGGAACGCTTGATGATGCTTCTCACGGAAAAGCCTCCGAGGGGAGTGGAGTTGGACGTACCCGATTACCTCGTGCCGCACCCGGTAATGGGCCCGGTACGAGGGCGGCTCACATCGTGGATCGCAGAAGTCCATGGACTCGACTGCGTGATCGAACTCCGTGCGGATCGAACGTTACGAGCCAGTAGCCCGACGCTGCAATACCCGGCGCAGAAATTCCCTCGCCCTCTCGGCGGCAGCATTCCGGCTTAGCGAGAACTCAGCAGATCGCCACGGTTTTCTATACGAAAGTGAGCAGTTGTGCCGGGGTCACGTGCCCGGCGGGCCGCCGGACACTCACCTCGGGCGCAGTCGTCGCCGACGGAGCGCACCGCCGCCGCCCGCGTACTCGCCGGTAAGATCGTCCGCCCAGCGGCCGAATGCGGTCCGGGCGCACCCCGTCGCGTCACCGCCGAACCGCGTGGAGCCTCGGCGCGGAGGGCCGCGCGGCCGGCCCCGGCGGACCGGACCGGAATACTCCGCACCGCGGGCGGCCGACGGATTTTCCATTTTTCGCGAAACGGATCCATCGGCTTGTCCGCGAATCGCGGAGATTCCGTCACCCGATGAAAAATGACTTCTTCACCATGACCCGAAACGCATTCCTCCTTCTCGGATCCGGCACGCGGGGCGACGGAGGAAAACAGGGCCGCCGCACCGGCGCGCGGCAGCACGGGCACCGCCCCGAAAGACCCGCCCCCTCAGGAACAGGCCCTCACAACCCGGCGTCCGCACGGGCCGGGGCCACTTCCTTGTCGCCGGGGGAGCAGATGTCCGAAAAACATTGTCCTGAAGTGAGCACTCCCGCCCCACCTGCACGGAAGCCCCACAACGCGGCCGAGGTGTGTGTCCCCTGCACTTCGATCTTGTCCAAGTGGTGGGCACAACCGCTCACTTGGTCTATCTTCATCGCGGACTTGATACGCACCTGTCGGTTCGTGGGAGCGCTTTCCCCCACCGCCTGACCCCCCACCGGGCGCCGGAGAGCAAGGGGACAGTCATGCCTGAACTCATTCAGCCGTTGGACACAGGGGATCCGCTGGGACCGCTCCCCCAGGAATTCGCCGCGATCATGCGGCCCGAACTGCCGAGCCTCATCAAGGAGATCGGCGTCGAGGTCACCCGGGCCTATCCGGAATACGCCCGCCTGCTCAGCGGCCCCAACGGGCAGGCCATCCGCGTCGGCGTCGAGCAGAGCCTCTCCTCCTTCGTGGACCTGGTCGCCGAACCGTTGACGTCGACTTCGCTGCGCGACGACATGTGCCGCCGGTTCGGGCGGTTCGAGGCCTACGAGGGCCGCACCATGGAGACGCTGCAGGGCGCCTACCGTCTCGGCGCCCGGGTGGCCCTGCGCCGGGCCAAGAAGGTCGGCCGGAGCCACAACTTCTCGCCGACGCTCATGCTCAGCTTCGCCGACGCGCTCTTCGCCTACGTCGACGAGCTCGAATCCCTGTCCCGGGAAGGCTTCCTGGAGGCCCAGTCGCACACCGGCGAGCAGATCGAGGCCATGCGCCGACGCCTGCTGCATCTGATCCTCGCCGGGCGCCCCGCACCCCGTACCGCCATCGCCGAACTGTGCGAGCAGACCGGATGGGCGCTGCCCGAACAGGTCACCCTGGTCGCCGCCCGCTCCCCCGTCGGCCTGGACCGGGCGGTGGCGGACCGGGACGTCCTGGCCGATCTCAGCGACCCGCAACCCCACTTATTGATCCCCGGTGCATTCGACGACGCGCGAAGACACATGCTCGACGAGGCCCTCCTCGGCACCCACGCCGCGATCGGCCTGACCGTTCCCACCGCCCTGGCCTCGGACTCGATCCGCTGGGCCCGGCGCGTCCTCGAACTCGTCGACACGGGCGTCATCGACGACGCGCCCGTGATCCTCTGCGAGGACCATCTCATCACCCTGTGGCTGCTCTCCGACCCGGTACTGGTCGACCAGCTCGCCCAGCGTGAACTCGCACCGATCTCCAAAATCAGCGCCACCCGCAGGGAGCGGCTGGTCGAGACCCTGCGGATCTGGCTGGACACCCGTGGTACCGCGGCCCACATGGGCGAGCTGCTGGATGTCCATCCGCAGACGGTTCGCTACCGGATGCGCAATCTGGAGTCCATCTTCGGTAAGCAATTGACCGACCCCGAGAGCCGGTTCTCCACCGAGGCCGTGCTGCGCGCGCTCCGGTTACGGGCCCGGAGCGACGAATCGGCCCCATGAGACGGCTTCCGACCGGATCACGGCCCCCACCGCGAGTCAACTTACTTGCGGGTAAGGCAAAATAGCCGGTCACTCTCAGAACGGTTGCCACACGGAGACGTCCTCAACGAGAAACCCGGAACTGCGTCCCGTACACATGGAGGAGTCGGCCGCCCACCCGGCGGCCGCACCACGGCACCACCTCCTGGCCAACCATCCGAGAGGGACCCCCCATGACCGCCTCCCACCTCCTTGTCCCCGTACCGATCCCGGACCGGGTCGCCGCGCTGATCGGGTCCTGCATCCCGCCGCACATCCTGCAGGCGGAGTTCGACGCCGAGTGCGCCGCGCGCGAGGTGCGCAGTTTCCGCGGCCCGCGGCTCTGCGTCGAGGACCAGGCCGACCGCGAGCAGGCACTCTCCGAGCTGGCACGTGCCAACAAACTCCTCGCCGCGCACCACCCCAGGCTGCCGGTGCGCCCCGGCGCCTGCTGGTGACCCGCCCGCACCTCCTCGCGCCCCACGCGCGTCCTGCGGACGGGATCGTGCCGCCCGGCACGCGGGGGCTCTCCGCGAGCCGCACCATCAAGAAGCCCGGGCTGCGCGCCTCGCACACGGCGGACGTCTTCGTGGACGGCGTACGCGTTCCCGGGCACTGCCTCTTCGGCGGGAAGGCGAAGCCGGACGCCCGGCCGGCCCGTGCCCGGGAGGATACGAACGCCAAGGGGCAGGCGGCGACGGCGGCCTTCGAGGCCGGCCCGCCCGGCCGTCGGCGCGCGGGCGCCAGGGCATCGCACGGGCGGGATCCAGCGGCTGGTCGTCGCGCGGGCGATCTCCGGGCCCCACATCCGCTGATCACTCCGGCGAGGACGGCGGGCGCGCCCGTCCGCGTGCCGGCGCCGCCGGCCACCCGCATCCGGTACGCCCCGTAGGGACCGGCCGCGAGCGCGGACGAGAGAATGTCGGGCAGTGGCAACGATTGCGATGCGGTCGACCCGTACGGGGCGGACGTCTTGACGCTCCAGGGTCGTGAACGGGCAACGCCGTCGAGGTCATTGATCAGCTGCCCACCGACACGTCCCTTGGGGGAACGCCATGCCCACCGCCCCGCGCCCGTCCGTCCTCTATGTCACCGACCTCGCCTACGAGGCGCGCGGCCGCCGCTACTGCGACGAGGACATCCATCTGACGTCGCGGCTGCGCGAGGAGTTCGATGTCGCGCTCTGTCACCCCCGGGACGCCGCTGCGCTGCTGGACGGCTTCGACGCAGTCGTCGTACGCAACAGCGGTCCGGTACTGCACCACCAGGAGGCGTACGACGCGTTCCGCGCGCGGGCGCGGGAGCGGGGCGCACGGGTCTACAACCCGCTGCACGGCCGGGGCGACATGGCGGGCAAGCAGTACCTGGTCGATCTGAGCCGGGACGGATATCCGGTGATCCCCACGGTGGACCGGGCCGCGGACCTGGGACTGCTTCCCGGGGCCCCGGAGTACGTGGTCAAACCGAAGCGGGGCGCGGACTCGGTCGGTCTGCGGTTCATACCGGAGGCCGGACTGCCCGAGGGCGAGGACGGCAGCGTGCTCGTCCAGCCGCGGATCGACTTCCGCTACGAGGTGTCGTTCTACTTCATCGACCGGGACTTCCAGTACGCGCTGTACGCACCGCACCCGGACGAGCGGTGGGTGCTTCAGCCGTACACGCCGGATGCGGCCGATCTGGAGTTCGCCCACACGTTCGTGGAGTGGAACGCTCTCGACCACGGCATCCAGCGGGTCGACGCCTGCCGGACCGTGGCGGGCGAGCTGCTGCTCGTGGAGTTGGAGGACCTCAATCCGTATCTGTCGCTGGACCGGGTGGCGCAGCCGGTCCGGGAAGCGTTCGTCACCCGCATGAAGGCTTCCGTGCGGGATCTGCTGGCCTGACGACACGTCTGGCCGTCCCCCACATGCGGGAGCGGCGGGCCGGTGTGAGGGTGCAGGCGTGACCACTGCCAGCGAGACCGCCCCCGCCGCGCAGAGTGCCGCCGCGCCGCCCGTACTCGATCCGCGCCGCCGCAACATCGTCTTCGCAACGATCGTGCTGGGGATTCTGCTGGCGGCCCTGGACCAGACGATCGTCGGCACGGCACTGCCGACGATCGTCTCGGACCTCGGCGGCGCCGCCCACATGTCGTGGGTGGTCACCGCGTATCTGCTCGCCGAGACGGTGGCGACGGTCCTGGTCGGCAAGTTCGGCGACCTGTTCGGCCGCAAGATCATCTTCCAGCTGTCGGCGATCATCTTCATCACCGGCTCGTTCCTGTGCGGCTTCGCGACCAATATGACGCTGCTGATCGTCTGGCGCGGACTGCAGGGCATCGGCGCGGGCGGGCTGATGGTCACCTCGATGGCGTTGATCGCCGATGTGATCCCGTTGCGCGAGCGCGGCAAGTACCAAGGTGCGATCGGTGCGGTCTTCGGGGTATCGACGGTGATCGGGCCGTTGCTCGGCGGGCTCTTCACCGACCATCTGAGCTGGCGCTGGGCGTTCTATGTGAATGTGCCGATCGCGATCGCGGTGGTCATCGCCGCGGCCCGGACAATCCCCTCGGTGAAGGCCGCCGGACGGCCGGTGATCGACTACCTGGGCATCGCGATGGTCACGGTCGGCGCGAGCGCACTGATCCTGGCGACGAGCTGGGGCGGCAATGAGTACGCATGGGGATCGCCCGTCGTCATCGGTCTCTTCGCCGGCGGTGTCGTGGCACTGGCCCTCTTCTGCCTGGTGGAGTTCCGGGCCGAGGAACCCATGCTGCCGATGCGGCTGTTCCGGAATCCGGTGTTCACCGTCTGCTCGATCCTGAGCTTCGTCGTGGGCTTCGCGATGCTCGGCGCGATGATCTTCCTGCCGACGTACCTCCAGTACGTGGACGGGGACTCGGCGACCCTGTCGGGGGTCCGCACGCTGCCCATGGTCGTCGGGCTGCTGGTCGCCTCGGTCTTCAGCGGCAATGTGGTGTCCAAGACGGGCCGGTACCGGATGTTCCCCATCGCGGGCTCGCTGATCATGGCGGTCGGGCTGTTCCTGCTCTCCCGGATGGGTCCGGACACCAGCGTGTGGCTGGAGTCCCTCTACATGCTGGTGCTCGGTGCCGGCATCGGCCTGGCCATGCAGGTGCTGACGATCGCCGTGCAGAACACGGTCGACTACGCGGATCTGGGTACGGCGACGTCGGGCGTGACGTTCTTCCGTACCCTCGGCAGCTCCTTCGGCACCGCGGTCTTCGGCACGATCTACGCCAATGCGCTGAAGCCGAATCTGTCCGACGGCATCGCCGCCGCGGCGCGGGCGGGCGGCGACCCCGCGGTGCTGGCGAAGGCCGCGCTGAGCCCGGAGGGGCTGCACGGTCTGCCCGCCGCGCAGTCCGCGCCGCTGGCGCGGGCGTACGCCGACACCCTGCACACCGTGTTCCTGTGGACGGTGCCGGTCGCGATCCTGGGGTTCGTCGTGGCGCTCTTCCTGAAGCAGGTGAAGCTGCGGGACACGGCACGGGTCGGTTCGACGGACATGGGCGAGGGATTCGCCCAGCCCGGCGCCGGCGACTCGGCCAAGGTCCTGGAATTCACCGTGGCCAAGATCCTGCACGGAGCGGGGCCGGACACGGCCCGGCGGATCATCGCGGACTCGGACACCCGGCTGGACATGGCGGGAGCCTGGGCGGTGATGCAGGTCGAGCTGTTCACCCGCATGGTGGGCCATGCGGGACTGGGCCTGATCGCGGCCCGGCACCGGATCCCGCCGGAGGTGCTGGTGCCGGTCTTCGACCGGATGATCGAGGAGGGGTACCTCACCGGCGACGGCCGTCTGTTCACGCACACGGACGCCGGGAGGCGGGAGGCCGCGGCGGTCAATGACGCGTGGGCGCGTTGGCTCAACGAGCGGCTGGACGAGAACGGAGCCCGCCCGGACGACCGGCAGCTGCGGGCGGCGGTGGACGTGATCGCCAAGCGGTTGCTGGCGGAGGACCTGGCGCAGGAGCTCTCGCCCGAGAAGCCGCGAGTGGGGGCCGCCGGCTGACCGCGCTCCACGGCGCGGCCCGGTCAGTCCGCGAAGACCGCGGTCGCGTACACCCAGGCGCCCTCGTGCCGGACGAAGCGGCTCTTCTCGTGGAGCGAGTCGGACCGCCCGTCGTCCGTGAAGTGCGCGCGGAAGGTGACCGTGCCCGTGGTGTGGAACGCGCTGCCCTCCGTCGTCTCCAGGATCTCCAGGCGCACCCATCGCATCCCGGGATCGAAGTCGACGGCGGGCGGCCGGGTGCCGGGGTGCCAGGTGCGGAGCAGGTACGCCTCGTTCCGGACGGCGAACGCGGCGTACCGGGAACGCATCAGCGCCTCGCAGGTCGGCGCGGCAAGGGTCCCGGCGTGCAGCCGACCGCAGCAGTCCGCGTAGGAGGCGGGCAGGCCGCATGGGCACGGCGAGTCCGCGGTGGCCGCGGAAGGCCGCGCTCCGGTGGTGGCGGACCGCCTCGGTCGTGTGGTGCGTCGTGACATGCCTCCATTGTCACCCGCGGTCCCGGCGGCTCGGGCGGCCGGGCGGGGTGAAGCGGCGACGGTACTGGCTGGGGGTCAGGCCCGTGCGGCGGCGTAGCTGGGTCCGCAGATTCGTCGCCGTACCCAGCCCGCTGGCGCGGGCGACCACGTCGAGACGCTCCTCACCGCGTTCCATCAGCCGGCAGGCGAGGGTGATCCGGCGTTCGGTCAGCCAGCCGAGCGGGGTCGTGCCGAGCTGGGCCCGGAAGCGGCGGTGCAGGGTGGCCGGGCTGACAGCGGCTCGGGCGGCGAGGCCGGTCACGGTGAGATCCGTGCCGAGGCGTTCCTCGGCCCAGGCGAGCAGCGGGCCGAGCGAGGTGCCGGCGGCGTCGGGCAGGGGGTGCTCGACGAACTGGCGCTGACCCCCGTCGCGATGGGCCGCGAAGACGAGGCGGCGGCTCACCGCGGCGGCGGTCTCCGCGCCGTGGTCACGGCGGATGATGTGGAGCCCGGTGTCCAGGGCGGCGGCGCTGCCGGCGGCGGTGATCACCCGGCCGTCCTCCACGAACAGCACGTCGGGATCGAGCCGGACCCGCGGATGGCGGGCGGCGAAGGCATCGGCCCAGCGCCAGTGGGTGGTGGCCCGTCGTCCGTCCAGCACACCGGCCGCGGCCAGCGTGAAGGTTCCCGTACAGAAGCTGACCAGCCTCGCTCCCCGGGCGTCCGCGCGCCTGATCGCGTCGAGGACGGCCGGATCGGGTTCGCTCTCCGGGTCGGGGCGGTTCGGCACGATGACGGTGTCGGCCCGGTCGACGGCGTCGAGCCCGGCGACCCCGGAGAGCTGGAAGAACCCGTGGTGCATGCGCACGGTGGGGGTCTCGGCGCAGAGTCCGAACGCGTACCAGGGCACGGGCAGCTCGGGACGGCGCAGTCCGAAGAGTTCGGTGGCCACCCCCATCTCGAAGGGGTTGGAGCCGGCGGAGACGATCATTGCGACCCGGTGCGAGGATTCTTGCGCCATGTGCGATTCCTAGCACTCACCGGGTCCGGGGCCAAGGCCGAGGATGGGGATCATGAACAAGGACACGAGTAGGACCACACCGGAGCCGATCCTGCTGAGCGACGCGCTGAAGACGTTCGAGGCGCTGTGGAGCCCGCGGATCGTGACCCGCGTCAACGACTACGACGTACGGATCTCCAAGGTCCGCGGCGAGCACGTGTGGCACGTCCACGAGGACACCGACGAGTTCTTCCTGGTGCTCGACGGCGAGCTGGCCATCCGGCTGCGCGGGACGGACGGGGAGCGGACCGTCACCCTCGCCAGGGGGGCGGTCTTCGTCGTACCGCGCGGGACCTGGCACAAGCCGTCCGCCGCCGACGGGGCATCGGTCCTGTTCTTCGAGCCGTCCGGTACGCCGTCGGTGGGCGACCGGCACGACGCGATCCCCGGGCATGTGGACGCGACGACCGGACACGAGCTGGGCAGCTGAACGCGCCTGGAACCCAACGGGGTTGACACCGCGGCGGACCCCGGGCCAGAGTCCCGCCGATGGAGATCACCGAGCTGAGCCCCGCCGAACGCCGCGTATGGGATGCCTTCCCGCGCGGCGTTCCCGTCGACTTCCGTACCGGTGTGGCGGCCGAGGACGACCCGGACACGGGGGCCGGCTGGGGGCCGGAGCGCACGGTGCGCGGCGAGGTACTGCGGGCCCTGCTGATCGGTGGCCGGCGGGAGGACGGTGAGGTGGCGGCGCTGCGTGTGACGGGGGCGCGGATCTCGGGCTCCCTGAACGTGCGGTACGCGACGGCCGAGTACGCGGTGCTGCTGGCCGGCTGTCACTTCGAACAGGCGCCGAATCTGTACGGGGCGCAGCTGCGCCAGCTCAACCTCAGCGATTCGGTGCTGCCGGGGCTGACCGCCGCCACCCTCCGGATCGACGGGGTGCTGAGGCTCACCGGCTGCCGGGTCTCCGGCCCGGTCCGGCTCGGCGGTTCGAGAATCACCCAGGCGTTGTTCTTCGACCGTGCCCGGATCGGGGTGAACGCCGACGGGTCGACGGCGGACAACGGCGAGGCGGTTCTCCAGCTCAATCATGTGATCGCCGGGGACGACCTCTGGATGCCGGGGCTCGTCGTGCACGGCGAGTCCCGGCTCGACGGCGCCGCCGTCAACGGGCAGATCCTGTTGAACGACGCCGAGCTGCGCAATCCCGGGGCGACCGCCCTCCAGGCGGAGACGCTGACGGTCGGCTCCGACGTGCACGCGATGCGCATCCGCGTCGAGGGGCGGACCAACGTGCGGGGCAGCCGGATACCGGGGCAGCTCAACTTCGCGCACGCGCGGCTGTCGAACCCCGGCGGGGTGGCCGTGCGCGCCAGCAGCTGCACCGTCGGCGAGCTCTGGCTCCGGGAGGCCGCGCCGATCGAGGGAGAGGTGAATCTGCGCCGCGCGCAGATCGATCTCATCCACGCCGACCCGGCGATCTGGCCGCGCGAGGTCCGGGTGGACGGGCTGACGTACACCGTGCTGCTCCCCCATCTGCCCGCCGAGCAGCGGCTGCCACTGCTCGAACGCGAGGAGGAGGGGTACGTTCCGTACGCGTACGAGCAGTTGACGGCGGCGTACCGGCGGATCGGCGACGACGACGCGGCACGCACCGTGCTGCTGGCCAGGCAGCGCGCCCATCGCGCGACCCTGCCGGGGTACGCGCGGGCGTGGGGACATCTGCAGGACGTCACCGTGGGGTACGGCTTCCGGCCGGTGCGGGCGGGCGCCTGGCTCCTGTCGTTGCTGCTGATCGGGACGCTGGCGTACGGACTGCACCCTCCGGCGCCGCTGAAGGCCGGTGAGGCCCCGCCGTTCAACGCTTTCTTCTACACCCTGGATCTGCTGCTGCCGATCATCGACTTCGGGCAGGAGAAGGCGTTCAATCCGCAGGGCTGGTACCAGTGGCTGTCGTATCTGCTGATCGCGGCCGGGTGGCTGCTCGCCACCACGATCGCCGCGGGCATCACCCGGTCGGTCAGCCGCCAGTGACCGGCCGGTGCCGGATGGTCAGGTCTTGCGGGCCACGCCCGCGTAGCCCGGGATCGGCTCGTCGCCGGGGACGTCGACGGCCTCGCCGAGCTCCGGGTGCCAGTCCGCGGAGAGCGAGACGCCCGGCTCGACGAGTTCGAGTCCGTGGAAGAACGTGGTGAATTCCGCCTGGGACCGGAGGCGCAGCGTCATCCCCCGCGCCTTGTACATGGCGGACGCCTTCGCCGCGCCCTCCGGGTCGAAGTCGCCGGTGGTCTGCGAGAGCACCAGGTAGCTGCCGGAGGGGAGCCGCTCGACCAGGCGGTCGACGAGTTCGGCCGCGCCGTCCTCGTCGTCCAGGAAGTGCAGCAGGGCCAGCAGCGAGAGTGCGATCGGCTTGCCGAAGTCGAGGACCCGGCCGGCCTGCTCGAGGATGACCTCCGGTTTGCGGGCATCGGCCTGGATGTACTCGGTGGCGCCCTGCGGGGTGGAACGCAGCAGGGCCGCGGCGTGCGCGAGGACGATCGGGTCGTTGTCGCAGTAGACGATGCGCGCGTCCGGGGCGGTCCGCTGGGCGATCTGGTGGAGGTTCGGCTCGGTGGGTATGCCGGTGCCGATGTCGAGGAACTGGCGGATGCCGTTCTCGGCCAGCCACCGGGTGGCCCGGTGCATGAAGGCCCGGTTGACCCGGGCCATGTCGCGCCCTCTGGAGTCGAGGGCCAGCAGCTGCTGGGCCATCTGTTCGTCGACCGGGTAGTTGTCCTTGCCACCGAGGAACCAGTCGTACATCCGGGCGGGATGCGGCTTGCTGGTGTCGATCTCGACGGCTCGGGGGGCTTGCCCGGTCATAGCGCGCTCCATGGGTCCATTGGTCGGCGAACAACAAGAGTGTGGGGCGGGACGGGCTCCGGCGCTGCGGATTCGGGTGAGAAAGCCGTCGTTCTGGTGAGCGGGCCGCTGATTCCGGTGAGCGGGCCGCTGATTCAGGTGAGGAGGAAGTCCGCCTGGCCGGACTTGGCGCCCTGGATGAAGGCGGCGATCTCACGGTGGGTGTAGATCAGGGCGGGCCCGTCGGGATCGGCGGACTGACGTACGGCGATCCTTCCGTCGGACAGCTTCATTGCTTCGACGCAGTTGCCTCCGTTCCCACCGCTCCACGGCTTGTGCCAGCCCTCGGTGCCGAGTTCGGCGGCCGGCATGCCGTTGTATATGGGATCCATCACAGCTCCTTGCGGAAGTCCCGGAGGATTTCCTTCGTGCGTTGTGCAGTTGCGGCCTGAGCCGCCATGCGGTCCATGACTTCGAGGTAGGAGGCCACCTCGGGGCGCGCGTCGAAGTAGACGGCTCCGGTCAGGTACTCGCTGTAGACCATGTCGGGGAGTTCGGGGACGCCGAAGCGGAAGAGGACGAAGGGGCCGTAGGTGCCCGGGTGGTGACCGGTCGAGAATTCCGCGATCTGCAGCGTCACGTGGGGCATCTCGGTCGCTTCGAGCAGCCGGTCGATCTGTCCGCGCATGGCGTCGACGCTGCCGACGGGGCGGCGCAGCACCGTCTCGTCCATCACCACCCACAGTTTCGGGGCGTCGGGCCTGGTCAGCAGGGACTGGCGCTGCATCCGCAGCGCCACGTGGCGTTCGATGTCCTCGGGTCTGGTCTGGCCGACGGCTCCGGTGCGCATCACCGAGCGCGCGTAGTCCTCGGTCTGCAGCAGTCCGGGGACGAAGTGCGGCTCGTACATGCGCAGGAGGCTCGCAGCGCCCTCCAGGCTGACGTACATGCTGAACCAGTCGGGCAGCACATCGTGGAAGCGCTGCCACCAGCCGGGCTTGTTGGCCTCCTCGGCGAGTTCCACGAAGGCGTCGGTCTCGTCGTCGGCGATCCCGTACGCCTTCAGCAGCAGCTGGACATAGGGGATCTTGAGAGCGACCTCGGCGGTCTCCATCCTGCGTATCGTCGCAGGTGCGACCCGCAGCACCTTGGCAGCCTGGTCACGGCTCAGGCCGACACGCTCCCGCAGATCCTGCAGGCGTTTGCCGAGAACGACCTGACCCACGGTCGGGGCGGACCGCGGTTCGCTCACTTCAGACCTCCCGATGCGCTGTTTGGCAGCAGTGTGCCATGCGCGGGCCGTCCAAGACACAGTCACTCTGAAATTTTCAGAGTGCCTCTTGCCAAGTGTTCTCGACAGGGGGAGAGTTGGTGAGTGAACCAGTTCACTTAGTCGCAACCGCCCTCATTCACGTGAGGTCGCGGAGTGTGACGCAGCCCCCACTGTGAGGAATCGGTTGTGGCACCTGGCAGTGCGCTCATCCCCCGGCTCATGGACCTCAGACCCGGGACGGAAGCGCTCCGGTACTGCTTCGCGCTGCCCGCGCACCCCGAGTCGGTGGCCGGCGCACGGCGGCTGACACGGGCCCGGCTCGACGAGTGGGGGCTGGACGAGGACGCGCACGAGGCGGCCATCCTGATCGTCTCGGAGCTGTTCACCAACGCGGTGGTGCACACCGTGAGCGCTCGCGTCGTGTGCGAGCTGCAATGCCTGGACGGACGGCTGCGGATAGCCGTGCAGGACCAAGGACACCAGCCCGGCGGGCCGCAGCTGTGCCGCACCGCCGATGACGAGCACGGACGCGGCCTGCTGCTCGTCGACGCGATGAGCAGTTCCTGGGGTTCCCGCGGCGCGGGCAACGGCTCGGGACGCATCGTCTGGGCAGAACTGCCGCACGGCACGGAGCGGTGATGCTGAGGAACGCGATGTCCCATCTGCTCGGAGCACGGCACTCCCCCGAGCGGCGCGCCACCGGCACGGGCACGGTGCAGTTGCCGTTGCCGCCCGCGCTGTCGGCGACCCTGGGCTGCGACGCGGTGGGGGTTCCGGCGCGGTACGGATTCCGGCTGTTGTCTCATCTGCCACGCACCGGTTGCGTCTTCGCGGATGCCGACCGCTGGTGGTGGATCGTGCCCGCGGGTTCCGACCTCGATCTGGACTGGCCCCCGCAGGTCTCCTACGCGAAGGGGGCGTTCGTTCCGGCGGTACGGCCCCGGCTGATCCACCAGCCCGACAACCGCACGCCGTACACACCGCCGATCCCACTCTTCCTGATGGTCTGCCAGGTCACCGGTGTGGCGCCGTCGTGGGCCCCGTCCGGCGGCGCACGCGCGGTCTCCGCCACCTGACACGGCCCGGAGGAGGGGCGTAGGTCTCCCTCGGGAGGCTCCGCCCCCTGGATCCAGTCACTCACGGCACGTCAGCCGGTCGACCGCGGCGGCCTTCGAGCCGTCCGCCGCGACGAGAGGGACGCCGTGCGAGCCCGTGACGGTGCGCGGCGGCTTCACCGACCGCTCCCGCCAAGGTGTCGGAACCGCCGGTGGCCCCCACCGGCGGCACCCCGGCGAGCGGGCCTGCCGGGCTGTCCAGGCGCAGTGGGAGCCACCCCCGTGCGCCCGTTGCCCGGCCGCCGCGAGACGGGCCGTCAGCCGGTCCGCCCCGGGGTCGCGGCGGCGGATTCCGCCCTTGAAGCCGAGCGCCCCGTGGCGGTGGGCGAGGTGGAGCGGCAGGTCTCCGAAGTGCCCTTGGCCCGGCCCGTGCACGGAGAAGAGCTTTCCCGCAGCGGTTGACCTGCGTCTTTCCTTGCCGCTCATCCCGGTCACGCTCCGTTGTCAGTGGCCCGTTCTACTGTGGCACCACTGATCGAGGAGCCCGCGGTGGAGCGGGCTGCGGGTGTGAAGGGGGCGGGGCTGTGCGTCGCTGGGAATACGTCGAGGGCAGTGCGTCGAAGTTCTGGGAGACCGAGACCGAGGGCCCCGTGGTGACAGTGCGCTACGGGCGGTGCGGGAGCGACGGACGGACGCAGACGAAGGAGTACCCGTCGGCCGAGGCCGCGGCGGCGCAGGTCCTCAGGACGATCGCGGAGAAGGAGAAGAAGGGGTACCGCGAAGTGGGCGCGTCGGCGGTGTCCGCCGCGGTGGCTCCGGGCGGTGCCGTGCCCACCGCGACGGAGCAGGCCGGTGCGACCCGGGGAACACTGTCCGACGAGGCCGCTCCCACCCCGCCCGACGAAGACACCTTCACGCTGCCCGCCAACTGGAGGCGGGTTCTCCACCCCCGGCGCGGTGGAGTGCGCCGGAGCCCGGTCGGGATGCAGCAGGAGGCGCTCGACGCGATCGAGGCCGCGCTCGTGGAAGATGCCGCCTGGATCCAGGAGTTCGTGGACGCACCGCGTTCGGACGCCGGGTTGGCCGATCGGCTGCGCGCTCATCTCGCCGGAAACCCCTCACCGGTCGGTGCGGCCGCTCTGACCGCGATCCTCGGGCTTTCCTCATGGGCGGACTTCTGGTCCGAGCGCTACGGTCTGCCGTTCGCCGCGCAGGCCGCGACCGAACTGTTCTCGGTCGGCGCCGACTGGCAGCAGAGCGGCCGCAAGCGCAGCGCGCCCAGGCTGGAGGCGCTCGCGGGCCCGCGCCACGCGTACTGGGCGACGCATCACCGATCGCCGATCGACCGGGTCCGTGCGCTGATCGCCGCGGCCGACGAGGAGACCTACCGGGCGACGGTCGAGGAGCTGGCCGGCTGCCGCACCGACACCCTGCGCAAGATCATCGTCTCCTATCTCGTACCGAGTGAGACCGACTGGGTCGACGAGCTCTGCACGGATCCCCGGGTGGGCGCGGAGGAGGACCGCACCCTGCGTGCCATGGTGTTCAGCTCGTTGAACGCGGCCGACCAGCTGGCGCTGCTCCCCTACCGCCCGAACCTCATCGACGGCGTCGCGTTCATCGCGACGCTCGCCGAGGGCATCGGCCCGGCCATCGCCCCGGCGCTGGCCGAGGTACTCGACGGCAACCACTACTACGCGGGCGGCGTGAGGCTCGCCGCGGACTCCCTGGCCGAGCTGCCGACCGACGAGGCGTTCCTCGCCCTGCTGGCCCATGCGGACTCCAAGAACGTCCGACCCGCCCTGCTCGACGCCATGCGCCGCTATCCGGTGCGGGCACTGCGGCTGCTGTCCGCCGGGGCGGGCGACGGTTCGGCCGCGGCGTCCCGGTCGTCGCAGCTGCTCCGCGGCCATGTCGGCGCCCATCGCGACCTGGTGGCGCTCGTGCTCGGAGACCTCGACGCCGAGGTGGTGAGGACCGTCGAACCGCTGCTCAACCCGACGGACCTGATCGCCGACGCCCCTCTGGACGCCCTGTCGGCCGTGCTCACGGCACCGCCGTGGTCCCGGCCCCGTCCCAAGGCCGCGGCGACGGTCGTGACGGGACTGACCGCGGTGTCCGAACCCTCGGTGGAGTGGCTGCCCGAGGAGCGTGCCGCGTGGGCGGCCTCCTCCTCCTGGTACACGACCGAGCGCAGCGGCGGCGAGTGGAAGGACTGGCAGCAGGACCCTGCCACTGTGCGCCACAGCTTGAGCCTGGGCGACCTGCGGCCGGCCTGGTTGTTCGTCCACGGTGACGAGGAGCTGGTCGCCCCGCTGCTCGACTCGTGGGATCCGACCGACCTGTGGGACGGCGAGGACACTCTCAAGCCGATCGCCGCGCGCTTCGGCCTCACCGCCCTGCCGCTGCTGTTGCGTGCCGCGCCCCGGCAGCCGGGCGCGCTCGCCCCGCTGCTGCTCCCGTTCGTCGACGTGCGGGTCGCCCGGCACATGGCGAGCTGGCTGGTCCGGCTCAAGTCGACCGCGGCGACCACCCGTTCCTGGTTCACCCGGCACGGAGTCGCGGCCGCCCCGCTCCTGGTGCCGGATGCCGTGGGCAGGGCGGGCGCCGCGCGGCGCGCCGCCGAGCAGGCGCTGACCCTGATCGCCGCGGTGCACGGCGACGACGTGGTGCGCGAGGCCGCCCGGGTGTACGGCGCCCGGGCGGCGGCCGCGGTGGACGAGCTGCTGGCCGTGGACCCGCTGGAGCGGGCGCTGCCCGCCAAGATGCCGGTGCTGCCCGGTTGGGCGGAGCCCTCGCTGCTTCCGCAGATCGTGGTCCGGTCCGGGGGCGCGCTGCCGGGGCAGTCGGTCCGCCATGTCCTGACGATGCTGGCGCTGTCGAAGCCCGGCGAGCCGTACCCGGGGATCGCCTCGCTGACCGGGACGGCCGATGCCGCCTCGCTCGCCGAGTTCGCCTGGGCCCTGTTCGAGCAGTGGCGGCTGGCGAACATGCCCGCGAAGGAGTCATGGGCGCTGCACGCGCTGGGACTGCTGGGCGACGACGGGACAGTCCGCCGGATCACCCCGGTCATCCGTTCCTGGCCCGGCGAGGCCGCGCACCACCGGGCCGTGGAGGGCCTCGATGTGCTGGCTGCCATCGGCAGCGACGTGGCACTCCTGCATCTGCACGGCATCTCGCAGCGGGTGAAGTTCAAGGCGCTCAAGGTACGGGCCCAGGAGAAGATCGCCGAGGTCGCCGCGGGGCTGGGACTGACCGGGGCGCAGCTCTCCGACCGTCTGGTGCCGGATTTCGGTCTGGGCGCGGACGGTTCGACCGTCATCGACTACGGCACCCGTTCGTTCGTCGTCGGTTTCGACGAGCAGCTGCGGCCGTACGTGCTGGACGGCGACGGCAAACGGCGCAAGGACCTCCCGAAGCCGGGTGCCCGGGACGACGCGGAGCTCGCCCCCTCGGAACGCAAGCGGTTCGCGGCGCTCAAGAAGGATGTCCGGACGGTTGCCTCCGACCAGGTGCGCCGGCTGGAGGCCGCGATGGTGACCGGCCGTTCCTGGACGGCCCAGGAGTTCCGGGAGCTCTTCGTCGGTCATCCGCTGCTGTGGCATCTGGTGCGCCGGCTGGTGTGGCTGAGCGAGACGGACAGTGCGGCTCCCACGGCGTTCCGGGTCGCGGAGGACCGCACGTTCGCCGACGCGGAGGACGATGCCTTCACCCTGGCGGACGAAGCGACCGTTCGGCTCCCGCACCCGCTGCATCTCGGGGACGAACTGTCGGCCTGGTCCGAGGTATTCGCCGACTACGAGATCCTTCAGCCGTTCCCGCAGCTCGGGCGCACCGTGCTCGCGCTCTCCGAGGAGGAGTCCGCAGGGTACCGGCTCAGCCGGTTCGAGGGGCTCAAGGTGCCCACCGGAAAGGTCCTGGGGCTGGAGCGGCGCGGCTGGGAGCGCGGGGCACCGCAGGACGCCGGGGTGGAGCGCTGGATCTCCAAGCGGCTGGCCGACGACTGCTGTCTGGTGATCGCGCTGCACGAGGGCATCGCGGTCGGGGTCGTCGACATGTTCCCCGACCAGATCCTCGAAACGGTCTGGCTCGACAGCCTGCCCAATGACCACTGGGACCGCCGCAGCCACCTGTTGCGCTTCGCCGGCCTGGACGCGGTGACCGTGTCCGAGCTCCTCTGCGACCTGACCGAACTCACCGAGGGTGTCGCGTCATGACCACGAGGGACGCAGCGCGTATCGAGATGCCGGACGGCGACGCGGCTCCGGTCCAGCGGCCCCCGGCCGAGGTGCGGTACGCCGAGGAGCTGGCTGCGCTGCGGGCCTACGACCGCGATCCGCGGCCGCCGGGCTGGGAGTTGAGCCTGCGTGCGGCGCGCCGATTCGTCATCGGCGACGCGGACGCGGGCATCAGCCGGAAGTTCGTCGGCAATCCCTCCCTGGTGGACCGGGCGCTGGTGACACTGGCGACGAGCCGTGGACTGATGCTCGTCGGGGAGCCGGGCACCGCCAAGTCGCTGCTCTCCGAACTGATCGCGGCCGCGGTCAGCGGCGACTCGACGCTCACGGTGCAGGGCGGCGCGGCCACCACCGAGGACCAGATCAAGTACGGCTGGAATTACGCGCTGCTGGTGGCCGAGGGGCCCTCCACCCGCTCACTCGTCCCGGCTCCGATGCTGCGCGGCATGGCCGAGGGCAGGCTCGTGCGGTTCGAGGAGATCACCCGCTGCCCGCTGGAGGTGCAGGACTCGCTGCTGTCGCTGCTCTCCGAGCGGGTGGTCGCGATCCCCGAGCTGACCGGACCGGACGGCATGGTCTTCGCCCGGCAGGGCTTCAACGTCATCGCGACGGCCAACACCCGGGACCGGGGCGTCAACGAGATGAGTGCGGCGCTCAAGCGGCGGTTCAACTTCGAGACGGTGTTCCCGATCCCCGACCTGGACACCGAACTGGCGCTCGTCGAGGCGGAGGTGACCGCGTTGTTGCGGCGTTCGGGAGTGGAGCCACCGCCGGACCGGGACGTGCTGGAGGTCCTGGTCGGTACGTTCCGGGAGCTGCGTGCGGGGGCCGGCGAGAAGGACGGGCCGGGCGGGGGCCCCGGCCGCCCCTCGGCCGTGATGAGTACCGCGGAGGCGGTCTCGGTCGCCCATGCCGTGGGCGTGCGCGGCTGGTTCCTGCGCGGCGAGCCGGGCACTGCCGCCGATGTGGTGGCGTGTCTGGCGGGCACGGCGGCGAAGGACAGCCCGGAGGACCTGGCCGGGCTGCGGCGCTATCTGGAGCAGCGGGTGCCGCGCCGTCGCGGCCCGCAGTGGAAGGCCCTGTACGACGCGCGTCATCTGCTGGCCGACTGATGTCCGCGGTGTTCCTGGGAGTGCGGCACCACTCCCCCGCCTGCGCGCGGCTCGTCGAGCGGGCCGTCGAGGAGCTGCGGCCCGCCCACGTGCTGATCGAGGGTCCTGCCGAGATGAACGGCCGGCTGGACGAGCTGCTGCTCGGGCACGAGCTGCCCGTCGCGGTGTTCAGCCACTACCGCGACGAGGACCGGGCAGCGACGTCCTGGGCGCCGCTGTGCGACTACTCGCCGGAGTGGGTCGCGTTGCGCGCGGGGCGGGCGGCCGGTGCGGAGGTCCGGTTCATCGACCTGCCGGCCTGGCATCCGGCCTTCGCCGAGCGCACCAACCGCTATGCCGACGCGGAGGTGCGCTACGCGGACGCCACGGAGCGGCTGTGCCGGCACTTCGCGGTGGATTCCTCCGACGCCCTCTGGGACCGCCTGTTCGAGGTCGAGCCGGACGACGGCCTCGCCGAGCGGCTCGACGCGTACTTCGCGCTGGTGCGCGGCGACGCGCAGGCCGACCCGGGCGACCGGGCGCGCGAGGCGTACATGGCTCGGTGGGTGCGGGCGGCGGTCGCCATGGCCGGGGACCGGCCGGTGCTGGTGGTGACCGGCGGCTTCCACCAGCCCGCGCTCCGCGCGCTCGCCGATTCCCGTGAGGGGGCCGGCGCGGGCGAGGGCGGCCGGGGGGAATGGGATGCGGACGGGTGGCCGCGGGTGCCCGCCCCGCCGGCCGGGGCCATGGCCGGGAGTTTCCTCGTGCCGTACTCCTTCCGCCAGTTGGACGCCTTCGCGGGGTACCAGTCGGGGATGCCGTCGCCCGGCTACTACCAGCAGGTGTGGGAGTCGGGCCCCGCGCTCGCGGCGGACGGACTGCTGCGCGCGGTCGTCGAGCGGCTGCGGGAGCGCAGGTTCCCGGTGTCCACCGCCGACCTGATCGCGGCACGCGGCCTGGCCCAGGGGCTCACGGCGCTGCGCGGCCATCCGCACCCGGCGAGGATCGACGTGCTGGACGGCCTGGCGGGCGCCCTGATCACGGACGACCTGGACCAGCCGCTCCCGTGGACGAGCCGGGGCCCGCTCACGGCGGGCTCTCATCCCGCGGTCGTCGAGATGGTCGCGGCGTGCGGCGGGGACCGTACCGGTCGTCTCCATCCCGGAACTCCGGCACCTCCCCTGGTCCACGATGTGGCGGCGCGACTGGCCGGGCTGGCGCTCGACGGCGGCCCCGAAGCCACGTACCGCCTCGATCTCACGGACGCCGCCGGTCTGGAGCGCAGCCGGGTGCTCCACCGGCTGCGCGTGCTGGGAATCCCCGGTTACGGGCGGACCGCCGGCCCCGAGCACGGCATCGACCCGGTGTTCACCGAACGCTGGGAGCAGCAGTCCGCCTCGGGCCGCGAGTCCGCCCTGGTGGAGGCGGGGGCGTACGGTGCGACGCTGGCGGCGGCGGCCGCGGTCGCGCTCACCGAGCGGACGCGGAACGGAGCGGCGGAGGCCGGCGCCCTGGCCCGGACGCTGTTCGACGCCGTGCTGTGCGGGACGGACGGGCTCTCGGAGCACTTGCTCGGTGAACTGGCCGCCCAGGTCGGCGAGTTGAAGATCGCCGGTTCGCTCGGGGAGATCCTTTCCACGGCCCTGGGGCTGTGGCGGCACGACCGGGTGTTCGGGGTGGCGCACGGCCCGCTGCTCGCCGCTGTGATCGACGGGGCGACAGGGCGGTTGCTGTGGCTGCTGGAGGGAGCGCGCGGCGCACCGGGGGTGGACTTCGCCCGCCTGCGGGCCGTGGTCGCGGTCCGGGACGCGGTGCTGCATGCGCCGCAGTTGCTCTCGGTCCCCCGGGAGGCGGCGGCCGCGATCGCGTGGCGGATCAGCGGTGACCGGGAGGCGCCGATGGATCTGCGCGGGGCCGCGTTCGGTCTGCACCGGGCGCTGGCGCAGGTGCCGGGAGCGTCCGGGGATCCGGCCGGGGCGGTACGGGCGGTGGCGACGGCCGGTACGGATGCGCTCGGCGACTGGCTGGCGGGACTGTTCGCGCTTGCCCGCGACGAGGTGACGGGCGCCGTGGGCAACGGGGGCGGGCCCGGGGGCGGTGGCGCGGAGTCAGTGATCGATGTGCTGGACAGCCTGGTGTGCGCGCTGCCCGACGACGCGTTCCTGTCGGGACTGCCCGCGCTGCGTCAGGCCTTCGCCTTCTTCCCGCCACGCGAACGCGAGCGGATCGCCGGCCGTCTGTTGGAACGGCGCGGAGTGCGCGGCTCGTCGCGTTCCCTGCTGCGGACCACGGCGGACCCGCTGCTGATCGCCGGGGCCCGCGACCTGGAGGAGTCCGTGTCGCGACTGCTGGCCCGCTACGAACTGAGAGCCGCCCCATGACCACACCCGAACACGTACCCGAGCGGGCGCCCGCTCCCGGACGGAGCGCCGGTACGGATCCCGTGGCGGCTCCCGACGAGGGGCTGGAACGGTGGCGGCTGGTCCTCGGCTCCGCCGCCGAACGGCACACCGGGTCGCCGGGACCGGGCAACGCCGGCCGGGACGCCGCACTCGACTGGCTCTACGGCCGCGACCCCGACCTCACCAGGCGCGGAGTGCGCCGCTCCGGTACCTCCCCCCGCACGGGTGGTGACGGCCCGTCCGCGGTGACCGCGGTCGACTGGCTCGACGACATCCACCGGCTCTTCCCGAAGGAGACCGTCGAACGCCTGGAGCGGGACGCCGTCGAGCGGTACGGCATCCAGGAGATCGTCACCGATCCCGCGGTGCTGGAGCGGGTCGAGCCGAGCCCGACGCTGCTGCGGGCGGTGCTGCGCACCAAGCATCTGATGAACCCGCAGGTGCTGCGACTGGCGCGGCGCATCGTCGAATCGGTGGTGAAACAGCTCCTGGCCAGACTCCAGCCGGAGATCCGCCGGGCGTTCCACGGCACCCGCTCGCGCAAGCCCAGCCGGGTACCGCTCGCCAGGGACTTCGACTTCCGGCAGACCGTACGGGCCAACCTCGCCCACTACCAGCCGGCCGAGCGGCGCCTGCTCATCGAGCGCGCCCACTTCCACTCCCGTACCCGACGCCATGTGACGCAGTGGCAATTGATCCTGCTGGTCGACCAGTCGGGCTCGATGGCCGGGTCGGTGATCCACTCCGCGGTGACCGCCGCGTGCCTGTGGGGCCTGCCCGGTCTCAAGACGCACCTGGTCGCCTTCGACACCCAGGTGGTGGACCTGACCTCCGACGTGACCGACCCGGTGGAGCTGCTGATGCGGGTCCAGCTGGGCGGCGGCACCGACATCGCACGGGCCGTGGAGTACGGCGCGGGTCTCGTGGAGAATCCGCGGCGCACGATCGTCGCGCTGATCACCGACTTCTACGAGGGCGGCGACCCCTACCGGCTGCTGCGCACGGTGCGGACCCTGGTGGAGCAGGGCACCACCGTGCTGGGACTGGCCGCGCTCGACGAGGACGCCGAACCCGAGTACGACCGTGAACTGGCCGGGCGGCTCGCCGCAACCGGGGCGCACATCGGAGCGATGACACCGGGTCACCTCGCCGAGTTCGTCGCCGAAAGGCTGGGCCGATGACCGAAGTATCGAACGGCCCCGTCACGGCCCGCCCCGATCTGCTCGCCCTCACCCCGGACACGCTCGCGGCGCTGGCTAACCGCGGCCTGGTCAAACGGGCCGCGAAGGAGCTGGACGGCGGCACGGTCCCCACGCTCACGACCGACCCCGACACCACGGTGCGCGCCCGCTTCGACGACGGCACCAGCACGGCACTGCCACCCGGTGCCGGCCTGGACGCCGGCAACTGCAGCTGTGCCGCGCAGGGCGTGTGCCGCCACCTCGTCGCCCTGGTGCTGGCCTGTCAGCGCGAGGGCGGGACGGAGGCGGTCGGCGCCCCCGCCCCCGCCGCCGAGTGGTCCCCCGGCAGCACCGACGACACGGCTCTCGCCGAAGCCGTCGGCGCCCGGCCGCTCGCCGCGGCCCGCCGCACCTTCGAGCGGGGCTACGCCGCGCTGGTGCACCGCCCGTCCCCGGACCATCCCGAGCCCCGGGTCGAACTGCCCACCTGCACGGTGCGCTTCCCGGTCCCGGACGAGATCGCGTACGCGCTGACGGACGCGGCCGCCGCACTGCGCGGCGAGGTGGTGGCGCTCGCCGTATGGGCCTTCCGGGCCGCCGACGAGGCGGGTGGCGGCGAACGATCCGTCTCCGTCCGGGTCGGTGGGCGCGCCGCCGCCCCGCCCTCGGCCGGGCCCGCGCTCGACGCGGCCGCCGAGCTGGCGGGCGAACTGCTGGCCGAGGGTGTGGCCCATGCCGGGCCGGTCCTCGGCGGAGCCCTCGCACGGGCCGGTGCCGGGCTGACGGCCGCGTCGCTGCACTGGCCCGCCGGTGCGCTCGCCGAGCTGACGGACCAGCTCACGGCGTACGCCGACCGCAGCGCCCGCTACCGCCCGGAGCTGGTCGCCGCCCTGCTCGCCGAAGTGCACGCCCGGCGACGGGCCGCCGGGCTCCCCGGTGTGCTGGGTACCCGCGAGGCCGGGGACACCCCGCTGCGCCGGGTCCGGCTGACCTCGCTCGGCTGCCGGGTCCACGGCACGGCGCAGTCCCTGGTCTCCGAGGTGTATCTCGCCCATCCCGGCGCGGGTACCGTCCTCGTCCTCCGCAGGGCCTGGACGGCTGCCGAGGGCAAGGAGCTCACCGGCCACCGACTGGCCACCCGCCGGGTCCTCGGTACGCCGCTGGCCTCGCTGGCCGCCGGAAGCCTGGTCAGCGAGAGCGTGCGCCGCACGGCGAGCCGCACGCTGACCATCGCCCGCGGCCGGCTCGGCACGACGGCCATCACGCCCGTCGGCGCCGCCTGGACGGAGCTTCCGGACCCTCTGCTCGTACGGGACCTGTCCGCGCTGACAGCGGGCTGGGAGGGAAGGCCGCCCCGGCTGATCCGCCCGCGGGTCGAGGCGGAGGCCGTCCATGTCGTCGCGCTGTCGGAGGTGGAGAGCGTGGGTTACGACCCTGCCGGGCAACGCCTCGAAGCCGTCGTACGCGACGCCTCGGGGGCCCCCGCGCTGGTGACGTCCGCCTACCGGCCGGAGTGCCCCGGCGCACTGGACGCCCTGGCCGATGCGCTGGAGGGCGGCGCCACTCATGTCAGTGGTTCGGTGCGCCGCTCCGGCGGCGGGATCGAGATCGATCCGATCGCGGTGCTCACCCCGGCCGGGACGGTCGTGCCCGATCTCGCCCCCGGCGACGGTTCCACGGCCCTGGCAGCCGCGGTCGGAAGGCCGGCCGATCCGCTGACGGCGGTGCTGGACGAGGCGGTGTCCGCCCTGTCGGCGGTGCCGCACAGCGGGCTGCGGCATCTGACGGTCCCGGTCCGTTCCCGCATCGACGAGGCGGCGACGGCACTGTCACGCACCGGCCTGACCCGTGCCGCGACGCTGCTGCGCACCTTCCTCGGCACACTGGACGACGGGGCCGCGCCGGGCGGCGAGGCCCTCGCCGCCCGTTCCCGCGCATGGCTGGACGCCCTGCTCCACCTCCTGGTCGGCCACGAACTCCGTTCCGCCCAACCGGATTTCGTGGCATCCTCGGCGCCCTTCCAGGACGGTTTCTCGGCGCCCGTCTAGGGCCGGTTCAGGTAGGCGAGTCCGGGATGGACCTTCAGGTACCCGTCGAGGAGGCGTCCGGCCACCGTCACGGAGTCGACCAGCGGGTGCAGCGCGAAGGCCTTCACGGCGGTGGCGCGTGAGCCGCTCTCCGCCGCGTCGAGCACCGCGCGTTCGACCGCCTTGACCGCGGTGACCAGACCGACGGCGTGGTACGGCAGCGGGTCGACGGCGACGGGATGGGCGCCGTTCGCGTCGACGAGGCACGGCACCTCGATGACGGCGTCCGCGTCGAGGACGGAAAGCGTCGTCCGGTTGCGGACGTTGAGGATCAGCGAGGTCCGCTCGTTGCGGGCGACGGCCCGCATGAGGGCGAGTGCCACGTTCTCGTAGCCGCCGGACTCCAGATCGCTCTCGTCCCGCTCGCCGACCCCGGCGACCTCCCGGTTCTCCGCCATGTAGGTGGCTTCGCGTTCGGCGCGGGTGCGGTCCCAGGCCCGCAGCGCGGGGACGGCCGGGTCCTTCATCCGGGCGTAGAAACCCTCCTGCTGCTCGCGGAGAAAGGCGCCGCGGGTCTGCTCGGCGTCCTGGTAGGCGCGTACGGCTTCCCGGTTGAAGTAGTAGTAGTGCAGATACTCGTTGGGGACGGCGCCCAGCGACTTCAGCCAGTCGGTGCCGAAGAGCCGCCCCTCCTCGAAGGAGCCGAGGAGGGCCGGATCCGCCAGCAGCCGTGGGAGCTCGTCGCGGCCGTCGACACGCAGTCCGCGCACCCAGCCCAGATGGTTGAGGCCGACGTAGTCGATCCGGGCCCGGTCGGGGTCGGCGCCGAGCACCCGGGCGATCCGGCGGCCGAGGCCCACCGGGGAGTCGCAGATGCCGATGACCCGGTCGCCCAGGTGGCGTGACATGGCCTCGGTGACCAGGCCCGCCGGGTTGGTGAAGTTGATGACCCAGGCGTTCGGGGCGAGTCTCGCGATGCGCCGCGCGAGGCCGACGGCGACGGGCACGGTGCGCAGCCCGTACGCGATGCCGCCCGCACCGACCGTCTCCTGGCCGAGTACGCCTTCGTCGAGGGCGACCCGTTCGTCGGCCGCCCGGCCTTCGAGGCCGCCGACGCGGATCGCCGAGAACACGAAGTCGGCGCCGCGCAGTGCTTCGTCGAGATCGGTGGTGGCGTGGACGGCGGGGGCGTCCGGAACGTTCGCGGCCTGGTCACCGAGCACCCTGGCCACGGCGGTGAGCCGGTCGGCATCGGTGTCGTAGAGCGTGACCGCGGTGACCCGGCCCTCGGCGTGATCGGCGAGCAGCGCCCCGTACACGAGTGGAACCCGGAATCCGCCGCCGCCAAGAATTGTCAGCTTCACGCTTCCGCATGGTACGGGGACCGGCCCGGCCCCGGTCCGAGCGACTCCGGGCGGCGGCTCCCGCCCGGCGCCCACGACGCCCGGCCCGGTGGCCGTGGACCTGCGGGGCCCATGGTCACCGGGCCGTCGGCCGGACTCGGCCCCGCCCGGCGCGGGCGGCGCGGGCGGCGCCGGGGTCAGTCCCCGCTCCACCAGCGCGAGACGGCACGCCACAGCCGCGCCGGTGCGGTCTCGCCGCGCTGCTGCGGGATCCGCCCGGTGGCGGACTGCTCGGCGGGGGTGTCTCCGGGCTCGTCGGCGGCCGAGCGCATAGGTGTCGCACCCGTGAATGCCGCAGCCGTGGGTGCCGTATCCGCGCCCGTGCCTGGGACGGCGGGTGCGGCGGCCGGGGCGGGACCGGGGGCGCGGCCGGGAGTGGGAGCGGTGTGCCGGACCGTCGACTGGACCTCCCAGTCCTGGCGCTGCGGGTTCGGCCTGCCCATGGAGGGTGGTTCCCTGTCGTCCTGCGGCGGACGCGCCGCGAAGTCCGCCGGAAGCTCCACCAGGTGCCGGCCCATGAAGTTCCCGATCCAGCTCAGTTCGCTCTCGTCGACGGCGAGTTCGAGGTCGGGGAGGCGCATCAGCAGGGCGTCGACGCCGACGTCGGCGACGGCGCGTCCGATGTCCTGCCCGGGGCATTCATGGGGGCCGCCACTGAACGCGAGGTGGGCCCGGTTGCCCTCCATGTCGGCGTTGAGGTCGGGCCGTACCACCGGATCGGTGTTGGCCGGTGCGATGCCGACGATCAGCGCGTCGCCCGCCCTGATCTGCTTGCCGCCCAGTTCGGTGTCGCCGACGGCCCAGCGTCCGAAGACCGCGGTGAACGGCGGTTCGTCCCACAGCGTCTGCTCGACCGCTTCGGGCACCGTCATGTGTCCGCCGCTGAGCCTGGCCCGGAAGCGGGGGTCGGTAAGCACCACCCGCAGTACGTTGGCGATCAGGTTGGCGGTCGCCTCGTAGGAGGCGATGAGGACCAGCCGCAGGTGCTCGCTGACCTCCTGGTCGTTCATCCCCGCCGGATGCTCGACGAGCCAGGTGGCGAAGTCGTCCGCGGGCTCGCGCCGGCGGCGTTGGACGAGCCGGGTCAGGGCGTCGAGGACGTAGGCGTTGCTCGCCACGGCGGTGGCCGTGCCCCGGGTCATGTCGCGGGCGGCCTGGACCATCCGGTCGTTGTACTCCTCGGGCATGCCGAGGATCGCGCACATCACCATCATCGGCAGCCGTTCGGCGAACTGGCTGACCAGGTCGACGCGGCCTTCCTGGCAGAAGTCGTTCACGAGCCGGTTGCTGTAGCGGTTGACGTGGCGGCGCACCCCGCGGGTGTCGATGCGGCCCATGCTGTCGGTGACGGCGCCGCGCTGGCGCTCATGGGTGGCGCCGTCGGCGAAGACGCAGATCGGCTGCCAGGTGAAGATCGGGGCGAGTGGGTGGTCCGGTGCGACGCTGCCGTCCTGCAGCGCCCGCCACCGCCGCGAGTCGCGGGAGAACTGCGAGGGGGTCCGGGTCATGTGCAGGTTCTCGCTGTGCCCGAGGACCAGCCAGGCGGGCACGTCTCCGTGCAGCAGCACGGGCGCCACGCTGCCGTGTTCGGCGCGCAGTTTGTCGTACAGCCCGTGGGGGTCCCGCTCTGCCTCCGGGCCGTAGAGCCGGCGTAGTCCGCCGGGGCCGATGCCGAGGCCGTGGGCCGGGCACTCGGGGGGCGGTACCGGCCCCTGGGCCGCTCCGGGCTCGTAGTGGAATGGGGTTGTCACGATCGCTCCAGGGATCAGGTTTCCAAGGACCAGACGGATGGGACGCGCGGGAGGTGTACTGCGGTCAGGCGAGCGGGAGGGCCAGACTGTGCAGATAGCGCATCAGCGTCATCAGTACGTCGCGGCTGGAGACGCGCAGCCGGGCGTCGCAGTCGATCATCGGAACCTCTTGGGGAAGGTCCAGGGCGCTGCGCAGCGCCTCGACCGGGTGTTTCGGTGCGTCGGGAAAGGTGTTGACGGCGACGACGAACGGAACGCCGCGCTCCTCCAGCCGCCCGATGACGTCGAAGCTGACTTCGAGGCGGCGGGTGTCGATGAGGACCACCGCGCCGAGGGCGCCTTCGAACAGGCCGTTCCACAGGAACCAGAAACGTTCCTGGCCCGGGGTGCCGAACAGATAGAGGATCAGTTCCTCGCTGATGGAGATCCGGCCGAAGTCCATGGCGACGGTGGTGGCGGTCTTGTTCTCCACCCCGAAGTTGTCGTCCACGCCGACACCGGCCTGGGTCATGGTCTCTTCGGTGGTCAGCGGCCGGATCTCGCTGACCGATCCGACCATGGTCGTCTTGCCGACCCCGAACCCGCCGACGATCACGACCTTCACCGCGGCTGTCGCCGTGGTGGGGAGGACGTCCTCGCGCCGGGGGCCGGTGATCGTGTCAGAGCTTCTGAAGTCCATGCATCACCGCTTCGAGAAGGGACCTGTCCGGGAGAGTGGCGCGGACGATGGGCGCGCGCGATTCGACGAGTTCGCTCGCGAGGAGTTCCGTGAGGAGCGATGTCACCACGCTGAAGGGCAGACGGAGGTACGCCGAGATCTCGGCGACGGATAACGGCGCCTGGCAGAGCCGCAGGATCACGGCCTGCTCGGGCTGGACGGTCGGCGTCGGCTGGGCCTTCGCGACGACCATCGTGACCAGGTCGAGCGGCGCCCGCTCGCTGCCGTCGGGATCGCCGGTGATCACGTACAGCCGTTCCGGATCGCTCAGTGCCGGATCGGCCTTTCGGCGTTCTCGTCGGGGAGAATTCATCCGGACTGCCCGTCATGGCGCGGAGGGCTCGTCAGATGGGCTCCGATCCTGACGACCATGTCGCGCATCCGTGATCCGACGAGCCCCGCGTCGACGGTCTCACCGGCGAGGACCGCGAGGTACGCGCCCGTTCCGGCGGCCATCAAGTAGAAGAAGCCGCCGGTGACTTCGATGACGACCAGGCGCATGAGGCCGTCGCTGTACGGGATTTCGGAGGCGACGGCGGCGGCCAGGCTCTGCAGTCCGGCGCAGGCCGCCGCGAGGCGGTCGGCGACATCGGGGTCGCCGCCGTGCCGGGCGATGCGCAGACCGTCGGCGGAGAGCACCACGATCTGGTGGATGTCCGGCACGTCGTCGGCCAGTTCCTTGAGCATCCAGTCCATATTTCCCCGCTGCTGGATCACTTCAGGTCTCCCTTGTCCCACGCATCGTCAGAGTCTTCGTCGGTCTTCGGGTCCTGCGGCACGCCGTTGACGGCGTTGGTGAAGGCCTCAAGCCAGAGCCCGGGGGGCTGTTCCTTGCCGCTGTCGTTTCCCTGACCCTGGCCGTGGCCGTGGCCGTTGACATAGCCGTTGACATGGCCGTTGCGCTGTCCTGCGGTGGGGTCGACGGACTGTGCGGGGAGATTGTGCGAGCCCAGGGGGGCACGGCCGCGGCTCCGCCGTTGCGGAAGCCCTCCGGCGGTCCACTCGGTCACCACGGGGACGTCGTCCTCCAAGGCGGCAGCGGGGACGACCGGCCGGGCGACGGGGGCGACCGGTCCGGTGGCGGGGCGCTGGGCCACGGGGCGGGGCTTGCGGCGGGGCGGTACGACGTGCTTCATCGCCTCTTGGTCGATGTCGCTGGTGGGCCTCGACGTGGCTCCAATGCCGTGGGCGATACCGGGAGCGGGGCCGGTGGTGATCATGGCGCGGGGCACGATGAGTACGGCCCGGACGCCGCCGTAGGCGGACTGCCGCAGCGAGACCTGGAGGTCGTACATCCGCGAGAGCCGTCCGACGACGGCCATGCCGAGCCGCGGGGACTCGCCGAGGTCGTTCATGTTGGAGCCGGCCTGGGCCCTGGCGAGCATGTTCTCGGCCCGTGACCGGGCCTCCTCGCTGAGCGAGACTCCGCCGTCCTCGATCTCGATGGCGATGCCGGTCTGCACCTCGACGGCGGTGACGTGCACCCGGGTCTGCGGTGGCGAGTAGCGCGTGGCGTTGTCGAGGAGTTCGGCGCAGGCGTGGATGAGCGGCTCGACGGCCGTGCCGATGATGGCGACCTTCGCGATCGAGTGCAGATCGATCCGCGGGTACTCCAGGATCCGCGACATGGCGCCGCGCAGCACGCTGAACAGCGGTACGGGCTTGGGCCATTGACGACTGGGGCGGGCGCCGCCGAGTACCGCGATGGAGTCGGCGAGACGGCCGATCAGCGCGGTGCCGTGGTC
Source organism: Streptomyces sp. NPDC057963 (assembly GCF_042887155.1). NCBI lineage: Bacteria > Bacillati > Actinomycetota > Actinomycetes > Kitasatosporales > Streptomycetaceae > Streptomyces > Streptomyces sp. NPDC057963. The sequence continues at coordinate 135,809 of NZ_JBHVPX010000009.1, forward strand.
GATGCGGAGCAGGTCGTCGAAGACGTCGGGATTGCGCCCGTGGTGCTCCTCCATCTCCCGCAGTTCACTCGCCTGGCGGTGGACGATCGCCTGGACGCGCCGGGCGACGTTGACGAAGGCCCGCTGCGCGGAGTCACGCATCGCCTCTTCGTTGTCGATGATGTTCAGCACCGTGTAGACGAGGGTGCGCTGGGCGTCGGGCAGGTCGCGGTACAGCTCGTCCGAGTCGACGACGTCCCGGAGCACCTCTTCGGGCGAATTGCCCACACGCAGCCGGTGGATGGCGGCCGGCAGGAGCTCCTTGCTGATCCGCACGGTCTCGTCGTCGTGGATGGCGATGCGCCGTTCCAGGTCGGCGAAGCGCCGTTCGTACACCGCGCGCTGGGTGCGCATGTCGCGTGCCCGGCGGGCGAGTTGAACGGTGAGTGCGGTGACCAGGACGGTGGCGAGCGCGCCGCACCAGACGACTGGTATGCGCGCGGCCCCGGAAACCAGTGCCACCGCGGCGGCGGTCGCGCCGCCCATCAGAAGCAGGGGCAGCAACATGGCGCGAACGACGGGGGCTTCCCGTTCGTTCGGCGGTGATTCAACACGAACCATCTAAAACCTCTGGCGGTTGATTCGGGAGGTAAACGCGCTTGAAGGACACTTGGGAACAAGCGCTCGAATTCATATCAACTCGACTTCGCTGTGCGTGAGCTTAGTCAGATCGAATCAGGGCTTCGGTACATTCACCCAACCCCCTGCGCGAGCGCTCCCGCGGTAATACACTCACGAGTTTTTGCACGCACCGCCTCCACGCGTGCGCGGGGAGTGACGATCGAGAGGGGTCCGCGATCCGGGGCACCTGCCGCCACGCCCGGCGGGACGCCCCGCCGGGCGCCCGGAGACCCGCTTCGGGCGAGGTGAGGACCGCCCTGCACCGAGGGGCGAGCGCACATGCGATCGAAGGGGATCGAAAGGAGCGCATGGATGACTGGCGGGCCGGCCCCGGCCCTGGGCCTCTCGTTCGGATCACGCCGGGCTCGCGGGGTCCGGCCTGATCCGAACGAAAGACCCTAGTCCCAGAGGTCGGTGCTGTGGGCGTCGATGAGGGCGGTGATGTGGGCGAGGACATCGTCGGCGGGCCGCGGATCGTGCCGGCGCCCGTCGCGCAGGCGCAGGGCGACATGGTCGTCGGCGGCTTCCCTGGCACCGATGACGGCCTGGTAGGGCACCAGGCGGGCCTCCCGGATGCGGGCGCCCAGGGTGCCGCGTTCCGGTCCGGCGGTCTCGGCGCGCAGCCCGAGGGCGGTGCACCGCCGGGCGAGCGCCTCGGCGTTCGGCAGTTCGGCTTCGGAGACCGGGAGGATCGCGAGCTGAGTGGGGGCGAGCCAGGCCGGGAAGGCCCCGCCGTGCTGCTCGACGAGGTGGGCGACGGCACGCTCCACGCTGCCGATGACACTGCGGTGGATCATGACCGGCCGGTGCTTCGCGCCGTCCGCGCCGATGTAGTGCAGTTCGAACCGGGCCGGCTGGTGGAAGTCGACCTGGACGGTGGAAAGGGTGGACTCCCGGCCCGCGGCGTCGGCGACCTGGACATCGATCTTGGGGCCGTAGAACGCGGCCTCGCCCTCGGCCGCCTCGTAGGGCAGGCCCGAGCGGTCGAGGACGTCGGTCAGCAGAGCGGTGGACCGCCGCCACAGCTCGGGGGCTGCCACGTACTTCCCGCCGGGCCCCGGAAGGGAGAGCCGGTAGCGGGCCGGGGTGATGCCCAGCGCCCGGTACGCCCCGCGGATCAGCTCCAGCGCGGCCTGCGCCTCCTCGGCGGCCTGGTCCAGGGTGCAGAAGATGTGCGCGTCGTTCAGCTGGATGGCCCGCACGCGGGTCAGTCCACCGAGCACTCCGGAGAGTTCGGATCGGTACATGCCGCCCAACTCGGCCATGCGCAGGGGAAGTTCGCGATAGCTGTGGGAGCGGGAGCGGTAGATGAGAGCGTGGTGGGGGCACAGACTGGGCCGGAGCACGACCTGCTCCGCGCCGAGCTCCATCGGCGGGAACATGTCGTCGCTGTAGTGCGACCAGTGCCCGGAGATCTCGTACAGTTCCCGCTTGCCGAGCACCGGTGAGTACACGTGCCGGTAGCCCGCCCGCCGTTCCGCGGTGCGGATGTACTCCTCCAGGGTGTGGCGCACTACCGCGCCGTCGGGCAGCCAGTAGGGCAGCCCGGCGCCGATCAGCGGGTCGGTGTCGAACAGGTCCAGCTCGCGGCCGAGCTTGCGGTGGTCGTGCATGGCGGTCTCCTCGCGGTCGTCGGGCGGGTGACCGCAGGACGAAGCCCCGGGGCACTCGCCCCGGGGCTTCGGACTGAACAGCTGTCAGCGCGCCGGGACACTCTCCGGCGTCGTCGTCATGGCAGCGCGCTTCATGCGGGGGACGTTAGCAGCGGTGTACCGGTGCCCGCACAGGATTTTTCGCCGGGCCGCCGCCCGGCCCCCGTTCAGCGCCGCGCCCCGCCGATGCGCCCCTCCAGCTGCACCAGCAACTCGCCGAGCTGGGCGCTGAGTCGGGTACGGGTCTGTTCGTCGAGGCCGGACAGCACTGCGCGTTCGTAGGCCAGCTGGTGCGGCAGCAGCCGGTCGACCAGCTCGCGCCCCTCCTCGGTGAGACGGACGTGGGCGACGCGGCGGTCGCGGTCGTCGCTGCGGCGATCGACGAGGCCCCGTTCCTGAAGGACCCGCAGGCGCTTGGTGACGGCGGCACCGGAGGAGAACGTCTCCCTGGCCAGCTCACCGGGGGTGAGTTCGCGGTCGGTACGGCGTACGGCACCGAGCAGGTCGAACTCGGCACGGGTCAGGCCGGCGGCGCGCAGTGGGGCGTCCTCCGCCTGCTGGAGCAGGGCCGCGCAGCGGTTGATGCGGCCGATGAGCTCCATCGGTCCGGTGTCCAGCTCCGGGTTGACGGCCTGCCACTGCCGTACCACCGAGGCGACGATGTCGTCGGTCACACCGCTCCGTTCTCCTGGGCCGGGGCGATCAGCCCCTGCCGCGTTGCTGTCGCCGCGAGCGTACGGTGTCCGGCCTGCTCGGCCGCGAGGACCTGCTCCTGGGGCAGGGCTCGCTGCCACCATTCACCCGCCGCGGTGTCATCGGCTTCGCGCAGCTCGACGAGCGAACCGGTCAGCCTGCGGCGGGCGGCGTCGAGGGCAGCGGGCGTGGGCCGCGGGGCGGCGAGCGCGTACACGGCGTGGGCGCGCGCCTGCTCGGTGGCGGCCAGGGCCCGCTCCAGGCGTCCGGCGGCCCGGCGATTGGTCACCAGCACCGCGGCGAGCATGCCCGCCGCGGCACCGATCACGGTGTCCAGAACCCGGTCCCCGATGAGTTCACCGGCCGGGTGGGTACCGCCGAACTCCAGGACCAGCAGGGCCATCGGGGTGACGGCGATGGAACCGAGCCAGTAGTTGCGGGTGATCAGGGCCTCGGCCGCGAAGCCGAAGAACAGGCAGAAGCCGATCAGGGCCAGGGGTCCCGTGCGGCTGACCGGAAGGACGGCGGCGAAGACGAGGACGCCGAGGAGGTTGCCGAGGGTCCGCTGGAGGGCCCGGTTCCAGGACAGCGTCACATTGGCCTGGTAGAGGGAGGCCGCGGTGACGATCGCCCAGTAGGGGCGGCCGACGCCCACCGCCTGGGAGACATATCCGGCCAGGGCGCACCCGATGAGCGCGCGGGCGCCGATGGGCAGCAGCGGAGAGCCCGGGGCCAGGCTGCGCAGCAGGGCACGGCGGGCGTCGCGGCGGCTTCCGGTGCGCCGGGCGGCCCGTTCGGCGTCGATACCGAACAGCTCCTCCGAGGTACCGGGGGCGGGCGGCGGAGTGGGGACCGGGCCGCGGGCGCGGGTCTGCCGGGCCCAGGCGCGGAGGCGGCCCGGATCGGCGCCTGAGGCCGGGGCGACACCGGAGGCAGGGGCAGGGACGGAGGCAGGGGCGGCCGGGGAATCGCCGAGGGCGCCTCCGGCGAGGGTGGCTTCGGCGTGGACGACGAGGCGTTCGAGCGCCCGGCGTACGGGGGTGGGGCGGCCGGCGGCGAGCAGGGTCTGCCAGGCCGCGTGCACGGCGGCGGCCGCGGCGTGCCGGGTGCGGTGGCCGGGGGCCGCGGCGTATGCGGCGGCCGCGTCGAGTGCGCGGGCGGTCGCCCGGCGCTCCGGGCCCTCCCTCCGGACCGCCGCGGGGCCGACGGCGACCAGCCAGGAGACCGCGCCCGCGGCCAGGGTCAGCCCGAGGTGACCCGGCACCTGTCCGAGGTGCTGCGGGGCGAAGAGTGCGGCCGAGGTGACGAACGTGAAGATCACCGGTCCGGGCGGACCGATGCGGGTGGCGTCACAGAGGGTCTTCTGTCCGGCCGCGAGCAGCGCGCCCACCGCGATCAGCACGGCGGTCGATCCGGTCAGCGAGGCCGCGACCAGGGATACCGCCAGGCCGATGACCATCGAGACGACGACTCCGGCGACGGCACGGGCGCGGCGGGCGTACGGCAGGTTGTGGCCGTACAGCGCGCAGAGCGAACCGGCCATCGTGTACATCACGAGGTCGAGCCGGTCGAGGGCGAGCAGCGCCAGATCCGGTACGGCGGTGGCGGCGACCACGCTCAGCGCCGGTTTGAACCACATGTCCGAGGGCCTGGCGAGGCGCAGGGGCGCCACCAGCGGGAGACTGCGTACGGCGGGCCGGCGGGACCAGATGGATGTATCGCTCACCCAAATACTTTATCAGGTATTACACCTGTAAAAGATTTCCCTCTCGCGGCTCCACCGCCGCCCGGCACCGATGGCTGACCTCTCCGCGAAGCAATAGCGTTCTGTTGCACGACGACAGACGCCCACGCACCCGCCGGTCCGCGCATCCGTGCGTCCAGGGAGGAAACCGAATGAAGCTCACCCGACCGGTGCCCAGCGGTCCGTGCTGGATCGAGCTGAGCACCCCCGACATCCCTGCCGCCAGATCGTTCTACGCGGCACTCTTCGGCTGGCGCTCCGAGACCGATCCGCGCGAGGCGGCAGGCGGCTACACCATGGCGCACCTCGAAGACGCCCGCGTGGCCGCGCTCAGCCCGGTCTACCAGCCGGGGCAGCCGCCGGCCTGGACGGTTTCGTTCGCCACCGAGGACGTCGACGCCACGGTCGAAAAGGTCGGCTCGGCGGGCGGTTCGCTGCTGATCGGCCCGATGGACGTGTTCGACCAGGGCAGGTTCGCGGTGGTCGCGGATCCGTCCGGTGCGGTGTTCTCGCTGTGGCAGGCGCGTGCCTTCGCCGGCGCCGAGCTGCTGAACGCCCCGGGCGCGCTCGGCTGGGTCGAACTCGTCACCCGTGAGGCCGACCCGGCGCTCGCTTTCTATCCGGCGGTCTTCGGGTGGACGGTGAACGCCGCATCCGGGAGCTATCCGCAGTGGGGTGTGGCGGGCGAAAACTTCGGCGGCATGCTGGTCATGGACGACAGGTTTCCGCCGGAGGCGCCGCCGAACTGGCTGCCGTACTTCGCCGTGACGGACGTCGACGTGACAGCGGCCACCGCGCAGGGCGCGGGCGGTGAGCTGCTGATGCCACCGACGGACGTTCCCGACGGGCCGCGGATCGCGGTGGTACGGGATCCGCAGGGAGCGGTGTTCGGCATCCACCGGGCGGGCGGCGAGGGCTGAGGCCCGTCCGGCGGGTCGTCACCGGGCAGGCCCCGGGACCCGCGCCGGACTCCGCCCCCGCGGACCCGGACGCCGGAATCTGACGTCCGGCGGCCCCGGGCCGCACCGATCGCGGCACCCGCGGTCCCGCCCATCCATCGGTCCGGTCATCCGCCCGCGGGCGGATGACGGCGAACGGTCTTCCTGGAGTTCAGCTGATGCACGAGAGCGACGCCGGACTGCTCGCCCCCGGGTGGGCCGGCTCCCCCACCGAGGCGACCACCCACGACAGCGACTTCCTGCAGGCGATGCTCGACGCCGAGGCCGCGCTCACCCGCGCCCAGTACGGCTGCGGTCTCGCGCCCGCCGAGGCCGCGCGGGCGGTGACCGCGGCGGCCGACGCGAGCCGGTTCGATGTACGGAGTCTGGCACTGCGCGCACGTGCGGACGGCAATCCGGTGATTCCGCTGGTCGGCGACCTGGCCGCCGCGGTGGAGCCCGGCGCCCGGCCGTATGTGCACCGGGGCGCCACCAGCCAGGACATCCTCGACACGGCCGCCATGCTGGTCGCCGCCCGGACCCTGGCCCCGCTGCTCGACGATCTGGTGCGGGCCGCGGAAGCGGTGGCACGGCTCGCCGTCGCCCACCGCAACACCCCGATGGCCGGCCGCACGCTCACCCAGCACGCCGTGCCGACCACCTTCGGGCTGAAGGCGGCGGGGTGGCGTGCGCTGATCCTCGACGCACGGGACCGCCTGTCGGCCGTACGCGAGTCGCTTCCGGCACAGCTGGGCGGCGCGGCGGGCACGCTGGCCGTCTTCGACGCCTTCACCCCCGTCGAGTCGGCCGGCACATCCGGCACCGGCACCGCCGACGACACCGGCTCGGGGCTGCCCCTGCTCCAGGCATTCGCGAACGAACTCGGCCTGGCCGAACCGCTGTTGCCGTGGCACACCCTGCGCACCCCGATCGCCGACCTGGCGGGCGCGCTCGCCTTCACGGCCGGCGCGCTCGGCAAGCTGGCGGCCGACGTGCTCAACCTGTCCCGCACCGAGATCGGCGAGGTGACCGAGGGGCAGGGCGGTGGTTCGTCCACCATGCCGCAGAAGGCCAACCCGGTGCGTGCCACGCTGATCTCGGCGGCCGCCCGTCGCGCTCCCGGCCTGGCGGCGACGCTGTACGGCTGCCTCGTCGCCGAGGACGAGCGGCCGGCCGGGGCGTGGCACGCCGAGTGGGAGCCACTGCGCGAACTGCTGCGGCTCGTCGGCGGGGCCGCGTACGAGGCAGCCGAACTCACCGACGGACTGCGGGTGGTCCCGTACGCCATGCGGGAGAACCTCCAGCTCACCGACGGGCTGATCGTCGCGGAGCGGCTGGCCGCCGTGTTCGCGGAGCGGATCGGCCGCAAGCGCGCCAAGGAGGTTCTGGTGAACGCCGCCGCGCGGGCCCGCGCGGAGACCACGGATCTGGCCGACGTCCTCACCGATGTGCTGGACGAGGAGCCCGAGCTCGCCGGTCTGGATCTGTCCGAGCTGGCCGATCCCGCCCGCTACACCGGCTGCGCGGGCCCGCTGACCGACCGCGCTCTGGGTCGCGGGTGAACGCCGGAGGCACGCGTTCGACCGCCCGGAGGTACCCGTACGGCCGCACCCGTCGGGGTCAGCCGGGAGGGCCGTCGCCGCGGATCCGGGCGTGGACATGCATGTCGTGCCAGCCGTCGGCGTGCAGATGGCCCCGGCGCCTGGTCCCCTCCAGGGCGAAGCCCGCCTTGGCCGCCACCCGGCAGGACGCCTCGTTCCGCACGGAATGGGCGAGTTCGAGGCGCTCGAACCCGACCTCCTCGAAGGCCCAGCCCGCCAGCGCCGACAGGGCTCGGGGCGCGATGCCCCGTCCGCGGGCGGCCGGCAGCATCCAGTAGGCGCAGTCGGCCTGGCCGATGGCCGGAATCAGTGAGCGGAGCGCGACCCGGCCGAGCACCGTCCCGGCTCCGTCAGCGGCGTCCCCGGGACGGACGACGGCCCAGTGGGCGCCGGTCTCGCAGTACCAGGCGTTCCGCCACTGGGCGATCCAGTCGCGCGCCTCGGCCTCGGTGTCGGCCCGGCGCAGATGCCAGTGCTGGATGGCCGGGTCGGCGAAGGCGGTGAGAACGGCCGGGGCATCCGCGACCCGCCAAGGCCGCAGGAGCAGGTCGTCGGCGACCGGGAGGGAGGGCTGAACGGAGTCCGCGAGGCGCCCCGGAGGAATGAGGGGCGGCACCAAGTACGGCATGGGCGCATCATCGCACGGTGGCAGAACCGTCCTCGGACCGCCGCCTGCGGCACGGGGCCCCGGCCTGCTGGCGTGCGTTGTCACCGGGGCACACCGTCCCGCCACTCCGGCCACGGAGGTTCCGTCCGCGCATCCATGGCATCCCACCCCTCATTGAAACTTCACATACCCCGTACGATGGCGGGGATGAACACGCTGAGCGAACGGACGGACCGACGGCGGCGGAGCGCCCACGCGTCGGCCGTTCCGGGCCTGCTGTTCGTCCTGCTCGCCCTGGTCTCGTGCTGCTCGATCGCGCTGCCGGGCTCGGCCGCGCACCACCCGGGCACCCCCACCCCGTCGGTCACCCGGGCCATGACGCCCGCGCACCACGTGGTCGTACAGACCGTGGTGGCCGATGCCCCGGAGGACCGGGGCATCGGCAGCTCCTGTCACGGGACCTCCGAGCACACGGCCCCGGTCGTGCTGCCCGGCCAGGGCGCGCCCGTGGGCCTTCCCGGCGCGACCACCACGGCCCCGGTCGCCCCGCTCACCGGCGCCGCCGCGATCCGCGGCCCGTCCAACGACGCCGTGCGGGAAGTCGACCATCTCCGTCTGCAGGTTCAACGGATCTAGAGGCAGGGCCCGTTCCTCGGGACACCGAGGACGTTCTCCGGCATGCCCTCGACTCCATCAGCCCTGTTGAACCGAAGGACTCCCCCCATGGCTTCCGCCAAGAAGCAGAACACCCCTGCCGCCGCACGTCGCGCCAAGCTGGAGGAGGCCCGCCGCAAGGAGCGGGCCCGCGAGCGGCGCAACCGCATCGTCACCCTCACCGCCTCCGTCGCCGTGGTGGCCGCGCTCGTCGCGGGCGGCGGCTATCTGATGTCCGCCGCCAATGACAAGGAGAAGGCCGAGACCGAGGCCAAGTCCTCGCCCGTACGGGGCGAGCGGACCTGGGACAAGCTCACGCAGAACCATGTCGACAAGCAGGTCGACTACCCGATGAACCCTCCGGTCGGCGGCGATCACAACCCGGTGTGGATGAACTGCAACGCCGACGTCTACTCGAAGGCGATACCGAAGGAGAACGCCGTCCACTCCCTTGAGCACGGCGCGGTCTGGGTCACGTACACCGGCAAGGCGAAGCCGGCCGACGTCGAGAAGCTCGGCAAGCGGGTCAAGGCGACGCCGTACTCCCTGATGAGCCCGGTCGAGGACCAGGCCGCCCCGCTGATGCTCAGCGCATGGGGCAAGCAGGTGACCGTGACGAGCGCCACCGACGCGCGCGTGGCGCAGTTCTTCACCACGTACGTGCAGGGCCCGCAGACGCCGGAACCGGGCGCTGCCTGCACCGGCGGGATCGCCCAGTGACGCCCGCGGTCCGCTCCTCCCGCCCGATGGTGGCGGCGGGCGGCGCGGTGCTGCTGCTGGCGCTGGGCCTGGTCGCGCTGATGGCCGTACGGCCGTCCTCCTCGGCCGGCTCGACGGGCTCGGCCGCTTCGGCGGCCGCGCCGTCGGACACGTCGGTTGACGCCGGGTTCGCCCGCGACATGTCGATCCACCACCAGCAGGCGGTCGAGATGTCGTTCATCGTGCGGGACCGCACGTCCGACGTGGCGGTCCGCCGGCTCGCGTACGACATCATCAACACCCAGGCCAATCAGCGCGGCATGATGCTGGGCTGGCTGGAGATGTGGGGCCGGCCGAAGTCGTCCGGTGCGCCTCCCATGGCGTGGATGGGGCACTCCGTCGCACCCCGGGGCGACGGTTCGCTGATGCCCGGCATGGCGACCGACACCGAGCTGGACGCACTGCGCTCGGCGAAGGGCAGGGACGCCGAGGTGAGGTACCTAAAGCTGATGACGACGCACCACCGCGCCGGTGCGGAGATGGCTCAGGCGGCGGCGGACGCGGCCGGCACCGAGGAGATCAGGAACCTGGCGGCGGGCATGGTCCGGGGCCAGCGGTCGGAGATCGCGCTCATGGCGGACATGCTCGCGGAGCGCGGCTCCACGGCCTGAGCACGGGCCGCTCCGGCGGCCCGCGCGGGCGCGTGCCCGGACGGCCCCTCACCGGCGGCCCCTTGCGCGGGGGCCCCAACCCCGCGAACGGGCCGCCCCGCCGTCGGACGGGCGGACGCTGCCGGGGCCGGCCGGCTGCCGAGGCGCACCGGCCGGGACGGGCGCACTCGCCGGCCGGACCGGTCGTACAGGGGATCGCATAGGCTCGGATCCAATATGAAGAGCAACCTCGCACCGCTGGGGCCCAAGGCCGACAAGGACACCGTGCGTCGGAGCAACCTCAGCCTCGTGCTGCGGGCCGTCCGCGACGAGGGCGAGGGCGAAGCGACCAGGGCCGGGGTCGCCGCGCGGGTGGGGCTGACCCGGGCCGCGGTGTCCTCGCTCGTCGAGCAGCTCCTCGGCATCGGGTTCCTCACCGAGTCGGGCAAGACGTTCAGCGGGCAGGCGGGCCGCCCCGGGACCGCGCTCAAGGTGACACGCACGGGGCCCGCCGGGCTCGGTGTGGAGATCAACATCGACTACGTGTCGGTGTGCGTCGTCGATCTGGCGGGCACCGGCCGGGTACGGCTCACCGAGCACCTGGACAACCGCGGCGCACCGCCCGCGGAGGTGCTGGCGCGCGCGGCCGCGATCGCGGCACGCACCCTGGAGTCGGCGCGCGAGCAGGAGCTGTTCCCGGTCGGGGTGGCGCTCGCGCTGCCCGGCCTGGTCTCCGGCGGCACCGTGCGCCAGGCGCCCAACCTGGGCTGGAACCAGGTTCCGGCCGAGGATCTCTTCGCCGCTTCGCTCGCGGCCTCGCGACCCGGTCGCGAGGCGCTGCCGGTGAGTTCGGAGAACGAGGCCAATCTGGCGGCCCTGGCCGAGCTCTGGTTCGGCGGACTCGGCGCGGTCCGCAGTTTCCTCTATCTGACGGGCGAGATCGGCGTCGGTGGCGCCCTGGTCGTCGACGGTGAACTCCTGCGCGGGGCGCACGGGTTCGCCGGGGAGATCGGGCATGTGGTGGTGGACGCGGAGGGTCCGGCGTGCCGGTGCGGCTCGCGCGGCTGCCTGGAGCAGTACGCGGGACAGGCGGCGCTGCTGCGCGCCGCCGGGATCGAGGAGACCGGCGGCGGAGCCGGGGTGGCCCAGCTGGAACGGCGGGCCCGGGCGGGGGACGAGCGGGCGGTGGCCGCCGTCGTGGAGGCAGGCCGGATGCTGGGGCGGGTGTTGTCCGGGACGGTGAATCTGCTCGACCCGGACGCGGTGGTGCTCGGCGGGATCTACCGGAACCTGATGCCGTGGCTGTCCCCGCCCGTCGACGAGGAGCTGACCGGCCGGGTGGTGTCGGGGCTCTGGTCCCCGGGGAGCGGCCGGCTGCGCGCGTCGTCCGTCGCGGGTGACGCGGCGCGGGGCGCCGCGGCGCTGGTGACGGCGGCGGTACTGGCCGACCCGGTGGCGTACGCGGGGCGGCGGGCGGCCGGCTGATCCATGCGACGGGCGGGGGCCGGACACCTGGTCCGATCCGGCGTCCGGCCCCGCTCTCGCGCCACCGCGGCCCGGGGTCAGCGGACCCCGAGCAGGTGATCCATCGCCAGCTGGTCCAGGTTCTCGAACGCCATCCCTCGTTCCGCCGCCGCGTTCACGTCGAACTCCTCGAACGCCGACCGGTCGGCCAGCAGCCCGGCCACGCCGTCCTCGGCGGTCGGGCGGGCCAGCTCGTCGAGCCGGGACGCGCGCAGTGCCTCCTGCACGGCGGGGTCGGCGCGGAAGGCGGCGGCGCGCTCCTTGAGGATCAGGTAGTTGCGCATGCAGCCAGCGGCCGAGGCCCAGACGCCGTCGTAGTCCTCGGTCCGCGGCGGCTTGAAGTCGAAGTGCCGCGGGCCCGCGTAGCCGGCCGTCTCCAACAGGTCGACGAGCCAGAACGCCTGGCGCAGGTCGCCCGCGCCGAAGCGCAGGTCCTGGTCGTACTTGATGCCGGACTGACCGTTCAGGTCGATGTGGAAGAGCTTGCCCGCCCAGAGTGCCTGCGCGATGCCGTGCGGGAAGTTGAGTCCGGCCATCTGCTCGTGCCCGGTCTCCGGGTTGACCCCGACCAGCTCCGGGCGGTCGAGGCGCTCGATGAAGGCGAGGGCGTGCCCGATGGTCGGCAGCAGGATGTCGCCGCGCGGCTCGTTCGGCTTGGGCTCGATGGCGAACCTCAGGTCGTACCCCTGCTCGGTGACGTAGTCGCCCAGCAGGTCGAAGGCTTCCTTCATACGGTCCAGGGCGACCCGGACGTCCTTGGCGGCGCCGGACTCGGAGCCCTCGCGGCCGCCCCAGGCCACATAGGTGGTGGCACCGAGTTCGACGGCGAGGTCGATGTTGCGCAGGGTCTTGCGCAGGGCGTAGCGGCGTACGTCCCGGTCGTTGGCGGTGAACGCGCCGTCCTTGAAGACCGGGTGGGTGAAGAGGTTCGTCGTCGCCATGGGGACCACGAGCCCGGCCGCGTCCAGCGCCTGCCGGAACCGCTTCACGATCCCCTCACGCTCGGTGTCCGTCGAGCCGAACGGGATGAGGTCGTCGTCGTGGAATGTCACACCGTACGCGCCGAGCTCCGCGAGCCGCCGCACGGAGTCGACCGGGTCGATCGCCGCGCGGGTCGCATCGCCGAAGGGGTCACGCCCCTGCCAGCCCACCGTCCACAGCCCGAAGGTGAACCTGTCCTCGGGGGTGGGCGCGAAGCGTTCCGTCATCGTCTGGCCGCCTTCGGTGCTGTCGGGTTCCCTGGCCGGCCGAGGTGGCCGAACCCTATTTGTTTACTGTCATGACTAATCATGCACGGGCCACTGCGGGGAGGTAACCCCCCATCGGCGAAAATCGGGAGCGGCCCCTGTTCCCGACGGGCACGGTCGCGTAATTTGTTTACCGTACGATCAAATCGATGGACGGCGCCCGTCCCGGGAACCGCCCCTCGAAGCGGCGTACGCACCGCAGCCCGCTCCGCGGCCCCCTCTCGGCGGCCCCCTCCCCGCGGCCGTCGCCCCGCAGCACAGGAATGAGGTCACCCATGCCGCCGCGCCACGTCGTCATCGGAGTGGACAGCTCCACCCAGTCCACCAAAGCCGCCTTCGTGGACGCCGGGACCGGCCGGCTGCTCGCCGTCGGCCGCGCACCGCACGTCGTCACCGGCGAGGCGGGTGCCCGCGAGAGCGACCCCGAGGTGTGGTGGCGGGCACTGTGCGACGCCGTCGAGGCAGGGCTGAAGGAGTCCGGCGCCGCCGCTTCCGCCGTGACCGGCATCGCGGTCGCCGGGCAGCAGCACGGGCTGGTCGTCCTCGACCGGGCCGGGCGTCCGCTGCGCCCGGCGATGCTGTGGAACGACACCCGCTCCGCGCCGCAGGCCGCCGCCCTCACCGCGGCACTGGGCGGGGCCGAGCCCTGGACCGCGCGGACCGGATCGGTTCCCGTGGCGTCCGTCACCGCGTCGAAGTGGCAGTGGCTGCGGGAGAACGAACCGGAGAACGCCGCGGCGGCCGCGGCCGTCCGGCTCCCCCACGACTTCCTGACCGAACGCCTCGCGGGCGCCGCCGTGACCGACCCCGGTGACGCCTCGGGCACCGGCTGGTACTCCACGGCGACCGGCGCGTACGACCCCGAACTGCTCGAACTCCTCGGCCTGGGCGCCGCGTTGCTGCCCGAGGTGGCCGAGACCGGCGCAACCCGCATCGGCCCGCTCACCGACGGAGCGGCCGACGCCCTCGGCCTGCCCGCCGGCATCGCCGTGGCCGCGGGCACCGGGGACAACATGAGCGCCGCCGTCGGCCTCGGCCTGGGCGGCGCCGGGCTGCTGGACCACCCCGTCCTCAGCCTCGGGACCTCGGGAACGGTCTTCGCCGCGTCCCTGACCCGGCCCGCGTCGGCGGCGCTCTCCGGTTTCGCCGCGGCGGACGGTACGTACCTGCCGCTGGCCTGCACCCTCAACTGCACACTCGCCGTGGACAAGGTCGCCGCACTGCTCGGGCTGGACCGCGACGACGCGACCCCCGGCGGCGAGGCGGTGCTCCTGCCCTACCTCGACGGCGAACGCACCCCGGACCTGCCCCGCGCCTCCGGCCTGCTCACCGGGCTCCGGCACGACACCACTCCGCGGCAACTCCTCGGCGCCGCCTACGAAGGCGCGGTCGTCACCGTGCTGCGCGCCCTCGACGGGCTCCTGGCGGCCTGCGGCCTCGACCCGGCGGACCCCGAGGTGGCCGCCCGTCCGCTGCGCCTGGTCGGCGGCGGCGCCCGGGGGCGCACCTGGGTGGAGACGGTACGACGGCTCTCCGGTCGGCCGTTGATCGTGCCCGGCAGCGGGGAACTGGTCGCCCTGGGCGCGGCCGCACTGGCCGCCGCCGCCGCGACCGGGGGCGACCCGGTCGCGACCGCCGCCGCCTGGAACACCGGCGAGGATGCCCAACTGCCCGCCGCCGAACGGGACTCGGCCACCTGGGAGCGGGTCGGCTCCGTACTGGAGGGGGCCGCGGTCCCCTTGCTGGGCGGCGCCTGACACCCGCACACCCCCACGCCCCGCAGGGGTCGCCGATCCGCTGTCACTTCCCCTTGACCGCGCACCGGGCGACGGCCCCGGACCGCCCTCGGCCGCCCCCGGACCGGTTTGGGGAAGCGAAGCGATCTTCACTAGTATCCGGCGATGATCATAAGAAGAAGGCTGACGGTCGGGGTGGGCATCCTGCTCGCCACCCTGACCGCCGGGCTCGGTTCCGCGCTCCCCGCCGCGGCCGATGAAACCCCCACCCAAGCCTCCCCCAAGGTCGAGCTGGTGCTCGACGTCAGCGGTTCCATGCGAACCCGTGACATCGACGGCCAGTCCCGGATGACCGCGGCGAAGCAGGCGTTCAACGAGGTCCTGGACGCGGTGCCCGAGCAGGTGGAGCTCGGCATCCGGACGCTCGGTGCCGACTACCCGGGCAATGACCGGAAGGTCGGCTGCAAGGACACCAAGCAGCTCTACCCGGTCGGCCCGCTGGACCGCACCGAGGCGAAGACCGCGGTCGCCACGCTGGCCCCCACCGGCTGGACCCCGATCGGCCCGGCCCTGCTGGGCGCCGCCGACGATCTGAAGGGCGGCGACTCCACCCGCCGGATCGTGCTGATCAGCGACGGCGAGGACACCTGCGGCCCGCTGGACCCGTGCGAGGTGGCGCGTGACATCGCGGCACGTGGCATCCACCTCGTCATCGACACACTGGGCCTGGTGCCCAACGCGAAGATCCGCGAGCAGCTGACCTGTATCGCCGAGGCCACCGGCGGCACCTACACCGCCGTCCAGCACACCGATCAACTCTCCGGCCGCGTCAAGCAGTTGGTGGACCGGGCCGCCGAGCCCGTCGTCACGCCGGTGGCGACCGAGGGGGCGGACCGCTGCTCCACGGCCCCCCAGCTCAAGGCGGGCCTGTACACCGACCGCGAGAGGTTCGGCGAGCACCGCTGGTACCGGGTGGACGTGGAGCCCGGCCAGGAGCTGCGCGCTTCGGTCAGCGTCTCCGCCGACCGGGCCGTGAACAACGACTACGGCGTGCTGCTGCGGGCGGTGACCGTGCACGGCCGGGAAATCGTCCGGGGTTCGGAGTCGGGCACCGGCCGCACCGACGCGATCTCCTCCGGCCTGCGCTACCCGAAGCCCGAGCAGGACGACACGGAGGACGGCGACAAGCCCGCCGCCGAGACCGTGTGCCTCCAGGTCAGCAACTCCTTCTCGGCCCCCGCCTCGGTGAAGACCACGCCGGGCATGCCCGTCGAGCTGACCGTGGACCTGGTGGACGCCCCGGACGACGCGGCCGATGTCGCCGCGTTCGGCCTCGGCCACGGCTGGTGGCTGCTGGGCGTACTGGTTCTCACCGGACTGGTCGCGGGTCTGCTGACCGGCTGGATCTCGCGCTGGCGCATCGCCGTCTGGAGGACCAACTGATGAAGCGTACGAGACGTGTACTGGCGGGTGCGCTGCTGACCGGCATCGCCCTGCTGACCTCGGCGGGCGCGGCCTCGGCCGACGACCCGTCGGCGAGCCCGAGCCCGAGCGCCTCCGACGGCGCGTCCGGCCCCACCGAGGCCGGCACCGCCTTCCGTACGGCGACCGCGATCCAGCAGAACCAGCGGGCCACCGCCGGTGCGTCCACGGGCGACTACCTGTACTGGGTGTTCCCCGCCGACGCGGGCCAACGGGCCACCGTCAAGGCGAAGATCACCCTGCCGGAGAGCGCCGTCCGGCACGGCGCGTCGACCTGGCAGGTCGATGTGTACGACGGACTGCGGCGCCGGCAGCCCTGCATGTACGGCCGCCAGACCGGGAAGGCCGCCGCCGACGCGTCGGCGGTCGAGCTGACCTGTGTGCTGCGGACCGTCCGCGCCTGGTCCGAGCCGTGGGCCAACGACCCGCTGCCGGGCAGCTACTACGTCCGCCTCACGGTCGTCGATCTGCCCTCGGCGGACCTGGGCCTTCCGGTACAGACCGAGGTCGAGGTCACGTCGGTCGGCAAGGGCGGCGCCGGGGATGTGGACGGCACACTCGCCAAGCCGCTGGTTCCCGGTGTCTCCTCCGTGGCGAAGGCCTCGGACGCGTCGGCCGGCAGTGGCGACGACGCGTCGGCCCCGGCCGCGCTCGGCAGTGAGCCCGAGGACGGCTGGGCCTCCGGCTGGTGGACCGACCGCTGGCTGTGGACGATCGGCGGCGGCGTACTCGGAGCGCTCGCGGCCGTCTTCGGCTACTCCCTCACGCGTGGCGCGGGCCGCCCGTCACGGGTCCCGCCGGGCGTCTGACCGCTACCTCACGGGACGGGCTCCGGCCGGGAGCCCGTCCCACCGCACGGCCGGAAAGCGTCTGGGGAACGCATCACCGGACCGCACCGCCGGACGGGCCGGGCGACCGAGCCCGCCCGGCGGTGTCGGACGCCCCTCCCCGACCGCTCGGACGCCCGCACCCCCTCGTGGCGTCCGGCCGGGCTACCCTCGACAACTCACGTACCGCGCAAGGCAGATGACGCCTTCCGCGCCGTGCGGCACTCAAGGGACCACAAGGGAGCGGAGACTTTCATGTCCACGGAGACCGGCCCGGCCGTCGATGCCGGGCCGCGGGGCCACACCATCGTGCCCGGCCCGAAGGGGTTACCGTTTCTCGGGAATCTGCCGCAGTTCGCCAAGAACCCGCTCGCCTTCTTCGAACGGCTGCGCGGGCACGGGGACATGGTCGGCTGGCGATTCGGCCCCAACTCGTGCGTGTACGTAGCCGATCCGGAGTGCATAGGCGAGCTGCTCACCGAGACGGAACGCACCTTCGACCAGCCCGCGCTCGGCATCGCGTTCCGTACGGTGATGGGCAATGGCGTGGTGGTCGCCCGGGGCGCGGACTGGCGCCGGAAGCGCTCGCTGGTGCAGCCTTCCGTACGCCCCAAGCAAGTGCGGTCGTACGCGGCGACGATGGCGGGCAGCGCGGTGGAACTGGCGGACACCTGGTCCGGCGGCGAACGCATCGACGTCAAGCGGGAGATGGCGGCGCTGACGCAGAGGATCGCGGTCCGCACGATCTTCGGCGTCGACACCCCCGCCGATGCCGATGCCATGGGCCGGGCGATGGATGTGGCGCAGCTGGAGATCGGCAAGGAGTTCGCCGGGATCGGCGCGCTGCTGCCGGACCGGGTCCCGACTCCGGGCCGGGCCCGGATCAAGAAGGCCGCCGCGGTCATCGACGCCGAGGTGAGCCGGGTCGTCGCGCGCCACCGCGAGGGCGGGGACGATCGCCCCGACCTGCTGAGCCGCCTGCTGACCGCGGTCGACGAGACGGGCGCGCACCTCACGGACCAGGAGATACGCGACGAGACGGTCACGCTCTACATCGGCGGGCACGAGACGACCAGTTCCACCCTGGTGTGGGCCTGGTACCTGCTGTCCCGCAATCCGCGGGCGCGCGCCGCGCTGGCCGAGGAGCTGGGCCGGGTGCTCGGTGACCGGGAGCCGGATTTCGAGGACTACGCCCGGCTGACGTACGCCCAGTCGGTGGTCAAGGAGACCCTGCGTCTCTACCCGACGATCTGGCTGGTCACCGGGGTCGCCAAGGAGGGCGCGCGGATCGGCGGGGTCCCGATACCGGTGGGCACCAGGGTGTGGACCAGCCAGTGGGCTACGCACCGTGACGAGCGGTGGTTCCCCGAGCCGGAGGAGTTCCGCCCCGAGCGCTGGGATCCGGAGGGGGGCGACGAGATCGAGGAGTACGCCTGGTTCCCGTTCGGCGGCGGCCCCCGGGTCTGCCTGGGCACCCGGTTCGCGATGGTCGAGGCGGTGCTGATCCTGGCCGTGCTGGCACGCCGATTCGACCTGGACGTGGACCCGGGCACCGTCAACCCCGTCCCGGCGCTGACCCTCCAGCCGGACCGCGAGGTGATGGCGACGGTCCGGCCGCGCCAGAGGGCGTAGGGGCGCGGACGCGCCCGGGGTGCAGGCCGGGGCGGGGACGCACCGTACGAGGCGGGGTGGGGCGGCGCGCACTCCCCGCAGCGCCGCACCGTCGGCGCAGAGCCGCTCACGGCGGGGGCGGGCCCGGCCGGGACGGCACGGCGCCCACGGGCCGCGACCCCCCGCCCCCGACGTCGCGGTGCGTCGGGGCGGTCCGGGCGTCGGCACCCGGATATCACGGTGCCGGTATCCAGATACATCGAACCGATAGGTCCGATCTGTCGCGTGGATCGCCGTGCACCCGTCACACTGGCCATGTCGGCCTCCCCGGCCGCCGGGCCGTCCGGCCGTGTCCGCAGGCTGTCGATCCGACGGGAGAAACATCATGCGTCTCCGTTCCGCCGTCCCCTCCGCCCTCACCGTCGCCGCCGCCCTGGCGCTGACCGGCACCGCCGCGGCAGCCACCACCGGCACGGCCGCCGCCCGCGCGGTGCCCCGCCCCGGCGTCTGTCCGGAAAAGGCCCTCGATGTGCGGGCCGCACCCGGCGGGCAGCGGAACGTCGTCCGTATCAGCGTCGCCAACCAGGGCGGCGCGGCCTGTGTCGTGGACCGTGTCCCGACGATCACCTTCCGGGGCCTGGACGGCTCCGCGGAGACCGTGCCGCCCGCGGGGAGCGGGCCCTACGTCCTCTCACCGGGCGAGCGGGCGTATGCCGCCCTGCGCACGGCGGACCCGGTCACCGCCGAAGGGCATGTCGTCGGCAGTCTGTCGGTGGCGGCCGACCCCTCCCACCCGGGTGTCACCTTCCGGGCGGCCACCGTGGGCATGCCCGAGGGGATCCATGTGTGGGTGCCGGTCACCACGCTGTGGCAGGAGTCGCGCGCGGCGGCCGACCTGGTCTTGGCGGACGCGCTGGGCCGATGACGCAACGGCCCTCTCGGGCCGGACGGTCCGCCCGTCCGCACAGGACGTCGCGGCCGTGCGTACAAGCCGTGGTGACCCATGAGGGCCGTGTCCCGCGGGCGGCGGTGTCCGACGGGTGGTCGGGCGGGGGTACGGACACCCACCCCGCCCGGACCTCCGCCCACCGCCGCCCGGCCCCGGTTCAGCCGGTGTTCAGGGCCGGATCGCTCGTACCCGCCTCGCCCGTCTCGACGTGCCCGGCGAACCGCCGCAGGAACGCGGTGTCCGTGTCGCAGACCACGGAGATGTCGTACCAGCGGCCACTCCCCCGCAGGTCCACCGAGTGGGTCACGGTCGCGCCCGCGCGCACCGTGAACGTCTGGGCGGACCCCCCGTACGCCTCGCTCACCGTCAGATGGGCATCACCGGCACCGGCTTGAGTCATCGTCAGTTCGAGATGCCCGTCGGTCGCGTTGTGACGGGCGGTCACCTCGGGCCCTGCCGTTCCGCCGGTCCCCCTGAACGTGCGCAGGAAGCCGTTCGGACCGTGCACACTGAGGTTGGTCAGGCCCTTCGAGTAGGCCGTGTTCCAGGTGTCGGAGAGCGACTTGCCGGCCTCGGTGGTGTAGGTCCAGGGGCCGTCGGTGCGGTTCGCGGACGTGACCAGGAACTGCGCCCCGGCCGCAGCGCCGCCGCTGAACGTGAGGCCGTACTTCCCCGTCGCCGGGTACGCGGCGCCGTCGACGAACGGCGCGTACGGCAGCGGCCGGGTGGGGCGGGAGCCCCGTTCCTGTTTCGGCACACTGCCGACGGCGGGCGGTACGGGCACGTAGTCGGGATGCCGGTCGCGGTCCGGCGGCAGGTATCCGGCCGTCGAAGGCAGCGCGACGGGAGCGGCGTCCGTGCGACGGAAGTCGAACGCGGAGGTGAGGTCACCGCAGACGGCTCGCCGCCAGGGCGAGATGTGGGGTTCCTTCACACCGAAGCGGCGCTCCATGAACCGGATGATCGAGGTGTGGTCGAAGACCTCGGAGCAGGAGTACCCACCGGTGCTCCACGGCGAGACGACCAGCATCGGCACCCGCTGCCCCAGACCGTACGGGCCTGCGGCGTAACTCCCGCTGCCGGCGAAGAAGTCGGCCGAGGTCGCCACGGTGGAGAGCCCCTGGGCCGCGCCGGACGGCGGGTACGGCGGCACGATGTGGTCGAAGAATCCGTCGTTCTCGTCGTACGTGACGAACAGGGCGGTCCTCCCCCACACCTCCGGGTCGGACGTCAGCGCGTCCAGCACCTGGGAGATGTACCAGGCGCCGTAGTTCGCAGGCCAGTTGGGATGTTCGCTGAAGGCTTCCGGGGCGGCGATCCAGGAGATCTCCGGGAGCGTTCCGGCCTGCACGTCGGCCCTGAGCCTGTCGAAGAGCCCGTCGCCCTTCTTGGCGTCGGTGCCGGTGCGCGCCTTGTCGTAGAGCGGATCTCCGGGCTTGGCGTTGCGGTAGTTGGTGAAGTACAGCAGCGAGTTGTCACCGTAGTTCCCCCGGTACGCGTCGCTGATCCACCCCCAGGACCCGGCGGCGTCCAGCCCGTCGCCGACGTCCTGGTAGACCTTCCAGGACACCCCGGCCTTCTCCAGGCGTTCGGGGTACGTGGTCCACCCGTACCCGGCCTCGTCGTTCCCGAGCACGGGGCCGCCGCCGACGCCGTCGTTTCCGGTGTGCCCCGTCCACATGTAGTAGCGGTTCGGGTCCGTGGACCCGATGAAGGAGCAGTGGTAGGCGTCGCAGACGGTGAAGGCGTCGGCGAGGGCGTAGTGGAACGGTATGTCCTCGCGGGTGAGGTAGGCCATCGTCGTCGCCGACTTGGCGGGCACCCACTGGTCGTACGCGCCCTTGTTGAACGCCCGGTGTCCGCCCGCCCAGTCGTGGTTGAGGTCCTGGATGAACTGGAGCCCGAGGTTGTCGGCCGCGGGCCGGAACGGCAGCACTTCCTTGGTGCCGGACGACTGGTGCCACACCGGTTTGCCGCTGGGCAGCGTGACCGGTCGCGGGTCACCGAAGCCTCGTACGCCCTTGAGCGTGCCGAAGTAGTGGTCGAACGAGCGGTTCTCCTGCATCAGCACGACGATGTGCTCCACGTCCTCAAGGGTGCCGGTGGCACCCTTGGCCGGCAGGGAGGCAGCGCGGGCGATGCTGTTCGACAGCAGGGTGAAGGCGGTTGCGCCTCCGGCGAGTTGCATGAAGCGGCGTCGGTCGAGTTCAGCCATGGGTGAGGTCCTCTGTGGGGTGAGGGGACACGGGGCGGAAGCGACTGGAGTGTTCCAGAGTCCGCCGAGCCGCGGAAGGGCCGTGCGGTGTGGACACGGTGGCGATCCGCCGAACAGGAGGCAGCGGACCGGGGCCCCACGGCGGACACCGCCGGCGCCGCCGCCGTAACCCGCCCCGCTGTCCCGCTCCCCGTACACCGGACAGGGGCTCGGGCCGCCCGGTCCCTTCCGGGCGGCCCTCGGTGTCCTCCCGGTCCTCAGCCGTGCAGCAGGACGGGGAAGGACTCCATGTCGTTCTGCGTCATCACCGGCAAGTTGCGGAAGTCCTCGTCCGCGAGGGCCGGCCGCAACCCGGGGAAGCGCCTGAACAGGGCGGGCAGGGCAATGCCGGCCTCCACGCGGGAGAGGGCGGCTCCGGGGCAGATGTGGGGGCCGTGGCCGAAGGCCATGTGGCGGATCGGGGCCGGCCGGGTGATGTCGAAGGCGTCGGCGTCCGGCCCGTGCTGCTCGATGTCACGGCCGATGGCGCGGTAGGAGATCACCACTCCTTCGCCCTTCGCGATCACCTCGTCCCCCACCTGGATGTCCTCGGTGGCGAAACGCATCAGCAGATGGGTGGTCGGGGTGTCCCAGCGCAGCGTCTCCTCGATCACCGCCTCCCACGGGATCTCGCCGTCGAGAACCCTGCTCAACTGGTCGGGGTGGGCGAGCAGGGCCCGTACGGCGTTCAGGACGAGCCCGATGGTGGTCTCGTGCCCGGCGGCCACCATCGCCTTGAGGTTGCCCACCACCTCTTCCTCGGTGAGCGGCTCCCCGCCCTCTTCGGCGAGGATGAGCGCGCTGGTCAGATCGTCGGCCGGGCGGGCGGTCCGCTCCCGTACGAGGTCGGCGTAGAAGACGTCCAAATCGGCCAGCAGCGACAGGCGTTCCTCCTGCGGTGTGAGCATGGAGAAGAACGCTTCGTACCGCTTCATCAGCATGGGGTGCTCGGCCTCGTCCACCCCCATCAGCATGCCGACGACCCGCATCGGCAACGGCTGTGCGAACACGGACTTGAGGTCGACGGCACCGCCCTCGTTCCTCTCGCTCTGTTCGGCGAGGGCGTCGAGCAGTTCCTCGGTGAACCTCTCGATCCGCGGACGTATCTCCTCCAGCCGGCGCGGGGTGAGCGCCTGGGAGGTCTTGGTACGCAGCCGTCGGTGCTCCGCCCCGTCCGCGGTGAACATCGAACGCCCGGCGTCGATCATGCCGATGAGCGGCCAGGCATGCGTGACCTCCCCGCGCTGCCAGAGTCCCCAGGCGTCCAGATCCTTCACCAGCCGTGGATCGACGAGCAGTTGACGGGCCACGGCATGCCGGGTGACGGCCCAGGCCGGGACTCCGAGCAGTTCGATCCTGGCGAGCGGACCGGCGTCGCGCAGCCGCGCCGTCTCACCGTCGAGATCCTGGACCAGCGGGTCGATCACGACGGCCCCGCCATCCGGGGTGGCCCCATGTGCGGCAGCGTGCGGGCAGTTCAAGAGAAGTCTCCTGTCGGACGTACGGGCGTGAACCGGACGGGGAGTTCGGTCATCCCCCGCAGGAAGGCGGACTGCCGCCGGACGAGCGTGTGCGCGGGGACGGACAGCTCCAGGTCGGGCAGCCGGTCGAGCAGCACCTCGATGCCGGTACGGGCGATGGCCTCGGCTGTCTCCTGGGCGGGGAAGGGGCAGCGGTATTCGCCGTGGCTGAACGCCAAATGCGCGCTGTTGCCGCCCTGGCTCGGCGGCCCCGCCGTGGTCGAGAGGTGCTGCCGGATGTGCGGATCGGTGTTGGCGGCGCCCAGGCCGAGCAGCACCATGTCCCCGGCCCGGATGCTCCTGCCGCCCAGCCGGGTGTCACGGGCCGCCCACCGGCCGGCGAGGATCTGCGTCGGACACTCCTCCCACAACACCTCGTTCATCGCCTCGGCGACACTGTGGCGTCCACCGGAGAGCGCGACGGCGAACTGATCGTCGGTGAGCATCAGCCGCAGCGAGTTGCCGATCCAGTCCGCCGTGGTGAGGTGCCCCGCGGCCGTGATGGCCATCAGGTCGAGCACATACTCCTCATCGGTGAACACGCCGGGGTACGCCAGCATTCGGGAGGCCACATCGTCGCCCGGCGCGGCCCGTCGGTCCGCCAGCAGCCGTTGCATGTGCTCCCCGAACCGCAGATGGGCCTCCTGCGCGCCCGGTCCGCCGTCGGCGAGGTCCCTCAGCACCGCGGCGATCCGCGCCCCGTCCGCATCCGGGAAGCCGACGAGACGGGCGAGGACGAGCACGGGCAGCGGTACGGCGAAGTCGGCGATCAGATCGGCCGTGCCGCGTTCGCAGAATCCGTCGATGAGACGGTCGGCCAACCGCTCGCAGTGGCCCGCGAGTTCGAACGGCTCGATCCCTTCAAGGGCCTGCCCCACCATCGCGGCGTGGCGCCGGTGCTCGGCACCCGCCGTGAAGTAGATGGAGGGCATCGGCCGGCCGATCATCGGCAGCAGCGGCCAGTCCTCCGGAATGTTCCCCCATTGATTCCACAGGCCGACGTCCCTGGGAAACAGATCGCCGTCGCTGGTGACCTGGTGGAGTTCGCGGTACCCGATGACCAGCCAGGCCGGGAACCCGCCCGGGAGCTCCACCGGTACGACGGGCCCGTGTTCGCTCCGCATGGCGCGGTAGACGACGTGGGGTTCGGTGTGGAAGCCGGGTCCGCTGAGCGGGACGGCGGACGGGCACTCGGGCGCACCGGGTGCGGGCGTCGTCATCGAACGGATTCTCCTGTGCCGGGGGCTTCGCGCGTCGCGGGTGGTCGCACGGTCAACGCGGCTTCACTATAGGGACATTCAGTGAGTGTTTCGGCACCGTTCACGACCATTCTCGCCACTTGTTCGATCAGATGAGCCCGTTTTCAGGGCATGGTTGACCATAAGGACGGGGATATCCCGCCCACAGCGGCCAGGAGCGCCCACCGCCACCCCGGGGCCGGCGAAGTCCGCAGAGACGGGGCACCGGAAGGAAGCGCCGAACCGGAACGTTGACATGCACCGGCCGTACGGTGAATTCTGATGCGCGAATCTCCAGAGTTCCAAGCATGTCTGCGCAGGCATCGCCCACTTCGCTGTTCGGTACGAACGGAGAACACTCCTTGCGGATCCTTCAGAACCGCCCCAGCCAGGCTGCGGTCGGCACGCTGTCGGTGATCGTCCTCGCGCTCACCGCCCTGACCGTCCCGGCCCCGCAGGCACAGGCCGCGGCAACGCCGTCGGGCACCCTCGACGGGAACACGAAGCATGTGACGTGGCAGAGCCCGGTCTACGCCAAGGGCACCGTCGACTCCCCCGCCAAGTGCGGCACACCCGCCGACGACCCGGACAACGCCGTCTGCGCCCGCTTCGACCTGACCGTGAACCCGCCCCCGGGCCAGTGGGACGACAATCCCGAGGGCGGCGTGCCCGTCTCCATCCAATGGGAGACGCCCACGGACGACTTCGACATGTACATCTACGACTCGGCCGGCCAACAGGTGGCCTCCAGCGCGGGAACGGCCGACCCCGAGTCCACCGTCGTCCCGAAGGCCTCCGGCACCTACCACGTGGTCGTCGTCCCCTACGACGTGCACAACAACTCCTTCAGCGGAACGGCGTACCTCCCCGAGGCCACCGACGCCGGAGACCTCACCCGTTTCAGCGGTTCGCACGGCACGTACGAGATCCGGGCCGGAGCCCTCAAGGCCCGCGCCGATTTCTTCACCGACGACACACTGCGGTTGCAGGCCTCCCCGGACGGCGTCCTCGCCGACCCGAAGGACAGCCACATGATCCGCCGGCAGCCCACGCCCCAGCGGCACACCACGTCCTTCGACGCGGGCAGTTACTACGGGATCCGCTCCGAGGGCGTGGTGATGCGCGTCTACAAGAAGCCGCTGCGCTTCGGCCTCTACAAGGCCGACAACCGCACGGCCATCTGGCAGGAGGACGATCCGCTGCGCTGGACCGGCGGCGGCATGCGGCAGAGCCTGAAACGCGGCTCCGGCGAACAGTTCTTCGGCGGCGGTGAGCAGAACGGCAGTTTCTCGCACCGCGGCCGGGTGATGAACGTCGGCAACAACACCAACTGGGACGAGGGCGGTTACAACAACTCCCAGCCGTTCTACATCTCCACCGCCGGGTACGGCGTCTTCCGCAACACGATGACTCCGGGCATCTACGACTTCAACTCGCCGGTCCGGACCGGACAGCAGGAACGACGCCTGGACGCCTACTACTTCACCGGTGACACCAAGTCCGTCATCGGCAAGTACACCTCCCTGGTGGGCAAGCCGTTCATGCCGCCGGTGTACGGACTGGAACCCGGTTCCGCCGACTGCTACCTCCACAACGCGAACCGGGGCGAGCGCCACACCCTGGACGCGCTGAAGGTCTCCGACAGCTACGTGCAGAACGGGATGCCCCTGGGGTGGATGCTCGTCAACGACGGCTACGGCTGCGGTTACGAGAACCTTCCGCAGGCAGGTACGGGGCTCGACAAGAACCACGCGCAGCTCGGCCTCTGGACCCAGAGCGGTCTGCCGGACCAGGCCGAGGAGGCCAGGGCCGGCGTCCGGGTCCGCAAGCTGGACGTCGCCTGGGTCGGCGGCGGCTACGGCTTCGCGCTGGACGCCTGCGACCAGGCCAAGGCCGGCATCGAGGACAACAGCGACGCCCGCGGCTTCGTCTGGCTGCCCGTCTCCTGGGCCGGCGCACAGCGCTGCGGCGTGCTGTGGAGCGGTGACCAGAGCCTGTCCTGGGACTACATCCGCTGGCAGATCCCGACATACGCCGGCGCCACCCTGTCCGGCATCGCATACAACACGGGAGACGTCGGCAGCATCTACCGGCACGACCCCGAGATGTACACCCGCGACCTGCAGTGGAAGGCATTCCTCCCGGCCGTCATGACCATGGACGGCTGGGCGAGCGACATCACCACCAAGAAGCCGCACGACCAGCAGCCGTGGCTGGACGGAGAGCCGTACACCTCCATCAACCGCGCGTACCTGCAGCTCAAGGAACGGCTGCTGCCGTACATGTACACCCTGTCGAAGGACGCCACGAAGACCGGCGTCGGTGCGGTCCGGCCGCTCGCGCTGGAGTACCCCGACGACCCGGCGGCACTGGGACCGAACGCCACGTACGAGTTCCTGGCCGGGCCGGACTTCCTCGTCGCACCGGTGTACAGCGACACGGACACCCGTGACGGCATCTACCTGCCCAAGGGCACCTGGACCGACTACTGGACGGGGAAGACCTACCGGGGTCCGACCACGGTCGACGGCTACAAGGCACCGCTCGACACCCTGCCCCTGTTCGTCAAGGGCGGATCGATCGTGCCGATGTGGCCCGAGGGCACCCTGTCCTGGGAGTCACGGGACAGGAGCCGGCTCGACTACGACATCTACCCGCAGGGAACCACGGACTACACGCTCTACGAGGACGACGGCGTGACGAGGAAGTTCGCCGAGGGCGCCTCGGCCACCCAGCACGTACGGGTCCAGGCACCCGCCCCAGGCAAGAAGGGCGGCACCACCATCAGCATCGGCGCGAGCGTGGGCCGCTACGCGGGCAAGCCGTCCGCGCGTACGTACCATGTCACCGTGCACGGCAAGAACGCCCCGTCACGGATCGTCATGGGCCACAGCCGCCTGCACCGGCTGGATTCGGCGACGGAGTTCGCCGCGGCCGGGTCCGGCTGGTTCACCGACCCCGCGACCGGAGTCACGGAGATCAAGACGCCGTCCGTGTCCACCGGCCGCGGCTTCGCTCTGGAGCTGCGCACGTAGCAGGCGCGGGCACGCAGCAAGCGTGTCAGGGGCCGCCGTCCACGGCGGCCCCTTCCTCCGGTCCGTCGCCCCCCCCTGCCCGAGTTCGCCCCCAGGGATCTCTCGGGGTTGCCTCTCAGGGAAGGTCGGGGGTTTATCCAGTCGCTCGGACGACGCCTGCTCCGTAGGTTCTGCGGTGGAATCGGCACACCGCTCCAACCGACAGCCCACGGAGGCCCGCCAGTGACCGCCCCATCGCGTCGGCAGACGCGCACCCCTCACCCGCTCGTCGCCGCCTTTGTGCGGTTCGTCGTGTGCGGCGGGGGTGTCGGGCTGGCGTCGAGCGGGGCACTCGTCCTGCTCAGCGACCGGATGCCGATGACGGTCGCCAACGCGCTGATCACCGTCGTTTCCACGGTGATCGCGACCGAGCTGCACGGGCGGGTCTCCTTCCGGAGCGAGCGGAAGGGATGGGGGGTCCATCTTCAATCCGGGGTGACGGTCGCCGTGAGCTATGCGTTCACGACGGGCGCGTTGCTCTGCCTGCACGCCGTACGGCCCGAGCCCTCGGCCGTGGTCGAGCAGGCCGTCTACCTGTCGGCGTCCGCCCTGGCGGGCATCGGACGGTTCGCCCTGCTGCGGATTGTCGTCTTCGCCGACCGGAACCAGTCCCGATCGATCGATGAATCGCTGAGCAGGGACGCGGTGGCGATGGCCGCCTGAGGACGTCCTGGCCTGCCCCGACGGCACGGCGTCGCGCCGGTTGACTATCGTGGCCGGGCCGGACTGGAGGAAGGGGCGTGCGGATGGCGTACGGGCGGGCCGAGTGGGTCCGGGTGCCGGTGGGGGACGATGCCGCGCGGTGGGCAACCCGGGGCAAGTGTCTGCGCGTACTCGTCGTCGTACACAACGTGACCGCCGCGACCCGCCTGCTCGATGTGCTGCCCCTGTTCGACGACGACTGGCGTGTCCAACTGCTGGTGACCTGTACGGGCTCCTCGGCGTTCGCTGCCGGCACGGCGGAGCTGCTTGCCGATACCGGGGTGCCGGTCGTGCCCTGGGAGCAGGCGGCCGAGACGGAGGTGGATCTGGTCATCTCTGCCAGCTTCGGTGGCCGACTGGACGTCTTCTCCGGGAAGTTGGCCGTCCTGTCACATGGCGTTGGATACACTAAGAGGCTGGCGACACCGGACACCGGACACCGGACACCGGACACCGGATCGCGAGCGGGGGCTGGGGCGGCGCCTGCGCCCGTTTTCGGACTGGCCCCGGAGTGGCTCCTTTCGCAGGGCGCGCCCGTCGCGGACGCACTCGTCCTCTCCCACCCCGAGCAGTACGAACGGCTGCGCATCGCCTGTCCCGAGGCCGCGCCGACCGCTGTTCTCGCCGGGGACCCCTGCTTCGACCGGATGCTCGCGGCCCGGCCCCATCGCGATCGCTTCCGCCGCGCGTTGGGCGTGCGGCCGGGCCAGCGGCTCGTTCTGCTCAATTCGACCTGGAACTCCGACTCACTCGTCGGCGACGGCGAAGAGGGGCGGGGCGGGGGTGACATCGTCGCTGCGCTGCTGGATCGGGTCGCCGCGGAGTTCCCCGTGGACGAGTACCGGTTCGCGGCCGTACTGCACCCCAACATCTGGCACGGCCACGGGCCCGGCCAGATTCGGGCCTGGCTCGATCGCGCGCGGCGCGGCGGACTGGCGCTGATCGATCCGCTGAAGGGATGGCGGCAGGCCCTGCTGGCCGCCGATGCCGTCATCGGGGACCACGGTTCCGTCACCTACTACGCGGCCGCCCTCGGCACTCCCGTACTGCTGGGGGCCGCACCGCTCGACGCCCTCGATCCCGATGCGCCCGTCTCCGCGTTCATGCGAGAGGCACCACGGCTCGACCACGAAAGGTCACTGGCGGCGCAGATCGGGCAACTCATCGGCGGCCACCGGCTGTTGGCCGGGCCTGCCGAGTTCACCACCTCCGTCCCGGGCGAATCCGCAGTCCGGTTGCGGAGACTCTTCTACGCGATGATGGGTGCGCCGGAGCCCGGTCGGCCGGCCTCCCTGAAGCCGCTCGCACTGCCCGATTTCGAGCCCGGGACGGTCACCCTCCCCCTGCGCGTGCTGTCGCGGGTGACCGGACCCGGAACGATCGCGGTCAGCCGCTGGACAGGAACGCCGCAGGAGGCGGGCGCGGACGGCGGCGGAGAAGCACATGTCGCCGTGCACGAGGACACCCGTGACGTGGACCAGTTGGATCTCGCCGATGTCATCTTCCGGAACGGGGCACCCGACGATCCGCGGTTCGGGTCCCCGTCGGCCTGGACCGCCGAGGTGCTCCGCCGCCATCAAGGCTGCTCGCTCGCGGCCTATGTGACCGGACCGTCCGCGTGCGTGGTCCGGGTGCGCGGCGAGGAGCCGCTGCGAGTGGCGGCGACGCCCGCCGTCGACGCGGGTGACATCCGCGGTGCGGACCCCGCCGCGTACGCCTCCGCCCTGTACGCCTGGCTGGCCACGGGCAGCCATGACCCGGCCGCCGTCGCCGCGCGGCTCGCGCAGGTGGTGGCCGAAGGGCTCTCCGTGCGGACGGGCGCCCGGCTGCACCGCGTGCGGGTCGAACCTCTGGCACCCCCGGGTGAGGGGGCACCAGAAGCGGGGCGGCCGCTTACGGGGTGATGCAGCGCTCCCGCATACGCCGCAGATGCGAGAGGTGATACTCCGCGCGCTGGCCGTCGAGCGTGGTGATCGCCTCGTCGATCAGGGGCAGCGCCGCTTCGGTGTCCTCCCCGTCCAGCCAGGTCTCGGCGAGATCGGTGAGCGTCCGGGCCGTGTTGTAGGTGTCACCGCTCGCCCGGAAGCGGCGCAGCGCGGTGCCCAGTCTCTCCCGGGCCTCCTCGCTCCGCCCGAGCCCGCGCAGAGCTCGTCCGCGATGGCGCTCCAACAGGGCCTGGGCGCGCGGCAGATCGGCGACTCCCTCATCGTGCGCACCCAGCGTGTCCAGGATGTCCCCCGCCTCCTCGAAGCACTCGTACGCGTCCTGGTAACGCCACTGACGCAGCCTCAGCAGGCCCAGGAACTCCACGGCCGAGGCGTGGCCTCGCCTGTGGTCGGCCGACTCCTCGGCCCGTGCCGCTGCCAGCGTCTCGGCCTCCGCCTCCTCCCAGCGCCCCAACTCAGTCAACGTATGCGCGAGTTGGGCATGGAGCGCCCCAGCGTCGAGGCTTCCCGGACGATGGCTGTCGACCAGGCGTGCTCCGATGCGCAGCGCCGGCAGCAGCAGTTCGTGGTGCCCCGCTTTGAGCTGGAGCGGCCACAGGGACCGGCACAGGCGCACGGCGGTGTCCGGGTCGCCGGACTCCTCGGCACAGCGAACGGCCTCGACCAGATTGCCCGACTCCGCGAGCAGTGCGTCCAGGGCGGCACCCCGGTTCTCGTACCTCTGCCCGGTCCGGTCGCCGACGGGCTCCGGGACGCGCCAGCTCTCCGGAAGTGCCTGGTGGGCCGCCGATGCCGCCAGGCCGGTATAGGCGAGAAGCGTGCGGGCGAGAGCGGCGGAGCAGGCCGCGATTCCGTCCTCGCGGATCGCCGCGGCCTCGGCGTGTGCCCGGACTCCGGGGCGGTAGTGGTAGCGCCCGTCGTCGCTGCCGCTCCGGCTGCGCTCCAGGAGCATCCGGTCGGCCAGGTCCGCCAGGAGTTCGACCGCGGCAGCGGGGTCCTGGCCGGTGGTCCGTCCGGCCGCCGTGGCGTCGAAGGCGGGCCAGCCGCGCAGCGCCATCAGCCGGTACAGCCTGGCGGCTTCGGGGGCGAGGAGCCGGTAGTTGTCCTCTGCCGCCCCCTGGACCGGGTCGGTGTCGGTGCCGGTCCGACGCGGCGGAAGCGTGGGGGCGGAGAGCCGGTCCGCCGCGGCCCGGAGCGCGTACGGGGATCCGCCGCAGCGCGCGAGCAGCGACGGCAGCGCGGCACGGGCCGCGGCGACGGTGGACTTGTCGGTGATGTCGGTGAGCAGCCGTACGGCGTCCCGGTCCGTGAGCGGACCGACGGGGACCCGTACGGCGTCGAGACCGGGGAACGGGGTCCGGGCGACCACGATCGTGAAGACCGCGGGCGCCGACGTGAGGAACGGCCTGACCTGCGCCGCCGAGTGCGCGTGGTCGAGCACGACCAGGAGTCTGCGGTCCGACACGCAGTGCCGGAAGAACTCACCGAGCCGGTCGGTCGCCGTGGGCATCTCCTCGTCCCGCACGCCCAGTTGGCGAAGCAGCACGCGCAGGACGGTGCCGACGTCGCGTGCGCTCGCGGCGCCCCCGCCGCCGAGGTCGGCGTAGATCTGCCCGTCGGGGAAGAGACGGGTCGGCCGGGAACCGAAGTGCACGGCGAGCGTGCTGGAACCCATGCCGTCCGGACCGTGCACGAGGGCGAGGCGGGGTCTTCCGTCCGCACGCCGGGATGCCTCGCGCTGGAGTTGCCTCATCGCTTCCCTGCGGTCCGTGAAGAACCTCACGGAGGCGGGGAGGTGCGACTGCGCGGCCCGCGCCGGATTCGGTCCGCCGTGCACCCTGGCCGCGAACGCGTTCCAGGAGGCGGCGAGTTGGGGGTTCGTGCGGATCTGCTCGTGGACCATGCGGGCCACGTCGTCCCGTTCACCCGGCGCCACGGGCGCGGGGACCTCCCGCCCGACGATTCTCCGTACGAAGCCGCCGGTCGACTCCCAGGCCCATTTGCCGGCCTCGTTGGCCATTCCCGAACCAACCGCGCCGAGTACCGCCGAAATTGCCGCCACCGAGGTGGGATCCAGCATGTCGCGCACTCCTCGTTCCCGGTGTTCCGCGCGGTGCGCCCTCCCCGGCACCGCCGCTGCCACCGTGCGGATCAACGTTAGCGGCAGAGAGGTCGGCATCTCCCGGACACGGCGATGGTGACCGTCCCGGTCCGGTCCGGGCGGTTCGTTCGGCCGTCCGGCGAGGCGGGTGCCCTGGGGTCCGGGCGGACGCAGCCGCGCGTGCCGGGCCCACCCGCCCGCCCCTCACGGCGCCGTGAACAGTCTCGGGAAGCGGGCAGCGAGCCAGGGTTTGCGGCCCCAGGCGAGGACACGGCCGCGGGCCATGGCGCCCCACGGGTCGCAGCGGCCGAGTGCCATCAGGAAGAAGGTGACCGGCTCGGTGAGGATGGTGCAGTCCGGGCGGGTGGGCGGCTGCGGGGTGACCGATACGGCGCCGTCGGTGAAGGCGGTGCCGAAGCGGGCGCCGCCCCGCAGGCGGATCGTGTAGCGGGCGGTCAGCCCGGCGGTGGCGGCGGCATCGGTCACCCGGGGCATCGCCGTGGTCAGGAAGGGCAGCGACAGCTCGACGCGGGTGCGGTCGATCATGTGCGGGCGGCCCAGCGCACGGGCCAGGTCGTAGCCGTGGCCGAGCATGTGTGTCAGCAGGTACGAGCCCAGCACCGCCCGGCTCATCGGGCCCAGGGGGGTGACCACGGTGGTGTTCTCGTCCGTCGCGCACCGGCCCACCGCCGCGAGGTACGCCTGCGCGTGCGTCACGATCAGGGCGGCCAGCGGATCGGCGGCCCGCTCCTCGAAGGCGGCGAGCGCACGTTCGTTGGCCGCCGCCAGACCCTGCGGCGTTCCGTCCCCATAGGCGCGTTCCCGCCCGGCCGCGAGGTCGGCCATCAGCTCATTGGCCTGCGCCAGATGCGCTGCCGCCTGTCCGACGGTCCACTCCGAGCCGGGCACCGGGACGCTCGTGTCGGCAACCCCGCGCAGCAGCGCGGCGATGTCCTCGGCAGTGGCCCGTATCGCGGCGCCGAGCCCTTCGGGCAACGTGCCCCGTACCTCGTGTCCGGTCACTGATTCCACACTTCTCCCCGGCGCGGCCGTGCCCGCGCGCTGGTGCGCGCGTCCCGGTCGCGGCCTCGTCATGGATCACCCGCGGTGCCCGCGGTACACAAGACCAGGCGGCGACTGCTGTGGCAAGGGCCGGGGCACCGGAGCGGAAGCAGCGGCCTCCGTGCGCCCCGCCGCGCGATCCCGGCCTGGGGAGCGCTGCCGGCGGCCGGTTGCGCGGTGCGTTCGCGAACGGGTGGGACTCGCGGGTACGAAGGCACCGTGTTCGGCGCGGTGGCCACGGGTGGCACGGCGAGTACCGGGCCGCGGGGTCCGCCGTCACCGCTCGGGCGCGTCCCGGCGTCCGCCGCCGAGCGCGGCAAGGGCGCGCCCGCTCCTGAGCGTCGCGCCGCCCGCGCCGGACATCCGTCGTTGCCGCCGCCCTGAGCTACCCGTGCTCGGGGCCGTCTCCGCCCGGCGGCGGGCCACCGGTTCCGCGGGGCGAGAACGTCACACGGATCTGCCGGTCCCCGGTCCGTACCGACAGTCCGCCCGTGAGGTCCTCGTCCCCGCCCCGCGCCGTGTCGGTGAGCCAGAGGTTGACGGCCGCGCCCAGAACCACGGCGTCGAGCGGCGGCCGTCGTGTCCCCCACGGCCGCTCGGTGCGCGCCTCCAGTTCGCGTCCGCCGCGCAGGCGGACCAGGCAGCGGGTCGGATCGACCGCCGCGACCAGGACGTTGGCATGCTCGGAGCGCCTGCTCTCGCGGTCGGCCCACTCCGTGGCCGGGAGCTCGGCCTCGATCCCGGTCCGGGCGACGACCTCTGCGGCCTGTCTCCACAGCAGGTGGTTCACCTCGTCCGTGACGGCGTAGAACCCCCTGGCCTCCGTGTGGTCCCCGACGACCAGCGGCCGGCGCCGGACGTCGACGGTTCCCGTCCCGTCGTGGGCGCCGGTGACGTCGTAGGCCGTGGGTGCGGGATGGTGTGCCGGTTCGGGGGCCGGGACGGGGGCGGGGTGCGGCGCGTGGCGCGGCGTGCGTACGCCCCGCGCCGCCAGGAACGCGTACATCAGTTCCTGTGTCGTCGCACCCGACGTGTCGACGGAGGCGAGCTGCCGGTCGACGACCGGTCTCAGGTCTTCGGGGTCGTAGCCCCGTGCCGCGTCCATGAGCTGGGCGTACACGTCCCCGTCGGGGTCGAGCCGGGGAGCCCGGTGGGCGAACGCGGCGGCGGGTGACGCGGGATCCAGTTCGTCGAGCCCGGTCGCGGCCAGCAGCGTGACCCGGTCGGCGGCGGCCGAGTAGAAGGACGTGGAGCCGTGGTCGCCCACCACCCAGTCGCTGGCCACCACCGCCGCGCGCCAGCCCTCCTGCGGCGGGATGATCATGAGTCCGGCGTCCATCGCCTCGGCCAGCCGGTCGAACACGCCGTCAGGGGTGTGGCGTGCCCAGACGTTGGGGTGGAAGACGGCCGCGACCGCAAACTCGTCGGCGGGCAGCGAGGTGACGAGTCGCAGGGGCAGGCCGGGATGGCGGCCGAGGAGCGAGTGGCTGCTCCAGGTCGAGTGGATGACGACCAGTCGGCGTCCGTCGACGGCGCCGAGCCGCGCTCGGTAGTGATCGCGGCGGGACATGCTGGCCCGGATCCGCTGGAAGCACCAGTCGCCCACGGTCACGGCGTACGGAACCGCTTCCGGGCAGGTCACGGCGAGCCGGTCGATCTGCTCCTGATGCGAGACCCCGATGGCCGCCGGAACCACCTTGCCCCGCCACATGAGTTCGCGGCGGGACAGCCCGGCGGGCACCCGGGAGTCCCCGGTGGACTCCGCCACCAGACGGTTGTATCCGGCGCCGTGCGGCAGGACCATCAGCGGGGCGTCCAGCCGTCTCATCGTCGGGTGCACCGAGCACGAGACGGCGAGATCGAACGAACGCCGGGTCGCCTCCTCCCAGGTGAGGACCCGTACGCCCAGGGCGCGGAGGTACTCCCCGAGCCCGTCGCCGAAGGCCGAGCCCGGGTTGACGGTGTAGTACTTCTCGATGCCGTCCTCGGCACGCAGCAGGCGCATGACGTCGAGCACCCGCGTCGCGGAGGTGAGGGTACGTGCCACCCCCAGGACGGCGGCCTTCGGCGGCTCCCAGGTGTTCCAGCGGGACCGGCCGGACCGGGCGGCCGCCCGGCGGCGCAGCTTCGACGGCACCAAGGTCAACAGTGGCTCCGGAACAGTGAAGGGGATGGGCGGTGGCGGTCGTCGGTGCGGGTCACCCGGCCGGTGGTGGTGCCATGCCCAGCCGTCGGCGGAGTTCGCGCAGATGGTGGTTGCAGGCTTCCCGCAGCGGCGTGTCGTCCGTCCGCTCCGCCAGCTCCGCGAGGAGCGAGAGCGCCTGGTCGAGCTTGGCGTACAGCTTGGACCGCGCGGCCTGATCCGCCGCCGCGACCACGGTCTCGACGGCTCGCCCCCAGCTCTCCAGGCCGATCAGGGCGCGGGCCGCGACCAGGCCGATACGCGGCAGCATGGCGTCGTCGCCGCTGTCGCGGGCGCTCGCCGCCGCGCCGTCCAGCACGTCGAGGGCCTCCTGCCAGCGGCCCCCCGCGACCAGGGCCTGCCCGATGTTGTAGCTCTGCACCACGATGCCGTGCCGGTCCTCGCACTCGGTGTTGGCCCGGAGCGCGCGCTCGAAGAGGTGGCGGGCGTCGTCGGGACGCCCGAGGGACAGTGCGATCAGCCCCTGGGTCTCCCACACCACTCCGCTCAGCCGGGCGTCGTCGACGAGATCAAGCAGGGCGGAGGCGGCCGCCAGCTCGTGTCCGGCCCGTTCGAACTCACCCAGTTCGTACTCGGCGCGGGCCAGCTGGTTGCGCATGCGGACCTCGACGTCCGGTCGGCCCTCCCGCTGGGCGGCCTCGGTCCCGAGGCGGTGCGCGTCGATCCAGTCGGCGTAGTCCTTGCGGCTGTGGTAGAACGCCCACAGCGATTCGCAGAGCCGCCACACGGCGTCGTACCACCGTTCTCCTGCGGCGACGCGCAGCACGGCGACGAGGTTGGCGCGCTCCGCGTCCAGCCAGTCCAGGGCACTGGCCCGGTCGGTGAAGAGCGGTGCGCCGAGGCCGAGTTCGGCCAGTGAGCGTGCCGGAGGCGCCTGCAGTCGAAAACGGGCGCCGAGGATCAGCGCGTCCGCGTGTGCTGCCGCTTCGGCGTAGAAGCCGACGACCGCCCCCAGTACGGCCCGGCGCTCCTGCGGGGGAACGTCCGCCGCCCGCAGGCGCGCGTGGGTCCGGACGATGTCGTGCAGCCGGTAGCGGGGACCGTCGTCCTGCGCCTCCACGACCACGGCCAGGTGCGCCATGAGCAGGTCCCCGAGGGCGTCGTCGACATGTACCGCACCGGCGGCCCGGAGCGCGGCACCGGTCACCGTCTTCGTCGGAAGGAGCCCGAGCAGGCGGTAGAGCTGCCGCGCACGGTCGTCGAATCCGTCGACCACGGTGTCGAGCGCGGCCCCGACGCTTCCCGTACCGGTGTCGCCCGTCATCGCTCCGCCCGTTCGCGTCGTGGTTCCGTCGGTCTCCCGCGATTCCTCGCCCGCGCCGTGTCCGTGCTGGGCGGCGAGGTCGCGCACCACGTCGTCGAGGCGCAGCTGGGGGCGGCTGGCGAGCCACTCCCCCACGGCGCGCAGGGCGAGCGGCAACCCGCCGCACAGCCGTACCAGTTCGGCGGCGGCGTCCTCGGCGGCGGTGACGTGCCACCGCCGTACCAATTGCACGCCCGCTCCCACGTCGAGCGGGTCCACGACGATCGACACCGCTCCGTCCATCTCCAGCGAGGGCAGGCGCCTGCGGCTGGTGACGACCAGCAGACCGCTGGGCGGCATCAGGGGCCGCACCTCCGGGGCGTGGTGCGCGTTGTCCGCGACGACGAGCACGGCGCGACCGGCCGTGATGCTCCGGAACAGTCCCGTCCGCTCCGCGAGCCCAGGCGGCACGTACTGGTTGTGCACCCCCAGGGCCCGCAGGAATCCGGCCAGTACCCCGGCTGTGTCGACGGCGCCGTCCCGGCGGTAGTCGTCGAGGTCGACGTACAACTGGCCGTCCGGGCAGTGTTCCTTCACGTCCTCGTTGACCCAGTTCGCCACCAGCTGTGTCTTGCCCACGCCGCCCAGTCCGGTCACCACGACGATGCCGGGCGACCGCTCCACGGAATACGAGGCCGCGACCGCGCGGAGGGCGGCGAACTCCGCGGTGCGGTTGACGAAGCAGCGGCTGGGCGGCGGCACCTGGCTCGGTGGCATGCCCGGCGCGCCGGGCGGCAGGACGATCTGTCCGACGTTCCTGGCCATGACCAGCGGACCGGCCACCACCGCGTCCCCGGAGAGGGTGTTGTGCACGGCCCCCTCGTCCTCCGTACCGCAGCTGCTCACCCGTACTCCCTCCCCCGTCGCCCTGTGTCTGCGGGTCCAGCCTATGGTCCGGTGATCCGCTCCACGGTCGAACGCGGCGGTCCGACACCGCGAGGGACCCTCGCGAGCTCATCTACGATCGTCCGTGTGTGCGCAAACGTCATAGTCGCCGAAGACGACGAGAAGCAGGCCGAACTCGTACGCCGATACCTCGAACACGAGGGGCACGCGGTGAGAGTCGTCGGGGACGGCCTCGCGGCCCTCGCCGAGGTCCGGCACCGGGAGCCCGATCTGCTGGTGCTCGACGTGATGATGCCCCGGGCGGACGGTCTGGACGTGGTCCGCGTACTGCGCGCCGAGCACCGGGAGGTGCCGGTGCTGATGCTGACGGCCCGCAGCACCGAGGACGATCTGCTGCTGGGCCTGGATCTCGGCGCGGACGACTATATGACGAAGCCGTACAGCCCGCGTGAGTTGATGGCACGCGTGCGGACGCTGCTGCGCCGCGCCCGGCGGGTCTCGGCGGATGCCGATCCCGCCGCGGGCCAGGCACTGGCGGTGGGTGCGCTGCTGGTCGACCCGGTCCGGCACGAGGTGTCGGTCGAGGGGCGGTTCGTGGAGTGCACGCCCGGTGAGTTCCGGATTCTCGCCGCGATGGCGGCGGAGCCCGAGCGGGTCTTCAGCCGGCAGCGGCTCCTGGAGGAGCTGCACGGCTTCGACCGGTACATCAGCCTCCGCACGGTCGATGTGCACATCATGAACCTGCGGAAGAAGATCGAGCACGCGCCGCGTCGGCCGGTCCGGCTGCTCACCGTCTTCGGTGTGGGGTACAAGCTGACGGATCCGGCCAGGAGCGCTTCCCGTGCGTCGTCCTAGCGGGGTGGGTGACGCTCCGGTCCGTCGTGACCGGGGGGCACGGGAGCAGCGCGGCCGGCGGGCGCGGCGCCCTCGTGAGCAACGAATACGTCGTGACCGGCGGGCACGGCTGCCACTGCGCAAGAGCCTGTTCGGCCGGCTGCTCGCCGTCTCGGCGCTGGTGGCGGCGTGTTCGGTGGCCGCCACCGCCTGGCTCGCCGTACAGACCACCTCCGGAGCCATCAAGCAGGAGCAGGGGCAGAATCTCACCGCGGACGCCCGGATCTACAACACCCTGCTCGGATATGCGGCGGCCCACCCCACCTGGGACGGTGTCGACAGCACCGTGCGCGACCTGGCGCGGCAGTCCGGCCGGCGGATCGCCCTCACCACCGAGCAGCGCCGGCCCCTCGCCGATTCCGCCACTCTGCCGTCCCCGCCCGCACTGCCGCCCCAGGCGTCCGCGATCGTCGATCCGCTCTCCGTGGACACGGCGTTGTCCCAGACGGTGGGCCGGACGGCGAACGCCACGGCCGATCGCGTCGACCCGCGCGCGGTCGGTCCGTTCCGGCTCCCCCGGGCCGAACGTGCGGCGTTGCAGCGTGCCGCCGAACGAAGTGTGGCATGCCTGAGCCGGTCCGGGGTGGCGGCCGACGCGGTCCAGGGGCCGAGCGGTCGCCCGCACATCGAGGTCGTCGGCAATGATCCCGACCGGATGGACGGCACCCGGTGCGCGTTCGACGACCTGGCCCTCCCTACGGCGACCGAGCGCAAGGCGCTGGGGGAACTCAATCAGCTGGCCAACGCCTGCCTGAAACGTCAGGACCGCACCGGTGTGGAGCTCAATCCGGACCTGTCCTGGGGCGAGCGTCCCCTACCGGTGCCGAGCGCACGCGCGGGCATCACGATGGCCTCCCCCGCGCCGAGCGTCAGGACCGGCGACGACGACCGGGCCACCGCCTCCTGTGTGGGCACGGCCCGTCGCGAACAGCTCAGTTCCTATGTCGCCTCGCCCGCTCTGCTGTTCATCGGCGACGAGGGCAACACGACCGTGCCCGGCTTCGACCTCTCCCCGGCGAACACGGCGAAGATCGCGGGCGCCGCGGCGCTCGTCCTGGCGCTCACCGTCGGGGCCTCGGTGCTGGCCGGGGCCCGGCTCGTACGGCCGTTGCGGGCCCTCACCGGTGCCGCACAGCGCATGCGGGACGGGGAGGGCTCCGCGCCCGTGCTGGTCACCGGCGACAACGAGATCGGACGGCTCGCCGCCGCCTTCAACGACATGGCCGCCCACCGTGCCCGCCTCGAAGGGCAGCGCAAGGACATGGTCAGCGATGTCGCCCATGAACTGCGCACCCCGCTGAGCAATATCCGCGGCTGGCTGGAGGCGGCGCAGGACGGTCTGGCGGAGCCCGATCCGGCGTTCATCTCCTCGCTGCACACGGAGGCCGTGCAGTTGCAGCACATCATCGACGACCTCCAGGATCTGGCCGCGGCCGACGCGGGCGCGTTGCGGCTGCACCCCGAGCCGGTACGCATCGAGGACGTGCTGGGCCAGGCCGTCTCGGCCCACCAGGGGCGGGCCGAGACGGCGGGAGTCACGCTGACGGTCCGCACGTCGACGGCCGGGGACCCCCTTCCCGGTCTGACGGCCGACCCGGTCCGGCTGCGTCAGGTCATCGGCAACCTGGTCTCCAACGCTGTGCGTCACACTCCGGCGGGCGGAAATGTCACCTTGCACGCATACGGCTCCGGGGCCGCGGCGGACAAGGTGACGGCGGGTGACGAGACGGCGGGCGAGGAGACGGTGGTGGACGAGGTGGTGGTGGACGTCACCGATACCGGCAGCGGGATCTCGGCCGATGATCTGCCACATGTCTTCGACCGCTTCTGGCGCGCCGAGAAGTCCCGCAGCCGCCGCACGGGCGGCAGCGGGCTGGGCCTGGCGATCGTACGGAAACTCGTCGAGGCGCACGGCGGCTCGGTGAGTGCGGTGAGCGTCGAGGGGCGGGGCTCGGTGTTCACGCTCCGCCTGCCGGTGGATGCGGCGGGAGCCGGACCGGGGCCTGAACCGGAGCCGGGGCCAGGTGGGGCGAATGGCCCGGGTGGGACGAATGGCACGGGTGAGCCGGGAGG
The DNA here is from genome assembly GCF_042887155.1 of Streptomyces sp. NPDC057963. Taxonomy (NCBI): domain Bacteria; kingdom Bacillati; phylum Actinomycetota; class Actinomycetes; order Kitasatosporales; family Streptomycetaceae; genus Streptomyces; species Streptomyces sp. NPDC057963. The sequence continues at coordinate 176,299 of NZ_JBHVPX010000009.1, forward strand.
GGAATCGACGGGCCTGCCGGGGAGCGGTGCGGACGGCGGCGGGAGCGGTACGGACGGTGGTGGCGGCGGCGGCGACGGGAGCGGTACGGATGGTGGCGGCGGGAGCAGTACGACCGGAAGCGGTACGAACGGCAACTGAAGCGGTGCGGGCGGCGGCCGCGGGAGCGGTGCGGATCCGGTCTGATGCGATGACCACAGCGATCTGACAGCTTCTTCATAACTTCACGCCAGCCTGTCGGCACGCCTTGCGCCCGGTGCGAACCGGCATCCGGGCACCACCGAGGCCGACCAGGAATGGAGCCATGCCCATGCCCCACCGTCTGTCCCTCCGTACCGCCGTCCTTGCCGCTGTCGCGGCAGGCGCGGTACTCGTCCCGTCCGCCGCGGCCTTCGCCGACAGCACACCCAAGCCCTCGGCTTCGGCGCCGTCCGTCGAGCGGTCCGCCGGGGCCGTGCGGTCGGCGCAGCCGTCGGCGGTGCCCCGTGGCGGCGTAGCCGCGGGCGACAGCCCGGCACCGGCCGTGCAGCGCGCCGGTGAAAAGGCTTCGGCCGGTACCACTCCCCGCGGCGGCGTAGCCGCGGGCGACAGCCCGGCACCGGCCGTACAGCGGGCCGGTGAAAAGGCTTCGGCCGGTACCACTCCGCGTGGCGGCGTAGCCGCGGGCGAGCGACCGGCCGGCACCTCGGGCGACCACACCACCGCCCTCGCCGGGTCGGCCGCGGCCGCCCTTCTGGTCGCGGGCGCGGGAACGGTCGTCCTGCGCCGCCGCTCCGCCGCACAGCAGGGCCGCTGAACCGACGACACTTCGGTTCGGTCACCGCGACTGACATCGCACGGCACTTGACCGTGCACGGCAGCCGACCGCGCCCAGCAGCCGGTCTTCTGCGTGGCGCCGCCCCGTACCGGGCGGCGCCACTCCCCTTCTCCGCACCTTCCTGGAGCACCCATGTCCCGTACGCCTCCGCCGTTCTGGCGCGCCGCGCTTCCGGCGCTCGTCTGTCTCGCCCTCACCGGCTGCTCCTCCGCCGCCGTGGACGCTTCGTCCGCCGCACCGCACGGCACGAACGGTTCGGCCGGTGCCCCGGACCCGCTCCACTCGTCCGAGGACACCGGGGCCGGGACACCGGGCAAGCCCGGAAAGCAGGAGTCCGCCGCGAGCCCCACCCATGTCAGCATCCCGTCGATCGGGGTGGCCAGTGCGCTGATGCGGCTCGGTCTGAACGCGGACGGCACCGTCGAGGTCCCGCCCGCCGACAAGGGCATGACGGTCGGCTGGTACACCGGTGGTGCCGCCCCCGGTGAGCGGGGTGCCGCGGTCCTCATCGGGCACAACGACACCCGCTTCGGCAAGGCCGTCTTCCACGATCTGAAGAAGATCGACAAGGGCGCGGACATCGCGATCCGCAACGACCGCGGAGCAGAGATCCACTTCAGGGTCACCGGTACCGAGACCGTCAGCAAGAAGGCCTTCCCGACCGAGAAGGTCTACGGTTCCGCCGACGGACGCGTCCTGCGTCTCATCACCTGCGACGGCGCCTTCGACGCGCAGGGCCACCCGGTGGACAACCTCATCGTGTACGCCACCCGGAGCTGACGACGGCATCGGCGAACCGTACTGGCGACGACTTCACATCCGCACAGGACGTCCCCCAGGACACCCGGAGCGGGCCCGCGCAAGCCCACCGACTGCTGGTTCGGCCAAAGATCAGGCCCCAGTGGCGGCTGTTGCGTGCGGCGGCTCCGGCCCGTCCCGACGATCTCTTCATCGCGGGCGATCCCCATCAGCGTATTCACGACTCGAAGGTGTCGCCGAAGACCGTCGGGATCGAGGTGGCCGACCGGTCGGCGAAGACGCGCAAGAACTGTCGTCCCCCGCACAAGATCCTCTCCTGGTCCACCGCGCTGCTCGTCGGCCGGCCCTTCGAGCAGGTGGCGGCCGACGCGGCGAACGAGACCCTGCTGGGCAACCGCTCGGCCCTCCACGGCAACGGGCCCGAAGTGCACGCCGGGGAAGCCGAGTTCGACGCGCTCGTCGCACGCGTCCGTGATTGGCTCGACAGGGGGATCGCCCCGGGTGAGATCGGGGTCAGTGCCCGGTTCAACAGGAACTGCGACAAGGCGGTGCAGCGGCTCAAGGCCGCTGGCGTTCCTGTCACACGCCTGCGGGGCGACGCGACTTCCGACGCGGGCGCCCCGTACAGGCCGGCACCATGCACTCCTTCAAGGGGCTGGAGGTCCGGTGCGTCGCGGTCATCGGCGTGAGTGAGGCTGCGCTGCCGTACCCGCGTGCGGTGACCCCGGCCGGCACCGACCGGCTCCCGCACGAGTCGGACCTGCCGGCGGAACGCTGCCTGCTGTTCGTCGCGCACGCGGGCCCGGGAAGGGCTGCATGTGTCGTGGTCGGGCACCCCCAGCGAGTTCCTGGTGGCGGTCGGGGCGTGTCAAGCCTCGTAGGCGGAAGGGCCGGGCCGGGGGCGTCGCAGTGCCAGGGCCGCCAACGCCTCCGGGGCGCCCTTCGGGCCGCGGATCCCCGGGAAGGCGTTGATGTCGACGACGACGGGCGCCCCCTCGCGGTCCAGCAGGTCGACACCGTAGACATCCAGGCCGAAGGCCTCTCCCGTGTGGAGGGCGAGTCCGGTCCAGGCCTGCGGCAGGTCACGGACCAGTGGCGCAGACCGGGCACCGTCCGGCGGGGCCCCCACGGGTGCGGGGCGCACCCCCGCGAACACCTCGCCCGCGATCACCCACAGCTTGTGGTCCCAGCCGCTGTTCGCGACGAACTCCTGTAGGACGACGGGCTCGTCGGACCACCGGGCGGCAAGGTCCCGGAACTCGGACGGACCGTCCACACGGGCCACCAGGTCCTGGCGCCGGCTGTAGCGGCTCTTGACCATGAGCGGATAGCCGCTCTCCGGCTGCTCCGCTCCGTGGAGGGCTTCGGACAGTGCGTCCAGAGTCCGTGTCCGGGGCATCGGCAGGCCGGCGCCTTCCGCCACGGCGGCGATCCGGCTCCTGTCCTGGCACAGCTCCGTCGCGGCGGCGGAGTTCACCACCCGGGCGCCGTGTACTTCGAGGAGACGTGCCAGCGCCAGTGCCCGGGGGGTATGGGCCTTGAGAAGGTAGACATCGGCGAGATCGTCCGGAGTCACCAGTTCCGACGGGGATCCGGTTCCGGTGTCCGGGTTCAGGAACGTCACGCGGTGTTCCGCCTCGACCAGTGCGGAAGAGACTGCGGCGAGCAGCGGATGGTCCGGCTTGTCGGTCAGCAGACACACCCTCATATCTGCACGGCTCCCGGCACCGCTGCCAGCATGCCCGCTTCGGGGCCGGGGCCGGGAACGGAGTGCGGATGAGGCAGCCCATGGGGGATTTGCGGCTGCGCGGGAATGCGCGGAGCAGGGGCGAGCATGCCCGCCCCGGCAGCGCCACCCATCCTGGCCAGGTCGAGGACGGCTCCGGCCAACCGGGATACGGCGTCGGGGACCTGGCGGAAGCTCGGGAAGTCATTGATGTCGACGATCACGGGGCCGTCGGGGCCGAGCACCACGTCGATGCCGTACAGATCGAGGCCGAAGACCGCTCCCACCTTCGCCGCCACTGCGGCCACCTCGGCGGGCAGGGGGACGGCTCCCTCGTCGACCGGCCCGTCCGGGTGGAGCGGGGAGCGGCGCAAGGTCGCGTGGAACTCGCCCGCGAGACAGTAGACCTTCAAGTCGGAGCCCGAGTTGGACACGTAGGGCTGTGCGATGAGTTGCCCCTCCCCCGCCTGCTCCTCCCCCGCCAGCCGCCCGGGGTCCGACACGAGCCGCACCCCGCGCCCCGAGCTGCCGTCGGCGGGCTTGACCACCAGGGGGAAGAGCTCGTCGGGAACATCTGCGAACAGCGTGGCCCTCGGCGCCGAATAGGTCACCGGAACCGGTAGCCCGTGCTGTCGCGCGATGATCGACGTGAGGACCTTGTCCCGCACCGCGCGGATCGACCGCGCATCGTTCACCGTGGTCAGGCCCACAGCCGCCGCGGCCTCCAGCAGGGTGAGCCCGGGGCCGCCGGACACGGTCTTGAGCACCCAAGCGTCATGCGTCCCCGCCCGCACCTCTTCCGAGATCCGCAGTAGTGAGCCGCCGGGGCGCACCACGTCCACCTGGTGTCCCCACGACGACAGTCGTCGGACCACGTCAAGCGGCATGCCGTCATGCCGGTACAGCTCTTCGACGAGGAAGCAGAGCTTCATCCCAATACCCCTCGGTGCCCTATAAGTGATGAGGGCACAACGGTGCCTTGCAGTGCTCCTCCGAACACCACCAAAGAGGAAACGCTACGTCACGCCCGCCCCAAAGCAACCGCCACCGGGTGTTACTGATGGTGCGTTGCCTCATCCAAACAGATCGCCGTCGGGTGCGGTCACGGAGTGGATGGCATCGCACCGGCCGAGTCCGTCACGGGGCACGGCGTACGGATCTGTCCTGAGGGACCGAGATCGTGGCACGCACGGGCCGGCGCGCGGGCGCGCACGGGGACACGAGAGGGGTGGGGTTGGGCGAGGGGGGCCGTCAGTACTGTCGACGGTTCACCGGGATCGTCACCATCTCCGTCAGCGCATACACGTGAGGGGCCGCTCCCGAAGAGGGATGCGGCCCCTCAGAGGGGTGTGGCCCATCAGCAGTGCGGACTCGCGGTGATCGCGCCGGAGGCCGCGGTGACCACCGCGCGGACCGGTCGTCCGGTATTCGCACGCCGGGTGTCTGCCGGACTTCGTCAGAAGAAGACTCCGCACCGCAGCAGCACGTTCGCGTACGGCCGTGCCTCGCCCGTGCGCACCACCAACCGGGCACCCGCCGAAAGTGCCTTCAGCTCGTCGTGCGGCACGTGGGCGAGTCCCGGGAGTCGCTCGTCGAGGAGGCGTGCGGCCTCCGGGTTCGCCTCCCGCACCTCGTGCGCCGCTGTCGCGCCCTCCACCACCAGTTCCTCCAGCAGCCCGTCGAGCACCTCGGCGAACGAGGGGACGCCGGCCCGGAAGGCCAGATCGACGAGCCGGGGGCCGGACGGAACGGGCATGCCCGCGTCACAGATGAGCACCCCGTCGCCATGACCCAGTTCGGCCAGTGCCCCGGCGAGATGGCGGTTGAGGATTCCTGCCTTCTTCACAGCGCCGGGACTTCCTCCGCGGTCGGGAAGGACGCCTGCGCGCCCTGCCTGGTGACGGCCGCGGCGCCGACCCTGACGGCGAACGAGGCGGCCTCGGTGAGCTGCTCCCCCAGGCCGAGGCGCCAGGCCAGGGCGGCGGTGAACGCGTCACCCGCCCCCGTCGTGTCCACCGCCTCGACCTCGGGGCTCGGTACGGGGACGACGTCGCCCGTACGGGCGTCGGCGACGAGCGCGCCCGCCGCGCCCAGTGTGATCACGACCGATTGCGGGCCGAGCCCGAGCAGTGCGCGTGCCCACTCCTGAGGCGTGGCGCCTGCCGCTTCCCCCAGCATGTAGCGCGCCTCGTGCTCGTTGACCACCAAGGGGTCGCAGGCGGACAGCACGTGGCCGGGCAGGGGAGCGGGCGGAGACGGGTTCAGGACCAGTCGGGTGCCGGGTGACATGGCACCGGCCACCGCGGCAACCGTCTCCAGCGGAATCTCCAGCTGTACGGAGACGACCCGCGCCGCCTCGAAGAGCGGGCCCGCTGCCCGGATGTCCTCCGGGGTCAGCCGGGCGTTGGCCCCCGGCGACACCACGATGCTGTTGTCGCCGGAGGGGTCCACGGTGATCAGCGCGACTCCGGTCGGTGCCCCGCCCACGAGGACGCCCTCGGTGTCCACCCCCGCCGCCCGCTGCGATTCGAGCAGCAGGCGGCCGTGGGCGTCGTCACCGACCCGGGCCAGCAGGGCGGTGGCGGCCCCGAGGCGGGAGGCGGCCACCGCCTGGTTTCCTCCCTTGCCGCCCGGGTGGACGGCAAGATCGGAACCGAGCACGGTCTCACCGGGGGCCGGACGGCGTTCGACACCGATGACCAGGTCGGCGTTGGCCGAGCCCACGACCAGCAGGTCGTACCGGTGGTGGTCGTTGACGTGCATTGTTCCTGCTTTCCGAGGTCGGACGCTGTTCAGGCGCGTTCGGGCACTGCTCAGGAGAAGTCGGCGACGTTCTTCTCGGTGACCACCTTGACCGGCACCTTCACCGTGCTGTCGACCTTCTTGCCCTCGGCGGCCCGTACCGCGTTCTGCACGGCGATCTTGCCCAGTTCCTTCGGCTGCTGGGCCACCGACGCGTACAGCGTGCCTGCCCCGACCGCCTTCAGACCGTCCGGAGTTCCGTCGAATCCGACGACGGACACCGACTTTCCTGCCTTGCTGCCGAGTGCCTTGACCGCGCCAAGTGCCATCTCGTCGTTCTCGGCGAAGACTCCGGTGATACCGGGGTGGGACTGGAGCAGATTGGTCATGACGTCCAGCCCCTTGGTGCGGTCGAAGTCCGCGGGCTGCTTGGCCACGACCTCGATGCCGGGGTACGCCTTGATCCCCTCGGCGAAGCCCGCACCGCGCTCGCGGCTGGCGGACGTACCCGCGGTGCCCTGCAGGATGACGATGCTTCCCTTGCCGCCGAGCTTGTCGGCCAGTGCCTTCGCGGCGAGTTCACCGCCCGCGACGTTGTCGGAGGCGACGAGCGCCGCGGTCCGCGCCTTGTTGACGCCTCGGTCGGCGGCGATCACCGGGATGTCCGCCTTGTTGGCGCCCCGGACGGCGGGGCCCGCCGCATCCGAGTCCACCGGGTTGACAATGATGGACTTCGCTCCGGAGCTCGTGAAGTTCTGGAGCTGGTTGGCCTGTTGCGAGGCGTCGTTCTGTGCGTCGGTGACGGTCAGGTCGACTCCGGCCGCCTTCGCCTCCGCCTGGGCGCCCGCCTTCATCTGTACGAAGAAGGGGTTGTTGAGCGTGGACAGCGACATGCCCACCTTCGTGTTGCCGCCGGGCGAGCCGGCGTTGAAGTAGGAGATCCCGCCCACGACGAGGGCCACGCACACCGCGGCGATCCCGAACTTGACCGCTCCCGCTCCCTTGCGCCCGGATCCCGGCGACCCCGGTGCGCCGGCGGAACCGGTCGCGGAAGCGGCCTTGGACCCGGCCTTGCGGCGCAGCGTGTCGAGCAGCACCGCGAGGGCGATGACGACACCGATGACGACCTGCTGCCAGAAGGCGGATACGGAGAGGAGGTTGAGTCCGTTGCGCAGCACGGCGAGGATGAGCGCGCCGATCAGGGTGCCGGACGCCTTGCCGACGCCGCCTGCCAGGCTGGCGCCGCCGATGACGACCGCGGCGATCGCGTCGAGTTCGTACCCCTGCGCGGCCTGCGGCTGGGCGGAGGTCAGGCGGGACGCGAGGACGATGCCCGCGACCGCGGCGAAGAGGCCGGACAGGGCGTAGATGGCCAGCTTCTGCCGCTTGACACGCAGTCCGGAGAGCCGGGCCGCCTCCTCGTTGCCGCCGATCGCGTACATCGAACGGCCGATGTAGGTGCGGGCCAGGATCAGTGCCGTGATCAGGCCCATCGCGATCATCACGAGGACCGGGACGGGCAGCCAGCCGCCGAGCGTGTTGCCCAGCACGGAGACCGAATCGGGGAAGGCGATCGGGCTGCCCTGGGAGATGACCAGGGACAGGCCGCGCGCGATGGAGAGCATGGCCAGTGTCGCGATGAACGGCGGCAGTTTGCCGTACGAGACGAGGGCGCCGTTGACGAATCCGCAGGCGATGCCCGTCGCGACGGCGAGGACGACCGCCAGCCAGACCGGTACGCCTTCCGAGGTCGCCGACCAGGCGAGGACGGTCGCGGAGAGCGCGGCCACCGAACCCACGGACAGATCGATGCCGGCCGAGACGATCACGAAGGTGACGCCGAACGCGAGGATCGCGGTGACGGCGGCCTGCACACCGACGTTCAGGAGGTTCTGCGTGGTCAGGAAGTCGCCGGAGAGCAGCGACATCGCCACCAGCAGGACGACCAGGGCGCTCAGGGCGCCGTTGTCGAGCAGGAGGCGGCGGACCGTTCGGCCCGCGGCGCCACTCGCGCCCGTAGTGCTTTTGAGCGTGTCAGTGGCCACGGGGGCTCTCCTCTTCGTTCACAGCCGGAGTTGTGGGGGATGGTGTCGCCGAGGGCGTCGTGGGAGGTGCGGGAGACGGTGGGGCGGGTGCGCCGACGGCGAGTGCCATCACCGCGTCCTGGGTGGCTCCGTGTGCGGGGAGTTCTCCGGCGATGCGGCCCTGGGCCATGACCAGCACCCGGTCGCTCATGCCGAGGATTTCGGGCAGGTCGCTGGAGATCATCAGAACGGCGTGGCCGGAGGCCGTCAGCTCGTTGATGAGCTGGTAGATCTCGACCTTGGCTCCGACGTCGATGCCGCGCGTCGGTTCGTCGAGGATGAGCACTCTGGTGTCGGCGAGCAGCCACTTGCCGATGACGACCTTCTGCTGGTTGCCACCCGAGAGGGTGCGGACGTGCTGGCCGAGGCCCGCCATCCGTACGCCGAGCTGCTCGGCGATCCGGGCCGCGGCCGTGCGCTGCCCCTTGAGGTCCACGAGCCCGGAGCGGCTCGCCGAGCGCAGGGTGACCAGGCCGAGGTTCTCCTGCACGGAGGCATCGAGCACCAGGCCCTGGGCCTTGCGGTCCTCGGGCACGAGGCCGATCCCGGCCCCCATGGCCGCGGGCACGTCGTGTCCGGCCAGCCGCTCGCCGCGGACGTCGACAGTGCCCGCGTCGTAGGGGTCCGCGCCGAAGACGGCCCGGGCGACCTCCGTACGTCCGGCGCCGACGAGGCCGGCGAGGCCGACGACCTCGCCGGCGCGCACATCGAAGCTGACGTCGTGGAAGACGCCGTTGCGGGTCAGCCCGCGGACGGAGAGCAGGGGGGCGCCGGTCTTCGGCCGCTCCCGCGGGTACTGCTGCTCGATGGCGCGTCCCACCATCAGCCGCACGAGCTCCGCCTCGGGTGTAGAGGCGGGCACCTGGTCGATGCTGCGCCCGTCGCGCAGCACCGTGACCCGGTCGCCGAGGGCTGCGATCTCGTCCAGGTGGTGGGTGATGAAGATGACCCCCACGCCCTCTTCGCGCAGTTGCCGCACGATACGGAAGAGCTTCTCGACCTCCCCGGAGGTGAGTACCGCCGTCGGCTCGTCCATGATCAGGACGCGTGCGTCCAGGCTGAGCGCCTTGGCGATCTCCACCATCTGCAGCCGGGCGATGCCCAGTTCGCGCACCTTGGCCTTCGGCGAGACATGCAGGCCGACCCGGTGCAGGAGCACCTCGGCGTCCGCCTCCATGCGGCGCCGGTCGATCATCCCGAAGCGGCGCGGCTGGCGGCCGAGGAAGATGTTCTCGGCGACGGTGAGATCGGGTACCAGGTTGAACTCCTGGTAGATCGTGGCGATTCCGAGCCGTTCGGCGTCCTGTGCGCCGTGGATGCGGACTTCACTGCCCCGGGCGAAGATCCGACCGCTGTCGGGCCGGTAGGCGCCCGAGAGCATTTTGATGAGGGTGCTCTTGCCCGCGCCGTTCTCACCGAGCAGTACGTGCACTTCGCCGCCGCGCAGATCGAAATCGACGCCGTCCAGCGCGACCACACCGGGGAAGGTCTTGCGAACGCCTTCGACGCGCAGCAACTCGCCCTGAGTGCTCACAGGTTGATCCTCCGGTTCGGGTCGTGCTCGCCGCAGGAGCTGCGTACGACGAGGCGGGCGGGAAGGGTCACGGACTGCGGGGACCGTCCCTCGACGATGTCCACCAGGGCGCGTACGGCGGCGCGGCCGAGTTCACCCGTCGGCTGGGCGATCGCCGTGATCGGCGGATCGGTGTGCACGAACCACGGAATGTCGTCGAAGGCCGCGAGCCCGATGTCCTGCGGTACGCGGAGCCCGCGTGCGCGGATCGCGTCCAACGCGCCGAGCGCCATCAGATTGTCGGCGGCGAATACGACCTCGGGCGGTTCGGGGAGGGCCAGAAAGCGTTCGGTGGCCCGGCGCCCGCTGTCCGCCTGGAAGTCGCCCTGGCCGATGCAGTCGTCGGAGAGCGCGAGCCCGTGGTCGCGCAGCGCCTCACGGAAGGCTTCGACCCGCTCGTTGCCCGTGGTGGTGGCCGCCGGGCCCGCGATGATCGCGAGCCTGCGGTGGCCGAGGCGGTGCAGGTGGGCGACCAGGTCCCGGATGGCTTCGCGGCCGTCGGCACGCACCACGGGAACGTCCGCGCCCTGGATCCAACGGTCCACGAAGACCACCGGCGTGCCGTTGCCCGCGGCACCCGGCACGAGCGGGGAGCTTCCGTCGGCCGGGGAGACGAGAAGTCCGTCGATCCGGCGGTCGAGGAGGGTGCGGATGTGATGTTCCTGCAGGTCGGGCTGCTCGTCGGCATTTCCGATGATGACGCTGTAGCCGAGCGCGCGGGCCTCTTCCTCGACGAAGCGGGCCAGTTCGGTGAAGTACGGGTTGAGTACGTCGCTGATGACCAGGCCGAGGGTGCGCGTCTGATCGGTGCGCAGCGAACGGGCGACGGCGTTGGGCCGGTAGCCGAGGACGTCGACAGCGGCGAGGACGCGTCTGCGCGCGTCGGGGCTGACGGAGGGATGGCTGTTGAGAACGCGGGAGACCGTGGCGACGGACACTCCCGCCTCGGCCGCGACATCCTTGATGCTCGCCATTTCCGGACCACCTCCTTGTGGTTTCCGTGAGCCTCGAAACCAGCGGTCCAGAGCCGTGGAATCGATTACAGGGATGATTGGAATCGATTACATGGCCGAAAACAAGACTCCCCTGGATGTCCGAGATCGGATCGTGACGAAGAGGAGGTCCGCGGGGCGGAGCCCCGGACGCCTGCGACGGGACGCGGCGGACCCCCACCGCCGTTGGTACGCCGATGGAGAGACTCCCGACATCCGGCGTCTACCCATGGGTAACTCCCGCTGATTGGATGTGTGTCACCCCGCACACCCCCACTCCGGCACCCCTCGGCCCGCACACCCCCGCACCCCCGCACCCCCGCACCCCCGCACCCCCGCACCCCCGCACCCCCGCACCCCCGCACCCCCGCACCCAGAATCAGGAGACCTCGTGCCGTTCACCGTGCTCCGCCGCACCTCCGGCGTGACCCTGTCCGCCGCGCTCGCCGCCGTCACGCTGATCGCCCACACCCCTCAGGCGTCCGCGACCGACGTCCCGCCCCTGCGGGTGCTCACGTACAACACGTTCCTCATGAGCAAGAACCTCTACCCGAACTGGGGGCAGGACCACCGGGCCGCGGAGATACCGAAGGCGGCCTTCTTCCAGGGCCAGGACGTGGTCGTGCTCCAGGAGGCGTTCGACAACTCCGCTTCCGACGCGCTGGCACGGAACGCGTCCGCGCAATACCCGTATCAGACACCGGTGGTGGGCCGGAGCAAGAGCGGCTGGGATGCCACGGGCGGCGCGTACTCGGCGACCACTCCGGAGGACGGCGGGGTCACGGTACTGAGCAAGTGGCCGATCGTCCGCAAGGAGCAGTACATCTACAAGGACGCCTGCGGCAGCGACTGGTGGTCCAACAAGGGCTTCGTCTACGCCGAACTGAACGTCAACGGCGCCAAGGTCCACGTGGTGGGGACACACACGCAGTCGACCGACTCCGGCTGCAAGGCGGGCGAGGCGGCACAGATGCGCAGTCGGCAGTTCAAGCAGATCGACGCCTTCCTCGACGCCAAGAACATTCCCGCTTCCGAGCAGGTCGTCGTGGCCGGCGACCTGAACGTCGACTCACGCTCCCCCGAGTACGCGTCGATGCTCGCCGACGCCGGACTGACCGGAGCCGGCGCCCGCACCGGGCACCCGTACTCCTTCGACACCCAGGACAACTCGATCGCCGCCGACCGCTACCCCGACGACCCCCGCGAGGATCTCGACTACGTCCTCCACCGCGCCGGGCACGCGAAGCCGGCCGGCTGGACGAACGAGGTGGTCAAGGAGCAGAGCGCACCCTGGACCGTCTCCAGCTGGGGCACGGACTACACGTACACGAACCTCTCCGACCACTACCCGCTGACCGCCTACGCGGCGCGATAGCGGAACGCACTCGCCCCGGGGCCGTGCGACGGCCTCGGGGCTCACGCATTTCCCCGGGGGCCGTTCCCGTCCCGCCACGCCGCCGCACCGCCGCGCGACCACCACTCCGGAAACGCGAAAGACCCCAGATCAACTGGGGTCTCTGCTGGTGTCCGAGGGGGGACTTGAACCCCCACGCCCGATAAAGGGCACTAGCACCTCAAGCTAGCGCGTCTGCCATTCCGCCACCCGGACCAGGTGGTCGGCCCCGGTTTCCCGCGGCGACATGGAAAACAATACCAGGGGTTCGGGGTGCCTCTCACCTGCGTTTCCGGTGGTCAGTGCGGTGCGGTGGGCATCCTCGGCGCCATCCGGCGCACCGCACCCCGACCTGCACACGATCCGTGCCGCCACACGTACGCACAGTGTCCGTCAGCCACTTCACGGCGCCAGGCGGAGGTCCGGAAGGTTCCACCGCAGCCCCTCCCGACCGCGTCGGCCGCGATAGTTCCGCACACCCCCTGGACACCTCCCACCGGATGCGGGACAACAAGGCTCATACGGTATTCGTCGACTGTATGCAATGTCGGCATCACGGCCGTTTGTGCTGGTCGTGGGCGCGGGGTCGCATCAGTGGCCGGAGGGACTCCGGTCACCGACCTGCACACCAGCAGGCAAACAAAGGGCGCCCTGACGGCCATCGTCCATGGCAACAGCCTTTACGGGACCTCCCAGCAACGTCTCGACTTGGTCTTCTTCCTGGGCGGCTGGGTCCTCGCAGTCTGCGGGATGCCGGCCTTGCTGCGGTTCACAGCCGAGCATCAGCTTCGTAAGGAGAACGAGAAACCAGCCCTGTTAGGGCTCTTTGTGCTCGCCTGCGCGGGGGAATTTTGTTGTCACCGTGTCCAAGGCCGTCTGGGGAGTGGCACAGCCAGGCGACTACCGCACTGCCGCCACGTGGCTGGGCCTTATCTACTTCGTGCTCCCTTTGGCCGTACGGTGGGCTGAGCCGAAGGACTTCGACCTCCAACGGCTCCGCCGCCGCATCCAGCGGGCTGCCGTTTACCGGACAGTCGCGAACGTAGCTGGTATCTGTGCTGTCGCCGCGTTTCTGAGCGCACGGTTTGTCGTCGCCTACCCCGCACCGCTGATCTCTACCGTTTTGACCCTCATGGTTGCCATGGCCGTGATCACGCACAAGACATTCGCGCGGGCGCGGAAGCTGTGCGCGCAGACCCACATCGACGTACAGAATCTGCTTCGGGACATGGACGATCTCGACGATGCGAAAGGTCGCGACCGGGCGGCGAGGAAGCTGAGGAACTGGCGGCCGAGGCCGCGCACCGGCCAGGGGACAGGCGACCAGCACGCCGACAAGCGGATGGTGGCCCGCCGGAGCTGGGATGTTCTCAAGCTTGACCTCTGCACCACCGTAGACAGCGGCTACCGCCTGTTCGGGCTGCCCTTCCTCGCCGATGACGCGATAGCCGACCTGGAGAGGAAGGTGCTGGTCGGGATCGAAGCTGCCGGTCCCGACGCCACCGACCCGGCGCGTGATGACCTCCACGCCATCCTGAAGGCGTGTGCAGCGCGCATCGACGTCTTGGCCTAGCAGTTCCGTGCTTCGACGGGTCTTCCCGCCAGCCACTTGCTCCCGGCTGCCGAACAGGACTACAAGGCCTATCGCGTCGCCTCACCTCGAATACTGCATGCTTGGAACACTGTCTCTTCCCCAGTCTTGTCCGCCCAAGCCCTCCTCGTCGAGGAGTCTTTCGAATCCCAGGGCTTCACACACGGATCCCTCATGGAGGCTCTCCCGCCCGGGAGCGGGGTGACGGTGGAAGGAGATTATTGGAGCATAGGTCCTCTGTTCGGACACCGGTGGTTACAAGACAGGAAGTTGGCGATATTGGGCACGGAGTCCCGGGATGCGCCGGCACCGCCTCGGACGCCCGGATGTCATGCCGGAGAAAGGCCGGAAAGGCCGGAAAGGCCCAAGTGGAAGGGGATGCGGTCCGCAGGGTGGGCCGGGATCAGGCCACGCCGAGGAAGCTCAGTACGGCGAGCACCCGGCGGTGGTCGGCGTCCGCCTTCGGCAGGTCGAGCTTGGCGAAAATGTTGTTGATGTGCTTGGCCACCGCGCTCTCGCTGACCACGAGTTGCCCCGCTATCCCGGCGTTGGACCGGCCGCCCGCCATCAGCTCCAGGACCTCGCGTTCCCGCGGGGTGAGCCGGTCCAGCGGGCCGCTGTGGCGGCGCACCAGAAGCTGCGAGACGACCTGCGGGTCCAGCGCCGTCCCGCCGGCCGCGACCCGGCGCAGCGCGCCCACGAACTCCTCCACGTCCGCGACGCGTTGCTTGAGCAGATAGCCGATGCTGGAGGTGTTGGCGGACAGCAGATCGGCCGCGTACCGCTCCTCCACATACTGCGAGAGCAGCAACACCGCGGTCTGTGGCCACTGCTGCCTGATGACCAGCGCGGCACGCACGCCCTCGTCCGTGAAACCGGGGGGCATACGGACGTCGACCACGGCGATGTCCGGCCGGTGCTCCTCCACCGCGGCCAACAGCGCCTCGCCGTCGCCCACTTCGGCGACGACCTCGAACCCGGCCATCTCGAGGACCTTGACCACCCCGACCCTGAGCAGTACGGAATCCTCGGCGATCACGGCACGCACGGCAGCTCCACGGTGATGACGGTCGGCCCCCCGACGGGGCTGTCGACCGACAGCGTGCCATCGACCGAGGCGACCCGCTTGGCCAGCCCTGCCAGCCCGGTACCACCGGTGGGTTCCGCGCCGCCCACGCCGTCGTCGCTGATGACGACCAGCAGCGTCTTCCCGAAGCGCTCCACGGTGACCTCGGCCCTGGAGGCCTCGGCGTGTTTCACCACGTTCGTCAGCGCTTCGGAGACGACGAAGTAGGCGACCGCCTCGATCGTGGGAGACGGACGTGACGGCACGTCCACCTTCACCCGTACCGGGATGGGTGCTCGGGCGGCGATGCCGGACAGCGCGGCGTCCAGGCCGCGGTCCTCCAGAACGGCCGGGTGCAGTCCGCGCACCAGGCCGCTCAGCTCCTCTATCGCGTCCTTCGCCTCCCGGTGCGCCTCATCGATCACCTGGCGGGCGTCCTCGGGCAGGTTCTGGAGCGTGGCCTTGGCCAGGCCGAGGTTGACCGCCAGGGAGACCAGCCGCTGCTGAGCGCCGTCATGCAGGTCCCGTTCGATCCGCCGCCGTTCGGCGTCGACCGCGTCCACCAGGCCGGTCCGGCTCTCGGTCAGGTCCTCGACCCGGCGGGCCAACTGCTCCTCGCGGCTGGGCCCGAGCAGGACGGTGGCGGTGCGGGTGTCGAGCCGGGAGAGGGCGTCGGTCGACAACCGCGCGATGTGGAGCAGGGCGAGCCCCGCCGCGGTGACGTACGCCGCCCAGGTGTAGTAGCCGGGATGGTCGACGCGCCAGTCCAGCGGCACCAGCCAGATCCACAGGTAGATCGAGGTGGCGGTGACGGCCACGACCCATGCCAGGAGGGTGAAGGACCCCGCGAGAGCGAGCAGCGGCCCGTCCAGCAGGTGGTACCTGAGCTGCCGGTGCCCCGCCCGGGATCGCAGCCACTCCGGCGGCCGGGGCCGCTGTCCCGCGTAAGGAGAGGGGATGGCCACGTCGAGCCGGGTGCGGAAGCGGCCGCGCTGCACCTCGGTCAGCAGCGGCCCGGCGAGCACGATGGCCGTGAACGCGACGAACACCGCGACGGGCAGTTGGCCCGCCGGGTCGAGGACCGGGACGAAGAGCAGCCACAACAGGGACACGACGAAGAGGACGCCGAGCTGGACGAGGACGCCCGTGACGAGGAACGAGACCGGTCGTCCGGCTCCCTGGAACGGGAACAGAAGTAGGCGCCGCAGGCGGGCGGTTGTGTGCATGGGGAAACGGTAGGTGTCCGGGCCGGGGGCGGGCCATGGCAAGAACATCCGCCTCGGGGTGTAGCTAGTGCCACCCCCACAACGGACATTCGCGTTACTGACCATGAGCGCCGGGCGGACGAGGCTTGAGGCCGTGAAGGAACGCCAGGAACGCGAGGAGAACGATCCGATGAGCACGCTGAGCGTCTGCCGGCTTCAGGACGAGGCCCGCGGCTCGACCGGTCCTCGCATCCGCCGCCGGTACCGCCTGGAACACGTCCTGGTCGGCTGCGGGCTGGCCCTGCTGCCGTGGCTGGTCGTGCTGGCCAACGGGCTGCCGGGGACCGCCATCGCCTCGAACTGGTGCACCGCCTGGATCGGCCTGGACGCCTTGGAGGCGCTGGGACTGATCGCCACGGGGCTGCTGGCCATGCGCGGCCACCACCTGCACGCCCTGACGGCCACCGCCACCGCGACGCTGCTGGTGGTCGACGCCTGGTTCGACACGATGACCGCGGCACCGGGCGCGGATCAGGTCTCGGCGATAGCGATGGCGCTCGGCGCGGAACTGCCACTGGCAGTGGTGTGCGTCGTGCTGGCGGTACGAGGGTGTGCCCGCCAGACAGCCTGACCCTCGCTCCCGACCCCGCCTCCTTCCCGCACGCCACCATCCTCACCCAAGGAAAGATCCATGTCCCTCACCGTCCTGGCCAAGCCCGCCGTCCGCTGGGCGCTCGCCGCCGGTGCCGTCGCCGCCGGCGCCCTGTGGTTCGGCGACAAGGCCCCTTACCCGTACGCCCAACACAAGCTGCTGGACCCGACGTTGCCGTATCTGACCGCGAACCGCCTGGACGCCGTGCTGCGGCCCAGGCCAGGTGAGCGGGTGCTGGAAGTCGGTCCCGGCACCAGCCTGCAGTCGCTGCACGTCGCTCCCCAACTCGGCCCGGACGGAAGGCTGGACGGTGTGGAGGGCGCCTCGGAGGTACGGGCCGCGTTCCACCGGATCATCGCGAACGTGCGGGCGCACGCGCCCGGCGCCCGGCGCCCGGATCGACGGTGTGCAGGTGCAGCAGCTGGTCCCGCCGGGGCAGGAGGTCATCATCGGGGCGGTGACCGACCCGGCGTTCGGGAAGGTCGTCGCCTTCGGGCTCGGCGGTGTGCTGGTGGAGGTGCTCAAGGACATCACCTTCCGCCTGGCGCCGGTCACCGCCCACGAGGCGCGGTCGATGCTCGACTCGATCGGCGCGGCGGAGATCCTGCGCGGGGTGCGCGGCGCGCCGCCGGTGGACCGGTGGGCGCTGGCCGAGCAGATCCGGCGGGTCTCCCGGCTGGTCACCGACTTCCCGGAGATCGCGGAGGTCGACCTCAATCCGGTCATCGCGTCGCCGGAGGGCGCGGTCGCGGCCGACATCCGCGTCCTGCTGGCGGCGGAGGCCGTCCGGGTGCGGCGCTCCTACGGCCGCGAGGAGATCCTCGTCTCGATGCGCAGGCTGATGGAGCCGCGGTCCGTCGCCGTGATCGGGGCCTCCGACGAGCAGGGGAAGATCGGCAATTCGGTGATGCGCAATCTCGTCGACGGCGGATTCTCCGGGGAGATCCACCCGGTGAACCCGCGGGTCGGCGACATTCTGGGCCGCACGGCGTACCGGAGTGTCACCAACGTTCCCGGTGCGGTGGATGATGTGGCTCACCGTCGTACTAACCGCGGGTGTGTCCGTCTTCGGCATCTCGTTCCAGGTGGACTTCGCCAAGGAGGTGGGTTTCGGCCCGCTGGTCGCGGCCTCCTCCATGGGCATCATGTCCGTCGTCAACGGTGTCGGCCGTGCTGTCGTCGGCTGGCTGTCGGACCTGTGGGGCCGCAAGCCGACCCTGGTGTTCGTCATCGTCGTGCTGGGTCTCGCCCAGTTCGGTGTGATCTGGGCCGGCACCGTACGCAGCGATTGGCTGTTCCTGTTCTTCGCCTTCCTCTCCGGCTTCGGCGGCGGCGCCTTCTACCCGTTGTTCGCCACACTGACCCCGGACTATTTCGGGGAGAACTACAACGCGACCAACTACGGCCTCGTGTACAGCGGGAAGTTGATCAGCGGCCTGTTCGGCGGTGGTCTCGGCTCCATGGTGGTCGACTCCTGGGGGTACGACGGCGCCTACTCACTCGCCGGCGGGATCTCCATGGTGGCGGCCTGCATCGCCCTGCTGCTGAGGCAGCCGGGGCGGCCGCGGACGCGGGACATCGCCCCGAATCCGCGGCCGGTCAGCCGGGAAGCCGTCTGACCGGGCGGCGCAGGGTTCGGACGGCCGCGGCTCTCCCCGCCCCCTGCGGGGAGAGCCGTCGCACGGGGCCGGTCAGCAGCCCTTGCGGTGCCACGCGGGCCGGTCAGCAGCCCTTGCGGCGCAGGGTGTGGAGGTAGGCGGCCGAGCGGCGGGCCGTGGTGAAGGAGTCGACGACGGGCTGGTCGTGCTCGACCTGCCAGTGGTGGTCGCGGCGTCCGCCGTGGGTCCTCGTGACGGCGCTGAGGAAACTCTTGTAGTCGATGTCGCCGTCCCCGACGTCCACCATGCGGTAGCCGTCGCGGGCCGCGGCGTCGTGCTCGCCGTCCTTGACGTGGAAGAGCGGGTAGCGATCGGGCTGCTTCAGTACGTAGTGCAGCGGGTCGAACGTGTCGGGCGTGCCGTCCGCCCGCTTGCCGAACCGGAACTGGCCGACGTACGCCCAGTAGATGTCCATCTCCAGGAAGACCAGGTCGGGGTCGGTCTCGGCGAGCAGCACGTCGTAGAGGCGGACGTCCGGCCGGTCGGTGGCGAAGGAGAACTCATCGGCGTGGTTGTGCTGGTAGAACTTCATCCCGCGCTTCCTGGCCGCGGCGCCGTAGGTGTTGAAGTCCGCGGCGGCGCGCTTCCACGCGTCGACGGTCGATCCGTAGCGGAACGGTCCGGAGGCGGTGCCTATGTGCTTGAGGCTGAGGGCCTGGGCGTCGTCGAGGACCTTGGTGAGGTTCTGCGCGAAGGTGTAGGCGTTCGCGTTGTTGTCGTCGTAGTAGCCGACGTGGCTGCCGATGCCCTTGAGCCCGTGGTCGCGGGTGAGCTGCTTGAGCTGGGCGAGGGTGAGGGCGCCGGCCGAGCCCTGGGTGTAGCCGGCGTATTCGACCTCGTCGTAGCCATAGGCCTCCAGTTCGGCGAAGACCTTGTCGAAACCGAGCGTCGATACCTTGTCGCGGAGGGTGTAGAGCTGGATTCCCAGGCGGCCCGGCGGCAGCAGCGGGTCGCCGTGGGGCTTGCTCCGGGCGGTGGCGTTCGGAGCGGCGGCGCCGAGGAGCGCGGCGGCCGTGGCTCCGGCGGCGACGCCGAGCATGGAGCGCCGGCTGAGCTTGTGGGCGAGTTCGGCGTCGACGGGGGTGCGGCGGCTCATGGTGGGACTCCTTCTGGGGTGCGATGGTGTCAGTGCAGTCCGGCAAGCCCGAGGAGCAGGGACTTCACTTCGGTGGCCCGGACGGGGCCGGTGAACGCGTGGGGGGTGGAGCACAGGATGAGCGGACCCTCTTCGTCGCTCGGGGGGAGGCGGCCGTGGCTGCCGCGGACAGGTGACGGGTCCAGCGGTACGACCGCCATGCGGTAGCGCATGCCGAGTTTCTTGCGGGCGACCGCCGTGGCCGCCTTGACCCGGACGTACGGGTCCTGGGGGTCCAGGAAGAGTTCGACGGGGTCGTAGCCGGGTTTGCGGTGGATCTCGACGAGCTGCGCGAAGTCGGGCGCGCGGGCGTCGTCGAGCCAGTAGTAGTACGTGAACCAGGAATCCGGGTCCGCCACGGCGACCAGCTCGCCGGAGCGGGGGTGGTCCAGGCCGTGGGCCTTCTTGCCCTCGTCGTCGAGGAGCTGCTCGATGCCCGGGAGGTCCTGGAGGGCCGCGCGGGTCGCTTCGAGGTCCTCGGGGCGGCGTACGTAGATGTGGGCCAGCTGGTGGTCGGCGACGGCGAAGGCGCGGGAGGCCATCGGGTCGAGGTACTCCATGCCGTCCTGGGTGTGGACCTCCAGGAGGCCGGCGCGGCGCAGCGCCCGGTTGATGTCGACGGGCCGGTCGACGCGGGTGATGCCGTATTCGGAGAGGGCGACGACGGTGCGGCCCTCGCGTCGGGCGTCGTCCAGGAGGGGCGCCACGGCCCGGTCGAGTTCGGCCGCGGCCCGGTGGGAGCGCGGGTCGTCGGGGCCGTAGCGCTGGAGGTCGTAGTCGAGGTGCGGGAGGTAGCACAGGGCCAGGTCGGGGTGGCGGGTGTCGAGGATGTGCCGGGTCGCGTCGATGATCCACTGCGAGGAGACGAGGTCGGCGCCGGGGCCCCAGAAGTGGAAGAGGGGGAACGTGCCGAATTTCTCGGTGAGTTCGTCGTGCAGGGCGGGCGGCCGGGTGTAGCAGTCGGGTTCCTTGCGGCCGTCGGCGTAGTAGACGGGGCGCGGGGTGACGGTGATGTCGGTGTCGGCGCCCATCGCGTACCACCAGCAGATGTTGGCGACGGTGTAGCCGGGGTGGGCGCGGCGGGCGGCGTCCCAGAGTTTGTCTCCGGCGACCAGTCCGTTGTGCTGGCGCCAGAGCAGGATGTCGCCCAGTTCGCGGAAGTACCAGCCGTTGGCGACGATGCCGTGCTCGGCGGGGGTGGTGCCGGTGAGGAAGGTGGACTGGGCGGCGCAGGTGACGGCGGGGAGCACGGTGCCGAGGGGGGCGCGGGTGCCGGACTGCCCCAGGGCCTTGAGGTGGGGCATGTGGTCGAGGAGCCGGGGGGTCAGGCCGACGACGTCGATGACGAGGAGAGGGGTGGGTTCCGTGGTCTGCTCGGCCGCGGTCACGGCAGCTCCTTGAGGCCGAGGTCGACCAGGAGGTCGCGGGCGAGGGTCAGTTCGGCGGCGATGCCGTCGGCGAGCTGGGTGCGGCTGCGCGGGCGCAGTGCGGCCGGCAGTGCCTGCCAGGTGTACGTCTCGACCTCCAGGTGCCGGGTGAGGGGGTGCGCGCCGCCCACCAGCCGGGTCAGCGCGGACCGGAGTACGGCGAGGGTCGAGGTGAGCGGTGGGGCCGGTGGTGCGTGGAGGGGAACGTGGAAGTGGGCGCGCCACGGGGCGCCGTCGGGCAGGGCCCGGCCGGTGACCGCCTCGTCGAGGTCGTCGGTGCCGCGCAGCCCGGCCGCGGTGCCGGTGCGGGTCTGGTGGAGGAAGCGGGGCTCGGCGAAGGCGGCGAGCGCGGCCCGTACCTCGGGGAGGTGGGGGTGTTCGGCGTGCAGTGCGGCGGAGAGCTGTGCCTTGGCGACCTGGATGCCCGCTGCGTCGAGCGCGTCGACGGCGGTGCCGGGGTCTTCGAAGGAGGTTGCCAGATGGCAGGTGTCGATGCAGATGCCGATGCGCGGGTGTCCGACGGCCGTGAGGGGTCCGATGGCATCGGCGGTGGTCTCGATCGTGCATCCCGGTTCGGGTTCGAGGCCGATGCGGATGGACTTGCCGGTGAGCTCGGCCAGCGCGTCGAGGCGTTCCGCCAGGGTGGTGAGCGCCGTGTGTGCGAGTGCGGCGGCTTCGGCGTCGGAGTCGAAGGGGGTGCGCCAGGCGATCGGGAGGGTGGAGATGGTTCCTTCGGTGACGTCGTCCGGGAGCAGGCCGGCCAGGAGCCGGGCGAGGTCGGTGGTGTGGGCGAGCCGTTCGGGGTCCGTCCAGTCCGGCTTGTACACCCGGTACTTGACCTCGTCGGCACCGAAGCCCTCGTACGGGAAGCCGTTGAGGGTGACGACCTCCAGGCCCCGGCGGTCCAGTTCGGCGCGCAGGGAGCGCAGCCGGGACGGGTCGTTGATCAGGCTGCGGGCGGCGTCCCCGGCCAGCCAGAGGCCGATTCCGAGACGGTCGCGGCCGAGCCGTCTGCGGACCGGTTCGCAGTGGTCGCGCAGTTGGGCGCGGACCCCGTCGAGCGTCTCGGCCGGGTGGACGTTGGTGCAGTACGACAGGTGGACGGTGGAGCCGTCGGGGTGGCGGAAGCGCATCGCCTCACTCCCCGCCGCGCAGGATGGAGTTGCCCTCGTGGAGTGGTTCTGGCGCGGCGGTGTCGAGCTGGAGCCGGCCGCTCTGTCCGTAGAAGGCGACGGGGTTGCGCCAGAGCACCCGGTCGACGTCGTCCTCGCCGAACCCGGCAGCGAGCATCGCGTCGCCCACCTTGCGGGTCTTGAGGGGGTCGCTCCTGCCCCAGTCGGCGGCCGAGTTGACCAGGATCTTCTCGGTGCCGTGGGTCTTGAGGATCGCGATCATGCGGTCCTCGTCCATCTTGGTGTCCGGGTAGATGGAGAAGCCGGCCCAGCAGCCGCTGTCCCTGGCGTCCTTCACGGTCGTCTCGTTGAGGTGGTCGAGCAGGACCCGCTCCGGGGGGAGGTGGGATTCGCGGATGACGTCGAGGGTGCGGTGCAGACCGGCGAGCTTGTCGCGGTGCGGGGTGTGCACGAGGGCCGGCAGGCCGTGGTCGGCGGCGAGCTGGAGCTGCGCGGCCAGGGCGGTGTCCTCGGCCGGGGTCATGGAGTCGTAGCCGATCTCGCCGACGGCGACGACGGAGTCCTTGACGAGATAGCGGGGCAGGGCGTCCAGGACGGGGGTGCAGCGGGCGTCGTTCGCCTCTTTGGGGTTGAGGGCGAGCGTGCAGTGGTGGGCGATGCCGTACTGGGCTGCGCGGAAGGGCTCCCAGCCGAGCAGGGCGTCGAAGTAGTCGAAGAAGCTGGCGGGCGAGGTGCGGGGCTGGCCGAGCCAGAAGGAGGGTTCCACGAGCGCGCGGACGCCCGCGTCGTACATCGCCCGGTAGTCGTCCGTGGTGCGGGAGGTCATGTGGATGTGGGGGTCGAAGATGCGCATCAGGACTCCTCCGTGGGGGCGGCAGGGCCGGGGGTGGTGAGGTCGAGGACGCGGGTGAGACCGGCGGGGAGGCCGCGGCCCGCGGCGATGCGTTCGGCCGCGAAGTCGCCGAGCATGCGGGCGAGTTCCGCGTCGCCGCGCGAGCGCCGCGCCAGTTGGGCGACGGCTTCGACGGGGACCCCGGTGAACAGGCATTTGAGAACGGCGTGACGCCAGTTGTGCGCATCGAGATGAGTGGCCGCGTACGGGCCGACGGCTGCCGCGACCAGCCGGGTGTCGTTGGTGCGCAGGGCGTCCTCGACGAGCGGGAGGGCGGCGGGGCCGACGTCCAGCCGGTGCAGGGTGAGCAGGACCGCGCGTCGTTCGGCGGCCGTGCCCTGCTCGTAGAGCCGGGTCAGGGCGGGCAGTGCGGCGCGGGCCCCGACGAGCAGCAGGGCGCGTACGGAGTCGGCGTTGTCGAGTCCGCAGTACCGGCCGGCGGCGGCGTACCGCAGCTCCCACGGCGGTACGGCGTACAGGCTGCCGGGCCGCTGTTCGGTGTCCTCGTGGGTGGCGGCGTGTTCGGCCTCGGCCAGGGCCTCGTCGAGCCAGGCGCGCGCGGCTCCGCCGAGTTGGGCGTCGAGTTCCCTGCGGGTCAGCAGTGGGGCGTTCGCCGGGGTCGTCGGCATGGTGTCGTTGCTCCCTTCGCGGTTTCAGCGGCTCGACGGGCTGTGCTTGCGGAGGAACTCCAGGGAGGTGCGGGCGAGTTCGGGGCCGGCGTGGGAGTGACGGGGCAGCTCGACCACGGTGAGGCCGCGGTAGCCGGTGTCCGCGAGCGCGTCGAGCGCTTCGAGTACGGGCGGGAAGTCGATCTCGCCGTCGCCGAACGGGAGGTGTTCGTGGACGCCCCGGCGCATGTCCTCGATCTGGACGTGCCGCAGCCAGGGGGCGGCGTCGCGGACGCAGTCGGCGGGCGGGGCGGGCTCCAGGCACTGGCAGTGGCCGATGTCGAGGGTGAGTCCGAGCGGTGGTGGATCGCCGCTGAGGACCCGCAGGTGGTGGAAGCCGGCGAGGTCGGCGAGGAGGTGGCCGGGCTCGGGTTCGATGGCCAGGGGGATGCCGGAGCGGTCGGCGGCGTCCAGGACGGGGGCGAGGGAGTCGGCGAGCCGTTGCCAGGCGGCGTCGGGAGTGGTGTCCGGCGGGGTGGTGCCGCTGAAGCAGTGCACGGCGTGGGCGCCGAGGTCGGCGGCGATGCCAACGGCCCGGACGAGCAGCCGGGTACGGGCGGCGCGGGCCTCGGGGTCCGGGTCCAGGAGGGACGGCCCGTGCTTGCGGCGGGGGTCGAGGATGTAGCGGGCACCGGTCTCGACGGTGACGTCGAGGCCCAGCTCCCGGAGCCTGGACGCCACCCGGCGGGTGCGGGCGTAGAGGTCCGGGGCGAGCGGGTCCAGGTGCATGTGGTCGAGGGTCAGGCCGACCCCGTCGTAGCCGAGGTCGGCGAGGAGTCCGAGGGCGTCGTCCAGGCGCAGGTCGGTGAGTCCGTTGGTGCCGTAGCCGAGGCGGATCGTCATGTGGGGCTCACCTTCCGGGCGAGGGTGCGGGCGAGCGGGGCGAGTGCCATGACGGCAAGCCCGGATCCGGCCGCTCCGGCGCGGGTGGCCAGGGCTGCCTGGAGCGGGATCATCGCCCTGATGCCGCCGCCGACCGCGCGCTGGGTGAGCGGCGGGGACGGGTTGAGGGCGGCGTGGACGAGGGGTCCGGCGGCGGTACGGACGTAGGTGCCGGTGAGCGCGGTGAGGAGGAGGCGCGGGGTGGTGGAGGCCGGGGTTGCCCGGGTGGGGTGCGAGCGGAGTGCCTCCGCCGCCCCGCCGCGTTCCGCGGGCGGGGCCGCGGCCGGGGCCGGACCCTCGGGACCGCGGCCGCACCGCCCGCGCAGGGTCGCGGCGCCCAGTGCGGTGACGGCCGCGAGCGCGGCGAGAGGGGCGGCGGTGGATCCGCCCTGCGCCTCGTGCCGGGAGACGGCGGTGACGGCGTAGGTGTGCGCGCCGAGCAGGCCGGCGGCCGGGAGGGCCCCGCGAACGCGGCCGCGCACCGCCTCGGCGGCGCCCGGACCCGGGCCTGCGGCCGAAGCCGAAGCCGCCCCCGGACCCGGCCCCTGCCCCTGCCTCGGCCCCGAAGCGAGACCCGGGCCGGGGGACGTGCCCGGACCCCGGCGCGTCGTCGTCTTCGCGGCCCCCGTGGCCGTGGCCCCGAGAAGCAGGTCCAGTCCTCGTGCCGCCGCCATCGCTGCGGGCCCTGCCGGGGTGTGTTTGAGACGGAGGTCGTACGCCCAGACCGTCGCCGCCAGCCCCGTGGCGACCGCGAGAGCGGGGCCGCCGGCCCGCGCGGCGAGGCCCAGGCCCGCGGCCGTCAGCGCGCCCGCCGCCGCGAGGGCGGCGCCCGGCGCGATCCGTCCCGAGGGGATCGGGCGGTGCGGGCGGTCGACGGCGTCCTCGTCGCGGTCGGCCCAGTCGTTGAGTGCCATGCCCGCCTCGTACAGGCAGAGCGAGGCGCCGACGGCGAGCGCGGTGCCCCGGTCGGGGCGCCGGCCCGTCGCCGCCGCACCGGCGAGTGCGTCGCCGGGGACGGTGAACAGCGCCGACACCCGCAGCAGTTCGGCCCAGGCCCGTACCGTCACTTCTCCCCCCGCAGCGTGTCGGCGAAGGCCAGCAGTTCCCCGTACTGCTCGAAGAGCGCGGCCGGACCCCCGTCCGGGTCCTTGAAGTAGAAACCGAGCTGGGGCAGGGGGCCGCTCAGCCCCTTCTCGTGAGCGCGGGCGACCAGCCTCGCCAGGTCCAGCACCAGGGGTGCGGCCAGCGCGGAGTCGCAGCCCTGCCACGTCGTCTGGAGCACCATGCGGGCCCCGAGGAAGCCGTCGAACGCGATGTGGTCCCAGGCCGTCTTCCAGTCGCCGAGGGCCGGCACGTCGTCGATGTGGACCTCGCCCTCGGGTGCTGTTCCCAACGTGTCGGCGAGGACGCGTTCCTTGCCCGCGTTCTTGGCCGCGGCAGCGCCCGGGTCGGCCAGGGCCGCTCCGTCCCCGCCGCCCAGGAGGTTGGTGCCCGACCAGGCCCGCACGGGCAGGGCGCGTTGCACGAACATCGGGGCGAGTACGGAGCGGAGCAGCGTCTGGCCGGTCTTGCCGTCGCGGCCCGCGTGAGGAAGTCCGCAGCCCGCGACGGCGTCCTGGAGGGCGGGGGTGCGCAGCCCGGTGGAGGGGGTGAAGTTGATGTACGGGCAGCCGGCCCGCAGGGCTGCCGCGGCATAGAGCGAGCTCGCGGGCAGCCGCCGTTCACCGGGGGCCGGGAGGGGCTCCGTGGAGGCGACGTTGACGACGACCGTCCTGGCCAGGCTGTTGCGGTGCCCGAAGTCCACGAGGTCGGCGGCGAAGGCCGCGATGAGTTCCTCGTCCGGGCGGGTGTCGCCGGGCAGTGGGCCGCCGGGCCGTATCTCCGCGTCGGCGGCGGCGAGTTCGGCGCGCACGGCTGCGGGCAGCCCGTGCGGCAGCACTCCCCCGGCGGTCAGGGCCTCGGCCCGTTTGGGCAGGGGGCAGCCGACGGTGTCGTGCCCGCCGAAGACCAGTGACGTGACGGTGGGCAGCCCGCTGCCGGCGAACGGCGGGGTCTCGGTGACCATGCCTGCCGCCGGGTGGAGCCCCGCCGCGACCGCCGCGCACCCCGCCGTGGCGGTGGTGGCGACGGAGCCGCGTGCTCCGATGAACCAGACTCCGGTACGGACGGCGGTTGCTGACACGGGCTGCCTCCCTGGCTGGCGGTGCTGGCTGGGCAGTGCGGGTGGCGCTGCGCGAGGAGGGGACGGGATCGGGTGGGGGCGGCGGGCGGGACGATGTTCCTTCCCCGCCCGCCGTCGGCCGGCCAAAGCGCCCTACGGCGAGGGCAGTTCCTTCAGCTGGATGTTGCGGAAGGACACATGGTCGTCGGCACCGTGGTTCTGGATGCCGATGTAGCCGCTCTTCAGGCTGCGTACCGGATCCGTGTTGGTGAAGTCGTTGATCTTCACTCCGTTGAGGAAGACCTGGAGACGTTCGCCCAGGACCTTGATCTCGTAGCTGTTCCACTGGCCGGGCGGCCGCAGCACCTGGTCACGGGCCTTGATGTTCGCCGCCTTGAAGGTGTAGATCGAACCCGTGGTGCGGTCGGGCGCGTCGGTGGCGTCGATCTGGACCTCGTAGCCGTTGTTCACCGCCGACCAGGGGTCGTCGGACTCCGGGAAGCCGACGAAGACACCGGAGTTGTCGTCGCCCTGCATCTTCCAGTCGAGCTTGAGCGAGTAGGAGCCCAGCTCCTTGGCCTGGTAGGTGAGCAGGCCCATGCCGCCCTGGGAGCGGAGTTCACCGTCGACGACGTCGAACTTTCCGGGGCCCGCCTGCTTCCAGCCTTCGAGTGTCCTGCCGTTGAAGAGGGACCGGTAGCCGGTGCCGGGCTTGCAGTCGGCCTTCACCTGGCCGGCCGCGTACCGCATGCCGCCGAGGAGCAGCTTGCGGAAGTCCGGTTCGGCGTAGGACTCCTTGGTGTGGCCGAGGCCGGTGTAGAAGGAACGGCCGCCCTGGTAGGTCTGGCACCAGGTGATGGGGTGGTCGCCCTTCATGGTGCCGCCGGTGTAGGTCGTCTCGTCGAGTGTGGCGAGGACCTTCGCCTGACCTCGGGGATTCGTGCGGTAGTTGTACCACTCGTCGGTGCGGTTCCACTCGTCGCCGAGGTCTGCGGTGGCCGGATGCTTGTGGTCCTCGACCCGGACGGTGGCGGGCTGGATGGCGGGGTGCGAGGAGAAGTACGCCCCGACGAGTCCGCCGTAGAAGGCCCAGTCGTACTCGGTGTCCGCCGCCGCATGGACACCCATGTAGCCGCCGCCGGTGGCCACGTAGTTCTCGAATGCCTTCTGCTGGTCGGCGTTGAGCACATCGCCGGTCGTCGAGAGGAAGACGACGGCGTCGTAGCGGGCCAGGTTGCTGGTCGTGAACTGGCCGGCCGCCTCCGTGGAGTCGACGGTGATGTTGCTGTCCTTGCCGAGTTCCTTCAGTGCGGCGATGCCGTCGGGAATCGCGTCGTGGCGGTAGCCGGCGGTCTTCGAGAAGACCAGGATCCGCTTGGCGGTCCGGTCGGGGGCGCTGCTGGAGAGCTCGAAGTCGTCGATGTCGTAGAGCGCTCCGGCTCCCCCCTTGAACACCAGGAAGAGTTCGGTGGACTTCTTCGGGACGCCGCGCAGCGGGACGTCGATGTCCTGGAAGTTGTCCCAGGCACCGGTCACCGGTACGGGTGCGGAGCCGAGGATCTTGCCGGTCGCCGAACCTGTCCGTACTTCGAGGAAGCCCCCCGCACCGCCGGAGGAGATCCGCGCGGTCAGCTTGGTGGAGCCGGCGAGGATGTACGGCTTGAAGGAGATCCAGTCGTCGTTGTGGATGTCGCCGACCGTCTTGCCGCCGTGGGCGGTCGCCTTGTTCTGGGGGGCGACGCCGTAGGAGTTGCCGTAGTGCTCGGCCTGGCGGTGGCGCGGCTGCAGTTCGGCCTGGTCGTGGCCGGAGAGTGCGGCCTGGCCGCCGCCCCCGCCGTCG
Organism: Streptomyces sp. NPDC057963; assembly: GCF_042887155.1. NCBI lineage: Bacteria > Bacillati > Actinomycetota > Actinomycetes > Kitasatosporales > Streptomycetaceae > Streptomyces > Streptomyces sp. NPDC057963. The sequence continues at coordinate 204,693 of NZ_JBHVPX010000009.1, forward strand.
GTGTAGGAGGCGTCGATGACGCCGAAGATGTTGGCGTTGGGGTCGTGTCCGCCGTCCATCTCCGTCTTGATGGTGCCGGTGCAGCCGTTGGCCGTGGTGATGGGGTGGCCGTGGCTGTCGTGGCCGAGGATGAACCGGACCTCGACCTTGGAGCAGTCGATGGTGCCGTCCTCGGGATCGGTGACGGTCACCTTGAACGGGATCTCGTCGCCGAACGAGAACAGCTGCCCGTCACCGGGGAGTTCCAGCTTCACCGTGGGGGCCGTGTTGCCGACCGTCACATGGACGTTCGCCGAGCCGGTGCGGCCGGTGGGGTCCTTGGCGGTGACGGTGGCGGTGTACGTGCCGTTCTTCTTGTACGTGTGGGTGGGATCGGCGGCGGTCGATGTGCCGCCGTCACCGAAGTCCCAGCTGTAGGTGAGTGCGTCACCGTCGCCGTCGGTGGTCCCGGCCGAGGAGAAGGAGACCCTGAGCGGTGCGGTGCCGGAGGTCTTGTCGGCGGTGGCCTCGGCGATCGGTGAGCGCCCGCCGGTGGCGTTCTCGATGCGGTAGAGCGCCGAGTTCTGGTCGCCGCCGAAGTAGCCGGTGCCGTAGTCCAGGACGTACAGCGCGCCGTCGGGGCCGAACGCCATGTCCATCACCTGGGTTCCCGACCACGGGAAGGCGTTGATGGACTTGACCGTGCCGTCGGTGTCCTGGTCGATGCGCTTGATCCAGCGCCGGCCGAACTCGCCGGCGAAGAAGTTGCCGTCGTAGGCCTCGGGGAACTTCACGGGGGAGTCGAGGGCGGCGTCGTAGCGGTAGACGGGGCCGCCCATCGGGGACTCGGAACCGCTGCCGAACTCGGGCACGGACGCGCCGTCGTACGGGATCCAGGCGGGCTGGGCCGGAGGCAGGTCGACCAGTCCGGTGTTGTACCGGGAGGTGTTCTTGGGTGCGTCGCAGTCGAAGGCCGCGCCCGAGGTCTTCGTCGCGAAGTCGTAGTCGACGAACGGGTCGTTCTTGCCTGTGCAGAACGGCCAGCCGAAGTTGCCCGCCTTGGTGACGCGGGCGAATTCGACCTGCCCGCCCGGTCCGCGCTTGGGGTCGGCCGCACCGGCGTCGGGCCCGTAGTCGCCGACGTACACGATGCCGGTGGGCTTGTCGACGGTGAAGCGGAACGGGTTGCGGAAGCCCATCGCGTAGATCTCGGGGCGGGTCTTGTCCGTGCCCGGGGCGAAGAGGTTTCCTTCGGGGACGGTGTACGTGCCGTCGTCGGCGACCTTGATGCGGAGGATCTTACCGCGCAGGTCGTTGGTGTTCCCGGAGGTGCGGCGGGCGTCGAACGCGGGGTTGCGGTCGGGGCGTTCGTCGATCGGGGTGTAGCCGTCGGAGGCGAACGGGTTGGAGTCGTCACCGGTCGACAGGTACAGATTGCCCTGTGCGTCGAAGTCGATGTCGCCGCCGACGTGGCAGCACATGCCGCGCGAGGTCGGGATGTCGAGGATCTTCTTCTCGCTGGCGGTGTCGAGGGTGCCGTCCTCCTTGAGGACGAAGCGCGAGAGCCGGTTCACTCCGTCGAACTTGGCGAAGTCGGCGGCGGTGCCGTTCTCGGGGGCGTCTCCGGACGGGGTGTCCAGCGGGGGCGCGTAGTAGAGGTAGATCGCCCGGTTTTCACTGAAGTCCGGGTCGACGCCGACGCCCTGGAGGCCCTCCTCGTCGTGCGAGTAGACGGGGAGGACCCCGGAGAGCGTGGTGTCGCCGCCGCTGTCGGTGAGCCACAGCTCGCCGCCGCGCGCGGTGTGCAGGACGCTGCGGTCGGGGAGCACTGCCAGCGTCATCGGCTCACCGGTCTCGGCCACGCCCTTGGCCAGGGTGACCTGCTGGAACTCCTCGGCCGCCGCGTCGGAGGCGGCCGGCGAGGACGGCCCCTCCGCGGCGGCTCCGGGCGAGGCGCCCAGGGTGAGGCCGGCCACGGCGAGCAGGCCGCCGGTGAACAGCGCGAGGGACTTGCGGACGCGGAGCCGGGTTCTGCTCCTGTTTCTGATGAGGTGCACGAGTGTCCTCCGGAGAGTGCCGGTTGTACGGGCGGGTGCTGCCGTGCCGTGCTGCGCGGGGACTGCCGCGCGGGTCGCCGGGGCCCGTGGGGCACCGGCGACCCGAGTCATGTCATGTACACGTTGGGGACGGTAGACCTGTTCGTCCGGGACGGAAAGCCCTTACGCACCGGTCTCGTTGAACTTCTTCCTCCGCCAGGACAAAGCGGGACGAGGGCAGGGGTGAGCACGGGGTGGCCGCAGAGCCCTCTTCCTGCCCCGCTCCGCTCCCGTGGGGAGGCGGTCAGTCGCCGCTCCCGAAAGCCGCGTCGAACGACGCCGACGGCGGATCGAAGTCGTACCGCTTCAGCGTGGCGAGCGCCTCCGGGGCACCCGCCAGCCGGTCCATTCCCGCGTCCTCCCACTCGACGGAGACCGGCCCCTCGTAGCCGATGGACCGGAGCATCCGGAACACGTCCTCCCACGGCACATCACCGTGCCCGGCGGAGACGAAGTCCCAGCCGCGCCGCGGGTCGCCCCACGGCAGATGGGAGCCGAGGCGGCCGTTGCGGCCGTCCAGGCGCCTGCGCGCCTCCTTGCAGTCCACGTGGTAGATCCGGTCCCGGAAGTCGTACAGGAAGTTGACCGGATCGAGGTCCTGCCAGACGAAGTGGCTGGGGTCGAAGTTCAGCCCGAACGCGGCCCGGTGGCCCACGGCCTCCAGTGCCCGGTGCGTGGTCCAGTAGTCGTACGCGATCTCGCCGGGGTGCACCTCATGGGCGAACCGCACGCCCTCCGCGTCGAAGACGTCCAGGATCGGGTTCCAGCGCTCGGCGAAGTCCTCGTACCCCCGCTCGATCATGTGCGGCGGGACGGGCGGGAACATCGCGACCAGGTGCCAGATCGAGGAGCCGGTGAAGCCGATGACCGTACGCACCCCGAAGGCGGCGGCGGCCCGCGCGGTGTCCTTGAGCTCCTCGGCGGCCCGGCGGCGCACCCCTTCGGGTTCACCGTCGCCCCAGACCCGCGCCGGCAGAATTCCCTGGTGCCTCTCGTCGATCGGGTGGTCGCAGACGGCCTGGCCGACGAGGTGGTTGGAGATCGCCCAGCACTTCAGCCCGTACGTGTCGAGCAACTGCCGCCGGCCGTCCAGGTAGCCGGGGTCGGCCAGGGCCTTGCCGACCTCGAAATGGTCGCCCCAGCAGGCGAGTTCGAGCCCGTCGTAACCGAAGTCCCGGGCGAGCCGGCAGACCTCCTCCAGGGGAAGGTCGGCCCACTGGCCGGTGAAGAGCGTGAAGGGACGAGGCATGGGAGGGACCTCCTAGAGAGCTACGGGGGTGTGTACGGAGTTCTTCTCGGCGCTCTCCTCCACGGCCGCGAGCACTCGCTGCACCTGAAGCCCGTCGGCGAACGACGGCGCGGGGGCCGTTCCTTCGGCGATCGTCCGCACCAGGTCGCGGGCCTGGTGGATGAAGGTGTGCTCGTAGCCGAGGGCATGGCCCGGCGGCCACCACGCCTCCAGGTAGGGATGCTGGGGCTCGGTGACGAGGATGCGCCGGAACCCTGCCGTGGTGGCGGGTTCGGTGTGGTCGTGGAAGGACAGCTCGTTGAGCCGTTCCAGATCGAAGGCGAGCGAGCCGCGCTCCCCGTTGATCTCCAGCCGCAGCGCGTTCTTCCGCCCGGCCGCCATCCGGGTCGCCTCGAACGAGGCCAGCGCCCCGGAGGCGAGCCGGCCGGTGAACAGGGCCGCGTCGTCCACGGTCACCGCCCCTCGCGCCCCCGAGTCCGCGGTGCCGGCGAGCCCGGTGGACGGACCGGCGAGCAGCGGCCGTTCGCGTACGAACGTCTCGCTGACCGCCGACACCCCGACCAGCAGCTCCCCCGCCAGGTACTGCGCCAGGTCGACGATGTGCGCCCCCAGGTCGCCGAGCGCCCCCGAGCCGGCGTGCTCCCGCTTCAGCCGCCAGGTGAGCGGCGACGCGGGGTCGACGAGCCAGTCCTGGAGGTAGGCGGCACGGACATGCCGCAGGGCACCGATCCGGCCCTCGGCGATCAGCTTCCTGGCATAGGTGATCGCGGGCACCTTGCGGTAGTTGAAGCCCACCATCGCGACCTGACCGCGGGCCGCCGCGCGCTCCGCCGCCTCGGCCATGGCCTCCGCCTCGGCGACCGTGTTGGCGAGCGGCTTCTCGCACAGCACGTGCTTGCCCGCCTCCAGGGCGGCGATGGCGATCTCGGCGTGGCTGTCCCCGGGGGTGCAGATGTCGACGAGCCGCACGTCGTCCCGGGCGATGAGGGCCCGCCAGTCGGTCTCCGCCGCCGCCCAGCCGTGGCGGGCCGCCGCCGCGTCGACCGCTGCCCGGTCGCGTCCGCAGATCGCGGCGAGGGCCGGTCGCAGCGGCAGCTCGAAGACGTGTCCGGCGGTGCGCCACCCCTGCGAGTGGGCGGCGCCCATGAACGCGTATCCGACCATGCCGACCCCCAGCGTCGGCACACCGGTCGCCGGCCGATGCGCCGGCGGCGCTGCGGCCTCCTGATCCGTCTCTTCCCTACGGGCCATCCGGGCTTCCTCCTCGTCGGTCGTTCGATGGGTGCGGCGGGAGGGTCAGCACCCTCCCGCGGGGCGGCTCAGCTGAAGCCCGTCGGCAGGTACTGGTCGATGTTCTCCTTGGTGACCACGGCCGAGTAGAGAGTGAGATTGGTCGGGATCTCCAGTTCGGCCAGGCCGCCGACGCCCTTGCCCTGAGCGAGGGCGCGGGCCAGGTCGATGGCGGACGCCGCCATCGACGGCGGGTAGAGAACGGTGGCCTTCAGCACGCTGTTGTCGGCCTTGATGGCGTCCATCGCGGACTTGGCCCCGGCGCCGCCGACCATCAGGAACTCGTCGCGGCCCGCCTGCTGGATGGCGCGGAGCGCGCCCACGCCCTGGTCGTCGTCGTGATTCCACAGGGCGTCGAACTTCTTCTGGGCCTGGAGGAGTTGGGCCATCTTCGCCTGCCCCGACTCGACGGTGAACTCGGCCGCCTGGCGGGCCACCAGTTTGATGTTCGGGTAGTTCTTCAGCGCGTCGGCGAAGCCCTGACTGCGCTGCTTGGTGAGCTCCAGATTGTCGATGCCGGCCAGCTCGACGACCTTGGCCCCCGCCTTGTCCTTGAGCTGCTCGCCGATGTACGTGCCGGCGTTGAGGCCCATGCCGTAGTTGTCGCCGCCGACCCAGCAGCGGTAGGCCTGCGGCGAGGCGAAGATCCGGTCCAGGTTGATGACGGGGATGCCCGCCCGCATGGCCTCCAGGCCGACCTGGGTGAGCGCCTTGCCGTCGGCGGGGAGGATGACGAGGACATCGACCTTCTTGTTGATGAGGGTCTTGACCTGGCCGATCTGGGCGGCGGTGTCGTTGGAGCCCTCGGTGCTCTCCAGCGTCACCTCGGAGTAGGTCGCCGCCCGCGACGTGGCGTTCTCGTTGATCGCGTTGAGCCAGCCGTGGTCGGCCTGCGGACCCGCGAAGCCGATGGTGACGGGCTTTCCGGGCTTGTCACCGGCGGCGGGCCGGTCGTTCTGCGCGGTCTCCGACTTCTTGGGCTCGTTGCTGGTGCAGGCGGTGAGGAGGGCGCCCGCGGAGACGGCCGCGGTGCCGAAGAGCAGTCCTCTGCGGCTGGTTTCTGGCATGGCTGTCAAACCCTTCATCCGGTGCGTGACATGTCACATGAGGCGTTCGGGGCAGGGGCGGTTCGGTGGTGCCGGGAGCGCGCCCGGGGGCTCAGGTCTCCCCGTGCGCCGCAGTGCGGCGCTGGACCAGGACGGCGGCGACGATGATCGCGCCCTTGGCGATCTGCTGGACATCGCTCTGCAGATTGTTGAGCGCGAAGATGTTGGTGATGGTGGTGAAGACGAGGACTCCGAGTACGGAGCCGACGATGGTGCCGCGTCCGCCGCTGAGCAGGGTGCCGCCGATGATGGCGGCGGCGATGGCGTCGAGCTCGTACAAGTTGCCGTTGGTGTTCTGTCCCGAGCCGGACAGGATGATCAGCATGAAGGCCGCGATGCCGCAGCACAGCCCGGAGAGCAGATAGAGCTGGAGCCGCTGCCGCCGTACGTCGATGCCGGCCAGCCTGGCCGCCTCCGCGTTGCCGCCGACCGCGACCGTACGCCGTCCGAAGGTCGTGCGGTTCAGCACCAGCCAGCCGATGACGGTCACCGCGGCGAACATCATGACCAGGGGCGGGACGCCGAGGACGTACGAGTCGGGCAGGCCCAGGTCGAGGACCGATTTCACGGTGACGAGCTGGGTCCTGCCGTCGGTGATCTGGAGGGCGAGTCCGCGGGCCGAGGCGAGCATGGCCAGCGTCGCGATGAACGGCACCATCCGGCCGTACGCGATGAGCAGCCCGTTCACCAGTCCGGCGCCGAGTCCGACGAGCACGGCGGTGAACAGGATTCCCGCGAAGCCGTACTCCTGGGTGGCGACCGTGGTCGCCCATACGGAGGCCAGCGCCACCATCGCACCGACCGACAGATCGATGCCGCCGCTGGTGATGACGAAGGTCATCCCGACGGTGACGACCCCGATGACGGACGACTGGGTCAGGATCAGCTGAAGGTTCCCGGTGTCCAGGAAGGCGTCGGGTTCGGTGAATCCGCCGACGGCGATCAGTACGGCGAGCACACCGAGAAGCGAGAGGTTGCGGACGTCCGCGCGCAGGCCGAAGGCGCGCGTGGTGCCGTCCTCCTTGCGGGGTCCGGAGACCGGGGCGGCGGCCCCCTTGTCCGGCGCGCCCTGCCGCGCCGAGGAGACGGGCTGCGTCATGACGTCGGGCTCCCTTCCATCACTAGGTCGAGTACGCGGTGCTCGTCGAGCTCCCGGGCGTCCGCCGTGTGCACGACGCGGCCCTCGCGGAGTACCAGCACCCGGTCGGCGAGGCCCAGCACTTCGGGCACCTCGCTGGAGACGAGCAGGACGGCGAGGCCCTCGTCGGCCAGCCGGCGGATCACGGCGTAGAGCTCGGCACGGGCGCCGACGTCCACACCGCGGGTCGGTTCGTCGAGCAGCAGGACCCGGCAGCCGCGCAGCAGCCAGCGGGCCAGGACGGCTTTCTGCTGATTGCCGCCGGACAGTGTGCGGACCGGCGCGTCCGGGTTGTCGGGGCGCAGCGAGAGCGCGCGGGTGGCGGTGCGGGCAGCCCGGCGCTCGGCCCGGCGGTCCATCCAGCCGGCCCGGGAGAAGCGGGACATCGAGGAGACGGAGACATTGCGGGTGACGGATTCGAGCATCAGCAGGGCCTGCGCCTTGCGCTCCTCGGGCGCGAGGCCGATCCCGGCGGCGACGGCCGCGCGGACGCTGCCGGGCCGGAGCTGCCTGCCGGCCACGGTGACGTGTCCGGCGCTCGGTCTGCGGGCGCCGTAGACGGTCTCCAGGATCTCGGAGCGCCCCGAGCCGACGAGCCCGGCCAGACCGACGATCTCGCCCGGCCTCAACTCCAGGTCCACCGGGGCGAATTCTCCCTTCCTGGTCAGCCCCTGGACCTTCAGTACCGGCTCCGTCGCGGCCGGCCCCGTACCGCCCGCGGTGCGCGGCGGGAAGACGTACTCGACGTTGCGGCCGGTCATCATGGCAACGATGTCGCGCGTCGGTGTGGACTTGGCGGGCAGCCCCACGGCGACGGCGCGGCCGTCCTTGAGCACGGTCACCCGGTCGCCGATCCGTCGGATCTCCTCCAGGCGGTGTGAGATGTACACGACGGCGACACCGTCGGCGGTGAGGGCGGCGACGATGCGGAAAAGGTTGTCGACCTCGTCGGGATCGAGCGCGGCCGACGGCTCGTCCATCACGATGAGCCGTACGTCGTGGGAGAGGGCCCGCGCCATGGAGACGATCTGCCGCTGGGCGGCGGACAGTTCACCGACCGCCTGCGCCGGGTCGATCTCCGGGTGGCCGAGACGCTTCAGCAGCGCGGCGGCGGCCGTGCGGCCCTCGCGGGTGCGGACGACGAAGCGGGCGGTGGTGGGTTCATGGCCGAGGAAGACGTTCTCGGCGACCGAGAGGCCCTCGACCAGGTCGAGTTCCTGGTAAATGGTGGCGATACCCAGGCGCATCGCGGCGATGGGCGACTTGAGGGCGGCGGGTTCGCCGCGCCAGGTGATCTCGCCGCCGTCGGGCTGGTGGGCCCCGGCGAGCACCTTGATGAGGGTGGACTTGCCGGCGCCGTTCTGCCCGAGGAGACAGTGGACTTCGCCGGCCTGCACCTCCAGGTCCACGCCGTCGAGGGCGCGTACTCCGGGGAACGACTTGGTGATGCCGGACATGGTGAGCAGGGGTGGTTCTGGTGCCATGACGAATCCCCTCGGCGGGTGCGGCCGGTGAGCGGGCAGGGCTGTACCAGGTGCGGTGGTGCGGGTGTTCCGGGGTTTCCCGGATTTCCGGGGTTTCGGGTACTTCGGTGGGTCGGTGTGTACCTGGGTGCTGGTGTGGGCTGCCTATGTGCTGCCGGCCCGGTGTCAGGCCGGTGAGAACAGGTGGTCGCTGATGAGCCGGGCGGCGCCGATCACTCCGGCGGCCGGTCCCAACTCGCCGAGCACGATGGGGAGATTGCCGGTGGCCAGCGGCAGCGACTGCCGGTAGACCTGGGTCCGGACGCTGGCGAGGAGGGTGTGCCCGAGGCCGGTCACACCGCCGCCGATCACCACCAGCCCGGGGTTGAAGAAGCTGACGAGTCCCGCGATGACCTGGCCGACCCGGTTGCCGCCTTCGCGGATCAGGTCGAGCGAGGTGGTGTCGCCCGCGGCCGCGGCGGCGGCCACATCGGCGGCGGTGAGCCGCCCGGCCGACTCCAGCCGGCCCGCGAGCTCCGCCGACTGCCCGGCGCGCGCCGCGTCCTCGGCGTCGCGGGCGAGGGCGGCACCGCTGAAGTGGGCCTCCAGGCACCCCCGGTTGCCACAGGCGCAGGCGCGCCCTTCGGGTTCGACCTGGATGTGGCCGATGTCTCCGGCACTGCCCGTCGTACCGCGGTGGACCTCGCCGCCGACGACGATGCCGCAGCCGATGCCGGTGCCGATCTTGACGCAGAGGAAGTCGCCGACCGAGCGCGCCACGCCCGCGTGCTGCTCCCCCATGGCCATCAGGTTCACATCGTTGTCGACCATGACGGGACAGCCCAGCTCCTGGCTGAGCGCCTCACGGACCGGGAAGCCGTCCCAGCCGGGCATGATCGGGGGTGCGACCGGCACGCCTTCGGGGAACCGGACCGGGCCCGGCACGCCGATGCCCGCACCGTCGAAGCCTTCGGCGAGGCCGGAGGCCCGGAGCTTGGCCGCCAAGGCCAGCACCTGCTCGAAGACGGCGACGGGCCCCTCGCGTACGTCCATGGGGTGGTTGAGGTGGCCCAGGACCTCCAACTCGGCGTTGGTGACTGCCACATCGACGGATGTGGCACCGATGTCGACGCCGAGGAAGCGCAGCTGCGGAGCGAGCCGGATGTTGTGCGAGCGACGCCCTCCGCGGGATGCGGCGAGTCCGTCGGCCACGACAAGTCCGGTCTCCAGCAGCCTGTCCACCTCGACGGCGAGCTTGGAGCGGGAGAGATCGACCTGATCCCCCAGCTGTGCCCGCGAGTTGGGCCCGCCGTCGCGCAACAGCCGGAGCAGTCGCGCCTGATGCGCATTCGCGGGTCGTGCCGTCATACGTCTCACGCGCCCCTCCCCGCCGCATCGGCCTGTCCGTCGGGCTTTCGAGGGGAACGTAGCAGCGGTTGCCGGGAGTGGGAAGAAGTTGCGCAGGAATCCACTACAACTTTCTCCACACCGAGGACAAAGCCGTTCGTTCGGCCGGCGTCGGCGGTGAGTGCCGCGGAACGGGCCGAGCAGGCGTCAGCGGTGCGCGAACGGGCCGTCCAGCGCCGCCCATTGGAGCAGCATGATGGTCTTGGCGTCGGCGATGGCACCGTCGCGGACCATGGAGAGGGCCTCCTCGAAGGGGAGTTCCACGGTCTCGATGTCCTCCCCCTCGGCCGCGACCCCGTACCCACCGGTGGTTTCGGTCGTCGAGCGGTAGGGGGCGGCGAAGAAGTGCAGGCGTTCGGTGACCGAGCCGGGGCTCATGTAGACGTCGAAGACACGCTCGGGGGTGCCGACGACGTGCCCGGTCTCCTCGGCCGCTTCCCTGCGGATGGCCTCCTCGGGGCTGTCGCCGTCGAGCAGCCCGGCGGCGGTCTCGATCAGCATCCCGTCGTGGTGCCCGTTGACGTAGGCGGGCAGCCGGAACTGACGGGTCAGCAGAACGGCGCGGCGGTCGGGGTGGTAGAGCAGGATCGTGGCGCCGTCGCCCCGGTCGTACGTCTCCCGCTGCTGCCGGCTCCAGTGACCGTCGCCGTGCTGGTAGTCGAAGGTCGTTCTGCGCAGGACGTACCAGTCGCAGGACAGCACCTCCACATCCCTGATCCGCACCCGTTGATTGCCGGTCAGGTCGCGCCCCTGCCGGTCCAGGCCGGTGCGTCCGCGCCGGTCGGGGGTGTCCAGTCCTGCGGTCATGGTGTGCGCTCCTCGTGAGGGATCCGGTTCAGGCCAGGACGGTCCGGACGCCCGCGTCACGCAGGGCCGCCAGCGTCAGCGGGCCGTTGGGGTGGGTGGCGGCGTCCCGGGCCGCGCTGTCGGTGACGAACGCGTCCACCGCGCCCACGGCGGCGACCTGACTGAACGCGCGCACCCCGAGTTTGGTGGCGTCCGCGACGGCGATGGTCCGGTCCGCTTGTGCGAGCGCGGCCTGCTTGACGGCCGCGTCGTCGAGCGAGAACTCCGACCAGCCGTACTCGGCGTGCACACCGCCGATGGACAGTACGAAGCAGTCGAAGGCCAGCGCTTCGATGGTGCGCAGGGCCAGCGGGCCGACCAGCGAACGTTCGCCGGGACGCGACCGGCCGCCGACGACCAGCAGTTCGATTCCGGGCCGGTCCGCCAGGCGGGCAGCGGCCTGAAGGCTGAGCACCGCCACCGTCAAGGGCGCCCGTGCGGCCAGGTGCTCGGCGACGTGCACGGTGGTGGTTCCTGCGTCGAGAAGCACCCGCGATCCCGGCTCGACCATCGCGGCGACGGCCGCACCGAGCCGGTCCTTCGTCGCGGCCTGCCACGGCTCACGGGCCGAGAAGCCCGCGCCCTCCTCCCGTGCGCGCGTGGCGACCGCACCTCCGTGCACCCTGCGCACCAGCCCCTGCCGCTCCAGCGCGTCGAGGTCCCGGCGGACGGTCATTTCGGAGACCCCGAGGCGATGGGAGAGCTCCGACACGGAAACCCGGTCGGAGCCCTGCACCAATCGCAGGGTCAGGTCCAGACGATTGGCGACACCCATGACCCATTTCTAACATGGCGATGTTCGTTTGAACATATAGATGTGTGAATACATGAGCGCCATCGGTACGGCCCGGTGACACGAAACGCGGAAGGACGGTGCGCAACACGGAGAACGGTGCACAACGCGCAGAAGGGCCGGGGCTCGAAGCCCCGGCCCTTCCGTACGCCGGCCGACCGGCCGCGCCTCAGCTCTCTTCGCGCTGGTGGTACGTCCTGCGCGTGTGTTCCGTGTGCGCCCGCATGATCTCCATGGCCCGCTGCCCGTCGCGCGAGGAGATCGCCGCGATGAGTGAGCGGTGCTCGATCCAGGACCGGCTGCCGCGTTGGCGGGCCACCGGGGTGTAGTACCAGCGGACCCGGCGGTCCACCTGCCCGGCGAGCTCGGAGAGGACGGCATTGCCCGCGAGTTCCATGACCTTGGCGTGGAAGGCCGCGTTGGTGGCGACCGCCAGGTCCACGTCGTCGTCGGCGACCGCCCGCTCGCCCCTGGCGCAGAGTTCCTCCAGGGCGGCGATGCCGGCGGTGCCCGAGTTGGCCGCGGCAAGGCGGGCGGCCTCGGCCTCCAGCAGGGTGCGGACCGACAGCAGCTGGTCCGCCTCCTCCTCGGTGGGTTCGTGGACGAACGCGCCCTGGGCAGGCCGGAGATCGACCCAGCCCTCGGTGTTCAGCCGCTGCAACGCCTCCCGCACCGGCTGCCTGGACACCCCGAGATGACCGGCCAGTTCGCTCTCGACCAGGTGCTGGCCGGGACGGAGCGCACGCGTCGTGATGAGTTCGAGCAACGCCTCGTACACGCGCTCGCGCAGCGGACCGGGCCGTTCCAGCCTCGGCACAGCCCCTTGCGGCAGTCGTGTGGACAACATCGCGGTCCCCCTCCGGGCGACGAGCAATTGCTTATCGTCTACAGTCTACCGAGCACAACACCCCTCAGGGGCAGCGGATCACCTGACCCGCGTACGAGAGATTCCCGCCGAAGCCGAAAAGCAGTACCGGCGCGCCGCTGTGGACCTCGCCGCGCTCCACCAGCTTCGACAGGGCCATCGGGATGGAGGCCGCGGACGTGTTGCCGGAATCCACGACGTCCCGGGCGATGACCGCGTTCACCGCGCCGATCTTCCTGGCGACGGGTTCGATGATCCTCAGATTGGCCTGATGCAGCACGACCGCGGCCAGGTCCTCGGGGGCGACCCCGGCTTTCTCGCACACCTTGCGGGCGATGGGCGGCAGTTGCGTGGTGGCCCACCTGTACACGGACTGCCCCTCCTGCGCGAAACGCGGGGGCGTCCCCTCGATCCGTACCGCGTTGCCCATCTCCGGCAACGAGCCCCACAGAACGGGGCCGATCCCGGGCCGGTCACCGCCGTCCGGGTCCGCGACGACGACCGCCGCGCCGGCTCCGTCACCGAGCAGGACACAGGTGCTGCGGTCGGTCCAGTCCGCGATGTCCGCCATCTTGTCGGCGCCGATGACGAGGACGCGCTCGGCCGCGCCCGCCCGGATCGCGTGGTCGGCGGTGGCGAGGGCGTGGGTGAATCCGGAGCAGACCACGTTGATGTCCATCACCGCGGGCGAACCCATACCGAGCCGGGCGGCCACCCGCGCCGACATGCTCGGCGAACGGTCGATCGCCGTGGAGGTGGCGACCAGCACCAGATCGACTTCGGCGGGCTGCAGCCCCGCCGCGGCGAGCGCCTTGGCCCCCGCGTGCGAGGCCATCTCGTCCACCGGCTCGTCAGGGCCTCCGACGTGGCGGGTCTTGATGCCGACGCGACTGGTGATCCACTCGTCACTGGTGTCGACCATGGCCGCCAGATCGTCGTTGGTGAGCACCTTGGCGGGCTGATAGTGGCCGAGCGCCACGACACGTGAGCCGGTCATGTACGGGATCCCCTCGCTACGTATGGCAGGAACCATCCAGTCTTGGTCGCTACCGACGGGTACAGGGGCACGTGTTCCCACAGGAATAGCACGCGGTCGTTGGAGGCTTGACGACAGCCTTGACCGCACAGAAAGGCATACTGTAGACAATACTGTGCGTATACGGCATCGTCGTCCGGTTCCGTCGTTCGACGGCAACCCTGCGTGAACCAATGGACCCGGCCGGCCTCCGGAGCCTCTGCGGGCGGTGCTGCCCGGTGGCGTGGCAGAAGGCTTCATGCGCCCCGGTGAGCCCGGCACCCCTCTGGCCTGCGAGCGAGCACCGACGGCCGGGACCTGGGACGGACAGGCCGGGACGGAAACCACGACCCCCGGCGCGCACTGCGACGGTGGCTGCAATGTCACACTCCGCGTACAGGACAATGTGATCGCCGAGGTCGCCACTCCGCACGACAACACGGTGACCCACGGCAACCTCCGCATCAAGGGCCGGTTCGGCTTCCACCACGTACAGAATCGGGTTCAACCGCTATGGGACGCGTCACCGAGCGCCGCCGCACCATCCGCATCCGGGACGGGGCCGTCTCCACGCGCCCCGACACGCTCGTTGCCGAGGAGCCCCTGGAGATCCGGCTGAACGGCAAGCCGCTCGCCATCACGATGCGCACACCGGGCGACGACTTCGCACTGGCGGCGGGCTTCCTGGTGAGCGAGGGCGTGATCGGTGACGGCTCCGAGGTGCGCTCGATCGTCTACTGCGCCGGGGCCACGGCGGACGGCGCGAACACGTACAACGTGGTGGATGTGAAGCTCGCGCCCGGCGTCGCGGTCCCCGACATCACGCTCGAACGCAACGTGTACACCACGTCGTCCTGCGGGCTGTGCGGCAAGGCGAGCCTCGACGCGGTACGCACCACGACCCGGCATCCGATCGCCGACGCTCCCCCGGTCCGGGTCGAACCCGCCCTGCTCGCCGCCCTCCCCGACCGGCTGCGGGCCGCCCAACAGGTCTTCGACCGGACCGGCGGTCTGCACGCGGCGGCCCTGTTCTCCGAGACGGGCGAGCTGCTCGACATCCGGGAGGACGTCGGCCGGCACAACGCGGTCGACAAGCTGGTCGGCCGCGCCCTCACCGACGGCCGGCTGCCACTGTCCCGGGTGGTTCTGCTGGTGTCGGGGCGGGCCTCCTTCGAGCTGGCCCAGAAGGCGGTGATGGCCGGGATCCCGCTGCTCGCCGCGGTATCGGCACCGTCGTCCCTCGCCGTGGATCTGGCCGTCGAGACCGGACTGACCCTGGTCGGCTTTCTGCGGGGCCCGTCCATGAACGTGTACGCGGGTGAGCACCGCATCGCTCTGGAGGCGGCGCCCGACGAGGGCTGAGGCGCCCCGCCGTCCGCACAGAGGCGGGGCCGGCCGACGGGAGCGCCCCCTGCGCCGGCCGGCCCCGCCCCGGGGCGGGTCTCCGGGGGCGGCGACCCCGCCCCGGAGTCCCTCTCAGCTCACGGCGGCCGGTTCCCGCGGCACCGCGCCGTTCTCCTGGTTCTCCACCTGCGGGTCGCGCGAGCGGCGCTTGGCGATCACCGCGCACACCATCAGCTGCATCTGGTGGAAGAGCATCAGCGGCAGCACGGCGAGGGACGCCTGCGCCCCGAACAGGACGCTCGCCATCGGCAGCCCGGCGGCCAGGCTCTTCTTCGAGCCGGCGAACTGGATGGCGATCCGGTCCTCCCGGTCGAAGCCCAGCCGCTTCGACCCGTACCAGGTCAGCGCGAGCAGCAGGGCGAGCAGCAGCGCTTCGGCCCCCACCAGCGCGCCGAGCCTCGCCGGGGTGACCTGGTGCCAGATGCCCGCGACCATGCCCTCGCTGAACGCCGTGTAGACGACGAGCAGGATCGAGCCGCGGTCGACATAGCCGAGGACCTTCTTGTGGCGGGTGATGAAGCCGCCGATCCAGCGGCGCAGCAGCTGCCCCGCGACGAACGGCAGCAGCAGCTGGACCCCGATCTTCAGGAGCGCGTCCGCCGAGAATCCGCCGCCGCTGTTGCCGAGCAGCGCCGCGGCGAGCAACGGGGTGAGGAAGATCCCGGCGACCGAGGAGAAGGAGCCCGCGCAGATCGCCGCGGGCACATTGCCGCGCGCGATCGAGGTGAAGGCGATCGACGACTGGATGGTCGAGGGGACGAGGCAGAGGAAGAGGAAGCCGCTGTAGAGCTGCGGGGTCAGGACGTACGGCACCAGCCCCCTGCCCGCCAGTCCGAGCAGCGGAAAGGCGACGAACGTGCAGACCAGCACGGTGAGGTGGAGCCGCCAGTGCCTGAGGCCGTCGAGTGCCTCGACGGTGGAGAGGCGGGCGCCGTACAGGAAGAAGAGCAGGGCGACCGCTCCGGTCGACGCGCCGCCCGCCACATCCGCGACGGGTCCGGACGCCGGCAGTATCGCCGCCAGTACGACCGTGCCGATCAGCGCCAAGATGTACGGGTCGATCGGCAGCCAGGACGGCAGTTTCAGGGTGCGGCGGCTCATCTGCTCCACATGTTCTCTTGATTCCGGTCGTGCCCTCCCCATCCTGCTCTCGATCGAGGTGATCGGGAATCCCGCATACCGCTTTCACTGTCATCGCGGTTCGCGATAGCCTGACCCCATGTACGACCCCGTGCAGCTCCGTACCTTTCTCGCCGTCGCCCAGACTCTGAGCTTCACGCAGGCCGCCCGCCGGCTGGGGGTGCGGCAGTCCACGGTGAGCCAGCATGTACGGCGTCTGGAGGACGCGGCGGGGCGGCAGTTGTTCACCCGGGACACGCACCGGGTCGATCTCACCGTGGACGGTGAGGCGATGCTCGGTTTCGCCCGGACGATACTCGAGGCCCACGAGCGCGCGGCGGCCTTCTTCACGGGCACGCGGTTGCGCGGGCGGCTGCGGTTCGGGGCCTCCGAGGATTTCGTACTGACCCGGCTGCCGGAGATCCTGGAGTCGTTCCGCCGCGACCACCCGGAGGTCGAGCTGGAGCTGACGGTGGAGCTCTCCGGGACACTGCACCGGCGACTGGCGGCGGGCCGGCTCGATCTGGTGCTCGCCAAGCGGCGCATCGGCGACACGCACGGGGAACTGGTCTGGCAGGACGCGCTGACCTGGATCGGCGCGCCACGGCTGCGGATCGACCCGGACCGTCCGGTTCCGCTGGTCCTCTTCCCGCCGCCGGGCATCACCCGGGCCCGCGCCCTCGAAGTCCTGGAGGAGCACGGCCGGCCCTGGCGGGTCGCCTGTACGAGCTCCAGTCTGAACGGGCTGATCGCGGCGGCCCGCGCGGGGCTGGGCGTGATGGCCCACAGCCGTGGGCTGATCCCGCCGGGTCTGGCGCCGGTGCCGGCCAGAGCGGGGCTGCCGGAGCTGGGCGATGTGGACTTCGTCCTGCTGCACGGCCGTCGCCGGAACACGGCGCAGGAGGCCGCGGACGCCCTGGCGGCGGCGATCCTGGCGGGCGGCGACCGGCTGATCCGGGGCGCCGGGGCGATCGGTCCGCTCAGCGGCCGGAACGGCGCATGACCGCACGCCCGTGAAGGGAGGGCGCACCGCAGCCCCCGCGCCGATACCGCGCCCCGGCGCCGGTTCCGCGCCCACCCCCTCCGGTCCGGGGTGCGCCCGCCCGTTCGCGGACCGGTACCCCCGCGACCGCCCGGACCGGGAGTGACCTCGGCGTACAGATTCGGTGGAGATTCCGGCGTGGCCGCTTACTCCGCGGTCTCAGCCGCGCCCGAGCCTTGCCCATCTGGCCGGATTTCGGTGGCCGATCTGTGCCGGTGGCCACGCGGTCCGCCGATACGGGGCCCTCCCGCTGCGCCGTTCGTTGGGGTAGCGTCACGGCGCTGTGCGGAGCGCCACAAGGAGCAGGTCATTGCGCGAGTTCACTGTCCCACCCATGGCGGCCGCGCCCCTCGTAGGCGGGCTGGCCGATGTGGTGTTCGACTACGCCGAGGAGGATCCGGACCGGGTCGCACTCGGCCGAAAAGACGCGAGCGGACGCTGGCGGGACGTCACTGCGGCGATGTTCCGCGACGAGGTGCTGGCGCTCGCCAAGGGGCTGATCGCGCACGGCGTCAGATTCGGCGACCGGGTGGCCCTGATGTCGCGCACGCGCTACGAGTGGACGCTCTTCGACTTCGCGCTGTGGACGGTCGGCGCCCAGTCCGTGCCGGTCTATCCGACGTCCTCGGCCGAGCAGGTCCTCTGGATGCTCCACGACGCCGAGGTGTCCGCCGTCATGGTCGAGCACGAGGACCACGCGATGACGCTCGCGTCGGTCATCGACCGGCTGCCCGGACTCAAGCGGCTCTGGCAGCTGGACGCCGACGCCGTGACCGAGCTGTTCGACGCGGGCGCCCAGGTCGAGGACGAGGTGGTGCACCGCCACCGGCGCGCGGTGACGCCCGAGTCGGTGGCCACGATCATCTACACCTCGGGTACGACGGGACGCCCCAAGGGCTGTGTGATCACGCACGCGAACTTCATGTTCGAGACGGACACCATGGCCTCGCGCTGGAAGTCGGTCTTCCGCTCCAGGCCGGGCGACGAGGCGGCCACCCTCCTCTTCCTGCCGCTGGCGCACGTGTTCGGCCGGATGGTGGAGCTCGCCGCGGTCCGCGGCCGGGTGAAGCTGGGCCATCAGCCGGAGCTGTCCGCGAAGGCCCTGATGCCGGACCTGGTGTCGTTCCGGCCGACGTTCATCCTGGCGGTGCCGTACATCCTCGAGAAGGTCTTCAACGCCGCCCGGCGCAAGGCGGAGGCGGAGGGCCGGGCCGGGCCGTTCGACAGGGCCGTGGACATCGCGGTGAACTACGCCGAGGCGATGGAGGCGCGCGCGTTCGGGACCGGTCCGGGGCCGTCCGCCGGACTGCGGATGCAGCACCAGTTCTTCGACAAGGTCGTGTACCGGAAGGTGCGCGAGGCGATGGGCGGCCGGATCCGGCACGCCATGTCCGGCGGTTCGGGGATGGAGCGGCGGCTCGGGCTGTTCTTCGCGGGCGCGGGTGTCACGGTGTACGAGGGGTACGGGCTGACCGAGTCGACCGCGGCGGCCACCGCCAATCCGCCGGAGCGCACCCGGTACGGCACGGTCGGGCAGCCGATCCCCGGCACGACCGTGCACATCGCCGAGGACGGCGAGGTGTGGGTGCACGGCGCCCATGTGTTCGCGGGCTACCTCGGCGACCCGCGGGCCACCGAAGCCGTGCTGCGTGAGGGCTGGCTGTCCACCGGGGATCTGGGGACGCTCGACGAGGACGGCTATCTGACGATCACCGGGCGGAAGAAGGAGGTCCTGGTGACCTCGGGCGGCAAGACCGTGTCGCCGACCGGCCTGGAGGAACGGGTGCGGGCCCATCCGCTGGTCGCCCAGTGCATCGTGGTCGGCAACGACCGGCCGTACATCGCCGCGCTGGTCACGGTCGACCAGGAATCGGTGGACCACTGGCTCGCCATGCAGGGACGGGCGCCCATGCCTCCGGAGGAGCTGGTGCGGAACCCCGACCTGGAGCTGGAGGTCCGGCGGGCGGTGGTCGCCGCCAATACGGCGGTGTCGCAGGCCGAGTCGATCCGTACGTTCCGGATCCTGGCGCATCCGTTCAGCGAGGAACACGGTCTGCTCACACCGTCGCTGAAGCTGAAGCGGAAGGCGATCGAGACGGCGTACGCGGAGGAGGTCGATGCGCTGTACCGCTGAGGCACGGGCGGGCGGCCGTGCCTCAGCGGCAGGGCGCGTCCTACGTGATCGAGACGCGGAACAGCTTGTCCGAGCCGTCCGGTTCGTTCCCCTTGTTGTCGCAGTTGGTGGTGGAGAGCCAGAGCTGGTCCTGGCCGGGAACCTTGGTGACCGTGCGCAGCCGTCCGTACGTGCCGACGTAGTACGCCGTCGGCGTGCCGAGGTTCTCGGTGTCACCGCTGATCGGCACCCGCCACAGCCTCTCGCCCTTCAGCGCGGCCATGTAGATGACGTTGCGGACGATGGCGATCCCGCTGGGCGAGGCCTCGGAGACGGTCCAGGTCTTCTTCGGGTCGGTCATGCCGGTGGTGGAGCAGGCGCCCTCGCAGACGGGCCAGCCGTAGTTCTTGCCCGGTTTGATGAGATTGAGCTCGTCCTTCTTGCTGTCGCCGAACTCCGCTTCCCACAGGCGGCCGTTGCGGTCGAAGGCGAGGCCCTGCGGGTTGCGGTGGCCGTAGCTGTAGACGTAGTTGCCGAACGGGTTGCCGGGGGCGGGCTTGCCGTCCGTCGTCATCCGCAGGATCTTGCCGTTCAGCGAGTTCTTGTCCTGGGCGAGGTCGGGGGTCTGGGCCTCGCCGGTCGACGCGTACAGGTAGCCGTCGGGGCCGAACGCGAGCCGTCCGCCGTTGTGGTACCTGCTCTTCTTGATCCCCTGGAGCAGGACCGTGTATCCGCCGAGCGAGCTGCCGTCGTACGTCATGCGGGCGACGCGGTTGCCCTCCGACGCGGTGTGCATGAAGTACACGTAGTGGTTGGTGGACCACTTGGGGTCGACGGCGACGCCCAGCAGACCGCCCTCACCGTCGGTCGTGACCGCGTTGGGCACGGTGCCGACCTGGGTCCTGGTGCCGCCGGAGGTGACCTTGAAGACCTTGAAGCTGTCCCGTTCGGTCGTCAGCGCGGTCTTGCCGTCGGGCATCCAGTAGGTGCCCCACGGGATGGACCAGCCGGTGGAGACGGTGGCGATGCCCGACGGCACGCCTCCGTCGGTGGCGCAGGCCGGGGTGGTGAAGGCGACCGTGTTACTGGGTGGCGAGGCGTTGCCCGCCGCGTCCTTGGCGACGACGTCGAGGGAGTACGGGCTGGCGCAGGCGAGCCCGGTGAGGGTGGTCGTGGTGGCCGGCGGGGTGCCGGTGACGGTCTTGTAGACGGTGCTGCCGCTGCGCACCTCGTAGGCGGTGACGGCCTTGTCGTCGGTCGAAGCCCCCCAGTCCAGGACGACGCTACTGGCGGTGAGGCCCGAGGTGGACAGGGTGCCGGGCGCGGTGGGCGCGGTGGTGTCGGAACTGCGCAGGGTGGTGCAGTCCACGACGGGGCTGACCGACGACACGTTGCCGGCCGCGTCACGTGCGAACACGGTGATGTTGTACGTGGTACCGGGGGTGAGCCCGGTCAGGTTCTTCGCCGTGGCGGTGCCCGCCGCCTCGGCGAGCTTGTTGCCGTGTTCGTAGATGTCGTAGGCGGCGACGCCCACGTCGTCCGTCGCGGCGCCCCAGTTCAGTGTGAGGCCGTCCTCGGTGATCGCGGAGCAGCTGGGCTGTCCGGGTGCGGTGGGCGCCTCGGTGTCCGAGGAGGTGACCGTGAAGTCGATGTAGTCGAGGTTCGGCAGTCCGTCGGCCGTCGTGGACGTCAGCCGGATCTTGTTGCTGCCCGCCGCGACGGGGGCGGTGAGGGTGGAGGTGGCCCAGGTGTTCCAGTCGGTGGTGGCCTTGAAGGCGCGGGCGGCCGAGACGACCGTGCCGCCCACGGCGATGTCGGCGGGCCTGGTGGCCTCCGTGCCGTTGGAGTACCGGATGGCGATCTGCCCGGTCCCCGCGGAGGCGGCGGTGACGGTGAACTCCACATAGCTGCCGGCGACGTTGTCTCCGTTGACGAAGCCGGTTCCGGAGTAGCCGGAGTGGTTGGACTCGGCGGCGCCCTTGACGATGGTCGCGGACTCCGCCTCGTACCGGACGGCGGCCGCGGAGGCGGACTGCGGGACCGCCTGCACCAGGGCGGTGCAGAGCAGCACGACGGCGAGGGCGGCCGTTCTGCTCCGTAACGCGGTGAGCGTTCTGACCTTCATCTGAACCTCCGTCAGGGAACCCAGTAGTTACCGGATGCGACGATCATCGACTGCAGTTGGACGCTGCCGCCGTAGTAGAGCTGCGGGTCGATCGAGGTGGTGGCGAGCTTGTTCCAGAGAGCGTCGAGCCAGGCCTGGGATCCGGGGTCGGTCAGCGCGGTCACGGCGAACGGGGCGGTGAACGCCATGTCGTCGCCGCTGTCGAAGGACGTGCCGTTGAGGTGGTAGCCGGTGACGATCTTGTCCGGGTTGCCACCGGTCTTCGACTTGATCCAGGAGTTGAGCTTGCGCGCCGAGGCGAGCGAGGCGGCGTCCCCGCTGGTGACGGCGTCGGCCCCGATGCGCCACGGGTCGCGGCAGGCGTTCCAGGAGTAGTCGCCGTCGTTGGGCCCTTCGAGCACCTCGCCCGCGGCGGGCTTGGGCGTGGTGTTGGTGTTGACGACGAAGTCCGCCAGCAGACCGGTGCCGGCGGCGTACTTGGACTGCTGAGAGGTGATCAGGTTCTGGTGGGCCGTGCGCACGGTGTCCCAGGTGCTGTCGCCCGTCGCCTTCTTGAAGGCGCGGAAGTGGTCGGTCATCCAGTCCGAGGAGCGGGTCATCCAGTAGTGGGACTCGCCGGAGTCCGACCAGTCACCGAGCAGCATGAGGTGGGTGGTCGGGTTGACCTCGCTCTTCTTGACGGCATTGATGTGCTTGACCGCGAGGTCCTTGTAGTTGTACGTGCCGGTGGAGCCCCACTGCCTGTCGGCGAGCAGCAGCCCGTAGGCGGCGTCGAGGTCCCCGTCGGTCGCCGAGTCGGAGCCGTCGACACTCTTGCAGGAGGCGTCCTGCTCGGCGGCGAGAAGGTTGGCGTTGTTGACCGAGGGGTGCGCGAGCATGTACTTCACCATGCCGTCGAAGACGGTCTTCGCCTCCGGGTCGGCGCCCGCCATCGTCGCGGTGACGACCATGCCGTAGCCCTGGGCCTCGGCGACGTAGGGATGGTCGGCGTCCGGCGAGATGACCTCGTACCAGCCGTTGCCGCAGTTCTTCCGGACGAACGCGGACTTCCAGGCGTTGTACGTCTTGATCACTGCCTGGTCGAGCGCGGACTGTGCACCCGACGGCTTCAACGTCCCTGCGGCGTAGGGGAACTGGTGGCTGCCGAACGGCACCGCGGGACCGCCGGTCGCGGGGACACCGGTTTCGAGGTAGTCGAGGTTGGGACCGCCGTTCGCCGTGGTCGCGGTGGCCCGGACGGTGTTGGATCCGGATACGAGCGGGGCGGGGACGGTCTTCGTCGCCCAGGTGTCCCAGGAGCCGGTCCCGTCGAACGAGACCGAGGAGGCGACGACCTTGCCGTTGA
Organism: Streptomyces sp. NPDC057963; assembly: GCF_042887155.1. Classification (NCBI taxonomy): domain Bacteria; kingdom Bacillati; phylum Actinomycetota; class Actinomycetes; order Kitasatosporales; family Streptomycetaceae; genus Streptomyces; species Streptomyces sp. NPDC057963. Next base: position 227,088 of record NZ_JBHVPX010000009.1, read on the forward strand.
CACTGATGTCCATCGGGCGGTCGGTGGCGGTGCCGTTGGCGTAGCGGATGGCGAGCGAGGTGCTGCCCGCGGTGGCGTCCACCGTGAACTCCACGGAGGATCCCGCGGCGTTGGTGTAGTCGACGAAGCCGGCGCCGGAGTAGCCGGTGTGGTTCGTCGCCACGGCCGCCTGGGAAAGTGTGGCGCCCTCCGCCTCGTAGCGGTCGGCCGCCGCGGCCGCGGGCGGTGCGGCGAGCAGGGGCAGCAGCAGTCCGGCGGCGGCGAGTGCCGTACCGCCGAGGGTCAGTTTGCTCGTGGTGGTGCGCATCGGACCTCCTCAGCCCTTGTACTGGACGACGATCTTGGTGAAGTCGTACGGGGACTGGGACACTCCGCTGCAGGCGTCCGCGTCGCCGCCGGAGCCGCAGGCGCGGTCCCGGTTGACGGACCAGAAGGCGTAGCGCGCGATGTGGTGCTGCTGCGCGTAGCCGAGGATCGTTCTGAAGTCGGTGGTGGTGACGGTCTCGTCCGACTCGTCGGTCCTTCCGTTCATCGAGGAGACCCCGATGTGCCGGTAGGCCGCGTCGTCGCTGTAGTGGTAGGCGCTCTTGACGGCGGCCTTCAGCCCGTCGAGTGCGCTGACCGTGGCCGTGCCCATGGTGCCGCTGTGCCCGCCGAAGTCGAAGGGCATGATGACCCAGCCGTCGTTGTCGAGCCCCGCGGCGGCGCCCCGTTCGATGAGGTCCTTGCCGTCGGCGTCGGGGCCGGTCGGGGTGGTCCCCATGGTCACGTAGGTCACGATGCCCGGGTTCTTGGTCTTGACGATCTTCAGGGCGTCGACCACTCGCTGCCGCACGGCGGCCTTGGAGAACTCGGTGTCCTCGATGTCGATGTCCAGCGCCTTGAGGTGATAGGCGTCGATCACCTTCTGATAGGCCCCGGCCAGCGCGGCGGCGCTGGAGCACTTCTCGCCGAGCTTGTTTCCGCTCCAGCCGCCCGCCGAGACGACGATGTCGCCGCCGGCCGCCCGGATGGAGTCGATGGCGGCCTGGTCCGAGCCGCCGGTCAGGGCCCGGTCGCCGTCCCACTTCGGGTTGCAGGTGCCGTCCGACAGGAGGAAGGCGAGTGTGAACCACTTCACGCCCGTCGCCGCCATCACCTCGGTCGGCTTCTGCGGGTTTCCCCAGCCCAGGTACTCGTAGGGGGCCGCGGCCATCGATCCGGGGCCGGCGGCCTCGGCGGGCGGGGCGCCGGCACCCGTACCGCGGGTGTCCGAGGCGGCGGTGGCCTTGGGAATCTGGGCGAGCAGAGGCAGAAAAAGGCAGCTGAGGCCGGCGAGGACGGCCACGGTACGGCGTGGGGGGCGATCAGCGTGCACGGGGGCTCCCTTCGGATCGACGTTAGGAAAGGTTCCTAACCATCACTGCATGGGATTCCCTGGAGAACGATCTGTCAATGCTCTGCGCGGGCCCAAATATCAAGGCCCGTACGTGAGTTCGCAGGATTTCGGACAGGTCGGGCACGGACCGGCGGCATCGAGGCACGATCGGGGCGGAACCGAATGCGGCCGATGCCCGGCCGGGGCCCCGCCGGGCCGGACCGGCAGCGGGGGCGGACACCGGCCCGTCGGGGAATGCATCGCACCCGCTGATCGTTGACCTTGAGAATCCCAACCGACGACGTAAGGATCGACCGCTCGTGAGCAAGGTCCCCTCCATCACCCTCAACAACGGCGTCGAGATGCCGCAGCTCGGTTTCGGTGTCTGGCAGGTGCCCGACGACGAGGCCGCGCGGGCGGTCGCGACGGCCATCGAGTCCGGGTACCGGAGCATCGACACCGCAGCGATCTACGAGAACGAGGAGGGCACCGGCAGGGCCGTCGCAGCCTCCGGTGTCGCCCGCGAAGAGCTCTTCGTCACGACGAAGCTGTGGAACGCCGATCAGGGCTACGACTCCACCCTGCGCGCCTTCGACACCTCGCTCGACAAGCTGGGTCTGGACTACGTCGATCTGTACCTGATCCACTGGCCCGTGCCGGCCAAGGACGCGTACGTCGACACGTACAAGGCCCTTGAGAAGATCTGTTCCGACGGCCGCGCGAAGGCCATCGGTGTCTCGAACTTCCTCCCCGAGCACCTGGAGCGGCTGCTCGGCGAGACCTCCGTGGTCCCGGTGATCAACCAGATCGAGCTCCACCCGCAGCTCCAGCAGGCCGAGTCGCGCGCCTTCCACGCCAAGCACGGCATCGCGACCGAGGCCTGGTCCCCGCTGGGCCAGGGCAAGGGGCTCCTGGAGGTGCCGACCGTCGTCGCGATCGCCCGGAAGCACGGCCGCACACCGGCCCAGGTGGTGCTCCGCTGGCACATCCAGACCGGCAACGTGGTGATCCCGAAGTCGGTGACGCCGTCCCGGATCGTGGAGAACCTCGATGTGTTCGGCTTCGAGCTGGACGCCGACGACCTGGCCGCGTTCGCCGCGCTGGACGAGGGCAAGCGCCTCGGTCCGAACCCCGGCGAGTTCAACCTCGGCGCCTGAGCCGCGTCACCGCAGCGTTGACACACCCGGACCGCCGCCCGGCTGCCCGGCCGGGCGGCGGTCCGCTCCGCGGGAAGGAGCCGGAACATGAACGGGGACACCGCGCCCGTGATCGCGGCGGGGACGTACCGGCTGCGCAACGTGGGCAGCGGCCTGCTGCTGGAGGTGTACGGCTCCGCCAAGGGCGGCGGCGCCCCGGCGCAGCAGGGCGAGGAAACCGGTGCGGCGGCCCAGCACTGGCAGCTCTCACCCGTGCACGAGGGCGCGGCGCTGTACCACCTGGTCAATGGCCACAGCGGCAAGCGTCTGGACGTCGCCAACGCCTCCACCGAGAACGGGGCCGCGATCCAGCAGTGGCGGGCCAACAACTACGGCGCCCAGGAATGGCTGATCGAGCGGCATCTGGAGGCGCCGGGGGTGGTGACGCTGGTCAGCTTCGTCAGCGGGCTCGTCCTTGAGGTCGCCGGCGGCAGCACAGCGGCCGGCGCCCGGGTCCAGCAGTGGGAGGACACCGACTCCCCCGGCCAGTGGTGGCAGTTGGAGCGGGTACCGGACGCCTCCGGGGCGCAGGCCGGCGGGGGCCGCTCCGGGGGCCGTGGCTGACGGTGCGGACGCCGCACCGTCACGGACGTCCGGGGGCCGCCGCGGGTGCCCGCGGCCCGGGACACCGCCCGGTCCTTCCGGGTCCGTACCGCTCGGGCGTTCACTCTTCTGGGCCAACGTCCGGCGTCGGGCGTGTCCGGGCGCCGCAGGAATGCCCGCTCGCCGGTGTCCGTGCCGGCGGCTCGTCCGCACGTCCCGGCCGACTTCGGGGCGGCCGGGACGTGGGCGGCGTCTGCCGCGCCGTTCCCGCGCTCTGCCACCCCGGTCGCCGGGCCCCGCCCAGGGCCGTGGGCCGAGAACGCGAACCGGAGCCGAACCCCGGAAGCCGCGTGCGACGCGGCCGTTCGGGTCGGCTGGCAGCGCCTCGCCGTACGGCTCTAGTATGGCGAGGCAGGTGTACGGGTTTGTCCGTCGCCGTTCAGGTGCGGGCATCCGACCGGGTCGCCCCGGTCGGATGCCCGGACTGGAACCCCGGCCCGATTCCGGCGGGCCGGGGTTCTACGTCAGGCCGGTGACTCGGTCACCGGCCCTCGCGGTCTTCGAAGTGGCGGTGGATCACCCGGAAGCTGCCCACCACTCCGTTCTTGACCCACACGCCGCCCCTGACGTGCCCCGGGAACACCCCGTCGCTGGAGCTGTGCGGGCCGACGGTGGCGATGGGAGCGCCGTTGTCGCAGGTGGCCCCGCGGAAGACCTCGACGGTCCGGCGGCTGTCGTTGCGGATGTTGAGACTCGTGGAGCCGAGGCCGCTGACCACGGTCACGCAGCCGCCCGGCTCGTCGGAGTACGTACGCTCGTTGATGTGGATGCGGCCCTCGTAGTGGTCACGGCCCTCGTCGTAGCCACGGTCCTCGTAGCCACGGCCCTCGTTGCCCCGGCCCTCGTTGCCCCGGCCTTCGTTGCCCTTGCCTTCATTGCCCTTGCCGGCGTCGCCGCCGTCGAGAGCCGAAACGGGAGCGGCCTGCTGGACGGCCGGGGCTGCCTGGACCGGCTCGGAGCCGGCGGCCGAGGCGTAGGTGATGCCGGTGGCGGCAAGAGCCGCGGCGGCCGCGACAGCGGCAGTAACGATGGTGGAACGGGTAACCATGTCGCTTCTCCTGTCTCGAAGAGTCGGCTGAGCAGTCGACCTGTGGATGAACGTACTGACGGCCCTCATACCTGTCATATCGGACACGTTGCAGGTCATCGCCGGGACACCGATCGAGGTACATGAAGTACGCCATATGCTATTTCCATATAATTAGATCAACAGCCAATTACCTTGAGCAGTAGGCGAATTGATGCATTGTTAGCCTGTCCAGGGGACTTTCTGATGCCCACTCACCCTGGCGGCTGCGTGTCTCCTCTTGACACGGTCCGGGCAACGGCCGCAGGCCGTGGACGCCGGTCGTCCACGGCCTGTGCGGCGTACGCGCGCGGGGCCTGCCGGTCCGTCAGCCGTCCAGCCAGCGCCTGAGGTCCTCGGTGTGCTGACCCAGGCGCGGCGGCCGCCGCTCGTACCGCGGCGGGGTGCGGGACAGCCCGATGGGGTTGGCCACCAGGCGCATGGGGTCGCCCGGGTCCGCGTCCGCCGGTGTGACCTGCGGGAACAGACCCAGGCGTTCGGCGAGGCCGAAGGCGCCCGCAAGGTCGTTGACCGGGCCGCAGGGCACCCCGAGCGGGGTGAGCAGGTCGAACCACTCAGCGGCGGTCCGCAGCACGAGCCGCGCGGAGATCTTCTCGGCCAGCGCGTCGACGTGCGCGACCCGGTCCGCGTTCGAGGCGAACCTGGGGTCGGTGGCGAGCGGCTCGGCGCCCAGGCCCCGGCACAGGGCGAGGAACTGACGGTCGTTGCCGACGGCGACCACCAGCGGCCGGTCCGCCGCCCGGTACACCTCGTACGGGGCGATGGACGGGTGCCGGTTGCCGAGGATTCCGGGCACCCGCCCGGCCAGGGTGTAGGCGCCCGCCTGGTTCACCATGCTCGACAGCAGCGAGGACAGCAGGCTCACCTCGACGTGCTGGCCCTCGCCGGTCGCGTCGCGATGCCGCAGCGCCGCGAGGACGCCCACGGCGGCGTGCAGCCCGGTGAGCACGTCCACGAGTGCCACGCCCGTCTTGACCGGCTGTCCCGGTGCGGACCCGGTGACGCTCATCAGCCCGCCGACCGCTTGTAGAAGCAGGTCGTAGCCGGGCAGTGCGGCTCCTTCACCGGCTCCGAATCCGGTGACCGAGCAGTAGACGACGCCGGGGTTGAGCGCGTGGGCCTCCTCGTAGGAGAGCCCGTACTTGTCCATCGTGCCGGGGCGGAAGTTCTCGACGAGCACATCGGCGCGGCGCACCAGTTCGCGGGCGTGCCGACGCCCTTCCGCCGTGCCGAGATCGAGGGTGAGGGACCGTTTGTTGCGGTTCACGGAGAGGAAGTAGGTGGATTCGCCATGGGCGTGCGGCGGGCCCCAGGCCCGGGTGTCGTCACCGGAGCCCGGACGCTCCACCTTGATGACGTCGGCACCCAGGTCCGCGAGGAGCATCGTGGCGTACGGGGCGGCCAGCACGCGCCCGAAGTCGGCGACCACCACACCCGAGAGGGGGCCGGGGGCGGCGGCGCTCATCGGCTCGCCGTCCGCGAGCCGCGTGCGTGCACCGGTGTCGTGGCGGCGGAGAAGTCCCGTGCGGCGCGGCGCCGTTCGCGCGCGCCGAGGCCGCCGTGCCGTGGTCCGCCGCCGAAGGGCCCCTGCGGATCGGCCGCGGCCGTCTCGGAGTCGAGGTGGGACATGCCGGCGCCGGGGCACCGCAGGGCGGCCTCGACGGCCCGTGGGCCGCCCGCGGGCATGACGGCCGGAAGCTCGGAACCGCTGTGGTCGACCGGGCCGGTCGCCGCGCCGCCGCTCCCGGCGCGGCGTACCGCGACGACGGGCCCGGACCGCACCTCGCGCCACAACGCGCCGTACGCGGTGGACAGTTCGACGGCGACGGGACGCCGTGGGGCGCCCGCGGCGCGCGGCGCGTCCGCGTACGGCAGGCCGCCCTCGCGTACCTGTGCGCGCCCAAGCCGTGCGGCTGCGCAATCCACCGCGTGGGCGGTGGCGGGGGTGTGCTGCATGGGCCTCCCTCTCGATACGTGTCCTCGCACGAGGCGACGTGTCGCGCGCCGGGCCGGTGGCGCCCCGGACCGCGAAGCCACATCCTGGTCGCACGGCACCCGTCACCGCAGTGGACGAGATGTACCAGTCGGTTGCCGGGCAGCACTCCAATCCGTCCACGTCCGTGCCCTGTTTCCGCGCGTGCATCCGGACGGGGCGGAATCGGCGTCCTCGTACCGCACGGCTGCGGCCCGGCGGGCGACCGGCATCAGCGGCGGCGGGCCCGGCACCCTCGTGCGGCGCCGCCGCGCTCCCCCGCGGTCCGTCGCCCACCGCCGCCGGACCCCGCGCAGCGGTCTGCCGGGCACCCCGTGTTCCGGGGACCCGGCAGGCCGGCACCGGTCAGCTCCGCCGGCCCAGGTGCACCGTACGCGCCATGAGCAGGAAGACATCGGGGCGCAGGCGCAGTCCGGCCGGGTCCTCGGGGTCGACGAGCCGGTCCAGTACGGCGACGTCCTCGGCCGTGAGGGCCTCCTCGAACGTCTCGCGGCGACGGGTGAACTCCGCGACGACGTAGTCGCGCGCCGGCTCGGAGAGCGGTGCCGGGAGGTCGAGCAGAAAGCTGCGGGTTCCCTGCGGGTCCAGCCCCACCGCGGTGAACAGGGCGCTCCAGTCCTCGGTCTCCCGCTTGGCGCCGGGCAGCGACGTCCGCATGCCCTCGAACCATTCCGCGTTGATCGCGTCGAGCCTGGCCTCCAGTCCGGGCTGTCCCATGCCGATGTCGCGCGGGAGCCGGCGGGGCGGCAGTCCGCCCTCGACCAGGGCGACGGTCCCGCCGGGGCGCAGCAGGGCGGCGAACCCCGCGAGGACGGCGCGCTGGTCACCCATGTGATGCAGGGCGTTGCCCGCCCAGATCAGATCCGCCTCCCCCAACTCGTCGAGGTCGTCGGGGAGCTCGGCCCGCCGTGTCCGTACACGGTCGCCGAGACCGAGCCGCTGCGCGCGGGCCCGGGTGCGTTCCAGAAGAGCCGGGGTGCCGTCGACGGCGACCACTTCGGCCTCGGGGAACACCTCGGCGAGCAGGCAGGAGATCACGCCGGGGCCGCTGCCGATGTCGAGCACCCTGCGCACCCGCGGGGCGGTGGGCAGACCGGCGATCCAGCGGGCGGCCTCCTCGTACTGCAGGCGGCTGAGCTCGGCCTCCTGCTCCAGCTGCGGGCCCAGGACGTCCCAGTCCAAGTCCGTGGCGTGGTCGTGGTGGGCGTGAGTGTCGTTGTGCCGATGGCTGTGAGTGGTGCGGCGCTCATGGCTGTGATCGGATTCCTGGCTCATGGGGACAGCCTCACCACACTTCACCCCTGCGGCAAGCTTTGTTGCCGGTTCGGCAAGCCGCCGCTCCGGTACTCCTGGGGGCTGATGCCCCGGACGCGCTTGAAGGCGGTGGAGAACGCGAAGGACTGGCTGTAGCCGACCTTCCGTGCGACCGCTTCGACGGTGGCGTCCGTCTCTCGCAGCAGATCCGCGGCGACGGCGAGGCGGCGGCCGGTCAGGTACGCCATCGGCGGCTCCCCCACCAGCTCCGTGAAGCGCCGGGCGAGCCCGGCCCGGGAGACCCCGGCGCGTGCGGCCAGAGCGGCGACCGTCCAGGGGTGTGCGGGGTCTCGTTGCATCAGTCGCATGGCCTGCCCGACGACCGGGTCGCCCATGGCCCGGTACCAGGCGGGGGCCTCGGCTCCGGGCCGGGCGAACCAGGTCCGCAACGCGGCGATCAGCAGCAGGTCGAGAAGCCGGTCCAGGACCACGCTCTGGCCGGGCTCGTCCTTGGAGATCTCCGCGTCGAGCAGCGCCGGCAGGGGGCTGCCCTGCTCCTCGGAGGGCAGCTGGAGCAGCGGGGGCAGGGCGTCGAGCAGCCCCCGGCTGATCTCCCCGTCCAGCAGATAGGTGCCGATGAGCATGGTCGCCGCGCCGCTGGAGGCATTGCCCCAGGTGCGTACCCCCAGCTGCATGGAATCGGAGAGCGGCTCCCCGCGCAGGGTGGTGCAGGTGCCGCCGGGCCCGATCACGGCGTGTGGCGCGGTGCAGGGGGCGTCGGCGACGGTGTACGGCTCCGGGCCTCGGGCGATGGCGATGTCACCGGGCCGCAGCAGCACGGGGTCCGCGCCCGCGGCCGGGACGATCCAGGCCTCTCCGTCGGTCATCGACATCAGGCAGAGCGGGGCCCGGTCCTCGATCCGTACGGACCACGGCGGCTCCATCACCATCCGCAGGAGGAAGGCGCCCCTGGCCCTCGGCCCGTCCAGAAGTCCGGCAAGTGCGTCCATGACCGGCAGCGTAGACGCACGCGTATGGAGCTGAGCGCTTCGGGGATGTCATCGACGGCCCCGCCGGACGAGCCTTGAGCCATGACACAGAACACGGAGAACGGGCAGCGGGGCACGGTGCTGGTGACGAGCGGTACGGGAAAGACGGGCCGCCGGGTCGTGGAGCGGCTGGCCGCTCGCGGGGTGCCGGTGCGGGCCGGGTCGCGCGGCGGCGAGGTCCGCTTCGACTGGGCGGACCCGTCGAGCTGGGCACCGGCGCTGCGGGGTGCGGAAGCGTCGTATGTGACGTACTACCCGGATCTGGCGGCGCCCGGAGCGCCGGAGGCGATGGAGGCCTTCGGGCGGACGGCGGTGGAGAGCGGGGTGCGGCGGCTGGTGCTGCTGTCCGGGCGGGGCGAGCCGCAGGCGGTGGTGGCGGAGGAGAGCCTGCGCGGGGCGGCTGCGGGGGCGGAGCTCACCGTCGTACGGTCGGCGTTCTTCGCGCAGAACTTCAGCGAGGGCGCGATGCTGGACGGGGTGCTCGGCGGCGAGGTGGTGTTCCCGGCGGGCGGTACCGCGGAACCCTTCGTGGACCTCGACGATCTCGCGGACGTGGTGGTGGCCGCGCTCACCGAGGACGGCCACGCGGGTGCGGTGCACGAGCTGACCGGGCCGCGGCTCGTGACGTTCGGCGAGGCGGTCTCGGAGATCGGGCGGGCCACGGGGCGCGCGGTGCGGTATCTGCCGGTGTCCGGACCGCAGTACGCGCGCATGCTGGAGGGGTACGGCGTGCCGGGGCCCGAAGCCGGGTTCCTGGCCGACCTGTTCACGACGCTGCTCGACGGGCACAACGCGACGGTGACCGGGGACGTGAAGCGGGTCCTGGGGCGCGATCCGAAGGGCTTCGGAGCGTTCGCCCGCGCGGCGGCGGGGGCGGGGGCCTGGCCCGGGAAGTGAGCCTCCCCTCGCGGCACGGTCTCGGAGGCGAGCCTCCCCTGCCGCGTCGGGGCCCGCCCCCGAGCCGTACCCGACGGCCGGACCGGAGGGGTCTGACGGATCGGAGGGATCTGACGGATCGGCTTCGAGGCGGGGGCGAACGCCTCGTCGATGCCGAACGCGGCACCGGGGCCCGGCGCCCGTACCGCTTCGGACACCGCGGCCCGCACGCCCCTCCCTCGGCATCCGGGCGGCCCCGGGACGGACAGACCTCCGCCGAGGGGGCACCCGCATATTGCCGGTAGGCCGCCGGGCCCATAACTTGCGTTTATGGAGCTGGAGTTACGCCATCTGCGGACCGTACGTGCCATCGCCGACACCGGGAGCCTGACCAAGGCCGCCGCGGCTCTCGGGCTCGCCCAGCCCGCGCTGAGCGCGCAACTGCGACGGATCGAGAAGGCGCTCGGCGGACCGCTCTTCGAGCGGGACCACACCGGTGCCCGGCCCACGCTCCTCGGTGAGCTGGTACTCGAACGGGCCCGGGTGGTCCTGCCCGCCGTGAGCGAGCTCCAGGAGGAGGCGGTGCGGTTCGCCAACACCCGGGGAACGATGGAGCGCTTCCGGCTGGGCGGTACGCACGGCCCGTTGCTGGGCGGTCTCGTCGACCGCCTGGTCAGCGCGCACCCGACCGCGCCCGTGTCGACGTACACCTCCTGGTCGGTCGCCGAGATCGCCTCCCAACTCGTGGACGGAAGACTCGATTTCGCGCTCATCGGGGCCTGCGGGGAGAGCCCTCCGCCCGCGAACGACCGGCTGACGTGGCAGGTGATCGGGGTCGACCCGGTCTTCGTGATGCTCCCGGACTCCCACCCGCTCGCCGGTCGCCGGGAGCTGGATCTCGCCGGGCTGGCGGACGAGTGCTGGGCGGACGTGCCGGGCGACGGCTGCTTCGCGGACTGTTTCGTCGGCGCCTGCGCACGGGCCGGGTTCAGCCCCGTCTCGGTGTACGAGACGGACACGGCGTCCGTCGTCCATCTGGTCCAGGTCGGCCGGGCGGTCGGGTTGTGCCGGGCGACCTTCCCGCCGACGCCGGGGCTCGTGACACGCCCGCTCGCCGGTTCGCCGCTGAGCTGGCGCCATCTGCTGGGCTGGCACCCCCGCTCGGCGGCGGCGGCCTCGGCGTCCGGAGCCGTGGGCGGGCACACCCGGGCGGCGTACGCGGAGGCGGTGGAGCGCAGCGAGAGCTATACGGGATGGCTCGCCGCGCATCCCCGCTTCGGCCCGACCATGTGACATGTCACCGCACGTCGGCGGCGGGCCTGTCCGACTACCTCACGCCGTGGCCGGGCGCGATCGCCACCACCCGCGCGGCCAGGTTCAGGTCGTTCTCGGTGACCACACCACCCGCGTCATGGGTGTTCACGGACAGGGTCACCGTGTTGTACCCGAGGGTCAGATCGGAGTGGTGGTTCAGTTCGTCCTGGATCTGGGCGACGTGCACGGTCAGCCCGAGGGCGGCGAAATGCGTGTGGAGCCGGTAGGTGCAGGTGATCCGGTCCCCCTCCAGCGACCAGCCGGGCAGGTCGCTCAGACGGTCCTCGATCTCCTTCTGCGACAATGGTGCGGCGGGCATGGTGCGACTCCCTCACGAGCGATCGGTTCCGGTCGACGGTGCCGGTGACGTTACGGTCTGGGTATGACAACTGTCGCGCTTGACACGGGGGTAGGGCCGCTGCTGCGCAGCTGGCGGGAGCAGCGCCGGATCAGCCAGCTGGAGCTGGCCATCCGCGCCGATTCCTCGGCCCGGCACATTTCCTTCATCGAGACCGGCCGCTCCCGGCCCAGCGAGGACATGATCCTGCGACTGGCCGAGCACCTCGACGTCCCGGTCAGGGAACGCAACGCCCTGCTGGTGGTGGCCGGTTACGCGCCCCGGTACGCGCAGACCGCGCTCGACGACCCGGCGCTGGGCGCGCTGCGCGAGGGGATGGAGCGCCTGCTCCAGGGGTACGACCCGTACCCGGCGCTCGTCGTCGACGGCATGTACAACGTGGTGGCGGCCAATCAGGGGATCACGATGCTGCTGGAGGGCGTGGCGGGGCATCTGCTGGCTCCGCCGCTGAACGCCATGCGGCTCACCCTCCACCCGGAGGGCCTGGCTCCGCGCATCCGCAACCTCCGGGACTGGCGGGCCGATCTGCTGGCTCAGATGGAGCGCCAGATCGCCCTGGCCCGGTCGGCGGAGCTGCGTGAGCTGTACGAGGAGGTCGCGGGCTACCCCGCACCGGCAGGTGCGGACGGAGCCGGGAGCACCGGGCCGACCGGGGTTGGTGACGGAACGGCCGGGGGCGGTCAAGGGGCGGCCGGGGGGACCGGCCCCGCCTCGTCGCTGCCCTTCGCGTTGCCGTTGCACATCGAGCACGGCGGCCGGGTGCTCTCGTTCGTCTCCTCCATCGCCACGTTCAATACGCCGATGGACGTGACGGTGGCGGAGCTGGCCATCGAGACGTTCCTGCCGGCCGACCGGGCCACCGCCGACCATCTGCGGTCCCTCACTTCCTGACAACCGGGCGGACCCAGGGTGCGTCGGCACGTGCCAGGACGATCGCGGCCGTGGTCACGGCGGCCAGGATCGCCAGGGCGAGCAGCAGGGGCAGCCTCGGGTGCCCCTGCAGCACGGCCACGGCTCCGACGAGCGCGCCGGTCATCATGGCCGCGGCCGAGAGCACGCGCCGTCCGGCCTTGCTGCCGCCTCCGCCCGCGAAGCGGCTGTCGGAGAGGATGCCGGTGATGGTGAGGGTCAGCACGGTGGTGGTGAGGTCGGGGACCGCCAGCGCCCGGGACACGGCGTTCTGCACCCCGAGGCCGAGTCCGAGCAGTGCGACGAGCGTGAAGCGGGCCCCGCCCGCACCGGGGTGCCCGGACGCCGAGGCGACGATCAGCGCGGCCAGGACGCAGGCGGTTTCGACGAGGAGCGCGTACATGAGCATCCGGCCGCGGTGCGTCGCGGCACGGTGCACGATCAGGCCGCCGAGCAGCGCCCCCGTCGCGAACGCGGCGAGCGCGACGAGCGAGGCGACGAGCGAGAAGCCGGGGGCTCCGGCGATCGCGAAGCCCGAGAAGACCACATTGCCGGTCATGTTCGCGACGAAGACCTTGCCGAGTTCCAGATAGCTGACCGCGTCGACCAGTCCGGTGACGACGGTCAGGGCGAGCATCAGGGGCGGCAGCGGTCCGTGGCGGTCCTTCATGTCCGGGACGACGGTGGACCATGCCTCACGCAGCATGACGGGCACGGACACGGGCATGGTCACGGGCGCGCTCCGATCACGGGTGGGTGGTCGGAATTGTGCCGCCCCGGGCGCCCGGAACGCCACGACCGGCGCATGTCGCCCCGCCCCGGAGGGCGGCCCGGCTTTCGGGGCGGGACGGCATGCGTGCCGGAGCGCCTACACACGTGCTCCGTTGTCGAGCGGGTCCCGGCGCGCGCCCCGGGTACCGGACCGGCGTCCGGGAGCACGTTTACGGGCCGGCGGCGGGGCCTTGCTGCTCCGTTCCAGCATGAGCGCGGCCGGTACGGCGGTGAGCACCGAGGAGTACGTGCCGACGCAGATGCCGATCAGCAGGGCGAGCGCGAAGTCCGCGAGGGAGTCGCCGCCCAGCACGGCGAGTGCGGTCAGGATGAAGAGGGCGCCCATTCCGGTGTTGACCGTTCTCGGGACGGTCTGGAGCACGGCCCGGTTGGCAACCGTACCGAGGGGGACACGACGGGCCTTCGCCCACAGTTCCCGTACCCGGTCGAAGACCACCACCGAATCGTTGACGGAGTATCCGATGACGGTGAGGAGCGCGGCCAGGAAGATGCCGTCGACGGTGCGTCCGAGCCAGGCGAAGGCACCCACCAGGATGATGACGTCGTGGACCAGCGCCCCGACCGAGGCCACGGCGAACGTCCAGCGGAATCTGATCGCCAGATACGCGAGCTGTACGAGGACGGCGATGCCGAGCGCGATCAGCGCGTTGCGCCGGAGTTCGTCGCCGAGGCTGGGTCCGATGAGTTCGTCACGGACCTTGGTGGTTTCGCCGCCCTCCGCCGCGAGGGCGGCGCGCAGGGCGTGTTCGCCGTCGTTGTCGAGCTTCCCGGTCCGTACGGAGAGGTCGCCCGCGCCCGCCGTGGTGACCTCGGCGTCGTGGAAGCCCGCGTCGGCCAGGGCGGTACGGGCCCGCTCCACGTCGACGGGCCGGCTGGTCGCGTACTCGACGAGCCGGCCGCCGGTGAATTCGACGCCCAGGTTGACACCGCGTACGGCGATACCGAGGACGGCGACGGCGATCAGCGCCGTGGAGACCAGCAGCCAGCGGCGCGGGAAGCGCATCAGCTGGGGATCCCGGCGGGTCAGCCAGGTGCGTACCCGGCCGGGGCTGGAGATGCCGTTGATGCCGCGGTAGTCGCTGACGAACCGGGAGCGCGCGGCGATCTCGGTGAGCGCGCGGGCGATGACGAGTGCGGAGAACATCGAGGCGATCACACCGATGGCGAGGGTGACACCGAAGCCCTTCACCGGTCCGGAGCCGAGGAAGAAGAGCAGCCCGGCCGCGATCAGCGTCGTGACGTTGGAGTCGGCGACGGCACTCCAGGCGCCGCGGAATCCGGCGGTCAGCGAGGAGCTCAGCGAGCGCCCCGGATGCTGTGCGTGTTCCTCTCTGGCTCGTTCGAAGACCAGCACGTTGGCGTCGACCGCCATCCCAATGGCCAGGACGAACCCGGCGAGGCCGGGCAGGGTGAGGGTGACACCGAGGGCGACCAGCGCCGCGTAGGAGATCAGTCCGTAGGCGGCGAGCGCGACGGCGGCGAGCGCACCGAAGAGCCGGTAGACGACGGTGATGAAGAGTGCGGTGGCCGCGGCGCCGATGAGCGCGGCCCGAGCACTGGCGTCGATGGCGGCGGCACCGAGTGTCGGGCCGACGGTCCGCTGCTCGACGATCTCGACGGGGAGCGGCAGGGCGCCGCCCTTGATGAGCAGGGCCAGTTCGCGGGCCTCGTCGGCGCTGAAGGAGCCGGTGATCTGGGTGGAGCCGGACGGCAGACCGGCGTTGCAGCCGACCGACGGGGCGACCTGCGGCGAGGAGATGATCTGGTCGTCGAGGACGATGGCGACGCGGCGCCGGTCGTCCTGGACCGGGTGGCAGGCGGCTTCGCCGGTCAGCCGGGTCCAGTCCCGGCCCGCCTTCTTGTGGAAGTCGAGGGACACGGTCCAGCCGGCGCCCTGCTGGGCGTCGAACGCGGCGGTGGCGTCCTTGACGCCGCCGCCGGAGAGCCGGGCCGGTCCGAGGTCGAGGGAACGGCCCTGTTCGTCGGGGAGCGTCGGCCCGCCTCCGGCCCCGTCGTCCGCCTCGCGGTCCGCCGTGTCGTCCTTCCGCTCGCCGGAGCCCTGGACGGCGTGGAAGCTGAGCTGGGCGGTTCTGCCGATGACTTCGGCCGCCTTGCGCGGGTCCTGGACGTCGGGGAGTTCGACGATGATCCGGTCCTCGCCGGAGCGCGTCAGGGTGGGTTCGGCGACGCCGAGGGAGTCGATGCGCTGACGGAGCACCTCAAGGGTGCGGTCGGTGCTCTCCCGGTCCGCCTTCGCGGTGTCGGAGTCCTTGGCCTGGAGCACCAGTCTGGTGCCGCCCTGAAGGTCGAGGCCGAGTCTGGGTGACATGGTCAGCGTGATGAGCACGGAGACGAGCAGGACGGCCGCAGCCAGAACCGCTCGCACCGTGGTGGCGCGAGTCATGGGTTTCCTCCGAGGGGGCGCCGGGCGCCCTCATCTCGGTGAGGACGGCACGGCGTGTCTGTGGGACGGGACCGGTGGCAGGACCGGTGGCCGGTGAACGGCCGTCCCCGGAGGCCCGCGTACGCCGGGGAGGGCGGCGCGGAAACGGCAGGCGGCGCGAGAGGGCGCGGAAGGGGCGCGCCGGTGGGCGTGGTGCGGTACGCGGATGCCGGGTGCGCCGGGCAGCAGGGAGCAGTGGCCGGGCGGCGGGAGGTGATGGGCGGTACGGGCGTGGTCGGCACCGGCCCTGGGCCGGGGTGCGGGCGGCGGCTGCGGCCGGCTGCGGTCGGTCGCCGTGGCCGTACGGGTGCGACGGGTGTCGTGGACGGTGCCGGTGCGGGCGGTCCGGTCGGTGTGCGGGGTGGGCTGATGGGCGCCGGGTGAGTACGCGGCGGAGGGCGGCACACCGGCGAACGGCCGCGCGGGGAGTACGGATCCGGCGGCTGCGGGGGCGCCGCCGACGACGGTGAGCACGGCGAGGAGGACGGCGACGAAGAGCTGCCGGGCCGCGTGCGCGCGGCCGCGGTGTGCCGGGGTGCCCGGCCGTGCCCTCGGGGGCGCGTTCCCCGGGGGCGGCCCCGGGAGAGGGGTCACCGCCGTCGGCCGGGCCGGACCGGTGCCGTACCGGCGGTGCTCACCGGGGCCGGTGCCGCGTCGGCCCGGCGGAGCACGGAGCCGAGGATCAGCCCGGCGCCGCGTACGACCGTGGTCGCCGGGTCGTCCGCGAGGTGTACCGGCACGCCCAGCCGGACCGCGATCCGGTCGGTGATGTCGGGGCGGGCGGCGCCGCCCCCGGCGAGCAGCGGGCCCTTGCGCAGGGCCCCCAGGACGGCGCCGTGCCGGTCCTGCTTCCACATCTCCATGACCATGTCCAGGACGGTGCGGACCACGGCGGTGGGCGACTCGGAGGGGCCGAGGTCGCTCAGTCCCGTCTCGGCCTGACGGGCGTCCCGTACCAGCCCGTCGACGAGGAGGGTCGCCTCGGTCAGCTCGGCGCCGATGTCGACGACGAGCAGCGGGCCGCCGTCCCGCGGTCCGGCGCATGCGGCTGCGGCCCGCGCGCTGTCCAGCGCGATGATGCTCACCGGCCCGAGCGCGGCAACGAGTTCCCTTGCCGCGGCACGGTGCT
Organism: Streptomyces sp. NPDC057963; assembly: GCF_042887155.1. Lineage (NCBI taxonomy): Bacteria > Bacillati > Actinomycetota > Actinomycetes > Kitasatosporales > Streptomycetaceae > Streptomyces > Streptomyces sp. NPDC057963. The sequence continues at coordinate 243,448 of NZ_JBHVPX010000009.1, forward strand.
CGCTCCCGGCGAGGACGGGGTGGCTGAGGACGATCACGGTGTCGCTGCGGTCCGCGCCCAGGGCCGTATCGGCGATGCGGCCGAGCATCCGGCCGCAGGACACGGGGTCGACGATGCGCCCCCGTCTGACCGGGCGGCCCTGCCCCGCCTCGGCACCGGATTCGCCGCATGCCCCGGTGTCGGCGATGACACCGTGCCCCGGCAGCCAGGCGCGGGTCCGGGAGCTGCCGAGGTCGAGGGCGAGGCCCCGGTACCCCCGGTGGGCGGACCGGCCGAGTCGCGGTCGGTCGTGCAGCGAACGCATCCGTCCCTCCCCCCGGCCGGACACGCGGCCGTTCTCCCACCCATGGACCCGCTGATAGCGAGGCATGGCCGAGCCCTCACTATGCAATAGGGAGGCAAAGAAAGCCACTCCCAGGCAAAATCCAAGGGCGCGGGCGCCGCAAGGCCCCGCCGTGCCTCATACCTCCGACGGCAGGAATCCGGCGAGCAGTTCGGCGAACTCGTCCGGTGCGGCGATCCGGATGCCGAGGTCCTCCGCCTTGGTGCGCTTGGACCCGGCCTTCTCCCCGGCGACCAGGAGCGTGGTGCGCTTGGAGACACTGGACGAGGACTTCCCGCCGGCCCGCTCGATCAGTTCGTTCATCTGATTCCGGGAGAGCTTCTCCAGTACGCCGGTCATCGCGCCCGTGACCACCACGGTCATCCCGTCCAGCGGCAGCCCGGTGGCCCCGTCCCCGTCGCCGGCGGCAGCCGCTTCCGTGCCTTCCTCGCCCGGCTCGGGCGGCGGCGTCACGCCGGGCTCCGTCATGTTGACCCCGGCGGCCACCAGCTTCCCGATCAGCGGGGCCAGCTCCACCAGCTCCGCGACGACGCCCGCCGCCTTCTCCTTGCCGATGCCGTCGACCCGCTGGAGCGCCTCGGCGTCGGCGGCCCTGATCCGGTCCATGTCCGCGAAGTACCGGGCGATACGCCGTGACATGGAGCGCCCGGTGCCGCGCACTCCGAGGGCGCAGAAGACCCGGGAGAGCGGCTGGGTCCGTGCCGCTTCGATGGCGGCCAGGAGGTTGTCGGTGCTGGTCTCGCCCATCCGCTCCAGGCCGAGCAGCTGCTCCCGGCCGAGGGTGAAGAGGTCGGCGAAGTCGGCCACCAGGCCGGCGTCGACGAGCTGGACGACCCGGGTGGCGCCGAGGCCCTCGATGTCGAGCTGGTCGCGGCCCGCCGCGTACGAGATGGAGGCGACGAGACGGCAGTCGCGGCCCCGGACACAGCGCCAGCGCTGCTCGCTGGTGTCGATCTCGGAGCCGCACTGCGGGCACGCCTCGGGGAAGACGACGGGCTGCTCGTCACCGGTCCGCAGATGGGCGACGGGCGCCTCGATGCGGGGGATGATGTCGCCCGCCTTGTAGACCATCACCCGGTCGCCCAGGCGCAGATCACGGCGGGTGATGTCGGCCGGGTTGTGCAGCGTGGCGTAGCTGACGGTCGAGCCGTCGATCTCCACCGGTTCGAGGACGGCGCGCGGCGCGATGATGCCGGTCCTGCCGACGTTCCATTCGACGCCGAGGAGCCGGGTGACCTTCTCGACGGCCGGGAGCTTGTAGGCGATGGCCCAGCGCGGCGCCCTGGTCCCGGAACCGGCCTCACGCTGGTCGGCCGCGAGGTCGGCCTTGATCACGATGCCGTCGATACCGAAGGCCAGCGAGGCGCGCAGAGCGGCTATTTCCCCGACCCGGCTCTGCACCTCCTCGACGGTGCCGACGGTCCGCGGTGCCACGTCCGTGTCCGCGGCGGTGTGCACGCCGAGCCCGGCGACGTACTCCAGGATTTCGCTGTGCGGGAGTTCGGCGAGGGCGTCGGTCAGCTCCGCGGAGTCGGGCAGCGGCAGGGCGCCGTAGGCGAAGAAGGTCATCTCCACCGTGTACGCGCGGTCCTTGGCCCGGAGTGTGCCCGCCGCGCCGTTCCTCGGGTTGGCGAAGGGGGCGCCGCCGTGCTCGGTGCGCACGGTGTTGGCCTGCTCGAACTGCTCATTCGTCATGAGGATCTCGCCGCGCATCTCGATCGTCACCGGCTCGGCGAGCTGCTCGGGGAGGCCGGCCACCGTGCCGACCGCATGCGAGACGTCCTCGCCGGCGGTGCCGTCGCCCCGGGTGATCAGCTGCTCCAGGCGGCCCGCCCGGTAGCGGGCGGCGACGGCCAGGCCGTCGAGCTTCGGCTCCACGCTCCACGCGGCGACGGGCCTGCCGATCCGGCGTTCCAGCGATGCCGTCCAGGTGGCGAACTGCTCGGCCGAGAAGACGTTGTCCAGGGACAGCATCGGCACCGTGTGCGGCACGTCCCCGCTCGCGGCGCCGCCCGCCACCTTGCCGGTCGGGGACGCCTCCAGCACCTCCTGCGGGTGCTCCCGCTCGTATGCGGCGATCCCGCGCACCAGCCGGTCGTACGCGTCGTCGTCGAGCGTGCTCTCACCCGTGGCGTAGTACGCGGCGGCGGCCTGCGACGCCTCTTCGACCGCGGCGGCGTAGGCGGCGGCATCGGCGAGCACAACAGCTGAGTTCGTCATGGCCCCCATCCTGCCGCCCACCACTGACAACGCCCTCCCAGCAGGGACGACGGCCCTCAGCCGACCGCCCGAACCGTTCCGTCCGCCTCCTCGGCGCCGCCCATCGCGCCGGGCGCCGCGAGCGGGATCTGCGGCCCCGCGCACTCCCGCAGCCAGCGCCGCAGCACCCCGTGCACCTGCTCGGCCCCCCTCAGCTCCGTGCCCTGCGCCACCGGCGCCGACAGGTCGGCCGGCCACAGCAGGAACGGCCGGGACTGCTCGCCGCCCAGACCGCCGTGCGAGCCGATCTGCTCCTCGAAGGCGTGCACCTGGCCCGAGCTCTCGTCGTACATCGAATTCACCATGATGTCGGCGACGTGGGGGAAGGTGTCGGTGCGGCGCACCGCGGCCGCCGCGCCCGGCCCGAAGGACGCCAGCGGCCCCTCCCCGTCCCTCAGTTCCGACAGCGGGACCTCGATGCCCCCGCGGCCCAGGACGACCGATCCGTGCCGTTCGCTGCGGACCAGCAGAAAGCCGACGCCGGGGTGGTTGGCGAGAGTGCCGAGCAGTGCGGGGCGGCTCCGGTCGAGCTGTTCGCGCGAGGCGCGTCCGCCGATGTCCGGGAAGGAGATCAGGCCGAGGTTGCCGGAGGCGAGGACGACCGGGTCAGACGGCTTCGCGCGGTCTTCCGCCTCGCCCTCCCCGACCGGCCGGTGCAGGGCGATCCGTACCGCGTCACGTGCTTCCGAAGCGCTGCGGGTGCGCTGCGCCCGACGGGGTACGGGCAGCCCGCAGCCCGCCCGCACCAGGTCCTTGAGCGTCAGCCCGTACGCCCCCGCGAAGGTCTCCCCCGGGCTCTGCCCGTGGTCGGAGAGCAGCACGATCCGGTAGGTGCGCGGGGTGTGTTCGGCGACCTTCGCGATCAGGGCCAGCGAGCGGTCCAGGCGCACGAGCACCTTGTCCGCGTCGCGGCTGTGCGGTCCGGAGTGGTGCGCCACCTCGTCGTAGGCGACCAGGTCGGCGTAGACGGCGGTGCGTCCGGCGAACATGTCGCCGATGACCGCGGCGACCACCACGTCGCGTTCGACGACGGTCGCGAAGGCCCGGATGAAGGGGTAGAGCCCACCGCGTTTGATCCGGGGTGTGTCCTTCCGTATCCGCGCCCGGGTCGACTGGCCGATCTCGCGGCAGACCTCGGCGGCGAACGACAGCGCGGTACGCACGGCGTTGGCCGGATCGGAGAAGTAGGCGAAGTACCCCGCTCTGGAACGGCGGCCCTTGCCGAGCCGGGCCGCCATGGACAGGACGAGTGCCAGCTGGTCGGCGCCGCCGCTGAAGAGGTTGCCGCGGCTGGCGCCGTCGACCGCGAGCAGTCCCCCGTCGTGGGTGCGGGCGATGGCCCGGCGCTGGATTTCGAGGGCGCTCGCGGGGCGGCTGGAGACCATGACGGCGCCGGTCTCCTTCTCGTACCAGCGGAAGGCGGGTATGTCGTGGTTGCTGCCGTGCAGGATGCCGAGCTGGCTGGCGCCGGTCTGGCTGGACCAGTCGGTCCGCCAGGGGGTGAGCCGGTGGCCCTCCTCGTCCGCGAGCCAGTCGGCGACGGTCGGCATCAGGCCGGAGCCGGCGGCGCGGGCCAGCACCTCGTGGCCGACGCCGTCGAGCTGGATGAAAACGGTGCCGGGCGGTCCGCTGCGCCCGCTGTCCGCACCGCTGCGCCGTCTGCGGCGGTCGGCGAGCCGGGAGAGGCGGCGGCGGTAGGCGTTGTCGTCGCGGACGGCGAGCGCCGTGGAGGTCGCCGAGGCGACGGCGGACATCACGGCCGCGACGACGACCGCGGTCTCCGGGTTGGCGGCGCCGCGCCCGTCCGGGATGAGCCGCAGGGCGAGCAGCAGCAGCGAGCCGTTCAGGAAGAAGACGAGCATCCCGAGGACGAGTGCGGGCACGATGAGCAGCGCCCGTACCAGGACCGGCCAGACCAGTGCGGACAGCAGGCCGAACGCTCCGGCGCCCCAGGCCGCGGTGAACGCGATCTTGGTGATGCTGTCGCCGTCGTCCGACTGGAGCTGGAAGTCCGGCAGAATCCCGGCGAGTGCCAGCATCGTGAGCGTCGAGACCGCCCACACCGCAATCACCCGCATCAGGGCGCTGCCGGCTGTTCGCCATCGCCCGTCACCCACGCCGTTCCCACCTCACGTCCGAACCCCGCCGATCCGGGCCCTGACCCCCCAGCTTTGCACAGCGGGGCCGCGGGCCGCCGGGGGCGACGGGCGGGGGGGCTGTTCAGCGGCCGTCGTATCCGGCGGTCGGCATGGAGAGCCGGCGGTGCACGCTCGCCTTGGTACGGGCGCTGTACGGCGGCTCGTCGAGCCCCGCGATCTCCAGCCGTACGCCGCGCCGCTCGCACTCCGCGGCGAACTCCGGCACCGAGGTGAGGGCCCGTGCCAGCACCCGGTCGTTGGCGGCGACGAACAGCTCGACAGCGCCGCTCTCGACATCCGTCCACAGGGCCTGGTGATCGGGGCGCAGCCCGTAGAAGCGCAGCTGCCGGGTGACGACGTATCCCTTGTCGGCGGCCCAGCGGGCGCACATGTCGTGCTGGCTGCGGGTGTCCACGAGGAACGGATCGCTGTCGAGCTCTTCGAGCGGCGTGAGACTGGCGATGGCCGCCACCCGTACGTCCATTGCGTCCCCCATGGCCGCTACCCCCGTGCTAGGCGTACCGGCGACCCTACCCCTCCGGCCCGCGCGCAAGAAGGCGCACGTCGGGACGGGAGGAGCGCGGAGCGCGGACGCACGGCGGCGGTGCGCCCCCGCGCCGCGGCGGAACCGGAACCGCGGGCGGGGCGGGGGCGCAGGGGGCGCCCGGGTCAGAACGAGGTCATGACGTGCTTGATGCGCGTGTAGTCCTCGAAGCCGTACGCGGAGAGGTCCTTGCCGTAGCCGGACTGCTTGTAGCCGCCGTGCGGCATCTCGGCGACGAGTGCCATGTGGGTGTTGATCCACACGCAGCCGAAGTCGAGGTTCTTGGACATCCGCATGGCGCGGGAGTGGTCCTTGGTCCACACCGAGGAGGCCAGGGCGTACTCGACGCCGTTGGCGTACGCGACGGCCTGGGCCTCGTCCGTGAACTTCTGGACGGTGATGACCGGGCCGAACACCTCGTTCTGGATGATCTCGTCGTCCTGCTTGAGGCCGGAGACGACGGTCGGGGCGTAGAAGTAGCCCTTCTCGCCGACCCGGTGGCCGCCCGCCTCGACCTCGGCGTGGGCGGGGAGGCGGTCGATGAAGCCGCTGACCTGCTTCAGCTGGTTGGCGTTGTTGAGCGGGCCGTACAGCACGTCCTCGTCGTCCGGCTGTCCGGTCTTCGTGTCGGCGGCGGCCTTGGCGAGGGCGGTGACGAACGCGTCGTGGACGGACTCGTGGACCAGGACGCGGGTCGCGGCCGTGCAGTCCTGGCCCGCGTTGAAGAATCCGCCGACGATCAGGTCCTCGACCGCCTTCTCCAGGTCCGCGTCCTCGAAGACCACGGCCGGGGCCTTTCCGCCCAGCTCCAGGTGGACCCGCTTGACGTCCTTGGCCGCGCTCTGCGCGACCTGGATGCCGGCCCGTACCGAACCGGTGATCGAGGCCATCGCCGGGGTCGGGTGCTCGACCATCGCCCGGCCGGTCTCCCGGTCCCCGCAGACGACGTTGAAGATGCCCCGGGGCAGTCCCAGCTCCTCCAGTACGCCGCCGATGATCCCGGCGATGAGAACGGTGGAGGCGGGGGTGGTGTCGGAGGGCTTGAGGACGACGGCGTTGCCTGCGGCGAGCGCGGGCGCGAACTTCCACACGGCCATCAGCAGGGGGTAGTTCCACGGCGCGACCTGCGCGCAGACGCCGACCGGCTCACGGCGGACGATCGAGGTCATCCCGTCCATGTACTCGCCGGCCGAGCGGCCTTCGAGCATCCGCGCGGCGCCCGCGAAGAAGCGGACCTGGTCGATGGCCGGGGCCAGTTCCTCGCTGCGGGTGAGGTGGAGCGGCTTCCCGGTGTCACGGCTCTCGGCGGCCACCAGCTCGTCGGCCCGCGCCTCCATGGCGTCGGCGATCTTCAGCAGGGCCAGCTGCCGTACCGACGGGGTGGTGTCCCGCCAGACGGGGAACGCGGCAGCGGCGGCGGCCATCGCCGCGTCGACATCCGTCTCGCCGGAGAGCGGGGAGGTCGCGTAGACCTCGCCCGTGCTGGGGTCCACGACGTCGAGGGTGCGGCCGTCCGAGGCGTCCGTGAAGGCGCCGTCGATGTAATTGCGGAACGTGGTGCTCATGGAACCGGTCTCTCTCATGGTCGGGCGGCGGTGAACGGTACGGGCGGGACGCGCGGTCAGGCTGCCGTACGGGCGGACAGGTGCTCGTGGACGGCGGGCCAGCTGCCGTCGGCGGCGCGGGCGAACACGATCGTCTCCCGCTCGTGGACGGTCTCCTCGCCGGCCCGGGTGGTGACGGTGGTCTCCACGTCATGGCTGAAGACGGCCGTGGTGCCGCAGTGCTGGACCAGTTGTCCCGTCGAGGTGCAGCGCACGACGCGGAAGTCGTCCTCCGCCACCCACCGCTGCCACAGCGCGCGGTACTCGTCGGTGGAGGCGAGCCGCTGCGGGGTCGAGTGGAAGACGAAGGTGGCGTCCGGGGCGAAGGAGCCGAAGTAGTCGTCGAGGCGGCCCTCGGCGAAGGCGGCGATCAGCGCGTCGGCGGCGGCGCGGACCTCCTGGACCTCCTGGACCTCCGGAGTCTCCTGGGCGGTCCGGACTTCCCGGGCGGGGGTGGTGCTCATGTACGGCTCCTGGTTGCGGGGCGGGGCGAGGGCGGGCGTCGGAGGGGGCGGCGTTCAGACCGCGGCGGCCGGCCCGACGGCGGCGGCCTCCTCGTCCCGGTCGCCGACGATCGGCGGGACCCCGGTGTCCGACGCCCTGACGAATCGGGGGCCGTCGGGCCCGTACACCCCGCGCGGCTCGGGGAAGAGGGTGAGCAGGCCGAGGTAGACGACGGCCGCGAGGGCGAGGCCGACCGGCAGGGAGATGTCGGCGCCGTTCGCCAGGTCGCCGAGCGGGCCGACGAACTGGCCGGGCAGGTTGGTGAACAGCAGCGCCACACCGGCGGAGAGGAACCAGGTGGCCAGCCCGCGCCAGTTCCAGCCGTGGTTGAACCAGTAGCGGCCACCGGTCTGGCGGCGGTTGAAGACCTGGAGCGCGTCCGCGTCGTACCAGCCGCGCCGGGTGACGTAGCCGAGTGCCATCACGATCATCCACGGGGCGGTGCAGGTGATGATCAGGGTCGCGAAGGTGGAGATGGACTGCGCGAGGTTGAGCGCGAAGCGGCCGAAGAAGATGAAGGCGATGGACAGGCCGCCGATGAAGAAGGTCGCCTGCACGCGGCTGAAGCGGGTGAAGACGCTGGAGACGTCGAGGCCGGTGCCGTACAGCGCGGTCGTGCCGGTCGACAGTCCGCCGATCAGGGCGATCAGGCAGAGCGGCAGGAAGTACCAGCCGGGCGAGACGGCGAGCAGCCCGCCGACGTAGTTGGGGGCGGCCGGGTCGACGTAGTCGGCGGCCTTGGAAGCGATGATCGAGGCGGTGGCCAGGCCGAAGACGAACGGCAGCAGCGTGGCGATCTGGGCGAGGAACGCGGCGCCCATCACCCGGCGCCGCGGCGTCGTGGCGGGGATGTAGCGGGACCAGTCGCCGAGGAACGCCCCGAAGGAGACCGGGTTGGACAGCACGATCAGCGCGGAGCCGATGAAGGACGGCCAGAACAGCGGGTCGGCCGTCGAGGCGAAGGAGCCCGCGTAGCCGGGGTCGAAGTCGCCCGCGAAGGCGAAGACGCCGAGGACGAACAGCGCCGACGCGGCGATCACCGCGATCTTGTTGACCATCAGCATGAAGCGGAAGCCGTAGACGCAGACCACCAGGACGAGCCCGGCGAAGATCGCGTAGGCGATGCCGTAGGTCACATCGGACTCGGGCACGCCGACGAGCCGGTGGGCGCCGCCGACGAGCGCGTCACCCGAGGACCACACCGAGATCGAGAAGAACGCGACCGCGGTGAGGAGCGAGAGGAACGAGCCGACGATCCGGCCGTGCACACCCAGGTGGGCGGAGGAGGACACGGCGTTGTTGGTGCCGTTGGCCGGACCGAACAGCGCCATGGGCGCGAGCAGCAGCGCACCGGCGACGAGGCCGAGCAGTGTCGCCGCGAGCCCCTGCCAGAAGGAGAGCCCGAACAGGATCGGGAAGGCTCCCAGCACGCACGTCGCGAAGGTGTTGGCACCGCCGAAGGCGAGCCGGAAGAGGTCGATCGGACGGGCGGTGCGGTCGGCGTCGGGAATCCGCTCGACACCATTGGTCTCGACTTCGGTGATCGAGGTGGTCACGGGCGCTCCGCCTTTGGTTCATGAGGCAGTCCCAACGTTCTGTCATGGGACGGTCCCACAGTCTGTGCCCCCGGACGACGGCCGACAATTGTGCACATCACAGAGCACTACCCTGTTGTCTGTGGCCAGCGACAAACTCACCGTCGAGGATCTGCTCTCCTTCCCCGCTCTCCAGCTCTCCGTGAAGGCGGGCGCCGGCGGCCTGGGCCGCTCCGTGTCGTGGGCGCACGCCAGTGAACTCGCCGATCCGACCCCCTGGCTGCTGGGTGCCGAGGTGATCATGACGACGGGCCTGGCCGTCCCGCGTACCGCCGCCGGGCAGCGCGCCTATCTGGAGCGGCTCGACGACGCGGGTGTCTCCGCGCTGGCCCTGTCGGCGCAGTTGCACATGCCACCGCTGCACGACGCGTTCTTCCGGGCGGCCGAGGAGCGCGGCTTCCCCGTCCTGGAGGTCCCGCTCGCCGTCCCGTTCATCGCGGTCTCCCAGGAGGTCGCGGCCTCGGTCCAGGAGGATGCCAGGCACCGGCTCGGCGCCCAGCTCCAGGTCTTCGGCTCGCTGCGCTGGCTGGTCGCCGAGGACCTCGACACGCCGACGCTGCTGCGCCGCCTGGAGCGCCTCTCCGGGTACGACGTGTATCTGTGCACGCCGCAGGGGCGGCCCCTGCTGCCGGGAGTTCCGGTGCCGGAGCGGGGCGTGCTGCCCTCGTCGGTGGACGCTCCGCCGACCGTCCCCGGCGGGTTCGTGCTGCCCGTGCCGGCGCCCGGCGGCCCGGCGGGTTTCCTTGTCGCGTACGAACGGGAGGGCGCCCAGCCCGCCGGGCTCGCGGTCGTCCAGCACATCGCCACGGTGGCGGCGCTGCGGGTCGCGATGGTGCGCAACGAGCGCGAGACGCTGCGCCGGGAGGGCGCGGAGACGCTGGCGGAACTCCTTCAGGAGGTGCTGGACCCGGAGGCGGCCCGGCGCAGGCTCGCCCGGCATGCGATCGAGGGCGACACCGTGCTGATCGTGGTGCGGCAGACCACGGACGAGGCGCTGCTGCGCTGCCTCCAGGACCATCCGCATCTGCTGCTCACCTGGGGCGCGGACCGCTATGTCCTGGGGGCTCCGGGGCTGGCCGCGGAGATCGGCGGTCTGCCGGACGTGGCGGCCGGCATGAGCCGCCCGTTCCCGCCGGGTGCCCCGCTGCGGGTGGCCCAGCGCGAGGCCCTCTGGGCCGTCTCGAAGGCCGTCGAGTCGGGCCGCTCCGTGGTCCGCTACGGCGACGACTCGCTGGGCCGCTGGCTGCCCGACGACCCTGCCGTGCTGTCCGCGCTGGTCGGGCATGTGCTGGGCGAGGTCCTGCGCTACGACGCGGCCCACGACTCGCAGCTGCTGGTGTCCGTCCGTACCTGGATGGAGCGGGACCGCCGCACGGAGACGGCTGCCGCCGCGCTCCACATCCACCCCAACACCCTCGCCTACCGGCTGCGCCGCTTCGGTTCGCTGACCGGCCGTGACATGGCGTCCACGGGCGCCCTGGCGGAGGTGTGGCTGGCGATCCAGGCGGCGGGGACACTGGGTCTCACCGACTGAGAGCGACCGCCGCGGGCGGCGACCGGGCGGAGCCGGGTCACCCGTTCCGGTCACGGCACAGCCCTTAGGCTCGGTGTCAGGGCCGGAACGAAGAAACCGGGGAACGGGGAACGAGGAGGCACCGCGTGCCGGTGGAAGTCACCTGGTGGGGTCATGCCACCTGCACGATCGAGGACTCCGGGGTCCGTGTGCTGACCGATCCCCTCTTCGTACGGCGCTTCGCGCATCTGCGCCGGCGCCGCGGCGAGCTGCCCGGCCCCGAGGCCGCGGTCGCCGATGTGGTGCTCGTCTCGCATCTGCACTCCGACCATCTGCATCTGCCGTCGCTGGCCCGGCTCGCCCCCGGCAGCCGGCTGATCGTGCCGACGGGCGCGGTGCGCTCCGTGCCCGGCCTGCGGCTGCTGCGCTCGGTGCGCGGGCTGCGGATCACCGAGGTGGCCCCGGGTGATCAGGTCCGGATCGGCGAGGTGCGGGTACGGGCGGTTCCCGCACTGCACGACGGCAGGCGCCTGCCCGTGGGGCCGCACCGCTCCCCCGCGCTCGGCTATGTGGTCGAGGGCGAGGCGCGGACGTACTTCGCCGGCGACACCGGGCTCTTCGACGAGATGGCCGGGGCCGTCGGTCCGGTGGATGTGGCGCTGCTGCCGGTGGGCGGCTGGGGTCCGTATCTGGGGCAGAGCCATCTGGACGCGGGCCGGGCCGCGCAGGCGCTGGCCCGGCTGGCTCCCCGGTCGGCCGTGCCGGTGCACTACGGCACGTACTGGCCGGTCGGCATGGACGGGGTCAGGCCGCACGAGTTCCACTCGCCGGGTGACGAGTTCGTCCGCAAGGCGGCGCTGCTGGCGCCGGAGGTGGCGGTGCACCGGCTGTCGCACGGCGAACGGGTGCGGCCGGAGGCCGCCAGGTGATCCAGGAGGTCGTGAGACAGCTGCCCCCGGAGTCGACGCAGCAGGCGGTCGGCTACCCGTCCCTGTTCCTGCTGGTGGCGCTGGGTTCGCTGGTGCCTGTGGTGCCGACGGGTGCGCTGGTGAGTTCGGCCGCCGTGGTGGCGCTGCATCAGTCGTCGCCGTTCTCGCTGCTGATCGTCTTCGCGGTGGCTTCGGCCGCGGCGTTCCTCGGCGACATCTGCCTCTACTGGCTCGGTCGGCGCGGGGTGCGGTCGAAGAACGGTTCGAAGTGGCTGCGGGCGATCAGCGACCGGGCCGCTCCGGAGCGGTTGGCGCAGGCGCAGCGGAAGCTGGACGAGCACGGTGCGGCGGTGCTCGTGCTGTCGAGGCTGGTACCGGCGGGACGGATACCGGTGATGCTGGCCTGTCTGCTGGGCCGGATGCCGCTGCGCCGGTTCGCCCGCGGGGATGTACCGGCCTGTCTGGCGTGGGCGGCGACGTACCAGCTGATCGGCGTTCTGGGCGGTTCGCTCTTCCCCGAGCCGTGGCAGGGCGTGGTCGCGGCGTTGGGTCTGACGCTGCTGATCAGCGGGGCTCCCGCGGCGTGGCGCAGGATGCGGGCGCGGTTCAGCCACTGAGGGTGCGGGTTGCCGGGACGAGCAGGCGGGAGCCGCCGATCGGCAGGTCCCAGAGCCGTGTCCGGGGGTGTCCGGCCCGCTGCCAGGCGGTGCGCAGCCGGGCCAGCGGTTCCAGTACGGGCTCCGCGGAGAGCAGGAAGGCCGCCCAGTGCATCGGCGCCATCGCGCGGGCGCCGAGGTCCTCGTACGCCTGCACGGCCTCCTCCGGGTCGGTGTGGACGTCACCGAGCCACCAGCGCGGTTCGTACGCCCCGATCGGCATCAGGGTCAGATCGATGCCGGGGTACCGGCGGCCGATCTCGCCGAACCAGTGCCCGTACCCGGTGTCCCCCGCGAAGTGGATCCGCTGCCCGCCGCTGTCCGGCGTGCCGATGATCCAGCCGCCCCACAGGGAGCGGCAGGTGTCGGTGAGGGTCCGCTTGGACCAGTGGTGGGCAGGCACGAAGTCGAAGCGGACGCCGGCCAGCTCGGCCGACTCCCACCAGTCGAGTTCGGTGACACAGCTGAAGCGGCGGCGGCGGCACCAGCGGCCGAGCCCGGCGGGGACGAAGAGCGGAGTGTCCCTGGGCAGTCTGCGCAGGGTGGGGGCGTCGAGGTGGTCGTAGTGGTTGTGACTGATGACGACGGCGTCGACGGGCGGCAGGTCCTCCCAGCGGACGCCGACCGGCGTGATCCTGGCCGGGGTGCCGAGGATGCGCCGGGACCAGACGGGGTCGGTGAGGACGGTGAGCCCGCCGGTGCGGACGATCCAGCTGGCGTGCCCGGCCCAGGTGACGGAGGTGGTGCCGGCGGGGGTGACGGGCAGGGGTTCGGGGGCGTACGGGAGCCGGTGGATGCCGCGCAGCCCCTCCGCGTTGGGCCGCAGGGCGCGTTCACGGGCCAGTCGGGACATGCTCATGACACTCGGGAGCGGCGTTGTGAGCCGGTCGGCGAAGGTCCTGGGCCAGACCCGGACCTCGCCGAGCGGACGCGGTCCGACGAGCTCTCCGCGAGGGGTCCGGTGCGGGTGGGTGGTCCCGGTGCGGGAGCGCTCGGTCTGTTCCGTCATCGAGAGACTCCCGTCTCGCTGTTCCTCATCGGAGTTCGTCGAGTGCCGTCCCGAAAATGCTCAGGGCTTCGGCCACGTGCGGCAATTCCAGGGGCTCCACAGCGGTGAGGGACTCCATCTGCTGCTGCGGGGTCGACCCGAGCAGCGGCCCGGTGCCCAGGCGTACCCGCAGCGCCCCCAGCTCGTCGCCGAACCGGTGGCCGCCCGGCGCCGGTGCGCCGAGACGTTCCGTCAGGTACTCCTCCAGCTCCAGGGAGTCCGTGACACCGCGGTCCGCCAGCCGCGTGCGGAGCGGCCCGAGGTCGGCGTAGAGATGGCGTCCCGCCTGCGGGGGCCTGGCCAGCGCGCCCGACGCGAGGACCGCCCGGTGGGCCGCCGCGGCGACCTTCGCCTGGAGCGCGGCGGCCCGGCGGACCCGGTCCCTGACGGAGTCCGGTTCGCGCAGCGCGTGGGCGGCGGCCCTGGCGACGGGTCCCGCGACGAGCGCGCCGAGCGCGGTGAGGATGTCGAGGGTACGGGCGTGGCGCACCGCCGCCCGCTTGGTGTCCGGGAACCGGGCGACCGCGACCGGCCACGCGGGCGGGGTCAGCGCGCCGGCGAGATCGCTGACGACCGTGACGTCGTCGGGGCACATCTCGGCCGGGCTGAGCAGGACCGTGTCGTGCGGCCGGTGCAGGGTGTCGCGCCAGGTCTCGTCGCTGACGATGTGCATCCCCTCGGCGACCGCGGCCTCGCACGCCTCGCGCACGAGTTCCGGCGGGGCGACGGTGGCGGTCGGATCGTCGACGACGGAGATCAGCAGCAGCCGGGGCCGGCCGCCCTCGGCGCGCACCCGGCGTACGGTCTCCAGCAAGGCGTACGGATCGGGCACGCCGCCGCACTCCGCCGGGGTCGGCACGTGGTAGGCGGGCCGGCCCAGCAGCCGGGCCTGCGGGAGCCAGGTGGCGGTGCAGGGGCGCGGCATGAGCACGTCGCCACCGTGCGCGGCGATCAGCGCGAGCAGCAGCGGCGACGCGCCGGGGGCGGCGGCGACGTGCTCCGGGCCGCCGTGCAGTCCGCGCCGCGCCCAGTAGCCGGTCGCGGCCTCGCGCAGGGCGTGGCCGCCGCCGGTCGGTTCGGGTTCGCCGCAGCCGGCCGCGGCGGCGAGCACCTCGGCCAGCTCGGGCAGGACGGGCAGACCGGGAGCGGGAGCCGGCGGCCCGTACCGGACGGGCCCGTGGTCCTCCCGTACGGAACGCGCACCGCCCCCGCCCTTCCGCCCGTGCCCCGCCAGTCCGGTCCGCCCGGTCCGCTTCCGCCCCATCGAGCCTCCTTCGCCGCCGCCCCGTCGCCCTGTCCCGTGTGTCACGCACTCACTCACGGCCCTTTATACGAGGGTTCGACCGACCGCGCCCGCCCGGCGGAACCGCGACACGTGGCTGCCGGGGGGCGGGTTCAGCCCGCGAAGGCCGTCCCGGGCATCCCGTGCCCCGCGCCCGGCAGCACCAGCAGCGAACCGGACAGCGGGTGCGGGGCGTCGAGCCCCACGCGGGCCGAGGAGATGTAGAGGTCGCGCAGGTCCTCACCGCCGAAGGCGCAGGCGGTCGGCCGCTGTACCGGAAGTCCGACGACGCGGTCCAGGGCTCCGTCAGCCGTGTAGCGGCGCACCGCGGCGCCGTCCCACAGGGCGACCCACACGGCGCCCTCGGCGTCGACGGCCAGCCCGTCGGGGAAACCCGCGCCCTCCTCGACCGTGGCGAACGGGCGCCGGTTCACGGCGTGTTCGCCGTCGAAGTCGAAGACGTCGATACGGCGCGTGGGCGTGTCGATGAAGTACATCAGCCGCTCGTCCGGGCTCCACCCGATGCCGTTGCTGCAGGCCACGACGGGCAGCACCGTGGTGACCTCGCCGCCGGGGGCGACGCGGGCGAGGCTGCCGCCGGTCTCCGCGCCGTCGTCACGCATGGTGCCCGCCCAGAACGCACCGTCCGGCGCCACCGCCGCGTCGTTGCCCCGGCGACCGGGCTCGGGATCGTGGACCAGCCAGCTGAAGGCACCGTCGGGGTCGTACAGGCCGATGCCGTCGCGCAGGTTGACCACGAGTCCGCCGCCGGCGCGCGGTTTGGCCGCTCCGACGTGCTGTTCGGTGGCCATCACCGTTCGGCGGCCGGTCACCGGGTCGTAGGTGTGCACGCGGGCGGAGACGATGTCCACCCAGATCAGCCGGCCGGTGGCCGGATCCCAGGTCGGGCCCTCGCCGAGCTCGGCCCGCTCGTGTACGGCCACATCCAGGCCCGCGTTGGTCATGACTGCCCCTCGTGGTGTCCGAGCCGGCCGGAGAACGCATCGGCGCCGGGCCCTCGGCGGGGCCCGCCGGCTCCTTCTCGCGCTCCCCGGTCCGTCGGACCGGAATCACGGACACACAGTAGCCGCGTGGTCATGGCCCCGGCGCGGCGACCGGGCGACCGGGTGACGCCGAGGCACTCGGATGGGGCCGGCGGCGGCCGAGCAGCGCGAGCAACCCGGTCTGCGGGCCGGCATCCGCGGGTACCTCGGCGGGAGGGACGACCGGATCGCGAACGGCCCGTTCGGTGCACGGCGTCGGCGCGGACCACTGGCCCTCGCCCACGGCACCGGCGCGGACCGCTGATCGGCACGCACGGCACCGGCGCGGACCACTGGTCCTCGCGCAGGGCGTGCCCCCGGTCCGTGAGGAGCCGGGGAGCGCCTCGCCGCGGCGCTCGAGGATCTCCCTCGCGACGACGGATGCCATGGGGCGCGCTCTCCCCGGCCGGTGCCCGGCGCGCGAGCGCGCCTCCTGATTCGGCACGGGCGGGAGGGGTATGCGCTGTCCCATGTCTTCACCACGCGCTGCGTCCGTCCCGGCTTCCGCCCCGCTCCGCGATTGGCTGCGCCGCCGCGATCTCGCCGCGTTCCGGGGTCTGGCGCACCGGAACTGGCCGGGCGCCGGGCCCGTGCTGCCGCGGCTGAGCCGCAGCGCCGATCACGGCCTCCTGTGGTTCGGCGCCGCGGCCGGGCTCGCGGCACTGGGCGGCAGCGCGCGGGCCCGGCGGGCCGCCCTGCGCGGCATCGCCTCGCTGGCCGTGGCGTCGGCCGTGACCAACACCATCGGCAAGGGCTCCGTACGCCGGCCGCGGCCACTGCTGGACACGGTGCCGGTGATGCGGCAGCTCAGGCGTCAGCCGTTCACCACGTCCTTCCCCTCCGGGCACGCCGCGTCGGCCGCGGCGTTCGCCACGGGCGTGGCCCTCGAATCGAAGGGCTGGGGTGCGGTCGTGGCACCGCTCGCCCTCTCCGTCGCCGCGTCCCGTGTCTACACCGGAGTCCACTATCCGAGCGATGTGCTGGCCGGTGCGGTGCTCGGCGCGGGCGCCGCGCTGGCGCTGCGCGGTGTCGTACCGACCCGTGGACAACTCCCGGCACCGGGCCGCCCGCCCGGTCACGCGGCCGCCCTGCCGGCCGGCCGAGATCTGGTGGTCGTGGTCAACGAGGAGTCGGGCACCGCGACGGCGACGGCCTCGCTGATCCGCGATGCGCTGCCGCACGCGGAGGTGGTGGAGTGCGCCCCCGACGCACTCTCCGCCGAACTGGAGAAGGCGGCCGGACGGGGCCGGGCGCTGGGGGTGTGCGGCGGGGACGGCACCGTCAACCGGGCCGCCGCCGTCGCCGCCGGGCACGGTGTGCCGCTGGCGGTGTTTCCCGGCGGGACGCTGAATCACTTCGCCTACGACCTGGGCATCGAGACCGTGGACGACACCTGCGCCGCGGTGGCCGCGGGTGACGCGGTGCGGGTCGATCTCGGCCGCTTCCGGCCCGGTCCCTCGGGACCGGGCGGCGCGCACGGCTACTTCCTCAACGCCTTCAGCCTCGGTGTCTATCCCGAACTGGTACGGGCCCGTGAACACTGGGCCCCTCGTGTCGGCGGCTGGCCGGCGGGCGTGCTCGCGGCAGGGAAGGTACTGCGCGGCGACCGTCCGCTGGAGGCGGAACTGGAGGGACGGCGGCGCCCGCTGTGGCTGCTGTTCGTGGGCAACGGCCTGTTCCAGCGGGTGGGTCCGGCACCGGGCCGTCGGCACAACCTCGCGGACGGCCTGCTGGACGTACGGGTGGTGCACGGGGGCCGCACGCCGGGGCTGCGTCTGCTCGCGGCGGCCGTCGCGGGCCCGCTCACCCGCTCCCCGGTCCACGCGGCGGAACGGCGCCGGAGGGTGCGGATCTCCGGTCTGACGCCCGGCACTCCGTACGCGTACGACGGCGAAGTCGCCTACAGCCGGAACGAGTTGATGATCGACAAGCTTCCGGAGGCGCTGACGGTGTACTGCCCGATGCCGGTGTAGCGAAGCAACCGGCGATCAGCCGCGCCGGAGGGGCCGGGGGCGGCCTTGAACGAACCGGCCGCCTCCGGCGCGTTCCGGTCGCCCCGATCGCTATTCCACATAGCAAGACACGTATCTCAATATTCGGCATCGCTGCGTACGGTGTTGCCACCGATCAGCTCCTCGCGCGGCTCGCATGCGGGCTCCGCGCCCAGAGAAGGGATCCACCGCCATGCCGAAGGAGACCGCCGTGTACACCCACGGCCACCACGAGTCGGTACTGCGCTCGCACCGCTGGCGCACCGCGGCCAATTCCGCCGCGTATCTGATCGACGAGCTCCGCCCCGGCATGACGGTGCTGGATGTCGGCTGCGGGCCCGGCACCATCACCGCGGATCTGGCCGCGCTGGTCGCCCCCGGCCGGGTGACCGCCGTCGACACCACCCCGGAGATCCTGGCCCAAGCGGCCGAGGTCGCGGCCGAACGCGGCCTGGACAGCGTCGAGTTCGCCACTGCCGACGTGCATGCGCTGGACTTCCCCGACGACTCCTTCGATGTCGTCCACGCCCATCAGGTGCTCCAGCATGTGGGCGACCCGGTGCAGGCGCTGCGCGAGATGCGGCGCGTCTGCCGCCCCGGCGGCATCGTCGCGGCCCGCGACAGCGACTACGCGGCGATGGCCTGGTACCCGCAGACGGCCGGCATGACCGCCTGGCAGGAGCTGTACGGCCGGGTCGCCCGCGCCAACGGCGGTGAGCCGGACGCGGGTCGGCGGCTGCTGTCCTGGGCGCGGCGGGCCGGCTTCACCGACATCACCCCGACCGCCGCCAACTGGTGCTTCGCCACCCCGGAGAGCCGCGCCTGGTGGAGCGGCCTGTGGGCGGACCGTACGGTCGGCTCGGTCTACGCGGAGCTGGCCGTGGGCGGCGGTCATGCGGACCCGGAGGAGCTGGCGGCGATCGCCGCGGCCTGGCGCGAGTGGGGCGGCCGGGACGACGCCTGGTTCACGGTCCTGCACGGCGAAGTGCTCTGCCGGGCCTGATCACGTCCAACTACCCTGGTCCGCATGGACATTCTGGGAACCACGCTGCGTATCTGCGTCGATGATCTGGAGGCCGCGGTGGCCTTCTACGAGGGCCTCACGGCCAGTTCCGCCCAGCGCTATGAGCGTGGCGGCGTATCGACCGCCGCGGTCGGCTGCTTTCTGCTGATGAGCGGCCCGGAATCGGAGCTGGAGATCCTGCGCAAGGTGACGGCGACGATCGCGGTCAAGGATGCCGGCGAAGCCCATGAATCCCTCACCCGCGTCGGCGCCCGGGTCCTCGCGGGCCCGGTGCAGACGCCGGGGGGCCGCAGCCTGATCGCCCTGCACCCGGACGGCTCGGTCTTCGAGTACGTCGACCGGAGCCCGGCCGGCTGAGCCGCGGCTTCCCACGGCGGTTCGGCTCGCGGCCGTCCGGCCCGTACCGGTGGAGACGGGCACGGGCCGGACGGCCGACGGCATCAAGCCCCGGGGCACATACGGTAGTTGTACGCGTCCGGCAGGGGCTCGTCGGTGAGCTGGGCCCACACCTCGTCCAGGACCTCCGCACCCTCGCGCAGATCGGCGACCTCGAAGCCCTCGTCGAAGATCGCCCTGGCGGCAGCCCGGTCGCCCTCGGCGATCAGCATCCTGGCCTCCAACAGGCGGAAGCGGCCCCGCCGTTGGACCTCCGGGCGCAGCCCGGCCCATACCGTCCGGGCCGCCGCGGGGCGGCCTGCCGCCAGCGTCGCCTCCATCGCCTCGCGGCCGAGCGCCGTCACGGCGGACGCCCAGGCGTCGCCACCGGCGTCGCTTTCGCCGTCGCCGTCGGAGCGTTGCGCACCCAGGTCGTCGAACGCCTCGGTGTAGAGGTCGGCGGCCCGGTCCCCCTGCCCGCCCTCCTCGGCGGCGACGGCGAGGCAGCGCAGCAGCGGCCACCGGGACGAGGCGAGAGCCAGTCCTCGCTCCCAGCTGCGGACCGCCTGGGCGCGGTCACCGGCGTGCCACTGGGCGACGCCGAGGTGGTATTCCGTGAGGGGTTCGGCGGAGGCCGTCTCCAGCATGTCGCGCCAGTGCGGCGAGACCAGGGAGGGGCCGGGCAGAACCGCCCCGCACGGCTCCGGGAAGGCGCCCTGGTCCAGCAACTCCAGCCAGGGTTCCTGTTGTTCACCGAGGGTCGACTCGGCGAACGGGGTACCGGGGAGCCGGTACTTTCCGCGCCGGACCTCCAGGGCGCCCCAGCCGGACCCGGTGGCGAGCGACCCGCCCGGCTCGGTGTCGGCGCAGCGGCGCCAGGCGGCGTACGCGGCGTCGACGTCGGCGCGCGGCAGTACCTCGGCGAGCCGCCGCTCGGTCTCGGCGCGGGCCGCCGTCCAGTCGTCGCCGTGCACGGCCCCGGGGTCCGCCGACAGCGGCCCGTACGACTCCAGCCAGCTGAACTCGGCGCCCGGTTCGAGGGGAATGTGTTCCAGCTGGGTGCGGGCGAGTCCGGCCTGGATCTCGGCGTAGCCGACCGTGCCGGGCTCGGTGAGCCACTCCTGCCAGCGCCGCCCGCCCGGCCCGCTGCCCCACAGGAACAGCTTCCGGCCCCGCAGCAGATCGGTCGACGTCTGGACGAGTCCGTGCCCGTCCTGGTCGAGGGAGGCGATCCAGCGGCGGGCGCCGTCGGGGACCTCGTAGAAGTAGTCGGCGGGGAAGTCGCCGCGCAGGGGGTATGTACGGTCGACGGACCCGGACTCGGGGACCTGAACCCGGGTCAGGGTGCGCGTGTAGCCGAAGTGCCACGCCTCGTCGGCCGGGGCCAGCACGCGGGTGCGTTCGCCCTCGGGCACGGCGATGTTGGACCACCAGTAGACGGGTGCGGTGTGCTCGTGCGGATTGCGTATCCGCACGCCGACGTGCAGGAAGTCGGAGTCCTCGGGCAGCCAGAGGTCCACCTGGAAGGGCAGGTCGCGCAGCCGCTCCCACTCCCAGAGGCGGACCATTTCGCCGCCGTCGGGCGCGGGCACCCGAGCGGCGTGCACCGGGGCGCAGGAGAGCGTGGTGTGGCCCGTGGCGCCGATGTTCCACTCGATGCCGCCGGAGAACCAGGCGCCGTTGAGCGCGAAGTCGGCAGGTTGCAGGACAGGGTTGGTGTAGAGGAGTTCGCGGCCGGTCGGCTTGTGGTGGAGGGAGTGGATACGGCCGCCGAGGCCGGGCAGGACGGTGGCCCTCAGTCGGTCGTTCTCGATGATGATCGCGTCCAGTGCGGTGGGGGTGCGTTCACGCCCGTACCCGTCGAGGATGCGTACCGGCAGCACGGTGCCGAGCGGTTCGTAGCCGATCTGGCGTGCCATGTCACGTGGCAGTCCGGCCCGGTCGCGGTCCTCGACGACATGCATCTCGTCGAGCGGCCGCAGGGCGGGCAGCGGGTTCTCCGGGCCCAGTGCTGCGGCGGGCAGATTCAGTACGGTACGTCGTACGGTCGTGGCCAAGGCAACCTCGCTTCCTCGCGCGGGCCGCCACAGGTCCGGGCGCCCCCCGATGACCATGGAACACGCTGGACACCGGCCCGGCCAGGGGCGTTGCCGTCAGACTTCGGCAAAAGACGGAAAGATCACGGACCGCCGCCCGGGAACGTCGACGGGGTCCCTCTCCTCCCGGGACCGCAGGCCCGAAAATTCGCGTGCGCCTCGCCCCCGGCGCCGTAACCTTGCCCCTCGACGGTTCACGAGCGGAATGCGGAGCGGGAAAACACGATGAGCACGCAGCACACCTATCGAGTGATCGTGCGCGGCACCTGGGACGGCCTGACGGAAGAGGCACGCGCCCGACTCCTCTCCGAGGTGGACGAGCACGGTCTGAGCGCGATGCAGTTCACCGAGGAGGGCTCGCTGACGTACGACCGCGTGCTCAAGCACTTCAGCTTCCGGTTCGCCGTCGTGTCGGACGCGGAGGACGGCGAGGAGATGGCATCGGCGATCGCCGAGGACCGGGCCGAGACCCTGCTGAGGGAGCAGGGGTACGGACACGGCGAACTGCGGTCCACGGCAACGGACATGGACACCATGAAGATCAACTACAAGGGGCGGCGCGGCTCGGGGGCGGCATGACGCCGTGTCGCCGACTGCCGCGGGGGCTCTGATCAGGAGGTGGGGCCTGGTCAGGCGTATGTGCACGGGCTGCTGCCGGCCGGACGGCGCAAGCCCGTGGAGCCGACGGCAGCCCGGCCCGGTCGGCGAGCACACCACGGTCTCGGGTGCGGGGAGACCCGGTTCCAGGGGGCGCGACCGCGAGAGCCCCGCCTTCGAGGCGCCACGGGTTCCACGGGTTCCACGGGAGGACTTGTCCCACCTGCCCCGTCACGCGTGCATCGGCACCCAACCGGTGCGGCCCAACGCACAGCGCTCGTCCCGGGGGCGATGTGGAGCGGCTTCGAGGGACGGCGCGACGACGGGGCGGCCGACGCGCGCCCCGCCGACGGCGGCCCGGTCAGCCGAGGTCCAGCTCCGGTTCGTACATGTCCAGCCACAGCGCGAGGTCCAGGGTGCGTTCCAGCCCGCGGCGGGACGCCGAGGTGATCCCCGGTGCGTCGTCCTCCGCCACCCGCCGCAGCCGGTCGCGGTCGATGAGGTCGAAGACCCGGTGCTCGGGGCGCGCGAGCAGGGCGCGGGCGTATTCCTGAAGGGCGGCGGCGTACTTCGGGTCCTGCGTCGACGGATAGGGGCTCTTGGTCCGCTCGTACACCGAGCGGGGAAGCAGATCCGCGGTGGCCTCGCGCAGCAGGCTCTTCTCCCGGCCGTCGAAGGACTTCAGGGCCCAGGGGGTGTTGTAGACGTACTCGACGAGCCGGTGGTCGCAGAACGGCACCCGGACCTCCAGGCCGACCGCCATGCTCGCGCGGTCCTTGCGGTCGAGCAGGACGCGTACGAACCGGGTCAGGTGGAGGTGGCAGATCTTGCGCATCCGGAACTCGAAGTCGCTCTCGCCGGCGAGGCGTTCGATGCCGGCCACGGCGGAGTCGTAGCTGTCGTGGATGTACTTCTCCAGGCCGAGGGCCTGGTTCACGTCGTCGCGGAGCATGCCCGAGTCCTCGCCGAAGTGCTCGGCGAACCGCACCAGCCAGGGGAAGGCGTCGGCGCTTCGGGCCTCCTCGTCGAAGAACTGGAGGTAGCCGCCGAAGACCTCGTCGGCCGACTCCCCGGACAGCGCGACCGTCGAGTGCTCGCGGATGGCCCGGAAGAGGAGGTAGAGCGAGGCGTCCATGTCGCCGAGACCCATGGGGATGTCCCGGGCCCGGATCATCCGGGCGCGTACGTCGGGGTCGGCGAGGGTCTCCGGGTCGAGCACGATGTCGCGGTGAAGGGTGCCCGCCCGCTCGGCCACGTCGTGCACGAAGGGGGTGTCGGGGGTGGTGCGCAGTTCGTCGGCGACGAAATTCTCGGTCCGCCCGACGAAGTCGACGGCGAAGGTGCGGACCTTCTCGCCGGTCTCGGCGAGCTGCCGGGCGGCGAGCGAGGTGACCGCGGAGGAGTCGAGGCCCCCGGAGAGCAGGATGCAGCGGGGTACGTCGGAGATCAGCTGGCGGCGCACGATGTCGTCGAGCAGTGACCGCACGGTGGCGATCGAGGTCTCCCGGTCGTCGGTGTGCGGACGGGTCTCCAACCGCCAGTAGACGTGTCGGCGCAGGCCGTCCCGGTCCACGGTCACGACCGTTCCCGGCTCCACCTCGTACATGCCGTCCCACACGGCGTGGCCGGGGCTCTTGACGAGGCTGAAGAGTTCCCGGAGCCCGTCGAGGGTCACCCGGGGCTTGGCCAGCGGGTTGGCAAGAATGGCCTTGGGCTCCGAGCCGAAGAGCACACCGTCGGGCGTCGGCCAGTAGTAGAACGGCTTGACGCCCATCCGGTCGCGGATCATGACCAGCTTGTCGTGACGGCTGTCCCAGACGGCGAAGGCATACATTCCGTTGAGCCGTTCGGCAACGGACTCGCCCCACTCAAGATAGCCGTGCAGCACGACCTCGGTGTCCGAGTCGGTCGTGAAGCGGTGCCCGCGGGTGATCAGTTCGGTGCGGAGTTCGGTGAAGTTGTACGCCTCGCCGGAGTAGACGAGGGCGACCTCCCCCTCGGGCGTGGACACGGTCATGGGCTGGCGTCCGCCGGGCAGGTCGATAATCGCGAGCCGGCGGTGCCCGAGCCCCGCGTGCTCGACGGTCCAGGTCCCCCGGTCGTCCGGGCCCCGGCAGGCCATGGTCTCCGTCATCGCGTCCAGCGTCGCGCCTTCCGCGGCGGCCCGTAGATCGCGGTCGAAGGAGACCCAACCGGCGATGCCACACATACGCGTCCTCCCGAATCGGTCCCGGCCGGGAAAGGGACGTACGCACGGTGCCGTCCCTCGGACGGCATGCCGAAGGCGAAGGCCCGGCAGAACCAGTTGTATTTAGCAGCTATGTAAGGAGCCTGTGCCTGCGATTGCGTACGGTCAACACGGTCGCTACCTCGCCGGGGCCGGGCTCCCGATATTTTCGGCCGCCGTTTTCCCGTTCCTATACGGGGCCACCGCGCTCCGCAGCCCGTGGGGGAAGGGCCCTGGGCCGGTCGAGGGGCGTGATTCAGCCACGGGCAAAGACTTGCCCAACCCGGGGTGGGCCAGTGGAGTGCACCGGACGGTCGGCAGACGGTTCGGTGCGCCGCATCGGGCAGATGCGGGCCCCACCATGCGCCTGCGTGTTCCGAGAGACCGCCCCGGGAGCGTGCGCGCAGCCGGGGTCGTCGGTGTTCCCACGTGTTCGGAGCCGTCGGGCGATCCGACGGCCGCGGAACGGCTGTCGGCGGAGAACGCGAGGGCCGGTCGCGGGAGCCCGCCGTCGGCGCCGGGGCGGACACCGCGAGGAGGCGGTGCCCCGCCCTGTCCGCGTCCACGCCCGCGTCCACGCCCGCGCCGCGGCAGATTCCAGCGGGTTCTCCGGACGCCCCCGTGCCCCCCGTGCCCACACCGTCGAGCCACCGAACCGGCGATCACGGCATGCGCCGTCGAGTTGTCCACGCAGCGGCGTTGAGCAACGCGAACGAAATTGATCGGCGCCACCTGCGCGGGCTTCCCCTCAACACGGCGGACGATCGACCCAGCGGGAGAACCCCTTCGAACGGAGCTCGTCATCCCTCTCATCCAGCACCCCGCCGCCCCCGTCGATTCGCGAACGGGACACCTCCGGCGATCTCCCCTGCCCCGGAGCGCCCTGCACCGGGCGGTCCTGTGGACCCCCGGTCTGGTGGCCCTCCTCGTCGGGCTCTGGGGGATCCGCCGCCAGGACACCCTGTGGGGAGACGAAGCGGTCACCTACGCGATGGCGCACCGGAGCGTGCCGCGGATATGGCACACCCTGGCCCATGTCGACGTCGTGCACGGCCTGTACTACCTCATCATGCAGGGTGTGTTCGGCCTCTGGGACGGCGGTCTCGTGGCGCTTCGGCTGCCCTCGGTACTGGCCGTCGCCGCGGCGGCGGTCGGCATCGTGCGGCTCGGGCAACGACTCGGCGGCACCTGGACCGGGCTGCTGGCGGGCCTGGTCCTCCCGCTGCTCCCGCCGGTGCAGCGGTACGCGCAGGAGGGCCGGTCCTACGCCCTGGTCTGCGCACTGATCACGTGGGGCAGTTGTCTCCTGGTCGGCAACCTGTTCCGGACGGAGGGACGGGACCGGACGGAGGGACGGGACCGGACGGAGGGACGGGACCGGACGGAGGGACGGGACCGGACGGAGGGACGGGACCGGACGGAGGGACGGAGCCGGAGAGAGGGACAGGACCGGACGGAGGGACAGGGCCGGGCGGAGGGACAGGGCCGGGCGTGGGGCCACGTACGCCGCTGGGTCGCGTACGGAGTGGTGATGCTGACGGCATGCCTGCTCCACGAACTCGCCGTACTGATACTCCTGGCCCACGGGGTGACCGTCTTCCGGGCGCGCTTGGCCCGACCGGTGACGCGGGCGTGGGCCGTGGCTGCGGGCGGAGTGCTCACCGGGCTCCTGCCGCTCGCCGCCATCAGCACCACGCAGTCCGCGCAGGTGGGCTGGATCGGGGTGCCGGACTCCGGGGAAGTGCTCGGCTTCGTCGCGACGGCTCTGCTGGGCGTCGCCTTCGCCCGTGTTCCAGGCCGGGTGTGCGGACCGATCACCCTGCCCGAGCTCGCACTCCCGCTGCTGATCCTGCCCACCGCGCTGCTCATGCTCACAAGCCCCCTGCATCCGCTGTACGTGGACCGTTACGTCCTGGCCTCCGCCACAGGCTTCGCGCTCCTGACGGGCTCGGCGCTCGACCGGCTCCGGCAGTCGGCACACGCTGCCGGCACCGCGCGGCGTGTGACATGTGCTGTGGCATTGCTCGGCGTGCTGGCCGCCCTCGTACCTGTGAGCACCGCGTTGCGGAAGCCGGGGAGCCGCGAGAACGACGCGTTCGCGATCGCACGGGCGGTGCAGGGCATCGCCGAGCCGGGGGACGGACTGCTGTTCATGCCGTCACGCAGGCGCGTGTGGACGCTGGCCCGGCCGGACTCCTTCCGGTCCCTGGCCGACCTCGCCCTGGAACGGACCCCGGTCGCGTCCGACACGCTGTTCGGCAAGGAGCTGCCGCCGGGCCGGATCCGCGCGCGCATCCTGACACGCGCACGCATCGTCGCCGTACGCGATCTGGAGGGCCAGCCACTGGAGGTGAACACGCGAGAGGGGGTCAAACGCGCCACACTCGACGCGTACTTCGAGGAGTGCGCGAACCGGACGGTCACGCAGGCGCGCATCACGGTGTATGCCAGACCCGGCCACTGCTGAGCCGGGCCGCCCGAACTGTCCCGGGTGAACCGGGGCAGGGCGACCCGGAACAGGGCAACCAGGGGATGCCGAGCGGCCGCGCCCACCACGTGTCCGGGGTGCGGGACCCGGTGGTGGCGGGATCTTGCGCAAAGCTGTCCTTGTCGTTGCTTTCAGATCAAGATCCCCGCACCGAAAATGGGCATCCGACTCCATCCCGCGCCGACACCCAGGCGACGGATGCCCCAACCAGCTGGGAGAGCCATGCCTCTGGAGATGCGCGACCGCTGCGAACGGTGTGAAGGAACGTTGCTGCCTCAGGACTCGTCCGCCCGTATCTGCTCCTACGAGTGCACATTCTGCGCGGCCTGCGGTGACGCCATGCAGAGCACGTGCCCCAACTGCGGCGGCGAACTCGTGGCCCGCCCCCGCCGCGCGCCGGCACCTGCCGCACCGTAGACGACCGGTACGGGGATCTCGCTGCGCCCATGAGGCGAGGGAGGCCGATGCCGGGGTGTGAAGACCGACTCGGCCTCCTTCGCGTCCGCCCGGCAGGTGCGGGCGGACCGCCGCGCGACGGTCTTTCCGCAACCGGCCCGTCCCGGCCGCCCGTAGGGTTCGCGCCCCGGCCGGCCGATACCGAGCCGGACGAGCGGGAGACCTGTCGGCGTACGGCCACCGGCCTCAGGAGTCGATCACCTGGCCAACCGGCATCCCGGCCGTGATCGCCCACCGCTCGTGATCGCGCCAGGCCCCGTCGATGAAGAGGAAGTCCGGCGAGAACCCTTCGAGACGGAATCCGGCCCGCCGGACGAGGGCGAGCGAACCCTTGTTGCCGGGCTGGATGTTGGCTTCGAGCCGGTGCAGGCCGAGCGGTCCGAAGGCGTACCGCAGGACCAGCGCCAGCCCTTCGCTCATCAGACCGCGTCCCACCGCGTGGGCGAAGGCCCCGTATCCGAGCGCACCGCAGCAGAACCCGCCGCGGACGATGTTGTTGATGTTGATGAAGCCCGCGATCCCGCCGCCGGCCCCGCTCCCACCGGCCTCCCGGTCACGGCCACCGTCACGGTCGGGTTCGCGTTCGCCGTCGCCGTCGCCTTCGCGTTCGCGTTCGCGTTCGCAGACCAGGAAGCCCGCCTTGGTCGGATCGTCGATCAGCCGTCCCGCGTAGGTGGCGTACGCGCGGGGGTCCTCGGGCGGGAAGAGCCAGGGGCTGTGTACCCCCCGGCTCTCCCTCGCCCGGGTGGTGAACTCTTCGGCATCCGCCGGGGTGTAGGCGCGGATCACCACACGGCGTCCCTCGGCCAGACTGTCGATTGCAGACATCCGGCCAGCCTACGGGCTGTCCCGTGATCCCTGGCGGGCGTGCGGTCAGCCCGTCGCGCGGGCGATTCCCCGCACCGGACCCTCGGGACCGTCCCTGACGACGCAGTAGAACATCGCCCAGCGCCTGCCGTCGTGCAGCACACACGGATCGGAGGCGAAGAGGTCGTCGAACGCCCCGGATTCCCCGACGGGCAGAACCGGGTTGAGCGGCGAACGCGTCCAGTCGACCAGGTCGTCCGAGACCGCGAAGCCGGTCTGCTCGGTCCAGGGATGGTCCCCCGTGGTCTTCGCGTCGTAGAACGCGGTCTTCGCGTTGCAAAAAAGGTAGAAGAGGCCCTCGTGGTCCATGAGCCAGGACTTGTGGAGTCCGTCGGCCTCCCAGGGCGAGTCGGGGTCCGGGTGTTGCTCTTGTGCGGGGTGCGGTGGGTCCGATGGGGGTGGACGGCCGGCACTGCGGCTCCCGGAGGCAGCCGGGGACGGTGGTTCATGACGTGGCCCGGGGCAGGGTGACCGGCGCGGCGTAGGGGACGCGCGCCTCACTCCACCCGGCCACCGACCACCGGAAGTTCCAGCACACCGGTGTCCTCGGGAGCGCTGACCACCGTGACCGGCTTGATGCCGCGATTGCCGAAGTACGCGCTGTCACTCGCCGCGATCACGAATTCGAGCCGGTGCCCCGCCTCGTACCGGTGGACGATGCCCGGCAGCCGCACGGTGAACGAGCGGGTGACGTCGGGCACGCGCACCGGGGCGACGAGCCGGTTCACCAGCTTCTTGCCGCCGTCCGGTGCCACGTCGTACACCTTGGCGAACAGGACGAGCTTGTCCGCGGCGTCCCCGCTGTTCTGTACGCGCTCCGTCTTCGGCGAGACGACCTTCAAGGTGGCCTTCGGCGTGCCGACGACATCGACGGCGGAGGCCAGCGGGGCGCTGGTCCAGCCGAGGTAGGTGCCCTTGATGTCGTACGGCGCGGAGTCGGGCAGTCCGAGGAGTCCGGCGAGTGAGCTCTCCGAATGGCTGGTCGGGACGAGCCAGTTGGCATACTGACGGCTGCCCCGGGTGACCTCCGAGCGGTTGCCGACGAGCTTTCCGTCGCCGGAGAGGTACATCTTCCGGCTCGGGGCCGGCACTGTGGCGGCGGTACCGTACCCGCTCCTCCAGTCGCGGTAGTAGGCGAACTCGGGCCCGGTGTCGGTGTTCTTCTTGTGCTGGAGGTACCGGTCGAACCAGGCGAGGACCCGCTGTCCGACGTAGCTGGTCTCCAGATTGCCCTGACCCAGGTCGAGTTCGCCCGGTGCCTGCCCGCCGCTGTGCCCCCAGGCCTGCCAGATCATCTTGGTGGTGGTGCCCTGCGTCTTGAGGGTGTCGTACGTGGCGGTGGCCTCGTTCAGGTTGAACAGGCTGTCGGCCTGCCCCTGGACGAGCAGGGTGGGTGCCTTGACCCTGGCGAGGTAGTCGACGGGCGATACGCTGCGCGCGTAGTCGAGCATCGCCTTGGTCCTGTCGGCGGGGTAGCGGCCGGAGTTGAGCAGCTGGATGGTGTCGCAGGCCCGCGGCGCGAAGTGCAGACAGGTGAGGCTGCCGAACCGGGACGGATCGAGGCTCGCGTTGAGGATCGTCTGCCCCTCCCCCAGCAGGTAGAAGCCGTTGGTCCACTGCCACTTGTAGACACCGGCGGTGTCGGACGAGACGCCCACGCGCGGGCCGGTGTTGTTGGGGGCGAGCGCGTAGGCCAGGTCGTTCCAGGTGATCAGGGGCACGAGCGCGTCGACGCGCCGGTCGACGGCCGCGGTCGCCATCTGGATGGCGCCGCCGTACGAGCCGCCGATCATGCCGACCCGGGGATCGCCCTTGCCGTCCTTCGTGACGTAGTCGGCCTCGGTGCCGTCGTCGGCGGCGCGCGTCCCGGCGAGGAAGTCGATGAGCCCGGCGGCCGCCCGGCCGTCGACGGCCGGGTCGTCGAGCGTGATGAGGCAGCCGGACTTGCCGAAGCCCAGGCCGGAGTAGACGAGGCCGACATAGCCGCGGGAGGCGAAGGCCTTGCCGATGCCGCCGGTCGAGCCGTCCGACTTGCTTCCCCCGAAGCCGTTGGTGGCGAGGACGGCGGGGGCGGGGTGCTGCGCGTCGGCCCCGGCGGGGCGGTACAGGTCGGCGTCGACCGTGCAGGAGCGGCCGCCCGCCCGGATGGTGAACTTCAGCGGGGTGACGGTGTACGGCGAGGTCGCGGCAGGAGCCGCGTGCGCCGCGCCGGTGAGGACCAGCGGTACGGCGAGCGCGGCTCCGGCCGCGTACGCGACCGTTTTCCGGGAGAGCGTCCGGTACCGGGACCGGGGGCGGGAAACAGCACGTGACACGAGGACCTCCACACCGAGGGCGCCTTACCGACCAGTAAGTACTGGGCGGCGCTCATGCTGTGACACGCGTCATAGCGATGTCAACGTCCCCGGCGGGGTTTCCTGAAGGTTGCTCAACTTCTCCCCGATTCGGCCCCGTTCAGACCAGTGCGGGCCCCTCGATCGTGAGCGTGGCGGGGCCTCCGTCGGCCGGCGCGTCCAGCACGGCGGGCACTCCGAGCGGAATCGTCAGCGCCGTCGGTCCGTGCCCGAAGCCCAGTTCCTCGACGACGGGTACGCCCAGCGGGCCGAGCCGGTCGGCGAGGACCGCCCGCACCTTCTCGTACGGGCCGCAGCCGGCCCAGGAACCGCAGGCCACCCCGGCTGTCCCGTCGAGCGCGCCGGCCCTGAGCAGTTGGGTGAGGATGCGGTCGATGTTGTACGGGTCCTCGGTGGTGTCCTCGATCACCAGCAGCCCGCCCCGGGCCGAGCTCCGGCCGTGCGGGGTGCCGAGGTCGGCGGCGAGCAGGCTCACACAGCCGCCGTAGGTGATGCCCCGGGCGCTGCCGGGCACCAGCACCCGCGCCGAGGGCAGGCCGAGGCTCCGCACCGTCTCGGGCTCGAACAGGGTGGCCCGCAGGGATTCCTGGGTGTCCGGGTCCTTGAGGAAGGTCTCGGTGCCGGCCATCGGGCCGTGCAGGGTGGCGAGCCCCATGCGCAGGGCGAATGCCTCGTGGAGCACGGTGATGTCGCTGTAGCCGACGAACACCTTGGGTCCGGCCGCGCGCATCGCCGCCCAGTCGACCAGGTCGACCATGCGGTGTACGCCGTACCCGCCACGGGCGCAGATCACCGCGTCGACGGACGGATCGCACCAGGCCTCCTGGAGATCCCGGGCGCGCGCCTCGTCCGTACCGCCGAGGTAGTCCAACTCCGGGTGGACATCGCGTACATGAGGTGCCTCGACGGGTTCGAGGCCCCAGCTGCGAAGTATGTCGAGGCCCGCCTCCAGGCGGTCGGCGGGCACGGGCCCGCTCGGTGACACCACGGCGATCCTGGCACCGGGACGCAGCCGGGCGGGGCGGGTCAGGGGGACGAGGGTCACCGCTTCAGCTCCAGCGCCGGTACGTCGGGACAGTCAATGCCGAACGTCTGTCCGTACAGGGAGAGTTCGGCCTCCAGGGCACGGATCATCGTATCGGCGCGCCGGAATCCGTGCCCCTCCCCCTCGAAGGCCAGATACGCGTGCGGGATGCCGCGTCCCTCGACCTCGGCCAGGAACCGCTCGCACTGGACGGGCGGGCAGATCGGGTCGTCCAGCCCCTGGAGCAGGAGGAAGGGGGTGGTCAGCCGGTCGGTGCGGCTGACCGGGGACCGTTCCCGGTAGCGTGCCGGGACTTCGGCGAGCGGACCCACCAGGGACTCCAGGTACTGCGACTCGAAGTCATGGGTCTCGTCCGTGCCCCAGCCGGTCAGATCGAGGATGGGATAGATGATCGTGCCGCAGGCGTAGACATCGGTGCCGGTCAGCGAGGCCGCGGTGGTCCAGCCGCCGGCGCTGCCGCCCCGGATGGCGAGCCGCTGCCGGTCGGCCGTGCCCTCGGCGGCCAGCGCCTCGGCGACGGCCGCGCAGTCCTCGACGTCGACGACGCCCCACTGTTCGCGCAGCCGGTTGCGGTAGCTCCTGCCGTAGCCGGTGGAGCCGCCGTAGTTCACCTCGGCGACACCGATGCCGCGCGAGGTGAAGTAGGCGATCTCCAGGTCGAGTACGAGTGCGGCATGGCCGGTCGGGCCGCCGTGCGCCCAGACGACGTAGGGCGGCAGTTCACCGTCGGGGCCGGTCCGGTCGGGGTTCCGGGGCGGGTAGATATGGGCGTGGACCTCCCGGCCGTCGGGCCCTGCGAAGGTGCGGTCCTCGGGCCGCGGGCAGTACGCCGGGTCGACGGCGTCCTCGTGCGGTGTGCCGATGACCCGGGTACGGCCGGTCGCGGTGTCCAGCTCGACGACCTCGTAGGCGCTGTACGGGCCGGCGGCAATGCCGTAGACCCGGCTGCCGTGGACGTCCAGCGACTCGGCCCATTCGGTCCAGGGACCGGCCGCGTCGACGAGTTCGCCGGTCGCCGGGTCGAGGATGCCGAGCGTGGTGGTGCCCTTGCCGTGGACGGTGGCGATCAGACCGTTCTCCAGCGGCCGGAACCAGCTGAGGCCGATCTTCCAGAGCGGTCCGGCGAACTCCTGCTCCCGGGGGTGGAGCGCGACCGCGCCGCGCTGCGGGTCGGCGCGGTACAGATTCCACCACCCGCTGCGGTCACTGGCGAAGAGGAGCTGTCCGTCGACGCCCCATTCGATCTGCGGGACGGATTCCTCGGGGCCGCCGCCGAAGCTCCGGGTGTGGTGGAACGTACCGTCCTCGGAGACATCGGCGAGCATCACCTCGGTGCCGTCCCACGGCATGCGCGGATGGTCCCACGCGATCCAGGCCGCCCGTCGCCCGTCGGGCGAGAGCTTCGGCCCGGTGACGAATCGGTGGCTGCCGTCGGTGAGTTCACGCACCGCGGAGCGGTCCTCGGCCGCCGAGCCGTCCAAGGGTACGGCGGCGATCACCCGGCGCAGCTCGGTGGGTGACTCGCCGGTGAACTCCTCCAGCACGCACCACACTTCGCCCCGGTCGAGGTGGATCCGCGGGTCGACCCAGCGCAGCCCGCCGCCGACGGACGAGACCGGGGTGAGCGGCCGGGGTTCGCCGGACCCGTCGGGGGCGTGGGCGTACAGCCGCTGGTCGGCGAAGTCGACGAAGACGACGAGCGGCCCGCCCTCGGCGCGTTCGGCTCCGGCCCAGGGCTGTCCGCCGTACTCGATGACCCGGCTCCGTACGTTCCACGGAGCGGGCAGTGCCTCGGCGCCGGTGCCGTCCGCCCGGCGGCGGACCAGGGCGCGGCGGCCCGCCTCGGCCGGGCGCGGCTCGGTCCACCACACCTCGTCGCCGACGACGCCGACGTACTCCGGTCGGCCGTCGTGCGAGGCGGCCAGCCGTGCGTCGATCGGCGACGGCCATGTTCCGTAGGCCCCTGTGGACACCATGTTCGATTCCCCTCGTGCCGGGTCAGGCCGTGCGCAGATAGTGATCGAGGACGTGGACGCCGAAGTGCAGTGCCTCGACGGGGACGCGTTCGTCGACGCCGTGGAACAGCGCCTGGTAGTCGAAGCCGACGGGCAGCTTCAGCGGCGAGAAGCCGTAGCCCGTGATGCCGAGCCGGGAGAACTGCTTGGCGTCCGTGCCGCCCGACATGCAGTACGGCACGACATGGCCGTCCGGGTCGAAGCGTTCGACGGCGGCACGCAGCTTCGCGAAGGTCGGCGAGTCGACCGGAGCCTGCAACGGGACCTCGCGGTGGTGGAATTCCCAGTCGACGTCGGGTCCGGTCAGCCGGTCCAGCGTGGCACGGAACTCGTCCTCGCCGCCGGGAACCATCCGGCCGTCGATGAAGGCGGTGGCGTGGCCCGGGATCACATTGACCTTGTACCCGGCCTCCAGCATGGTCGGGTTGGAGCTGTTGCGCACGGTCGGCTCCACCAGCCCGGCGGCCGGTCCGAGCTTGCCGAGAAGTTCGTCCACGTCGAAGCCGGGGGCGTCGAGGTCGGGGCGGAGGCCGTGGAGCGCGGCGATCTCGGTGAGCGCGGCGCGGACCGTCGGAGTGAGCCGGACCGGCCATGCGTGCTCGCCGATCCGGGCGACGGCAGCGGCGAGTGCGCTGACCGCGTTGGCCTTGTTGACCTTGGAGCCGTGCCCGGCCTTGCCGTGCGCGGTGAGCTTCAGCCAGGCGGTGCCCCGTTCGCCCGCGGCGATCGGGTAGAGCGGCATGTCCGGTCCGGCGTGGAAGGTGAAGGCACCGGATTCGCTGATGCCTTCCGTACACCCTTCGAAGAGCGCGGCGTGCCGATCGGCGAGGAAGCCGGAGCCGTCCTCGGCACTGGCCTCCTCGTCCGCGGTGTACGCGATCACGATGTCGCGGCGGGGCCGGACGCCGGCCCGCGCCCAGGCCCGGACGACGGCCAGGACCATCGCGTCCATGTTCTTCATGTCGATGGCGCCGCGCCCCCAGACGACGCCGTCGCGGATCTCCCCGGAGAAGGGGTGCACGGTCCAGTCGTCGGCCTCGGCCGGGACGACATCGAGATGGCCGTGTACGAGCAGGGCGTCGGCGGACGGGTCGGTGCCCGGGATCCGGGCCACCACATTGGTGCGCCCCGGGGTGCGCTCCAGCAGGGCGGGTTCCAAGCCGGCGGCGGCCAGCCGCTCGGCGACGTACTCGGCGGCCGGGCGTTCCCGGCAGTCGCCGCCGCCACGGTTGGTGGTGTCGATCCGGATCAGTTCGGAGGTGAACGTCACCGATTCGTCGAGTGCCTGCCGGTCGACGCTCTCCCGGGGGCCGGTCGCCTCAGCCATACTGTTCCTCCACGGCGGACGACACGATCGTCGTCACCGCCTTGAACGTGCGGATACCTTCGTACATCGTCGCGCTGGTGTAGGCGACGCGCCGCTCGCCACTGGGTGCCACGCCAGGGACGACCGTGGCCGCCTGGGCCAGGTGCTCTGCGTCGAACTCCAGCTCGACGGTGAACGCGCCGCCCTTGACCGGGGTGTGCCGCACGGCGAGCGCGGTCGCGTCCTTGGCCGCGGCACGGATGTCGGCGGCGGTACGGGCCGGGGTGCGGCACACCGCCGCGTACCGCGAGACATAGTCCTTCACGGCGACCTTGCGGGCCTCCGGGGCGTACCCGTCCGCGTCCACACAGGTCAGGTCGTCGCCGGTGACGAGGACGACGGGTACGCCGTACTCGGCCACGACATGCGCGTTGAGCAGTCCCTCGCTGGCCCGCGCGCCGTTGAGCCAGACCCCGGTGATGGAGTTCGCCAGGTAGGTGTGGGCGAGGACCCCCTCCGCACCGGCGCCCGTGTGGTACCCGATGAAGGCGATGGCATCGACGTCGCCGTGCTGGATGCCCTCGACCATGGAGAGCGACTTGTGCCTGCCGGTGAGCATCTGGACCCGGTCGTCGAGCTGCTCCAACAGGAGGTTGCGCATGGACCAGTGGGCCTCGTTGACGAGCACCTCGTCGGCACCGCCGTCATAGAAGCCGAGCGCTGCCGCGTTCACGTCGGAGGTGAACATGGAACGGCACCGCTCCCACTGGGGCGTGCCCGGAAGTACATCGGCCGGCCAGGTCACGCCGGTGGCGCCTTCCATGTCCGCGCTGATCAGGATCTTCATAATGAGTCCGTCTTCTTGCAGGTCAGGGGCTATCTGCGCCGGTCGTGACACCAGTTGCTGACATCCGTTCCTGAAGGCCATCAAGCAGGCACCCGACTCGGCGCCCCCATACAAGCATCTTTGCTGGCCAGCCGTCTCCCCTCCGCCGTCATCGGGGGCCGAAACGCCCCTGTCTCACGGGTTTGAGTGCTCGTGGCCGTCGCGACACCCCACGTTTCCTGCCCAGGCGCTTGAGTGATCGTCCGTCACCGGGTGATCCGAGCCGGGCGTCCACGACTCAGCCCGGCCGATGTCACACGCTGCTGGCATGCTGCTCGGGTCAACGTTGTCACCGGGATGGGGGGACAGATGTCGGACAAGGTCATGCCGCTGAACACGGCACCGCGCTTGGGCACGTTCAACGGGTTCGGGCGGACGATGCTGGGCAAGACCCGCCCAGATGCCGAGGGAGCCTGCTTCGCCACCCACTGGTTCACCATGCTGCTGCCGATCTGGCCACTGGGACGCTACTACATCAAGGAGGGCGAGACGGTCGTCGTCGCCGGAGGGCGCGGTGCCTCGGCGAGCACCACGCAGTATGTATTCCTGGGCAGGGCCGAGCTGCGCATGAGCGAGGTGATCCGGACCTACCTGTTCTTCTGGGTGATGGCGCCCCTCGTCGTCGCCGGTCCTGTGACCCTGTTCGGGATCGACGGCGACGCGTTCAGCCGCTCACACCCGATCACGTTCCTCGTGCTGCTGATCGTGATCCCGATCGTCTGCCTGATCGCGCTGGCGTGGATGCTGGTCTTCCATGAGAAGTTCCTGGCATCGGCGCGTGTGCCGGAGTGGGTTGGAGCCGGACCGGCGAATCGAAGCGCCTGAGCAAGCAGGATGCGTCGCCGGGCCGCCGCCAACAGCGGGGGGCCTGTGCCGGTCACGTGCGTGATCGCTAGCAGGTGATCACCGGCTCGGTGCTGATGCACCGGAATCACCTGCCGGGTTCCGGCACCTTCATGGGCTCCCAGGGGGGCGGGCGCGGGAGGAGCTGCTGGTGGCGG
Organism: Streptomyces sp. NPDC057963; assembly: GCF_042887155.1. Lineage (NCBI taxonomy): Bacteria > Bacillati > Actinomycetota > Actinomycetes > Kitasatosporales > Streptomycetaceae > Streptomyces > Streptomyces sp. NPDC057963. The sequence continues at coordinate 279,634 of NZ_JBHVPX010000009.1, forward strand.
ATGTACTGGTGTGGGTGACGCGGCAACGGGTGGTACCGGCCGATCGCGCCGAACGGCTGCGCGAGGAGCTCGCCGAGATCGATGCCGAGGTGGTACGGCCGGAGGTCGTGGAGGTGGTCGTCGTCGGCCGGCCGCCGGACAAGACCTGTCCGGGTCGGGCCGGAGCTGGGCGTCCGGCGGACAGTAGGAGAACGGGCGGAGGCGGACCGTCGAGACCCGTTCCGCCGCCGCTGAACTGTTCAGTCGGGGCGCCCAGTTGGTCCGCCCGCAACAGTGGCGCCCCGCTATCGGCACAACCCGCCGTCACCAGCGCCGGGTCCGGACCGCCGGCCCCGGCTGCCGGTGCCGCCCGTCATCGGCGCGCGTGCCCGGGCTCACGTCAGGGGCATGAACTCGGGCAGGGTGAGGGCCGAATGGGCCGGTCGTCCCTCCGCGGAGGGCATGGTGCTGAGATTGCGCAGCATGTCGTTGCGCTGTTCCAGGGCCCGGTCGGTGGTCGGGAAGAGTGCGGCGTCGCCCTCGCGGACCTGTTCCTGATTCGCGGTCACGAACTCACGGGTGCTGTGTTCGTAGGCGGCGAAGCCCGCGGCATGGTCCCGGTCGGCCAGCGAACCGGCGAGCATGTACGCGCCGACGAGCGCGAGGCTGGAGCCCTGTCCGGTGAGGAACGAGGGCGCGTACGCGGCGTCGCCCACCAGCGCGACCCTTCCGTTGGACCAGCGGGGCATGCGGATCTGGCTGACCACGTCGAAGAACAGGTCGTCCGCGTCGCGCAGGGCGGCAAGCATGCCCGGGATCTCCCATCCCGCCTCGGCGAAGACCGCGGCGACCAGGTCTCGTTGGGCCTCCGGGTTCCGGAAGGCGTCGAACGGCGGTTCCGGGCTGGCGAAGTTCAGGAAGGCGTGCACGTCGTCGTTGTCCCCCGCGGCGTAGAGTGCCGCGGCCCTGCCCGGGGTGTTCCATATCACGGTCTCGTAGGAGAGCCCGAAGGTGTTGCGCATGGTGAACCCGGCGAAGCAGTAGCCGAGGTACCGGTGGAACTGCTCTTCGGGGCCGAACTGCAACGCGCGGGTACGTGAGTGCAGACCGTCCGCACCGAAGACCATGTCGAACGTACGGCTGCTGCCCCCTTGGAAGGTGACGTCGACCCCGTGGCCGGACTGGTCGAGGGTGTCGATGGAGTCGTTGAACAAGAACTCCACATCGTCACGGACCGCCGCGTGGAGAGCGCCGGCCAGATCCCCGCGCCGCACCTCGAGATCGCGTTCCACGACACCGCCGGTGACGGCGTGCGGGTGGACCGAGGCCACCTCGCTGCCGTCCCCGTTGAGGAACGTCAGCCGGCGCAGGTCGATGTGGGCGTCCTGCAGTCGCGGCAGGATTCCCATCCTCCGGACGACCTCGAGTGCGGTGCCGCGCACGTCGATGGGGTAACCACCGTCACGAAGTGCGCCCGCCTTCTCGACCACCGTGACCGCAAATCCGTAGCGGTTCAGCCAGAACGCGAGGGCGGGCCCCGCGATGCTGGCCCCGGATATCAGGACCTTGCGCCTCGGCGCGTTGCGGACGTCGCTCAACAGATCGGTGCGGGTCATTCCTTGACTCCTTTGCTCATGGTGCGGGCGACAAGCAGGGACAGCGCCGTGACGGCGCCTGCTATGACGAAGCCGGTGACGAAGGCCGATTCGGCCGGGACATCCGACCCGGAAGGGGTCCCGGCGGTGAGGATCGCACCACTGACCTGCACGCCCACGGCGAAGCCGATCACGCGAGTCACCAGGACCAGGCTGGTGGCGATGCCGGTGTCACGGTGATCGACGGATGTGGCGGTGCTGGTCACCATCGCCGTGACGCACAGACCGTTGGCAAGCGCGATCATCGCCTTGCCGATGACGAGGTGCCAGACCTCGGTGTGCACGGCTGCCAGGGCGATCAGGGCGGCGACCATGATGACGATCCCGGCGGTGACCACAGCACGCGAGCCGAAACGCCGCGCCCCGATCCCACTGATCGGCCCGGCCAGCGAAGCGGCCACGGCGCCGGGCAGCAGGAAGAAGCCGATCTCGGTGGCGCCGGCCCCGAATCCGTACTCGTCGGCGGACACCGCGAACAGTTGCGGGACGAGATAGACCGCCACCGAGGTACCGAAGCACATCACGAACGTCAGCACACACGCCTTCCACACCGCAGGCCGTGCCAGCATGCGCAGTTCGACCATCGGCGAGGCCGCACGCCGCTCAACGGCTGTCCATCCGGTCACGAAGGCGGCCAGAACCACGATGAGGGCGCCGAGCACGAGTGGCTGCGAGCCGATGTCGGGCGCCAGCGCGAGTACGAGCATGAGCGTGACCAGCGTCCCGCTCAAGAGAACCAGGCCGGGCCAGTCGGCCCCGGCGCCGTCCGACCGGCTCGGCGGATCCTGCGGCATCAGCCTGTTCACCAGCATGGTGGCTCCGATGACCGCGAGCGTCGGCAGCGCGAACATCCAGTGACGGGACAGCCCTTCCGCCACGGGCCCGGCCGCCAGCGTTCCCGCCATCCCGCCCGCCACGAACAGCCCGCTGACCACCCCGATGGCCACCTTCGACTCTCCCGCGGGGAGGTGTTCGCGCACCAGGATGAACGACAGGGGCAGCGCGCCCACCATCGCCCCCTGCAGTACCTGACCGAGCAGCAGCACGGGCAGGTTCGGCGCCAGGGCGGACACCAGACCACCGGCCGACACCACCGCCATCAGCCGGATCAGGACCCGTTTCCCGCCGTAGCGGTCGCCCAACTTGCCTGCGACCGGTGTGATGAGCGCGCCGGTGATGAGGAGCATGATGCTGAGTAACGCCCCTTCGGCGGGACTCATATCCAGCTCGCGTTGCAGGAGCGGGAGCGTTGGCGTCACCACCGACTCCAAGGCACCGGTGGCGACTGCCAGCATGCCGAGGGCTCCGACAGCGGCCTTCCCGATGCGGACCGGGGGAGCCAGAGTTGCGGTCATGGACGTCCTTTCCGTCATTGCCGGGCCGGTAAGGGTTCGGCCGTACGCGTCGCGCTGCCGCCTTGCCGGGCCCGGCGCGGACACAGCGGCCGCCCACGCAAGGCGCGGTGCGCGTGGTGCTTATCGGCGGGGCCGAGGCCGTCCGGCGGGGTGAACTCGGGTAAGCCCTAACTGAGTTGGCGCATGCACGACTTCGCCGGACGGAGCGGGCGGACGAGTGCGGCACCCGCCGAGCCGATTATTACACTACACCGTGCAGTGTAGGACGGTTACGATATGCCCATGCCGACCACGAAGACACTGCGCGAGGGATCCACGCGGAAGCGGGCCGCCATCCTCTCGGCGGCCCGGGAACTGTTTCTCGCCGACGGCTTCGACCGGTCCAGCGTCGACGCGGTCGCCGCCCGGGCCGAGGTGTCCAAGCGGACGGTCTACGACTACTTCGGCGACAAGCAGACGCTGCTGCGAGCAGTCGTCGACGCCGTCGGCCAGTCACTGATCACCACGATCCGGCGCACCCTCGACGACACCCTCACCGGCCCGACCAAGGCCGCCGAGCTCGAGGACGCCCTGGTCACGTTCTCGATGCGCATCGCGACCGACATGCTCGGCTCGGCCGAGTACGCAACGCTGCAACGACTGGTCCGCGTGGAATCCGGCCACCTGTCGCACGGGGGCTACAACCCCATGGCCGACACCCCCGACGAGGCGATTGCCGAGCGGTTCGCCGCCTTCGCCGAGGCCGGGCTGCTCGACGTCCCCGACCCCCGACTCGCGGCCGACCAGTTCATCGCGCTGACCTTCGGCGTCGCGCTGGACAGGCTCGGTTCCGCGAACGCCGCGGAGGACACCCGCGTCCGGCCACTCGTCGTCGAGGGAGTGCGGACCTTTCTCCGGGCATACCGAACCGCGTAGGGCGGGGACGGCACGAAAGAACAGTGCCCCGTCAGCCCACGTCTCCTCCCTCTGCTCCTCCCCCTTCGCGCGTACGAGTTCATCGCGCTGGCGCCCGCACCATGGACGGCACCGGCGCTCCACCGACCGCTCACTCACCCGCGGCGGGGCCGCGATCCCCCTGTGCTTCGCTCCGCCCTCGAAGCGACCGGCCACCGCCAGCCGGATCCGCTCCCCTGCAACCAAGGACTGAACGGCACAGCCTGTGCCGACACCCCAGCCCCTGGGACTCTCGGTTCGATCTCAGCGGCAGTACGGAAAGTCAGGACGGCGCCGAAATCATCTGTGCTTCGCTCACGGGAAGACACTCCGCGGGATCCGCACATCGCGCTCAGAGCCGAAGAGGAGCAGCCTCACCCACCGTCGGCGCATGGGGAGTTACCGCCCCGGGAAGGCGCAGGCTCGCCCGTCGTCCGGTCGGCATCCAGCCGTCGCTGACCGCCACGGACCTCGGACCGGGTGCGACGGACCCGGGCACCCATGAGGCAGCCCGCCTGCCCGGCCCCGCCCTGGCGCTGCTCAGTACGAGCAGGCCATTGCGGTGCCAGGTCCATTGAGAGCAACCCGCGCAGCGGCAGACACACTGCTTTCCGACGGGCCCCGGGTCTCGTCTCCGGAGCGAAGGGTGTGCATGCGACGACACCCTCCGCGCCTGCCGTGCCGCCGTCTCAGCCGCGGACGATGTTCTCCGCCTGCGGGCCCTTCTGCCCCTGCCCGATGTCGAAGGTCACCTGCTCGCCCTCAATGAGCTCACGGTAGCCGCTACCGGAAATGTTCGAGTAGTGCGCAAAGACATCCGGCCCCCCGCCGTCCTGCGCAATGAAGCCGAAGCCCTTCTCGGAGTTGAACCACTTCACCGTTCCGCTGGCCATGCCTCATCCTTCGATCAATCCAGGGACGCCCAGGCTGAGCGTTCCAACTGCCGTCATCCCGGCAATCGAACGCAGTCCTACCCCGCTGCCCACCCGCCTACCCCACCTACGGGCGCTCGCCGCAGCGCAGTCGAGGAGCCCAGACAGCCCGCCATCAGCGAGGGGGATCCTCGTGCGGTCCTGACCGGCCGGCACGGGCGGTGTTTCGCAGAGCAGCCGTCAGGCTTGCCCTCCCCTTTCCTGCAGATCAGCACCGCCGTGGAGGGACCGTGGAGGGGGCCGTGGGTCGGCGGGGGCACCAGGTGCGGATCCGAGGTGGGTGATGGCGGCGTCGGGATGGGAGCGGCCGGCTTCGACGAGCCATGGGTGGATGGCGGCGCGGCCGGCTCGGCGGAGGGCGGCGGCGGTTGTTGGTCCCGCCGTCTCGGCGGAAGACTCTGAGGGTGAGGTGGCGCAGGCTGGCTGTGGTACGGGGCAGAGCGCCGGTGCGAACCCTGGAGTCGTCTTCACGGAAGGTCAGATCGCGCATGTGGTGCAGGACGACCACTCTCGCTGTCCGTCCGTCGATGGAGGAGGAGCCGGCCATCATGCGATTGATGTCCCGGATTGCCGTGGAGAACCCGAAGGACTGCGCGGACCGGGAATTGGCCGGCGCCCATCCGACGCGGGCAGCCGGGTCACGGACCTGCCACAACCCGAAACCTCCGCCCCCGAACAAACTTAAAGGGCCCGTCAGAATACTGACGGGCCCTCATGCAAGAACGAGGTCAGCTCGTCACAGGATTTCGATGGCGTTGACCTTCGGCGGGCGGTTCGGGAAAGAGATCTCGTGCCACCGTTCGATTTTCACCGAATCACCATTGGCGTCGTAGTAGATCAAGTCGTTGTTCCCCGTGGAGATCTTGTCGATCCACCACCCGCCGAAGGAGGTCTTCCCGCGGTTCGCGTAGCAGTCCACGCTCTCACGCCCGTCGCTGTGCGACCAGATCTTCAAGAAGTTCTCTCCGCCGCGACAAGCGACGTGATCGATGGCGAAAGCGTTGCTGGTCGGCATGGTCATGGTGAACGTGGCGGCTGCGGCGAACGCCACGGCCATGGAACGCGCGGCCCTCGTCGTTTTTGAGATCACAAGTTCTCCTTGTTTCGAATGCCGAACCGAGAGCTCACTTCGCAGCCAGCGCGGGCGGCATCGCGCTGAACAAGCATTCGACGAACTCCACAGTACGACCATCACGTCGCATCGTCTGGCACTTACGCAACAACGGTCCCGTGAAACTGTGGTGCAGGGCAATCTGCTTTATAGCCCTCGACTGGAATGCACCCCCGGATGTCCAGATTGGGCCCAGCGAGGGGAGCCGATCGTATTCTTGCCATATCTACGGCGAACCACCATGTGGCGCCGGGCGGCGCTCGGGATTCGCCCCATCGCGAGGGTCGACAGCACAGCGATTGACGGGATTTCCGAGTCGGCTTATCGGATTTCTAATTTTTGAGAAGCCGGACAGTGCCGCGTGTCCGGCCAACCGCTCGGCGAACGCGTCCGCGGCCGCGGCGTCCTCGTCGTACGGCGGCTCTCGATAAACCTGGTGGTAGATGTCACGGAACACCTCGGGGTGGCGGACCTCGGTCGCGCGCTCAACCCTCCGCATCGTCCGATCGCCTCCCCTGCCCCCTGCCCGCGCCCGCGCCTCAAACGACGCCCGCCTGTGGTTCTCCACCCCTCGGCGATCGCGCAGCCCTCGGCCGCCGTCGCCGGCCGGTCCGGGTCCCCGCCCAGGGCCTACCGCCGCAACCGGCTGCCCGCCGACTGCTCCTGCACACCGGTGGCCTCGCTCATGCGTCGTCTTCCTTCGGTGCGGGCTTGTGGGCCGAGAACGTCAGGCGGTCACTCACACCGAGCGTGATGTCGACGTACCCCAGCGTCTGAAGGCGTACGAGAAAAGCGGCCGGCTCCACCGGGTTGTAGATGTCGTCCTCGTGGAACTCGTGGAGCGAATGGCTCGGAAGGCTGTCGGAGCCGACGAGGACGCCGCCCGGCCTGAGGACCCGCAAGATCTCACCCAGCAGTCGGTTCTGGAGCGCCGCTGTCGGCACGTGGTGCAGCATCGTGAACGACGCCGCCGAGTCGAACGAGTCGTCGGCGAACTCCAGCTCGGCCCCACTGCCGTGGTGGATCTCGACGTTCGTCCCGGCGTAGCGGTCGGCCAGGAGTGACGCCGCTTCGGCCTCGACCTCGACGGCCACCAGGCGCTCCACCCTGGTACGCAGCCACTCGGTCGCAGCCCCCGGACCGGGGCCGATCTCCAGCATCTCCCTACCGAGCTCGGCCCGGGCGATGGCGACCGGGAGCACACTGTCCTGGAGATGGGCGGCCCACTCGGGGCTCGCGCACAGCTCAGCATGTCTTTTGTTCATGACGGCAACGCTAAGGACCGGCGCCGCCGTCTCAAAGGCCGTACCCTTCCACGCCATGTCGAGAAACGGACACGACGGCGCACTCGTGCTCATCGGCACCTTCCCGATGCCGGCGGGGACACGGTTCAATCGGCACACCCACCAGAGGCACCAGCTGGCCTGGGCCTCCAGCGGCACACTCACGGTCGATGCGGACGCGCGGACCTGGGTACTGCCGACCACACGGGCGCTGTGGCTCCCGGCCGGAGTGCCGCACGAGGTGCTCTCGGCGAGCCACAGCACCATGACGTCGCTCTACCTCTCCGCGGCGCCGGCGGGCGACGCGGGCCCATGGACCGCACCCCAGCCGGTCGAGGTCCCCCGGCTGCTCGCGGAACTCATCCTCTTCCTGGACGATCCGAGCCTTGACGGCGCACGCCGGGCACACGGCGAGGCACTGCTCCTCGATCTGCTCAAGCCGGTGGCCGTGACCACACTCGACACTCCCCTACCGGCCGACCCGCGCGCCCGTGAGGTCGCCCAGGCACTCCTCGACGATCCCGCCTGCGGGCTCTCGCTCGATGCCTGGGGCCGCCGGGTCGGCGCCTCGGGCCGCACGCTCGCCCGGCTGTTTCTGTCCGGTGCCGGTATGCCGTTCGGCCGATGGCGCATGCTCGTCCGTCTCAACGCGGCGCTGCCCGCCCTGGCTGCAGGCGAGCCGCTGAACCGGGTGTCACGGGCCGTCGGCTACGAGACCGTCAGCGCGTTCGTCGCAGCCTTCAGGCGCGAGACCGGCGTCACACCGGGCACGTACTTCCAACCGCGCCGCCCCCACTCGGATCGATCGGCTCCGTAACGCCGTTCACGCCGGGATCACCGTCGCCCCCTTCGCTGAGCACGTACTCGGCCGGGCGGCCAACCACATTGCCCCTCGTCCACCGAGCAGTGGTCCACCCCGGTGGAACCGGCATCGACCGCCGTGTGTGGCCAGACCTTCGCGAGCCGCACCCCGAACGGGGGCATTCCAGGCATTTCACACCCAGGCGGCGGGCAGGCCCCTCCGCCTCGCCTTGACAGTCCTCCACCACCAAGACCATGATTCCATTAATTGACTAATGGAATTGAGGCGAAGTGCATGGCAGACGCATTGACTCCGGGCGGCACATCCGGTGCCTGGGCGCTGGAGGCCCGCGGCCTGGGTAAGCGCTACCGTCGCGGCTGGGCGCTGCGCGACTGCTCGTTCCGGCTGCCGGCCGGGCGGATCTGCGGACTCGTCGGCCCCAACGGGGCAGGAAAGAGCACCCTGTTGGGGCTCGCGACCCGACAGGTGCAGCCGACGGACGGTGAACTCCGTCTCTTCGGCGTGCCGGTGGACGATCCCTCGGTGATGCCGCGATTCGCGTTCCTGGGGCAGGACAAGCCGTTGTTCAAGCGGTTCACCGTGGCCGAGACGCTGCGCCTGGGCAGCGAGCTCAACCCGGACTGGGACATGGCCGCGGCGGAGCGGATCGTGCGGTCGGGCCAGGTGCCGATGAACGCCCGTGTGGGCACTCTCTCCGGTGGCCAGCGCACCCGCGTCGCGTTCGCGCTCGCCTTCGGCAAGCGGCCCGATCTGCTGCTGCTCGACGAGCCGATGTCCGACCTCGACCCGCTGGCCCGCCACGACATGAGCACTCTCCTGATGTCGGAGGCCGTCGAGCGCGGCACGACCGTGGTGATGTCCTCGCACATGCTGTCCGAACTGGAGGACATGTGCGACTACCTGCTGGTCCTCGCCGATGGCAAGATCCGGATGGCGGGCGACGCGGACGCGCTCGTCCCGGCGCACGCGCTGGTGACGGGGCTCGTCACGGACGGGAACCCGGCCGACCTGCTGGCCCCCCACACGGTGATCGAAATCCGCGTCCAGGGAAGGCAGTTCCACGCGCTGGTGCGGACGAACGGCCCGCTGCGGGCCGACTGGGTCGTCGCCGAACCCAGTCTGGAGGAAGTCCTCCTGGCACATCTCCGCTCGCCGGACGTGCCCCCCTTGTACACACCCGGTGCCCGCATCGAGGCCGAAGGAATCCACAGCTCATGAGCGCCACCCTGACCGACACCCCCCGGACCGGCCGGACGCCCGGGCCCCGCCTGCTGCGCGGGCTGAACTGGCTCGTCGTACGCCAGCACCGGGCCGCACTGCTCTCCCTGCTGGCCGTGATGGTTCTCGGCTCGATCTGGCTCGTCTACCAGCGCGGAGAGATGACCCAGGCGCTCGAAGCGGCCGGCTGGCCGGAGAAGCAGCCGGCACAGCCGACGTACTCGTCGACAGGGCTCAGCCTCACCCTCACCGCCCTGAGCGGGCTGCCCGTGATCCTCGCCGTCTTCCTCGGCGCCCCGCTGGTCGCGGGCGATCAGGAACACGGCACCGCGCAGCTGATCACCACCCAGTCCGTGTCCCGCCGCCGCTGGCTGACGGCGAAGCTCGCCTGGTGCTACGGGGCGGTGATCGTATCCAGCGCGGTGCTCTCGGCCTTCTTCACCTGGTGGTGGAAGCCCTACCGTTCGGTGTTCCCCAGCCTGTGGCCGGATGGGCAGATCTTCGACAACACCGGTCCGGTACTCCCCGCGCTGTGCCTCTTCCTGACCGCCGCCGGCATCACCATCGGCATGCTGCTGCGCCGAGTCGTCGTGGCCATGGCGGTCACGTTCGTCTTCGCCGGATTCGTCGAGGTCCTCTGGGGCGAACTGCGCGTGTACCTCGCGCCGTCGCGCACGCTCACCTACCCGCTCGATGCCGACATGCCCGCACAGCTGAACGAGTCGCACGAGCTGGACCGCTGGATCGGCTCCGCCGACGGGCATCTCTACGGCTGGGGGCTGTGCAGCAAGACCACCGAGGCTGCCTCGAACGCCTGCATCAAGGAGCACGGCATCGTCAACAACGTCTACGAGTACCTCGGTTTCGACCAGATGCCGTCCATGCAGTGGACCGGGGCGGGCATCCTGCTCGCGGCCGCCGCCGTACTCACCGCGTTCGCCCTGTGGCGGGTCTCCCGGAGCCCCCTCTAGGACCTGCCACCGCAGGTGCATATCGTTTCGGCAGTCCAACGGGAGGTGAAGACGGTGGTCGTGTTCCGCATCGACAGACGCAGCGGGGTGGCAACGTACCTCCAGATCGTGCGGCAGGTCGAACAGGCGCTGCGCATGGGCGCCCTGGAGGAGGGGGACCGGCTGCCCACGGCGGCACAGGTCGCGGCGGAGACCAAGGTCAACCCGAACACGACCCTCAAGGCGTACCGCGAGCTGGAGCGCGCGGGTCTCGCCGAGGTACGGCAGGGGGCGGGCACCTTCATCACCCGCTCCCTCACCACGGCCCAGGAGGACCCCGACTCCCCCTTGCGCGCCTCGCTCGCCGCGTGGCTGGACGAGGCCCGGGTCCAGGGGCTCAGCGGCCAGGAGGTCACCGCCCTCTTCCGGTCGGCGTACGCGGCGGTGTATCCGCCCGGGACCGACGGGTGAGGGATGGTTCCGTACTCCTCGTCGATCGTCGACGGAGTACGGAACCATGCCCAGTCCCGCTCAGCCCCGTCGGTCCCGCTCAGCCCCGTCAGTCCGCTCAGCCCGCTCAGTCCGCTCAGTCCCGTCAGTCCGCTGCGGGGTAGTCGCCCGTGGCACCGTCGGTCCGTTCGCGCAGCAGGTCGGCGTGGCCGTTGTGGCGGGCGTACTCCTGGATCATCACCAGGTACACCCAGCGGAGGCTGACGGGCCGGCCACGGGTCGTCGACTGGAAGGTCTCGTCGAGACCGTGCCCGGCCGCGGCGGCCTCGCACGCCACGACCTCGGCACGGAACGCGGCGTAGTCGCGTTCCGCGTGCGCGGCGTCGACGCCGTCGATGCCCTCGTCCCCGTCGTCGGGACCGGTGAAGAGGTCACCGATCGGCTCACCCGCGAAACTCCGCCGGAACCACCAGCGTTCGATCTCCGCCATGTGCCGGACCAGGCCGAGGAGCGTGAGGTTCGACGGTTCGGCGGCGGTGCGGGCCAGTTGCGCCGGGCCGAGTCCGGCGCACTTGGTGAGCAGCGTCTCGCGATGCCATCGGAGCCAGCCCTCCAGCAGCACGCGCTCGTCCGCGGTGCTGGGAACGTTCAGCTGGTCGCCGTCGGCCGTCGTGCGTTCGATGCGGGGTGCTGTCCATGTCATGGCGGCCATCGTCACACTGCGAACACCGCGCACACCACGTTCAGGTCAGTTCCCGGACCAGCGGTTCCGCGTCCTCCATGAGGAAGAGGTGCCCGCCGTCGGGGATGGTGTGCAGTTCGGCGCCGGCGATCTGGGCGTGTGCCCAACGCGCCACCTCGATGGGGACGTTGCCGTCCGCGTCGCCGTGGAGGAACACGGTCGGTACGGAGACCGTGCTCAGCGGGTCGGGCAGCGGGCGGGAGTAGCCGGCCAGATCGGTCACGGCCGCGTCCATGCCCTGGCGCCGGGCCTCGGTCGTGTCCAGGTCGGACAGTGCCCGGAACTCGGGGGTGCTCATGACCAGCCGGTCGGCCCGGGGCCAGCCGGAGAGGTTTGGCTCGCGGTTCCTCATCTGCTTGAAGATCCCTGTTCCCGCGAGCATCGAGCGGCCGACCGGCGGGGCCCAGCGGACGATGCGGTTCGCCCACGCCACCAACGGGATCCGGCGTGCGTACGCCTCCTTGGGCGCTCCGGGAACGGCCGCGCAGGCCAGGATCAGCTTCGTGATCCGGCCGGGGTGGGACTGGGCCGCGGACAGCGCGTATCCGCCGCCGCCGGAGATCGCCACCAGCGTTGCCCGTTCCCGGCCGAGGTGGTCGAGCAGGGTCACGAAGTCGTCGTTCCAGCGGTGGAAACCACGGCCGGGCACCGGATCGGTCTCGCCGTATCCGGGGCGGTCCGGGAAGATCAGACGAATGCCCGCGTCCGTCGCGGTCTGCCGCAGCGCGACGCCCTCGTAGCGGCTGCCCGGGGTGCCGTGCAGCACGATCACGGGCGGGGCGGCGGGGTCACCGTACGAGCAGTACGCGATACGGCGGCCGCCGGGGGCCGTCAGCCGGACCGTCTCGGGCAGGTCCTGCAAGGCGGGGGTCATCTCTGCTCCTCGTACGGTACGGGGGTCGTGGCAGCGGCGGCGATCCCGCCGATGACGAGGTCGAGGCCGTAGGCGAACCGGCGGCCGTAGTCGTGGTGGTCGGCGAACACCGACACCGCCCGGCGCTCGGGCGGGATCTGCATCAGTTCCAGGTCGCCGCGGCCGAGGCGGATCGCCACATGGCCGGTGACGAAGTCGTGCAGGGTGCCGTACGCGTACACGGCGGACGCCTCGTCGAGCCCCGCGGCCCCCAGCGCCCTGACGACCCGCAGTGCGACGTCGTCCGCGCCGGGGCCGACGAGGGAGGCACGGCGATGTGCTTCGAGGACGACGGGGTGCCGCATGAGCAGGTCGTGGAGCGTCTCGGCGAACAGCCGGACGACGCCGCGCCAGTCGTCCGGCCAGTCCACGGCTCCGGTCACCTCACCGACGATCCGGGACACCAGCGCGTGCTGGAGCGCGTCGATGCCGCCCGTCGTGCGGTGGATCGCCATCGGTGACACCCCCAGCCGGTCGGCCACCACACGGAAGGTCACCGCGTCGAGTCCCCGGTCGTCGGCGATCTCCGTGGCCGCGTCCAGGATCGCGTCGAGCGTCACCGCCCTGGGACGGCCGTTCTTCCGAGTGCTTGCCTTCTCGACCACCATGCCGCCACCATATCGATACGCGTAACGAAACATCAATGGGAGCATCCATGGCGCAGTTGCACGACCTCACGGCTCTCCAACTGGCCGCCGCCTACGAGCGCGGTGACACGACCCCCGCCGAAGTCGTGGACCATCTGCTGGACCGGATCGCGAGCGGCGACCGGGTGGGGGCGTTCACCACCGTGTCGGCGGACCGGGCCCGCGCTGCCGCGGCCGCGGCGGGACACACCCTGCGTACGTCGGACCGCACCGGGCTGCCGCGCCTGTTCGGCGTGCCGACCGCAGTCAAGGACCTGGAGGCCACCGCGGGTGTGCGCACCACACTGGGTTCCGCGCTGTTCCGCGACTGGATCCCCGAACACAACGACGAGATCGTCGACGTCATGGCCGACGCCGGGCTGATCAGCCTCGGCAAGACGACCGTCCCCGAGTTCGGGGCCGCCTGCTACAGCGAGCCCGCGGTGTCCGCCCCCGCGCGCAGCCCGTTCGACGTCACCCGCAGCGCGGCCGGCAGCAGTGGCGGCGCGGCGGCCGCGGTCGGGGCTCTGCTGGTGCCGATCGCCCAGGGCAGCGACAGCGCCGGTTCCGTGCGCTCCCCCGCGAGCGCCTGCGGTGTGGTCGGGCTGAAACCGAGCCGCGGGCTCGTCACGGCGGGCCCGAACGGCGACGACGGGATGGGGCTCTCCGTGAAGGGGCCGCTCGCCCGTACCGTGCGCGACACGGCCGCGTTCCTCGACGCGCTGACCACCCGTACCGGAGCCGGCACCGTGCATCCGCGCCGCGCCGAGAGCTACGAGCTGGCCTGCGACGCACCCGTCCCGCGGCTGCGGGTGGCGCTCGCACAGGGCTCGGTCTCGGGGGCGCCGGTGGACGCCGAGGTCGCCGCCGCCGCCGAACTCACCGCCCGCACACTGGCCGGACTCGGCCATACCGTCTTCGCCCGGGACCAGAAGCCGGACCCCGAGCTCACCGACGGCTTCCAGGTGATGTTCACCGCGCTGGTCGGGTCCAGGACCATGGCGCTCGACGAGGCGGCCCTGCGCCCGATCGTCCGCCATCTCCGCTCCCGGTCGCAGCAGTTGACCTCGGGCGAGCTGGCCGCCGCGATCGGTGCGGTCCAGGCCCGCGCGCGGGCCTGGACACTCGACTACGCGGACGCGGACATCGTCGTCACCCCGACCGTGACGGCCCCGCCGACCCTCGTCGGCCAGCTCCGCGACGACGCCGATCCGGTGGCGGAGCTGGCCGCGATGACGGCCTTCACGGGCAACACGGTCATCGGGAACGCCACCGGATTCCCGGTCGTCAGCCTTCCGCTGGGGTGGAGTTCCGAGGGCCTGCCGCTGGGGGTCTCACTCACGGCCGGATGGGGCCGCGAAGACCTCCTGTTCGGTCTGTCGGCGGCCCTGGAGGAGGCGCTGCCCTGGGCCCACCGCTACGCCGACCTGGCCTCAACCATCTGAGAACCTGCGGGTGTTCACTCCCCGGTGGCTCCGTCGATGCCCTCCCTGAGCAGGTCCGCGTGGCCGTTGTGCCGCGCGTACTCCTCGATCATGTGGGTGAGGATGTAACGCAGCGAGAACACCTCGTCGCCGTAGGCGCCGGTGATGTCGAGGGACTCGGCGGCCTCCACGGCGGCGCGGGAACGCGCGCACTCCTCGTGCCAGATCCTGAACGCCTCGTCCGGGTCGGCGGTTTCGACCTTGAACTCGGCGAACTCACCCGGACCCGGCCCCGGCCAGTGCGGCGGGGCCACCTCGTCCTTCAGCACGCGGCGGAACCATGAGCGCTCCACCTCGGCGAGATGGCGGACCAGCCCGAGCAGGGTCAGGCCCGTAGAGGGCACGGCCCTCCGCTTCAGCTCCTCGGGCGTGAGCCCGGCGCACTTCATGGCCAGCGTCTCGCGCTGGAACTGGAGGAAGCCGCTCAGCGACGTACGTTCGTCGCCCACCTGTGAGGGGTACGTTCTCGTGTCGTCCTGCATCGGGCCATCATGCCCGCCACGACAGCCGTGCGCTCGATCATTCCGGCCGACCCGACGCCGCCCCGACGCCGCCCCGAGGAGGAGGAGCCGGACGGCTCAGCCCGCGTCCGGGCCCCGGAGGATCGCCTCGATCCGGGCCAGCTCCTCGTCGTCGAACGCCAGATTCCGCACCGCCTCGACGCTGTTCTCCAGCTGGGCGACGCTGCTCGCCCCGACCACGGCGGAGGTGATCCGGCCGCCCCGCAGCACCCACGCGAGCGCCATCTGCGCCAGGGACTGCCCGCGCGCGGAAGCCACCTCGTCGAGCGCCCGCAACCGCTCCACCAGCTCCGGAGTGACCGAATCGGGCGTCAGGAAGGGGCTGTCGCCCGCCGCCCGCGAGCCTGCCGGAATGCCGTGCAGATAGCGGTCGGAGAGGATGCCCTGCTCCAGCGGCGAGTAGGCGATCGAGCCGGTGCCCAACTCGTCCAGCGCCGTGAGCAGACCGTCCTCGACCCGCCGGTCCAGCATCGAGTAGCGCGGCTGGTGGATGAGGAGCGGGGTGCCCAGCTCCTTGAGGATCCGGGCGGCCTCCCGGGTCTGCTCCGGCGAGTAGTTGGAGATGCCGGCGTAGAGCGCCTTGCCCTGCCGTACCGCCGAGTCGAGCGCCCCCATCGTCTCTTCGAGCGGGGTCGCGGGGTCGGGGCGGTGGGAGTAGAAGATGTCGACGTAGGCGAGGCCGAGCCTGTTGAGGCTCCGGTCCAGCGACGCGAGCAGATTCTTCCTGGACCCCCACTCCCCGTAGGGACCCTCCCCCATCAGGTAGCCCGCCTTGGTCGAGATGACGAGCTCGTCCCGGAGCCGGGCGAAGTCCGACCTCAGCGCGCGCCCCATCGTGGTCTCGGCGGCGCCGGGCGGCGGTCCGTAGTTGTTGGCGAGGTCGAAGTGGGTGATGCCGAGATCGAAGGCCCGGCGCAGGATCTGCCCTTGGGTCTCCGGCGTGCGGTCGCTGCCGAAGTTGTGCCACAGGCCGAGGGAGAGCGCGGGCAGCAGCAGGCCGCTGCGGCCGGTGCGCCGATAGGGCATGGCGTGGTAGCGGTCGGCGGAGGGGAGGTACATGCGGACTCCACGGGAAGACAAGGGGGAGGGTGGGGCGGTGCGCGGGGTCCCAGGTTCGCCCACAACGATCCAGCAGTCCAACAGGAGATTCTGCTGGCATTCAGCGACTACCTTTCTCAATCATGGAACTGCGCCAGCTGGAACACTTCGTCGCCGTCGCCGAGGAGCAGCACTTCACTCGTGCCGCCGAGCGCCTCGCCGTGTCGCAGTCCGGTCTGTCCGCCTCCGTCCGGGCCCTGGAGCAGGAGCTCCGGACCCCGCTCTTCAGCCGCACCACACGCAGCGTGCGGCTGACCGAGGCGGGCCGCGCCCTGCTGGTGGAGGCCGAGCGCACCCTTGCGGGGGCACGCGCGGCGCGGGACGCCGTCGACGCGGTACGGGGGCTGCTGCGCGGCACGCTGTCGGTCGGCGTCGAACAGTGCGTGGCCGGGGTGCATCTGCCGCGACTGCTGGCGGCCTTTCACCGCAAGCACCCGCTCATGGAGATCCGGCTCCGTCAGGAGGGCACCACGAGCCTGGTCGACGGGGTGGCCGGCGGGCGGCTCGACGTGGCCTTCGCGGCGACCGTCGGTCCCGACGAGTGGCGTGGCGAGCTCATCCCGTTGGCGCGCGAGCCGATGGTCGTCCTCTGCGCCCCGGACCACCGGTTCGCGGCGGCGGACTGCGTGGCGTGGGGCGAGCTGCCCGGTGAGTCCTTCATCGACTTCCATCCGGACTGGGGTCCGCGCCGGGCGGCGGACAGGGCGTTCGCCGAGGCACGGGCGCGGCGCACGGTGGGGCTGGAGGTGAATGACGTGCACATCCTGCTGGAGCTGGTGCACGAGGGGCTGGGGATCGCGCTGGTACCACACCACTTCTCGCGCAAACCCGAGGCCCGCGGGCTGGTGGCGGTGGAGCTCGAAGGGCCTCGGCAGCCGTTCTACGAGAGTGCCGTGGTGCTCCCGGCGGCCCGGACCATGAGCCCGGGAGCGCGGGAGCTGATGACGCTGCTCCGGAATGACGGCGGGAACTGAGGGCGAGCGCGGCCCGATCCGCACGAGGGGCCCTGGCCGTCAGTCCCCCGCGGGTGCGCCGGCCAGGACGAACCAGCGGGCGGGCAGCTCGACACGCGTTCCGTCGGGCAGCCGCTCGGTCTGGGCCAGGGCGGTTTCCCCGCTCGCCAGCGTGGTCAGACCGGCCGCCCGCAGCAGCCGGGGCACCTCCTCCTCCGTGGCGCTCGCCGGTTTGAGTCCGTGGTCCAGGACCCGGCGCAGCTTCTCGGGAGGCCCGTCCGGGCCCTGCGCCACCTGCTGGAGCACCGCCTTGGAAGCCGGGGTGAGCTCGGCGACGAAGGCCCGGCCCCGCTCCCCGACCAGCGTCGCGACCGCTGCGGCGACGGCGGGCCTGGCCTCGGCCTCGCTCTGGTGGATCACCGCGCGCATGTACACGTTGGTGTCGCCGATCCGCTCGTGCAGCGCCGCGACGGCCTCCGGGTCGGCCAGGTCGAGCTGGGCGTACTCGGCGACCCCGTCGGGATCCGCCCGGCGTGCGTGCGCGATCGCGGCGTGCGAGAGGTCCACCCCGATCCCTTGGACGAAGCGGGTGGCGAGATAGCGGGTCTGGGTGCCGTTCCCGCAGCCGAGGTCGGCGACGGGCAGCGAGGCGTCGGCGTGCGGCAGGAGCAGCTCACCGTGGGGGACGGAGCTCAGGGATGGGTCGGCGTCCCAGATCGCCTCACCGGGGGTGTCCGAGGTGGCGGACCAGAAGCCCTCCCACGCCGATCGGTACCGCTGCGACACACCCACGATCACTCCCAAGTCCGTTTTCCCCGAGGCGACTTGCTCAGGTACGGACTACCGTCCCGGGACGGCCGCGGCAAGACCGCGTACAGCGTCCGCCTCTGCGGCGGCGCCTTTCACCAGGTGTGCGGACGGGGGTGCGGGACAGGGCCGAGTGCCTGCTCGAACCAGACGGTCTTGCCGCGTGCCGTGGTGCTGGTGCCCCAGGTGCGGGCGAGGCTGCTCACCACCAGCAGTCCCCGGCCGGACTCGTCGTGGGAGGAGGCGTCGAGCAGCGTGGCCGGGGCGGGTTCGTCGTCGCTGACCTCGCAGAGCAGGGCTTGGGTGCGGACCAGGCGGAGTCCGATGTGGCGGGTACGGCCGTGCTTCACGGCGTTGGTGACGAGCTCGCTGACCATCAGCTCGGCGGCCTCCACCGCGGCGGGCAGGTCCCAGTCGAGGAGCTTGCCTCGCACCAGACGCCTCGACCGGGCCACCTCCCTGGGATCCAGGGCCAGTTGCCATTCGGCGACGTCGTCGTCGGGGATGCCGTTCAGCCGGGCCATGAGCAGCGCCACGTCGTCCTTGCGGCCACCGCTCGGGTTGAGGGCGCGGATGATCGTGTCGCAGGCGTGGTCCATCGAGGCGGCGGGGTGCGCCGCGGAGGCGCAGAGCGCGGCGAGCCCGGCGCCGATGTCCTGGCCGCGGACCTCGACGAGACCGTCGGTGCACAGGACGAGACGGTCGCCGGGCCGCACCCGTACGGTCGCGGTCCGGAAGGCGACGCCGCCGACGCCGATGGGGGCACCGGTGGGCAGGTCCAGGAGGTCGGCCCGGCCGTCCTCGGCGTGGACCAGTACGGGCGGGATGTGCCCGGCGTTGGCGATCTGGACCTCGGAACGGATCGGGTCGTAGACGGCGTAGAGGCAGGTCGCCAGATACTGCTCGCCGAGACGCTGCGCCAGGTCGTCGAGGTTGCGCAGCAGTTGGGAGGGCGGCATCTCCATGGTGGCCATGGTCAGCACCGCCGTTCGCAACTGCCCCATCATTGCTGCGGAGTTGAGGCCGTGCCCCATGACGTCACCGACGACGAGCGCGGTGCGGGAGCCGGGCAGTTTCACCGAGTCGAACCAGTCGCCGCCGATCCTTCCGAGCCGGGCACCGGGCAGGTACCGGGTGGCGATGTCGCAGCCGGCCATCCGTGGTTCGACCTGGGGCAGCATGCTGTCCTGGAGGGTCTCCGCCACGTTCTCCTGGTAGGTGTACATGCGGGCGTTGTCGAGTACGAGCCCGGCTCGGGCGGCGAGTTCGGCGCCGGTGGTGCGGTCCATGTCGTCGAAGGGCTCACGGCCGGGGCGGCGCATCAGGACCATGAAGCCGAGGACCACGTCCCGCGCCTTGAGCGGCACGATCAGCAGGGAGCGGTGGGTGATCAGCGGGCGCAGGTCGCGTTTCTCGAACTCGCCCGAGATCCGGTTGCTCATCTCTTCGCCGACGTACGGGATGAGGACGGGCTCGCCGGTGACCATGCACTGGAAGAACGGAGTGTGCTCGGGGAAGGCGATGGACTCGCCGACCGGGACGGTGTCGTCCCAGCGGCCCGGTTCGTCGTTGTGCTCGACCCAGACCCGGTGCCAGACGGTGGTGACGTCGGGCGGCCCGTCCGGGAAGCCCTCGCCGGCCAGCACCGCGGCGCGCAGATGCGTACCGGCGAAGTCGGTGAAGCGGGGTACGGCGGCGCTGGTGACCTCGCGGATGGTGCGTTCCAGGTCGAGCGAGGTGCCGATGCGGCCGCTCACCTCGTTGAGGAATTCCAGCCGTTCGCGAACCGCCGCGTACTCGAGGTCGAGCTCGGGGCGGGGGACGGCGAGAGGTGTGTGCGAGCCTGCGCCGTCGTTCCGAAAGGTCTCGGCCGGGCGGCGGGCGGCATGTCGCGGCACTCCCCAGTCGGGGGTGACCGGGATCTGGTCGCAGTGGCTGAACTCCAGGACGGGGTAGCCGAGTTCGAGCACCTGGGAGACGATTCCGGTCGCCTCGTGGACGCTCATGCTGGGCAGGATCTCGGGCAGCCGGCCAGCCAGCTCCTGGTAGCCGGGGAAGTCGGTGTGCAGCGCGAAGCCGGGGGCGATCGTCTCGGTGTCCGGGCCCTCGCGCCGGTCGCCCTCCCGGACCCGCGCGGCGTCCGCGGCGAGCACGAGCAACCGCCCGGACCCCGGTCCGGCCAGCGGATAGGCCCACCACAGGACGTCGATCCTGCCGCCCCCGGGTTCGTCGACCCGGGCCCGGCCCGCCGCCGGGTAGGCGACGGTCCCGCTGGGCGAACCGTCGGGCTCGGGGCCGAACCCACCGCGGTCCCCGTCGTCCTCGATTCCGCCCGGCTGCCGCAACGCCCCCGACACCGGCAGGAGTTCACCGGCCGGACAGCCGACCGCCTGCTGTCTGGTGAGGCCGAAGAGCCGTCTCGCGCCGGTCGACCAGTGCGAGACGAGCCCGTCCGCGTCGACCACCACCACGGCCAGCGGCACGCGGCCCGCAGCGGCTCCGCGCGGCTGTGGTGTCCTCTGCGGCGGCACACCGAGATCCATGGGTGGAAGGCTCCTTCCCCACCGCGACGTTCTGCGGTACGTGACTCCACGGTACGGCCCCGGGTCCGGCGTTCGCCGGGCATCGGCGGAATCGCTCCAGGGGGTGGTGCGCCCGGCGCGCCCGGCCGCGCACGGCCGGGCGCCGCGTGGCGCCCGGCCGACCGGTGCAGCCACCGGCCGGCCCGCCGATCCGGCGGAAAACGGTCAGTCCTCGTGCCCCAGTTGGAGATCGCGTTCGGTCCGCCCGCCGCCCGCGACCTGAAGGACGGTGGCCACCGGCGGATACCCGGCGGCGATCACCGTGTACTCGCCGGTGGACAGGTCCACGAACCGGAACGCGCCGTCGGGCCCGGTGGTCAGCGTGTCGACGACGTTGCCCGCCGCGTCCAGGAGCGTGACCCGGGCGTCCTCGACGGGCCGGCCACCGCTCGCCCGCACCACACCGCGCAGCACCGCACCGCCGGCGAGCTCGATGTCCTGCCGGGTCTCCCTGGCGGCCTGCACGCTCACCGGCAGCGCGGCCGGCCGGAAGGCGGGGGCGCTGGCGGCGAGGGTGTACTCGCCCGCCACCAACTCCGTGATCACGTAGCCGCCTTCGCGGCCGCTGCGGGTGGACGCGACGACTTCGCCGCGCACATCGGTGAGAGTGACGGCGGCATCGCGCACCGGGATGCCGTCGGCGGTGACGACGGTCCCGGCCAGACGCCCGGCACCGCCGAGCACCACGTCGAGCTCGATGGGCCGTTCGCCCACGGTGACGCTGACGGCCTGCGGCTGGTGGCCGCCGGCCGCGGCGATGAGGACGTACGAGCCGGCGCCGGGCACGCTCAGCGCGTACCGTCCGTCGTCCCCGCTCGCACCCCGCCCGACCTGCTGTCCCTGGACGTCGATGAGGGTGAGGGCGGCGCGCGGGACCTTCGTGCCGTCGGGGTGCTGGACGCTGCCGCACACCGGCACACCGGACAGATACACGGGCGGCGGCGGAGCGGCGGAGCGGGCGGCGGGGACCGGTGCGGACTCGGCGGCGGTTTCGGGGCTGTGGTGGGACACCAGCGGTTTCTCCTTGAGGAAGAAGGCGAAGAACAGGCCGAGCGCGAGCACCGGCACGAGGTAGAGGAAGATCCGCGGCATCGCGTCGGCGTACGCCTGGACATAACTGTCGCGCAGCGCGGGCTCCATGGCATGGACCAGCTGCGGGGTGATCGACTCGGGGTCGGGGAGGTCGGCGCCGGACGGCAGGCGGACGGCGAGCGCGTCCGCGAGCCGGCCGGCGAAGAGCGTCCCGAAGACGGCGGCACCGACGCTGCCGCCGATCTGCCGGAAGTAGTTGTTGGCACTGGTGGCGGCGCCGAGGTCGGCGGGCTGCACGGAGTTCTGCACGGCGAGCACCAGTACCGGCATGACCAGGCCGATCCCGATGCCGAGCACGGCCTGCGCGATGCTGTATTCGAAGCGCGGGGTATCGGTGCCCAGCCGGGAGAGCAGCCACATGCCGACGACCGAGAAGGCGCCGCCGAGAATCGGGTGGAGGCGGTAGCGGCCGGTGCGGGAGATCAACTGACCGGAGACGACGGACGCCACGACGATGCCGCCCATCATCGGGAGCATCAGCAGCCCGGACTCCGTCGCCGTGGCGCCGTCGACCATCTGCAGGAAGGTCGGCAGATAGCTGGCGGCACCGAACAGCCCGACCCCGACGACCGCGCCGACCAGCGCGGTGACGTTGAAGATCGAGTCACGGAACAGCCGCAGCGGGATGATCGGTTCGGCTGCCCGGTTCTCGACGACGAGGAACAGCAGGGCTGTTCCGGCGGCCCCGGCGGCGAGGCCGAGGATGGTGCGCGATCCCCAGGCGTACTCCGTACCGCCCCAGCTGGTCAGCAGCACCAGACAGGTGGAGGCGGCCGCGAGCAGCAGCGCGCCGAGGATGTCGAGGCGGGGCCGGACGGTGGGCCGGGGAAGCTTCAGGACGACGGTGATGACGGCGAGGGTGATCAGACCGAACGGGACGTTGATGTAAAAGCACCAGCGCCACGAGGCGTGGTCGGTGAAGAAGCCGCCGAGCAGCGGACCGGCGACGGAGGCGAGACCGAAGGCGGCCCCGATGAGCCCCATGAACCGGCCGCGTTCCCGGGGCGGCACGACATCCGCGATGATCGCCTGGACACCGATCATGAGTCCGCCGCCGCCGATGCCCTGGACAGCACGGAAGGCGATCAGTTCGTCCATGGTGCGGGACCAGCCGGCCAGCGCGGAGCCGACGACGAAGACGACGATCGCGAACTGGAAGACGCCCTTGCGGCCGAAGAGGTCGCCGAGTTTGCCGTAGATCGGCAGTCCGATGGTGGAGGCGAGGAGGTACGCGGTGACGGCCCAGGACATTTTCTCCAGGCCGTGCAGCTCACCGACGATCTTCGGCAGCGCGGTGGCGACGATCATCTGATCGAGGGCCGCGAGCAGCAGCGTCAGCATCAGCCCGAGGAAGACCAGCCGGATGCGGCGGGGGCTGGTCTCCGGTACGGGGGACGGGGCGGAGGCGGGTCCCTCCGCGGCGGGGACCGGCGGTATCGGCAGCGTGGTCGCCGCCTCGGCGGCCCCCGTACCGTCCGGCTCGTCCTCCAACAGAGTGATCCCACCCACCACGTGCCGCTCCCCTCGTCGCATCTGCGCCGCCCATTTCTCGCACCGGGCAACGAGCAAGGGCAAACGCGACGGGGGGCGCTGACGGCGCACTCGGGGGGCTTAATCCGCCGGTGAGAGCCGCTACGGCGCACACCCGGCGGGCCGAGAAGACCACCCGAACCGGTGAGGCCGGTCAAGGTGGCACGGAGCTACTTCTCGACCTCGGCGGCGAGGTTCTGCAGCAGTGCGTCGTAGATCCGGCCAAGTCCCTTGGGGGCAAAGGTCTTCTCGAAGAATCCGCCGATGCCGCCGGCACCGTTCCAGACGGTCGAAACGACCGTCTTCGACCTGCCTTCACCGGCCGGGGTGACGGTCCAGGTGGTGACCATCGAGGAGTTGCGGTCCTTCTCCACGAGCTGGCCGTCGGTGGGCTCGGTGACCTCCAGCAGACAGTCGCGCACGCGCTTGCTGGTGGCCTGGAGCTTCCAGTGGACGAGGGTTCCCTCGCCGTCACCGCCCTCACGCACCTCGTACTCGCTGAACTGTCCGGGCAGCACCTTGCCCCGGGTCTCCGCGTAATCGGCCAGCGCGTCGAACACCGTCTCCGCGTCCGCCGCGATGACTCGCTCTGTCGTGGCCTCGACCTGCGCCATGGCTGTTCCTCCACCACTCGGTTGTTCGGGGGTGTGCTGAGCCAACCATCTCCGGGACGCCGCTCAAAATCCGGGCCGGGACGAAGGGGAGAAAACGATCAAGGGGACACGTGTTCCATTGTCTCTGCAGTGCTACCGCGGAGGTGTCCATGCGCCGGGGCAATCCGGTCGACAACCCCACCGCTCCCGCCCACACCGCGGCCGGCGCGCCCTTCACCGCCGACGCGGTGACCACGCGCACCTTCGACACGCCCGAATTCCGGGGAATCACCTTCCATGAGATCCGGGCCCGCTCGATCGTTAACCGGGTACCCCGCGCCTCGCGGATGCCGTTCGAGTGGACGGTCAACCCGTACCGGGGCTGCACGCATGCCTGCCCTTAGTGCAGGGTCTCACAACGGAAGCGCTTCGCCCCTGCGCCACCGGGAAATGTGGCACTTCCCTCCGTGAGGCGAGCGTTACTCGGCGCGGGTCACGCGCGCATGATCGGTGAAGACACGGCGGAACGTGTCATGCCCGGTGAGCCCCATATGACGCAGCGCCCAATCCTGCGATACCTCATGCTCACCTTGCGGCCCGGACTCCTCCCCACACCCCACGGCGACGCAGAACACCTCATACGTCACCCCACCCTCCGGAACATGCCGGATCGTGTGGGGCACGTACCGATAGACAGCGCGCGTGCTCACTGGTGCCCCTCCGGATGGCGCCGCATGTAGACGTTGCAGTCGGACACGGTGGTCATGTCGCCCCCGGTGCGCGCACGGTCCCGCACGTTCGCAAGTTCGATGCAGCCCGGACACCCCTCCACCGGGGTCGGCTCCAACTCCATACGCAACGGCAGTTCCAACGCGCCCGTCTGATATCTCGTCGGTTCACTCATTGCGCGATCGTGGCGCGCCCTCATGGACGTATCCACTCCGAACGAACGACAGTTGGGCCGTTCTTCGCTACGGTCACAGAAAGGCCCAAACGTCCATGGGGGACCTCTTGAACTCTGCCCTACGATCAGCTATGGCGGATGCCGGTGTCAGCACGCGTCAGCTTGCCGTGCATATTGGTGTGACTGGCAAGACGATCGAGCGATGGCTAGCGGATGCCGAGCTGACGCCCCACGCACGGAACCGCGATGACGCCTCTCGGGCGTTGGGAGTGGACGAGGAAATGATCTGGCCGCAAGTAGTCAAGGACCGCATCAAGAGCGGCCACGACCGCGAACTAGTCCACAGCTACCCCTACCGTTCCGCGTGCCCGTCGACGGTGTGGAGCGATTTGATCAGCGATGCCACCACAGACCTGTTCTTCGCCGGATACACCAACTACTTCCTGTGGACCCAGGTTCCCGCGTTCCCTGACATGCTGCGCCGGAAGGTCGCTTCCGGGTGTCGCGTCCGCTTCCTGCTGGGCAACCCCGACGGCGACGTGACCCGTCAACGGGAAAGCATCGAGGACGTAGCCTTGACTGTCTCCACACGCATCCGCATCACTCTGGAGCACCTTGACCGTCTCGGCCCGCTGAAGGGTCTTGAGACACGCTTCAGCGCCCCAGAAGATGCGATCAACCACGTGAGTCTGTCGGTGTTCCGCTTCGATGCCGACGCACTCGTGACCCCCCACCTCGCCCGACTGGTCGGCCACGATTCCCCGCTCCTCCACCTCCACAAGCGGGGCGACGGTGGCATGTTCGACCGGTTCAGCGAGCATGGCGAGGAACTCTGGAACGGTGCGGCGCCCAAGCGTTCGTAACGTCAGCGCCCGGACACGAGAGAGACCGCCCACCCATCGGTGAACGGTCTCTCGGGACGGGTCCGGATCACTCCGTGTCGGCAAGCGCCCGGTACAACTCCCACCGCCTTGGCCACCGCCGTCACACTCTCGACCTTCGCACGGCGCCTTGGCGGCGGCAAGCTCTGGACCGAGTGGCATGGGCTCACACGAAAGCCGGGGGCGTAGCCAACGGGCAGGCCGCCATGCGGACCCTGGGGGAAGCCGGGGAAGCTCTCAGCGCCGACAGCGAAGGCGCTGAGTCACCGGCCTACCTCTATTGGGTCGACGCTGGCGAACTCAAGGTCATGGAATCGCGTGTCTACACGGACTTGCACCGCCCCTTGCGCGCTGCCCCATTGCTGCGAAGTGCCCTCAGCGAATACGACGCCACGCACATCAGGGAAATGGCCCTCTATCTCTCATGGTTGGCCGTTGCGCTGACCGACGCCAATGAGCCGGAAGAGGCGGCTGCCGTAGCGGAACGCGTCATCATCCTGGGACCTGACACACCGCCGGAAAGAGTGGCAGAGCGCGTCCGGGTAATCCTCAGCCGCTTGCAGGAATTCGCGGACGTGCCTGAAGTCGCGGCCATACTCACTGAGCATCCGGCAGCGTAGCCGAGCAGCACATCAGTTCGCTATAGCACACACGGACGCAAAGGCCCCATTTGCCGAAGATACAGGTCAAAGAGCTTGGTTTTCCAGAGCCGGTGTTTAGGGTCAATTTTCGTTTGCCAACACAGACAAGCCCAGTACCAGCCAGCGGCTAACATACCGGCATGGCGAAATGTGTCGAGTGCGGAACGACGTTTGAGATCGAAGACGCACGAAATGAATACAACGGGGAGTTCAACGGAGACCCGGACAACCATGACGACCGATACGGCGACGGAGAATTCTGCGGAAGCTGCGCCGCTGCGGAAACCAGTTCGCTCATCAGTCACGGTAACGCGGTTCTCGCGATGACCAACGACCCGGACTATGACGACTTCGAATAGCAGTGGTCGCAAGTAACCTAAGGGCTGTCCCGTAATCGCTTCACACGTCGCCAGGCGCCCTCGTGCTGGCTTGGGGACAGCAGGGGCGTCACTGAGGATCGACGCGCAGGTCCCGTAGGTACCAGTCGAGTCGTGTGCCGTCCTTGCTTCGCGTCTGCTTGCTGAGGGCGAATCCTGCCTGCCGCGCGACTGCGGCAGATGCGCGATTCTCCGGATCTACCTGAATCACCGCCGCCTGCCCGCCCTCACTCGACGCGTACTGGGACACCAGCAGGACCGCGCGCGTAGCCAGGCCACGCCCCCTCCAGGACGGATAGAGGCCGTACGCGACATTCACCTGGCCGGGAGTCAGACCCTCTCCCTCGAACCGCAGGTCGATCGTCCCCGCGAGCGTCTCGTCGGCGCCTACTCGGATGCCGAACGCGCGGAGCGGCCCGGCAGCGTCCCACTGTTCCCGGCAGTGCCAGAAGTACGCTTCGACGCCCTTGCGCGTGCCAGGACCGCCGTTGAGATAGCGAACGAGCAGCTCATCCTCTCCTGCGAGGTGTGCCTCCGCATCGTCCAAGCGCAGGGGGGAGAGAGTGATGATCCCGTCGGACAGCTTCACTTCATGCATCCGGCGATTCTTGGCGCCAGAGCCGTCTCGCGCCACCAGATTCCGCGGGACATCGCGCGAAGCCACTCCACCACAGGAGATGATCTCGGTGTGGTTGGTGTGATCACGGCGTCAGAGCCGTCCTGGATAGCCCCGTTCACCGGGCTGAGCCCTCGACTGTTCGGCAAGCTGGTGACCGTACTGCGGCACCAGGGTGCGGATGCGGTCCGCAGGGGCCGGCCCTGGAGCCTTCCGCTGGAGGACAGGGCTCTGCTGGTCGCGGCTTACTGGCGTACGAACTTGACGCTGCGCCAGCTCGCCCCGCTCTTCGGGGTGTCCAAGTCGGCAGCGGACCGCGTGATCGACCACCTCGGGCCGATGCTCGCGCTCCAGCCCCGCAAGCGGTTCGCCAAGGACACCGTGCTCATCGTGGACGGCACCCTGGTCCCGACCCGGGACCACGCGGTCGCGGAGCAGTCCAAGAATTACCGATACTCGACCAACCACCAGGTCGTCATCGATGCCGACACCTGCCTTGTCGTGGTGATCGGCCAACCCCTGCCCGGCAACCGCAACGACTGCAAGGCATGGGAGGAGTCCGGCGCGAAGGCCGCCGTCGGCACGACCATGACCATCGCCGACGGGGGCTATCCGGGGACCGGGCTCGTGATGCCCCACCGGCGCCGCAAGGGCGAGGAATTGCCCGACTGGAAGCAGGCCCACAACAAGTCTCACAAGCAGGTCCACGCCCGCGTCGAGCACGTCTTCGCACGCATGAAGACCTGGAAGATTCTCCGCGACTGCCGCCTCAAAGGCGACGGAGTCCACCACGCCATGCTCGGCATTGCCCGGATGCACAACCTCGCCCTCGCCGGATAGACCAGCGGCCCGCACGACAGCCAAGCACACCCGAGGCAGCTCGGAGATCATTTACGGGACAACCCTTAGAAACGCCGATAGCCCCATACTCGGCCACCAGCCAGGCAGCGGATATGGGGCTCTCAGGACATCGACTGCGGCGTGGCCGATGGCGCCCGTCATCCCGTTCCTCGGCGACCATCCGGACCAGTTGCGCGCCACGGTCCGGGCGATCGCCGCCGCCGGGGCGACCTCGGTGACACCGCTCGTACTCCATCTGCGGCCCGGCTCCCGGGAGTGGTACATGCAGTGGCTCGGGCAGCACCATCCCCACCTGGTACGGCGGTACGAGCGGCTGTGCACCGAGGGCGCCTACGCGCCCAAGTGGTACCAGCGGCGCATCACACGGCACGTCCACGAGCTGGCTGCCGAGTTCGGCATCGGCCCCTCGCACCGCGGCTCGGGCCGCCGGCTGCCCGTACGCCGGGACCGGCCGCCGTCGCTCGACGCCCCCAGGCCGACCCAGCTGACCCTGCTCTGACCCGGCAGGCCCCGAGCCGAGGGCCCGGAGTGTCCGGGGCGGGCCCGGAGTGTCCGGGGCTGGTCCGGAGTCCGGAGCGGACCCGCAGGGTCCGGAGCGGGGCCTCGCACACCCGGCGAGGGCAAACGGGTCAACTCTCATCAGAACAGGTCCTTCCGGACGCGAATGCGGGGAGCATCCGGCGGGGGCTGCGCCACGCGCAGCCGTGTTTCCCCCACCACGGGAGGCCATATGACGAAACGTCCAGGAATTCTGTTCGCCGTCGGTGCGACGGTCGCCGGTCTGGTGACCGCCGCACCGCCCCAAGCGACCGCCGACTCCGGCGCACGGCGCGCCGCGGCCCAGCTCACATGGACCGACTGCGGCACCAAGTCGTACCCGAGGCTGCAGTGCTCATCGGTCAGCACGCCGCTCGATCATGACGATCCGTCGGGTCGGCGGATCACCCTCGCCCTGTCCCGCGTCCCGCACACCGCGAAGACCTTCCAGGGCCCGCTGCTCGTCAACCCGGGCGGCCCCGGCGGCAGCGGCCTCTCGATGGCAGGGTTCGTCGCGTCCTCGCTGCCGAAGCGGGTTGCCGCGCAGTACGACGTGATCGGGTTCGACCCGCGGGGCGTCGGGAAGAGCAAGCCCGCGCTGGACTGCGTACCGAAGTACTTCGATCCACTGCGTCCCGATTCACTGCCGGGTTCGGCCGACATCGAGGAGGCCAATCTGAACCGGACCCGCTCGTTCGCGAAGGCATGCGGGGAGAAGTACCCGGATCTGCTGCCCCACATGGACACCGTCAGCGCCGCCAAGGACCTCGACGTGATCCGCCGGGCGACCGGCTCCCGGCAGCTCAACTACTTCGGGTACTCCTACGGGACCTACCTCGGCGCGGTGTACGCCAAGCTGTTCCCGGACCGGGTGCGGCGGCTGGTGCTCGATTCCAACGTCGACCCGGAGGGGATCTGGTACGACGACAACATCGGCCAGAACTACGCCTTCGACGCCCGCCACAAGGCGTTCGCCGCCTGGGTGGCGAAGCATGACACCACGTACGGGCTCGGCAGCGACCCCGCGGCGGTCGAGCGCACCTGGTACGCGATGCGTGGTGCCGTCGAGGCACACCCGGCGGGCGGGAAGGTCGGGGCGAGCGAGCTGGAGGACACCTTCCTGCCGGGCGGCTACTACAACGGCTACTGGCCCTACCTGGCCGAGGCGTTCGCCGCGTACACGAACGACCACGACCAGGACGCGCTCGTGAAGGCGTACACGAGGTTCGGCGCGGTAGACGCGAAGGGCGACAACGGGTACTCGGTCTACTCGGCCGTTCAGTGCCGCGACGCCCAGTGGCCCCGCGAGTGGAACACCTGGCGCAACGACAGCTGGAACGTGCGGGCCAAGGCGCCCTTCTTCACCTGGAACAACACCTGGTACAACGCACCATGCGCCGACTGGCCGGTGGAGCCGCTGAACCCGGTACGGGTCTCGAACAACAGCCTGCCGCCGGTACTGCTCTTCCAGGCCACCGAGGACGCGGCCACGCCGTACGAGGGCGGTGTCACATTGCACCGCAAGCTGCGCGGCTCCAGCCTGGTGGTCGAACAGGGCGGCGGCAATCACGGCATCACCCTGAGCGGCAACGACTGCCTGGACACCTACCTGGCCGACTATCTCGCCAAGGGCACGGTCCCGCGCGGCAGGGCCGGCCGGAGCGACGCGGACGCGGTCTGCGCCAGGACCCCCGACCCGAAGCCGCTGACCGGCAGGGCCGCCGCGAGCCCGCCTCGGCGAGCGGATTCCGCCGGCAGGGGCGGCATCCTGCACGGCCTGCTCGGCTTCCGCGGCTGACAACCGCCCACGGCCCCGCCCCGGGGTCGCGTGCGGGCCGTCCCGCGCACCCGCGCCCGGACGGCCCGCACCACCCTGGCAGACGGACGGCCATGCCCGGACCGTGACCAGCCGGGCCCGGCACGGCCCGAGCACGGGCGTCCCCCCTCACCGCCCCCGCAGTCGGCCGAGCGCGTCCCGCGCCGCTTCGCCCAGTCGTGGGTGGGGCAGAGCCGCCTCCAGGAGCGGGCGGGCCTGTTCGTCGCCCAGCTGCCCGAGCCCTTCCACGCAGGCGAGCGCCACCCTCCAGTGCGGATCGCCGGGAGCCAGCAGGTGTTCCAGGGTGGTCATCAGCGCCGGTACGGATTCCGGGGCCCGGAGCTCGGTGAGGAGCCGGACCGGATGGAGGGCGTACGCGGTGCGCAGGGTGTTGGTCGCCAGGGCGGCGGCTGCCCGGGGGGTGCGCGGGTCGCCGAGGCGCGCCAGGGCGTGTGCGGCGGAGACACAGCGCTCCGGATCGCGGTGGTTGAGCAGCAGGACCAGCGCCTCGAAAGCCCGCCGGTCTCCGGCGCAGCCGAGCCGGAACGCGGCGATCTCCCTTGCCCAGAGCGGGCGTTCGCGTTCCACGAGGACGCGGGCCAGTTCCTCGTCGTCGTCGGTGGCGAGCAGTCTGCGGTACGCCGCCGACTCCCCCGCCTCGTCAGCAAGCCGGTCCGCCAGTGACCGGAACTCCTCGTCCATGACCGTCAGCGTATCGACGGGGACTCTGCGTATCGAGAGACAGGGTGGGTGTGACATGGCACACGGCAACGCGGGGCTGGCGCGCTCGTTACCCACCGGTTAAGCTCATGTGAGCGGGACACACTCCCCGCCTGCTCCGGTGGCCTGGTGACGCAGCCGCCCGGAGTGCTTGTCGGTTCGGCAGTTTTGCGAGACGTGACTCCGGGACAGAGTCCGTCGCCCCTCCCCGGTCCGGGCGCACTCGTCGCGCCTCGGCCCTGAGCCCCACGACATGCAAGTGCCGCACGCCCTGCGCCGGTTCATCTCTCGGCGCGCCGTGCCTCCTCACAGTCGTCACTCATTCTCTGGAGTCCCGTGATGGACACCCCGCTCAGCACCATCGCCGTCGTCGGTCTCGGCACCATGGGTACCGGCATCGCCGAGGTCCTCGCCCGCGCCGGCCACGAGGTCATCGGTATCGACATCGACGACGCGGCCGCCCGTCATGCCGTCGCCGCCCTGGAGGCCGCGACCGCCCGCGCCGTGCGGCGCGGGCGGATCACGGAGGGCGAACGGAACGACGCCCTCGCCCGGTTCCGCACCTTCCACGACCTCCGGGCCGCCGCCGAGGCGGAGCTCGTCATCGAGGTCGTGCCCGAGTCGTACGAGATCAAGCAGCAGGTCTTCCGGGATCTCGACGCGATCGTCTCCCCCACCGCGATCCTGGCGACCGGCACCAACGCCCTGTCGGTGACCCGGCTGGCCGCCGAGTCGCTGCGCCCCGAGCGCGTGCTCGGCCTGCACTTCTTCAACCCGGCACCCGCGATGAAGCTGGTCGAGGTGGTCTCCTCGGTGCTGACCGCGCCGCCGGCCGTCGCGGCGGTCACCGAGCTCGCCCGCAGCCTGGGCAAGGAGCCCGTCGCGGTGGGTGACCGGCCCGGCTTCGTGGCCGACGGGCTGCTGTTCGGATACCTCAACCAGGCCGCCGCGATGTACGAGGCGAACTACGCCTCCCGTGAGGACATCGACGCGGCGATGAGGCTGGGCTGCGGCCTGCCGATGGGGCCGCTCGCCCTGCTCGACCTGATCGGGATCGACACCGCCCGTACGGTCCTGGAGGCGATGTACTGCGCGTCGCACGACCGGCTGCACGCCCCGGCCCCCGTCCTCAGGCAGCTCAGCGAGGCGGGACTGACCGGCCGCAAGTCGGGCCGCGGCTTCTACACGTACGCGGAGCCCGGCAGCCAGACCATGGTGCCGGACGCGCTCGCCCCGCGGGGCGGCTCCCCGGCGGTCGATGGGCGCACGGTGCGGTCGGTGGGGGTCGCGGGCTCGGGGACGATGGCCTCGGGCATCGCCGAGGTCTTCGCGAAGGCCGGCTACGACGTGGTGCTCGTCGCTCGCAGCCAGGAGAAGGCGGACGCGGCGAAGGGCCGGATCGCCACGTCGCTGGAGCGCTCCGTCTCCAAGGGGCGGCTGACGGCCGGGGCGCGGGACGAGGCCCTGGCCCGGATCGCCGCGGCCGGTTCGCCGGACGCCTTCGCCGACGTCGATCTCGCGGTCGAGGCGGTCGCCGAGGACCTGGTGGTCAAGCAGCAGCTGTTCAGGACGCTGGACAAGGTCTGCAAGCCGGGTGCGGTGCTCGCCACCACCACCTCGTCGCTGCCGGTCGTGGCGATCGCGCGGGCCACCTCGCGTCCGCAGGACGTGGTCGGGATGCACTTCTTCAACCCGGCGCCCGCGATGAAGCTGGTCGAGGTGGTCCGTACGGTCCTCACCGCCGACGATGTCCACGCCACCGTCCGCGAGGTGTGCGTCAAGGTCCGCAAGCACCCGGTGGACTGCGGGGACCGGGCCGGCTTCATCGTGAACGCGCTGCTGTTCCCGTACCTCAACAACGCGATCAAGATGGTCGAGGAGCACTACGCGAGCCTCGACGACATCGACGCCGCGATGAAGCTGGGCGGCGGCTACCCGATGGGCCCGTTCGAGCTCCTCGACGTCGTCGGGCTCGATGTCTCGCTCGCCATCGAGAAGGTGCTGCACAGCGAGTTCCGGGACCCGGGCCTGGCCCCGGCGCCGCTGCTGGAGCACCTGGTGGCCGCCGGCTGCCTCGGCCGCAAGACGGGGCGCGGCTTCCGCGAACATGCCCGGCGCTGAGCCGGGAGCCGGGTGGGGAGGGCTGCTCGATCCGTCGGGCGGCCCGCCCCCGCAGGCACGTTCCGCTGCGCCGATGCAGTACGTTCACACCATGTCCCAGCCCGCCAGGTCCCCCCGTGTCTCCACCGCGCCCGATGCCCAGGAGAGTGCCGCAGGCACCCGCGCCGCCGCCCAACGGCTCAAAATGCGCCGCGAACTGGCCGCCGCGGCGATGGAACTCTTCGCCACGAAGGGGTACGAGGCGACAACGGTCGACGAGATCGCGGGCGCCGCGGGAGTCGCCCGGCGGACCTTCTTCCGGCACTTCCGCTCCAAGGAAGAGGCGATCTTCCCGGACCACGACGACACCCTGGTCAGGGCCGAGGCCGTCCTCAACGCGGCCCCCGCGCACGAGCACCCGCTCGACACCGTCTGCCGCGGCATCAAGGAAGTCATGAAGATGTACGCGGCCAAGCCCGCGGTCTCCGTGGCCCGCTACAAGCTGACCCGCGAGGTCCCCACGCTGCGCGAGGCCGAGATCGCCTCGGTGGCCCGCTACGAGCGGCTGTTCACGCGCTATCTGCTGGGCCATTTCGACGAGCGCGACCACCATGTCGGCAACGACGACCCGTTGCTCGCCGAGGTCGCGGCGTCCGCCGTCGTCACCGCGCACAACCATGTGCTGCGCCGCTGGCTGCGGGCGGGCGGCGAAGGCGATGTGGAGGCCCAGCTCGACCACGCGTTCTCGATCGTCCGCGACACGTTCGGGACCGGTATCGGCGCGGGCCGGATCGCGGGCGCCGAACCCGCGAAGCAGCCGGCCGCCTCGGTGGCGTCCCAGGGCGAGGTGCTGGTCGCGGTGGCGCGGACGGACGCGCCGCTCGACGAAGTGATGCGCACGATCCAGCAGGCGCTCAAGGACCGCTGAACCGCGGCGGGAACGGGAACAGCTCCCCGGCCGTGCCGGAAACCTGGTTGCCGCTCCCTCCCCGAATCCTGGTTGCCGCGCCCGCGCCCCGGTGCTGTGGTGTGCGGATGGATCATGATCGCACCATACTTCTGACCCTTTTCGACCGCCGCATGCGCGAGCACGCCCGCCCCGACGGCCCCGGCGTCCGGGTCGAGCGCACCGCCGACGTCGTACGGCAGGTCGGCACGGCCGACGACTGGAACGGCGTCGTCTGGTCGGCCCCGGACCTGGATCCCGCCAGGGCGGACGCGGCGATCGCGGCACAGATCGCGCGCTACACGGCCCTCGGGCACGACGAGTTCGAGTGGAAGCTGTACGCCCACGACCGGCCGGCCGATCTCGCGGAGCGGCTCCTGGCGGCCGGCTTCGAGGCGGAGGAGCCGGAGACCCTGCTGGTCGCCCCGGTGGCGGACCTCGCGACGGCGGTGGAGCTCCCCGAGGGGATCCGGTTGCGCACCGTGAGCGACGCGGACGACGTGGAGCTGATGGCCCGCGCCCACGAGCGGGCCTTCGGGTCGGACTGGTCGCGGCTGCGGCATCAGGTGGCGGCCAGACTGGCCGAGGACCCGGACGGCTTCGTCGGCGTCCTCGCCATGGCGGGCGACGAGCCGGTGAGCTCGGCCAGGATGGAGCTGTACCCCGGCACCGGCTTCGCCGGGCTCTGGGGCGGCGGAACGGTCCAGGCGTGGCGCGGGAGGGGCGTCTACCGGGCCCTGGTCGCCTTCCGCGCCCGGATCGCGGCGGAGCGCGGCTACGACTACCTTCAGGTCGACGCCTCCGACCAGAGCCGCCCGATCCTCCGGCGACTCGGATTCCTCGACCTGGGCACCACGACGCCGTACGTGTACCGGCCCTCGCGCTGACCGCTCCCGACGGAACACAACCGGACAGAACATCTCTCCCGTCGCTCATGCGTGCCCATCGGGTGACAAGTGAGAGAAATTGTTGGCACGGAGTGCCTTGCCAGGTGTCACGGAGTGCCATACGTTGAAGTTGTCCGGGCGGCCGGCGTGCTGAGACCTCACGTACGCCGGCTGTCCCCGCAAGCGATTGCCTGCGCGCCCGGACGCCTGCGTCACAGGCGAACCCTTCTGCTCCACAGAGCAAGCCGAAGCCCTACCAGCCGAACCGACGGCAGCACCTCCACATCGCACTGCACCCCTCATCGACGGGGACCCTCAAGCGTTCCCTCGACGCCGCTTCACCGGAGGCACACCGTGAAGGAAATCCTGGACGCGATCCAATCGCAGGACAGTACGGCCGCGGATTTCGCAGCCCTGTCCATCCCCGAGTCGTACCGCGCGGTGACCGTGCACAAGGACGAGACGGAGATGTTCGCGGGGCTCGACACCCGCGACAAGGACCCCCGCAAGTCACTGCACCTCGACGAGGTCCCGGTCCCCGAGCTCGGGCCCGGCGAAGCGCTGGTCGCCGTCATGGCGAGCTCGGTGAACTACAACTCCGTGTGGACCTCGATCTTCGAGCCGATGGCCACCTTCGGCTTCCTGGAGCGCTACGGAAGGCTCAGCGAGCTCACCAGGCGCCACGACCTGCCGTACCACGTCATCGGCTCCGACCTCGCGGGCGTCGTCCTGCGCACCGGCCCCGGAGTCAACGCCTGGAAGCCCGGCGACGAGGTCGTCGCACACTGCCTCTCGGTCGAACTGGAGTCCTCGGACGGCCACAACGACACGATGCTCGACCCCGAGCAGCGGATCTGGGGCTTCGAGACCAACTTCGGCGGCCTCGCCGAGATCGCGCTCGTCAAGTCCAACCAGCTGATGCCGAAGCCGCAGCACCTCAGCTGGGAGGAGGCCGCCGCCCCGGGCCTGGTCAACTCCACCGCGTACCGCCAGCTCGTCTCGCGCAACGGCGCCGCCATGAAGCAGGGCGACAACGTGCTGATCTGGGGCGCCAGCGGAGGACTCGGTTCATACGCCACGCAGTTCGCCCTGGCGGGTGGCGCCAACCCGATCTGCGTCGTCTCCAGCGAGCAGAAGGCGGACATCTGCCGGAGGATGGGCGCCGAGGCGATCATCGACCGCACCGCCGAGGGCTACACGTTCTGGAAGGACGAGCACCACCAGGACCCGCGCGAGTGGAAGCGGTTCGGCAAGCGCATCCGTGAACTCACCGGCGGCGAGGACGTCGACATCGTCTTCGAGCACCCGGGCCGCGAGACCTTCGGCGCCTCGGTGTACGTGACCCGCAAGGGCGGCACGATCGTCACCTGCGCCTCGACGTCCGGCTACAACCACGAGTACGACAACCGCTACCTGTGGATGTCGCTGAAGAGGATCGTGGGCTCGCACTTCGCCAACTACCGCGAGGCGTGGGAGGCCAACCGGCTGATCGCCAAGGGAAAGATCCATCCGACGCTGTCGAAGGTCTACTCCCTGGCGGAGACCGGTCAGGCCGCGTACGACGTCCACCGCAACCTCCACCAGGGCAAGGTCGGCGTGCTGGCGCTCGCCCCCCGCGAGGGCCTGGGCGTGCGCGACCACGAGCTGCGCGAGAAGCACGTCGACGCCATCAACCTGTTCCGTGACGCGTCGGCGGAGCGGACCGGCGAGCACAGCCGGGACGTCTGACATGAGTGGGCGTCAGAAGGACCGCCCGTGGCTCATGCGGACGTACGCGGGTCATTCGACCGCCGAGGCGTCCAACGAGCTCTACCGGCGCAACCTCGCCAAGGGCCAGACGGGCCTGTCGGTCGCCTTCGACCTGCCGACGCAGACCGGGTACGACCCCGACCACGTCCTCGCCCGCGGCGAGGTCGGCCGGGTCGGCGTGCCCGTCTCGCACCTCGGTGACATGCGGCGGCTGTTCCAGGACATCCCCCTGGAGCAGATGAACACCTCGATGACGATCAACGCCACCGCGATGTGGCTGCTGGCGCTCTACCAGGTGGTCGCCGAGGAACAGGGCGCCGATCCCGCGAAGCTCCAGGGCACCACGCAGAACGACATCGTCAAGGAGTACCTCTCGCGCGGCACGCACGTCTTCCCGCCGGGCCCCTCGCTGCGGCTGACCACCGACATGATCACGTACACGGTCAACCACATCCCGAAGTGGAACCCGATCAACATCTGCAGCTACCACCTGCAGGAGGCGGGAGCCACTCCCGTCCAGGAGATCGCGTACGCCATGTCGACGGCCGTCGCGGTCCTGGACGCCGTACGGGACTCCGGTCAGGTGCCCCCGGAGAGGTTCGGCGATGTGGTCGCACGGATCTCCTTCTTCGTGAACGCGGGCGTCCGTTTCATCGAGGAGATGTGCAAGATGCGCGCCTTCGGCCGCATCTGGGACCGGGTCACCCGCGAGCGGTACGGCGTCACCGATGCCAAGCAGCGCCGCTTCCGCTACGGCGTCCAGGTCAACTCGCTCGGGCTGACCGAGGCACAGCCGGAGAACAACGTCCAGCGCATCGTGCTGGAGATGCTGGCCGTCACCCTGTCCAAGGACGCCCGTGCCCGAGCCGTCCAGCTGCCCGCCTGGAACGAGGCGCTGGGGCTCCCCCGGCCGTGGGACCAGCAGTGGTCGCTCCGTATCCAGCAGGTGCTCGCGCACGAGAGCGACCTGCTGGAGTACGAGGACATCTTCGCCGGATCGCACGTCGTCGAGGCGAAGGTGGACGAGCTGGTCACCGAGTCGCTCGCCGAGATCGACCGGATCCAGGAGATGGGCGGCGCCATGGCGGCCGTGGAGTCCGGCTACCTGAAGTCCGAGCTGGTCTCCTCGCACGCCGCCCGCCGGGCCCGGATCGAGGGCGGCGAGGAGAAGATCGTCGGCGTCAACATCTACGAGACGACGGAACCGAACCCGCTCACCGCAGACCTCGACGCAGCGATCATGACGGTCGACCCCGCAAACGAGGCCAGGGTCGTCGCGGCCCTCCACGCATGGCGGGACAACCGCGACGAGGCCCGTGCCACCGATGCCCTGGCCGCGCTGAAAAAGACCGCCGCGGGCACCGGGAACATGATGGCGGCGACCGTGGAGTGCGCCCGCGCGGGTGTCACCACGGGCGAGTGGTCCTGGGCGCTGCGCGATGTCTTCGGCGAGTTCCGGGCTCCGACGGGCGTCTCGTCCGCCCCGGTCGCGGTGACCGCGGAGGCCGGCACACCGCTCGCCCTCGTCCGCGAGAAGGTCGCCCGCACCGCGGCCGACCTGGGCGCCGGGCGGCTGCGGCTGCTGGTCGGCAAGCCGGGCCTGGACGGGCACTCCAACGGTGCCGAGCAGATCGCCGTACGGGCCCGTGACGCCGGTTTCGAGGTCGTCTACCAGGGGATCAGGCTGACCCCCGAACAGATCGTCTCAGCCGCCCTCGCCGAGGACGTGCACTGCGTCGGTCTGTCGATCCTGTCCGGTTCGCACGCCGAGCTCGTCCCCGACGTACTCACCCGGCTGCGCGAGGCGGGCGCCGCCGACATCCCGGTGATCGCTGGCGGGATCATTCCGCCCGCCGATGCCGCGGCCCTGATCGGGGCCGGTGTCGCCGCCGTATTCACCCCGAAGGATTTCGGTATCACGGAGATCATCGGCCGTATCGTCGACGAGATCCGGAAAGCGAACAAGCTCGACCCTCAGGAGGTCCTCGCATGACCCAGCCCCCGAACCGCCTGCGTCCGCGCCGTTCCTGCCTGGCCGTGCCCGGCTCGAATCCGCGGTTCCTGGAGAAGGCCCAGGGCCTCCCGGCCGACCAGGTCTTCCTCGACCTGGAGGACGCCTGCGCGCCGCTCGCCAAGGAGGGCGCCCGGCACACCATCGTCGACGCGCTGAACAACGGCGACTGGACGGGCAAGACCCGGGTCGTGCGGGTCAACGACTGGACGACGCACTGGACGTACCGCGACGTCATCACGGTCGTCGAGGGCGCCGGCCAGAACCTCGACTGCATCATGCTGCCGAAGGTCCAGGACGCCCAGCAGGTCGTGGCCCTCGACCTGCTGCTGACCCAGATCGAGAAGACGATGGGCTTCGAGGTCGGAAGGATCGGCATCGAGGCGCAGATCGAGAACGCCAAGGGCCTGGTGAACATCGACGCCATCGCCGCCGTCTCGCCCCGCCTGGAGACCCTGATCTTCGGCCCGGCCGACTTCATGGCATCGATCAACATGAAGACCCTGGTCGTCGGTCAGCAGCCGCCCGGGTACGGCGCGGACGCGTACCACTACATCCTGATGCGCATTCTGATGGCGGCCCGTACGCACGATCTCCAGGCCATCGACGGCCCGTTCCTGCAGATCCGCGACGTGGACGCCTACCGCGAGGTCGCGGGCCGTGCGGCGGCGCTGGGCTTCGACGGCAAGTGGGTGCTGCACCCCGGTCAGGTCGACGCGGCCAACGAGGTGTTCTCGCCCTCGCAGGAGGACTACGACCACGCCGAGCTGATCCTCGACGCGTACGAGTGGTGCACGTCCGAGGAGGGCGGCAAGAAGGGTTCGGCGATGCTGGGCGACGAGATGATCGACGAGGCGAGCCGCAAGATGGCGCTCGTCGTCGCAGGCAAGGGCCGCGCGGCCGGTATGCAGCGCACGTCCGCGTTCGAAGCGCCGGAGGCCTGATCATGCAGTTCGGACGCACCTATGAGGAGTTCGAGGTCGGTGCAATCTACAAGCACTGGCCCGGGAAAACGGTCACGGAATACGACGACCACCTTTTCTGTCTGCTGACCATGAATCACCATCCCTTGCACATGGACAGCAACTACGCGGAGCGGACGACCGACTTCGGGAAGAACGTTGTCGTCGGCAACTACATCTACTCGCTGCTTCTCGGCATGTCGGTTCCGGACGTCTCCGGAAAGGCCATCGCCAATCTTGAGGTCGAGTCGCTGAAGCATGTCGCGCCGACCTTCCACGGCGACACGGTCTACGGCGAGACGACGGTTCTCGACAAGACTCCGTCAAAATCCAAGAGCGACCGCGGAATCGTCTATGTGGAGACCAGGGGATACAAGCAGGACGGCACGCTGGTCTGCGTGTTCCGCCGCAAGGTGATGGTCCCCACCGAGACGTACATCAAGGAGCGCGGCGGCGAGCAGCCCGGCCGCCCCGAGCTGAACCAGCCTTCGCAGAAGAACGTGGAGAAGTAGCCATGACGCGACTCGCCCAGACGGCCGGCCTCAATGACGTCCAGCAGGAAATCCTCTCCACGGTCCGGGATTTCGTCGACAAGGAGATCCTTCCGGTCGCGACCCGGCTGGAGCACCGTGACGAGTACCCGACCGAGATCGTCGAGGGGCTCAAGGAGCTCGGCCTGTTCGGGCTGATGATTCCCGAGGAGTACGGGGGCCTGGGCGAGTCGCTTCTCACCTACGCGCTGTGCGTGGAGGAAATCGCCCGCGGCTGGATGAGCGTGTCGGGGATCATCAATACGCACTTCATCGTGGCGTACATGCTCAAGCAGCACGGCACCCAGGAACAGAAGGACACGTTCCTGCCGCGGATGGCGCTGGGCGAGGTCCGGGGCGCCTTCTCGATGTCCGAGCCGGCGCTGGGCTCGGACGTCTCGGCGATCACCTCCAAGGGCGTCAGGGACGGCGACGAGTACGTCCTGAACGGCCAGAAGATGTGGCTGACGAACGGCGGTACGGCCTCACTCGTCGCCGTCCTGTGCCGGAGTGACGAAGGCCACCCCGAGGGGACCGCCCCGCACAAGTCGATGACGACGTTCCTGGTCGAGAAGGAGCCCGGTTTCGGCGAGGTCCGGCCCGGCCTCACCATCCCCGGCAAAATCGACAAAATGGGTTACAAGGGTGTCGACACGACCGAACTCATCATGGACGGACTGCGCATTCCGGCCAATCGAGTACTGGGCGGCACCACCGGCCGTGGTTTTTACCAAATGATGGACGGCGTCGAGGTCGGCCGCGTAAATGTAGCCGCGCGTGGCTGCGGTGTCGCTCAGCGTGCATTCGAACTGGGCGTTTCCTACGCCCAGCAGCGCCACACCTTCGGAAAGCCGATCGCCCAGCACCAGGCGATCCAGTTCAAGCTGGCCGAAATGGCCACCAAGGTCGAGGCCGCCCATGCGATGATGGTAAATGCGGCACGCAAAAAGGACTCCGGGGAGCGAAATGACCTGGAGGCAGGGATGGCGAAGTACCTCGCCTCCGAGTACTGCAAGGAAGTCGTCGAGGACGCCTTCCGGATCCACGGCGGCTACGGCTTCTCCAAGGAGTACGAGATCGAGCGCCTCTACCGGGAGGCCCCGATGCTGTTGATCGGCGAAGGTACCGCTGAGATCCAGAAAATGATCATTGGGCGCCGACTCCTCGAGGAGTACCGGTTCCAGGGTTGATTGTCCCTTTCGAGGCGATTTGGCCGCGAAGAAGATCACACCCTGTCATCCTCTGCCGGTGCCTTCAAGCCGTCCGACTCGGCTGCTGGCTTGCCCAGTTGCGGCTCGCAACCGATAACATCGCCGGAAAAGCCGCCGTCCCCCGTTGCCAGCGCGGCATCATCCGCTACGAAGGTCATCCATGCCCGACAGCCAAACCTCTGCACCACGCGGCGGAGTCCGCCTTGCGCGCGGAGCTTCGCCGTGGCTCCTGCCGACCGTCGCCACCGCGGCGCTCAGCCTCACCCGGGCCCGCAAGTCCGGACGCTGGGCGGCGGTGGCCGTGCCCACCACCGCGCTCGCGGCGGGCATGCTGTGGTTCTTCCGCGACCCCGAGCGCGAGATCACCCAGGGCCGGGTCATCTCGCCGGCCGACGGCGTGGTGCAGAGCATCATGCCGTGGAAGGACGGGCGCACCCGCGTCGCGATCTTCATGAGCCCGTTGAATGTCCACGTCAACCGCGCGCCCCTGGCCGGCACGGTGACCTCGGTCGAGCACATCCCCGGTGGGTTCGTTCCGGCGTTCAACAAGGAGAGCGAGAACAACGAGCGCGTCGTCTGGCACTTCGACACCGAGCTCGGCGACATCGAGATGGTGCAGATCGCGGGTGCCGTCGCACGTCGTATCGTCCCGTACACCCCGCAGGGCGCGAAGGTGGAGCAGGGCGAGCGCATCGGTCTGATCCGCTTCGGCTCCCGGGTCGACATCTACCTTCCGGAAGGTATCGATGTCGCGGTCGAGGTCGGCCAGGCCACCACCGCGGGGGTGACTCGAATTGACCGTGATTGATCCTGACACTCAGGCCGGCTGGGTACCGGAGGCGGAGTCCGAGGAGGACGCCGGCGAGGACATGCCGCTCTCTCTGCGGCTGTCGATAGCGGACACCCTCACTCTCGGCAATGCCACGTGCGGATTCATGGCGGTGTACTTCACCACCACCGGAATCCTCATCCCGCACCTCACGGGCAGCGACGAGAGCGGCATGGCCCGGCACTCCGCGGCCACCGCCGTGATCCTCATGCTCCTGGCCGCGGTGTTCGACCTCTTCGACGGGCTGGTGGCGCGCAAGCTGCGCTCCTCGCCGATGGGTGCCGAGCTGGACAACCTCTCGGACCTGATCAGCTTCGGGCTCGCCCCGGCGTACTTCGTCCTCGTGTACGGCATGGTCGCGGACGACGCACACCAGCGGGTGTCGGCGCTGGCGGCGATCGTGGTGCTGCTGGCGGTGGTGCTCAGGCTTGCCAGATTCTCCTGCGTGACCATGAAGGACGGCATGTTCCAGGGCATGCCGAGCCCCTTCGGAGCGCTCACGGTCGTCTCGATCGTGCTCCTGGAGCTGCCCTTCCCTCCGACGCTGCTCGCCATCGTCGGAGTGGCGTGGCTGATGGTCAGCCGGGTCGAGTACCCGAAGCCGCGGGGGGTCCTCGCGGTGGCGATGCTCAGCTGGATCGTGGCCGCGATGGGGCTCCTCGCCGCGTGGGCGTTCGACGCCCCCGGCGGTCAGCTGCTGCTCCAGACCGGCTGTGCGCTGCAGGTGGTCCTGGGAGCGGTCATCCCGCTCTTCGCGACGGCACGGCGGGTGAACACCTTCCGCGGCAACCGGCGCGACGCACGGGCGGCCCAGCTGCCGTAGGGCCACGACGAAGGAACATACGTGAGAGGGCCCCGGGTGCTCCCCAGCACCCGGGGCCCTCTCACGTATCCGCAGGGGCCGGCAGCGCGCACGCGCATATCCGCAAGGGCCGTCGGCGCGGAACCGATCGGTCCGGACCGGCGCCTGTCAGCCGGGCACCAGCACGGCGGCCCCGTTCACCCGGTCCGCCGCCAGATCGGCCAGTGCCTGGTCGGCCCTGCTCAGCGGGTAGGGGCTCACCGTGACCCGGATGCCCACGCGTTCCGCCAGCGCGAGGAATGCGCGGCCGTCCTCCCGGGTGTTGGAGGTGACGCTGCGCAGATTGCGCTCCTGGAAGAGATGGCGCTGGTAGTTGAGCACGGGGATGTCGGAGAGATGGATTCCGGCGACGGCCAGCGTGCCGGAACGGTCCAGTGCCTCCAGCGCCACCGGCACCAGATCACCGACGGGTGCGAACAGGATCGCCGAGTCCAGGGGTTCCGGCGGGCGGTCGTAGGCGCCGCCGGCCGATGCGGCGCCCAGCTCCAGAGCGAGCGCACGCGCCTGCGCCGAGCGGGTCAGCACATGAACGGTGGCGCCCTCGGCGAGGGCCACCTGAGCGGCCAGGTGGGCCGACGCGCCGAAGCCGTAGATCCCCAGCCGTCCGCCTTCCGGCAGAGCGCTGCGCCTGAGGGACCGGTATCCGATGATCCCCGCGCAGAGGAGAGGTGCGAGCCGGGCGGCATCCCGGTCGTCCGGGAGCCGGTAGGCGAACGCCTCGGGAACCAGTGCCGCGCCGGCGAAGCCGCCGTCCGCGTCCCAGCCCGTGTAGACGGACCGGGGACAGAGGTTCTCCCGGCCGTCCCGGCAGTAACGGCAGCTCCCGCACGTACCGCGCAGCCAGGCTCCACCCACCCGGTCGCCGATACGGAAGAGGCCGGCCCCGTCGCCGAGAGCCGCCACCCGGCCGACGATCTCATGGCCGGGGACCGTGGATGGGCGGTGCGGAGGAAGGTCGCCCTCAGTGAGATGGAGGTCCGTGCGGCAGACGCCGCACGCTTCCACGTTCAGCAGCAGCTCCCCGGGGCCGGGTGCGGGCACGGCGCGCCCCACCCGTGCCAGAGGCCCGGTCCCGATCGGACCGGGTGTCCGGACGGCCCAGACGGTCTGCTCGGCCGGGCCGGGAGCGGGGACAGCCACCTCTCCAGCCTGCGACGGCGGGGGCGGACAGGCAACCTGCGTCGGCCGTGCGCACCCGGGCCGTCCTGCGCCCTTCGGCAGGAGGGCTAAGGTTTCAACAGGGACGCACCCGTATTTCGACGGGGCCGCACCCGTAGGCGTGGGG
Organism: Streptomyces sp. NPDC057963; assembly: GCF_042887155.1. Classification (NCBI taxonomy): domain Bacteria; kingdom Bacillati; phylum Actinomycetota; class Actinomycetes; order Kitasatosporales; family Streptomycetaceae; genus Streptomyces; species Streptomyces sp. NPDC057963. Next base: position 323,989 of record NZ_JBHVPX010000009.1, read on the forward strand.
GCGTCATGCACCGACACCACAGCGCACCGGAGAACACCCAGGAGCTCTTGGTCACCCTCGGGCATCTGATCGATCAGGCGTTGGAGAACATCAGGCTCCAGCAGGCCCCGGCGGAGCTGGGCGTGGCGCTGCAGCGCCACATGCTCCCGGCCGAACTGCCCGATTTCCCGGGGATCCGGATCGCGGGCCGGTACTCCCCCTCGCAGGACGGCCTGGCCGTCGGCGGCGACTTCTACGACGCGTTCCCGATGCGGGACGGGATCGCCGGTATCGCCATCGGCGACGTGCAGGGGCACGGGGTGGAGGCCACCGCCTTCATGGGTGAGGCCCGTGCCAGTCTCCGGGCCCTCGCCAGCGTCACGGTCGACCCCGGAGAGGTACTGGCCTGCGTCAACGATCTGCTGATCTCGCTGGGCTGCGACCTGTTCACGACCTGCTCCCTGCTGAGTGTCGTCCCGGAGAGCGGCGAGATCTCCGTCGCCCGGGCCGGACACGTCCCGATCGTCTGGGGCACCGACGGCGGCGACTCGGGCATCTCCCTCGACGCCGGTGGGGTGCCCCTGGGGATACTGCCCAGCCAGCGGTACCCCGTGACCCGTCGGCGACTGGCTCGACCCGGATATCTGGTCCTGGTGACCGACGGGGTCGTGGAAGGGCCGGCCTACCCCATGGACGAGGGACTGGCCGCGGTGTCCGCGCTGGTCGGAGCGGCGGACGCGGCAGACCCCGGCGAGCTGGCCGCACGGGTGATCGAGGTCGCGGACCTGACCGGTCACAAGGACGACGCCGCTGTCCTCGTCGTCCGCTACGACGGTGCACCGGGTGCCGGCTAGCGGGACGCGCCTCGCTCCGTCGTTCGCTCGCTCGTCCGCCTTCCGGTCTCCGGGCGTTGCATCGGCCGTTCGTCCGTCTCCTGGTCTGCTGGTCTTCCGGTCTTCCGGTCTTCCGGTCATGGTGTCGGCGTGGCTTCGGCGTGCCAGAGCGGCCGGGGTACGTGCGGGTGGTGTCTGATGCTGCTGTGGTGGACAGCGCACAGCTCAGGCGGCACACGGCCACGGCCCTCACGCTCCTGGCGGTGGCCGTCTGCTACTACGCGACGGCCCGCCTGGGGCTGCTCCAGCAGCTGGTACGCGGCCAGGTCACGCCGCTGTGGCCGCCGACCGGGATCGCGGTCGCCGCGCTTCTCGTGTTCGGTCTGCGCATCTGGCCCGGGATCGCACTCGGCGCCCTCGCCGCCAACGTGTTCATCGGGCCCTCCGCCCTGCCCGTACTGATCATCGCGGTGGGAAACACCCTGGCCCCGGTCTGCTCCTGCCTGATGCTCCGCCGGGCCGGCTTCCGCGACGACCTCGGCCTCCTACGGGATGCGCTGGCCTTGGTCTTCCTCGGTGCGCTGGGCGGCATGCTGATCAGCGCGACCGTGGGCAGCGGCGCCCTGGCCCTGTCGGGAGCGCTTCCGCCCGGGGGCTTCTGGCCGACCTGGTCGGTCTGGTGGACGGGCGACGCCATGGGCGTCATGGTCGTCACGCCGTTCCTGCTCGCCCTCCGGCGGGCCCGGCGGCCGCACGGCGTCGGCCTGTCCAGATGGGTCGAGGCGGCCGTGCTGGTGGTGTGCACCGTGGCCGTCACCCTCCTGGCGACCGATACCTCCCACGCCTCGTTCCTCTTCCTCGTGTTCCCCTTCCTGATCTGGGCCGCCTTCCGTTTCGAGCGGGCCGGTGCCGCGTGCTGCGCGCTGGGCGTGTCCGTGTTCGCGATCCTCGCCGCCGGTCGGATGACCGGCCCCTTCGCCCACCACGGTCTCCTCACCAACATGATCACGCTCCAGGCGTTCAACGGAGCGGTCTCGCTCACCGCTCTGGTCCTCGCGGCGGTCGTCACCGAACGGGAGCGCACTTATCAGGAGATCAAGCGGTTGTGTACGCAACTCTCCGAGAAGGTGGCACGCCAGGACACCTGATTCACTCCATCGGCCGTGCGAGGCGCGCGCCAACCCGCGATTCGCAGCAGGCTGAGGGGCGACGGCACCGCGACGAGGGCTACCGGACGTCGAGAAATCGGGCGACCGGGCGCCGTAAGAGGTGGAGCCATGCCCCATGTGTCAGCGAATGTCCATGTGTCTCGCCCCGCCGACGAGATATTCTCGTTCCTACGGGATCCGCGGAACCTGGCCATGTGGTCATCGAGCATCGATCATGTGATCGAAGGCCCGATCACCGCGGAACTCGGCGCCGAATACACCTGCAAGTTCCCGGGCAGACGGCGGGCACACCGCCTCACGTGCACCGCGAGCACACCGGTGGAGTACCTGGCGTTCCGCGGCGGATGCATGTGGACCCCGTTGGGCCGCCACTCGCCGGAACTCGAATTCCGGCTGAGTCCCAGCCGACGGGGGACGATGGTCAACGTATCGGTCAAGCCCCACCTGGACGGCGGCATGATCATCCTCGCCCCGTTCGTGACGATGGCGTGGCGTCGCGACCTGCCGTCGGAGCTGCGGTGCCTGGCGGAGCTGCTCGCCGACGGGGATCGTCCTGACGCGGATACGAGCGGTGATCAGGGGGCCGCGCCGTCGGTGGGGTGACGCGGAGGGGGGCGGGGGTGGTGCGGGGGCATGGTGGTGAGGGCGTGGTGGGTTCCGCTGCGCGGGGTTTCCCCCTGCCGGCCCTTTCGCGGAACGGGGGCAAGCCCCCGGACCCCCGCTTTTGTCCTCAAACGCCGGACGGGCTCGATATTCGAAATGCCGGGCGGGCTCGATATTCGAAACGCGGGCGAGCTCGGTATGCAGAGCCCGGGGGCCCGGTACTCGCATCCGCCGGACGGGCTCGTTTCCCCAACCCGTCCGGGCTGGTTCTCCAGCGCAGTCCGGGCTCGCTCTCACATACCGCACGGGCCGGCTTTCGAGCACCGTCCGAGCCCGTTCTCACGCACCGCGCGGGCCGGGCTTTCGAGCACTGTCCGAGCCGATTTTCACCCACCGCGCGAGCCGGCTTTCGAGCACCGTCCGAGCCGATTCTCGCGCACCGCGCGGACCTGCTTTCAAGCACCGTCCGGGCCCGCTATCAAGGGCCGTCCCGGCTGGAATTCAAATTCACCGGATCGGGCGGGCTCGCATTTCGGCTCCGTCCGACAGAAATCGGGCCTCCGGCCCCCGGTCGCCGGACAGGAAAGGTCCTTCTTCCCGTCCGGCGATCCGGGTCGCCACCGGGGCGGATTACAGCAGGAAGTCGCGGGCGATCGCCTCGGATGCCCGTTCCAGCAGTGGGCCCGCCTGGGCCATGGAGACCGCGGGATCCGGTTCCAGGTCCGTGAGGGCGTACGCGCGGCTGATGCCCGCGCCGGTCAGGGCCTCCGGCGGCAGGGCGAGGCGGCCGCAGACCGCCACGACCTCGATGCCTGCGGCGCGGGCGGCCGCGGCCACACCTGCCGGGGCCTTGCCGTGGAGGGTCTGCTCGTCGAGCGACCCCTCTCCGGTGATCACCAGCGTGGCGCGTGCCAGCGCGGGAGCAAAGCCGAGGACGTCGAGCATGACCTCGATGCCGGGGCGGAACCGGGCGTCGAGGGCGACCAGCGCCCCGTAGCCGATGCCTCCCGCCGCGCCCGCTCCGGGCAGCCGGGCCCGGTCCGGGCCCAGGACGGAGGCGTAGTGGGCGAGCGCGGCGTCGAGCGTCGCGATGTCCTCCTCGGTCGCGCCCTTCTGCCGACCGTAGACCTCGGGGGCGCCCGTGGGGCCCGTCAGCGGGTTGTCCACGTCGCTCGCGAGGATCAGGTCGACGTCGGCCAGGCGCGGGTCGAGGCCGGACAGGTCCGCCTCCGCCAGGTCGGCGAGGCCGCCGCCCCCCGGGCCCACCGGCTTGCCGTCCGCGTCCAGGAAACGGGCACCCAGCGCGGCCAGCATGCCCGCACCGCCGTCCGTGGTCGCACTGCCGCCGACGCCGAACACGATCGTCCGCGCGCCCGCGTCGAGCGCCGCGGCCAGCAGTTCGCCGGAGCCGTACGTCGTGGCCGTGAGCGGGGCGAACACCCCTGCGGGGAGGTGCTGGAGGCCCGATGCCTCGGCCATCTCCACCACCGCGGTCGTGTCGCGCAGCGCGTACGCCGCGGTCACCGGATCCCCGAGGGGCCCGGTCACCCGCGCCTCGTGGCGCTCGAACCCGGCGGCCACCGCGGCCGCCACCGTGCCGTCGCCGCCGTCGGCCACGGGCAGGGCCTCGACCTTTACCCCGGGCACGACGCGCCGCAGCCCGGCCGTCACCCGCTCCGCGACCTGTACGGCCGTGAGCGAGCCCTTGAACTTGTCCGCCGCGACGAGCACGCGTGCGGTCTCCATCACTGCTCCGTCCGCCACCTTGCATCCCTTGCTTTCGAACAGGCAGTCGCGCCGCCCCCGACCTTATCCGCAGCGGATACCCGCTGCCCAGAGCCGTCGTCGCTCCGGCTGCGCCCCCACTACGCTGCCCGCGTGACCACCACTGATTACGCCACCTACATCGCGGGCCTCCCCCGGGTGCTGGCCGCCGCGGCCACCGTGTTCCGGGACGACCGGGGGCGGGTACTCCTCGTCGAGCCGAACTACCGGGAGGGCTGGGCACTGCCCGGCGGAACCGTCGAGTCCGACGAGGGCGAGAGCCCGCGTCAGGCCGCGCGGCGGGAGACGGCCGAGGAGATCGGTCTCGACCGGGAGCCGGGACGGCTGCTCGCGATCGACTGGGCGCGCGGCCCGATGCGTCCACCGATCGCCGCCTACCTGTACGACGGCGGAGTGCTGGACGAGGCGGAGCTGAAGGCGATCCGGCTGCAGGAGGAGGAACTCCTGTCCTGGGAACTGGTCGAGCGCGACGACCTCGACCGCTATCTGCGCGGCGCTCTCGCGCTGCGCGTGAGGGCGGCGCTGGAGGTGCTCGACACCGCCGACGGCGCGGTGGAACTGGAGGACGGCCACCCGGCGAACGGCTGACCCACGGACCGATCGCGTCGCACGCCCATCACGCGCCGCGTATGAACCGTATCCCCCCTGCATCCCCTTGCGTCCCCTTGCGCCCTGTTGTCATGACGGAACGTCAGCTGATAATCCGGTGGCGGCTGCCGGACATCCGAGTTCATGTGCCATTGGTCCGCAGTGCACGCTCGACCGGCATCATCCGGACTCCACGACAGCGGAGGGATCATGCGTACGCACACCAACCGCCTCGGCGGACTGCTGGCCACCGTCGTCGCGTCGTTCGCCTGTACGGCGGTCGTCGCCACGACGTCGACCGCGGCCGCGGAGCCGGCGTCGGACCCGGTCCCGGCCGCACAGCGCAGGATGCCGCTGTCGGTCGACGGCGGCGCCTGGCAGTCGGGGCATGTCCAGGGCACGGCCATCGACCGCCGTAAGGGCTTCATGTACTTCTCGATGACCAACCTGCTGGTCAAGACCGACCTCAAGGGCAATCCGGTCGGCTCGGTCACCGGGTTCACCGGCCACCTCGGTGATCTGGACTTCAACGAGAAGGACGGCAGGGTCTACGGCTCGCTCGAGTACAAGGAGGCGAAGTCCTTCTACATCGCGATCCTCGACGTCGACCGCATCACCCGGATGGACATGGACGCCCAGTCCACGGGTGTCGTCTCGACCGTCTATCTCAAGGAGGTCGTGAAGGACTTCACCGCCGACATGAACGGCGACGGCGTCTTCGACGGCGACACGGCCGATACGCCCGACCACCGGTACGGCTGCAGCGGCATCGACGGCGTCGCGTTCGGTCCGGTGTTCGGCGACCGGCGCGGCAAGCGGGAGCTGACGGTCGTGTACGGCGTGTACGCCAACCCGGGCCGCACGGACAACGACCACCAGGTGCTGCTCCAGTACGACGTCGCGCGGTGGAAGAAGTACGAGCGCCCGCTGACCGAATCGGCCCCGCACACCAGCGGCCCCGCCCATGTCGACGGCAAGTTCTTCGCGTACACCGGGAACACCACGTACGGCGTGCAGAATCTGGAGTACGACGGGTACAGCGGCAACTGGCTGATGGCCGTCTACAAGGGCACCAAGCCGGGCTTCCCCAACTACTCGGTCTTCGCGCTGGACGGTGCGAGGAAGCCGGTACGCGGCCCCGTCCGAGGGCAGCAGAAGCCGGAGCGCGGTCTGCTGCTCCCCCTGCTGCGCCAGGGCGCGCACGACACGGCGACGGATACGTACGGGTGGCCGGCTCCGGGGCAGTACGGCCAGTTCGGGCTGATCTCGCTCGACGACGGCCGGTTCTATGTCGCGCGGAGCGGCACGGTCCAGGACGGCGGTGTCACGAAGCAGACCGCCCGCGCCGTGCTGAACACCTGGACGGGCCGGACCCCGTCACCGTTCAGCCCGGTCGGTCCCGCGGCCTGACGTCCGCCTCGCGCGGCGGCTCCTCGCGCGCGGCGGCCCGCGCTTCGGTGGGGTGCCGCCCGCGACGCGGTCGCACACGGCGACTCCGACGGTGTCCCGCGGGCTGCCCTCGCCCGCGAGCACCCTCGTTTCCGGCCCGGGTTCCGCGCCGGGACCCGTGGTGGTCCCGGCCCCGCGTCCGGACCCCGGCACCCGGTGAAATGGCCTCGCGGGCATCGGCCGGTGCTGCGTACGCTCGTGCCATGACTCTCGTCGCGATCCTCAGCGGCGCCGGCATCTCCACGGACTCCGGCATCCCCGACTACCGCGGACCCAACGGGCTTTGGCGCAAGGATCCGGAGGCGGAGAAGCTCGTCACGTACGACTTCTACATGGCCGACCCGGACATCCGCCGCCGCTCCTGGCAGATGCGCCGCACGAGCGCGACCTGGGGCGCGCAGCCGAACGCGGCCCACCGCGCGGTGGCGGAGCTGGAGCGGTCCGGCGCCCCGGTGCGGGTGATCACGCAGAACGTCGACGGTCTGCACCAGCTCGCGGGGCTCCCCGCCCGCAAGGTTCTCGAACTGCACGGGACCGCACGCGAGACGGTCTGCACCCGCTGCCACGCCCGCTCCCCGATGACCGAGGCGCTGGCGCGGGTCGAAGCGGGCGAGGCCGACCCGCCGTGCAGGGTCTGCGGCGGAATCCTGAAGTCGGCGACGGTCATGTTCGGTGAGCGGCTCGATCCGGTGGTGCTGGGCGAGGCGATGTCGATCGCCAAGGCCTGCCAGGTGTTCATCGCGGTCGGTACCACGCTCCAGGTGCAGCCCGCCGCGTCGCTGGCCGGGATCGCGGTGGACAACGGGGCCCGGCTGATCGTGGTGAACGCGGAGCCCACGCCGTACGACGAACTCGCCGAGGAGACCATCCGCGAGCCCATCGGCACGGCGCTTCCCGCACTGCTGAAGCGGCTGGCCGAGGCCCCGGACACGTCGCACGGGTAGGGGCTCGGGCCGCCGTCCCCGTCCCGGGTCGGGCCTTTGGTGACGCTTACGCGCGCTGGAGCAGGCGTACGGCCGCGCGGTGGCGTCCGACGTCTGCCGGTTCCCGCCCGACGACGTGTCCGGCCCCTCGGGAGGCCGGGCTCCGCGAAGGGGCCCGGCTGACCCGTGGGGCGGACCTCCGGGGAGGTCGCCCCGCGGGCCTTCCTCCCGACGGTCAAACCCGTGGCGGCACAGCGAGCCCGGCCCGGCTCTTCGACAGCCCTCAGTGGTCCAGTTCCCGCTGTACGCGGCGCGAGGGGCGGAACGTGTAGAGGTCGAGGATCTCGGGCGGGTCCACCAGCCCCGGGCCGCCCGCCTCGACCCAGGCGTTGATGTCCTTCACGGCGTCCTGGTCGTTGACCAGTCCGAGCCAGACCGGGCGGCCGCCGGCCCTGCGCCCCTCGGCGGAGGGCTGTACGACGATGACGTTGGCCTGCTCACAGGCGTCCAGGCACTCCACGGCGCGGACCGTGGCGGCCTCGCCGAGCGAGCGGCGCAGTTCGGCGAGCTGCCCGGCGTGGTCGACGTCCGGGATCTTCGGTGTCCCGCAGCAGCAGCCGCGGCAGACGCTGACGGTGGGCCGGGGCGTGCCCGGGGCCGGGGCGGCCTTGCGGGGGCGGCGGCTCATGCGGAGCGCCCTCCGGTGCTGACGCGAATGATCACCGTGGGACTGTACCGATACCCGCCACCGGTTCGAACACCTGCACTCCCCCGTCGCCCTGTGGGGTAGAGTCGGTGGCTGCGAAGGGGAGTAGCCCCGCAAACCGGTCGTCGACACGCTGGAGCCTCCGGGTTCCCGGTGGCCGGGCCCGTGGATCTTTACGGGCGGGCGAGACCTTCGGTCAGGTATGACACGCCCGCGCCCCGTGGGCGCTGACGTCATGCCGGGCCGAGTGGTCCTCCGAAAGCCCGAGTGGTGCTTCGCGAAGGCCCGGGGCCCGGCTCTCACAGAAAGCCACCCGGAATGCACCTCGACCCCCTGGCGATCGTCACCGCCTTCGGGCTGATCTTCCTCGCGGAGCTCCCGGACAAGACGATGTTCGCGTCGCTTGCCATGGGCACCCGCATGCGACCGCTGTATGTCTGGTTCGGCACGTCGTCCGCCTTCATCGTGCACGTCGCCATCGCCGTCGGCGCGGGCAGCCTGATCAGCCTGCTGCCCGACTGGAGCGTCAAGCTCGTCTCGGCCTCCCTCTTCGCGTTCGGGGCGTTCATGCTGCTGCGCAACGGCGGCGGCGATGACGAGGAGGAGGGCGGCACCAAGACGGTGACCGGCTTCTGGCCGGTCTACTCGACCGCGTTCATGGCGGTCTTCATCAGCGAGTGGGGCGACCTCACCCAGATCACGACGGCCAACCTGGCCGCGAGCAACGGCACCTGGTCCACCGCGATCGGGTCCGCGGCCGCCCTGATGTCCGTCTCGGCTCTGGCCCTGCTGGCGGGGCAGTTCATCGCGAAGCGGGTTCCGCTCAAGACGGTCCAGCGGATCGGCGGGTTCTGCATGCTGGGGCTGGCGATCTGGACGGTTGTGGAGATCTTCACCGGCTGACGTCTCCGCCACTTCGTACGGCGCCGTTGCCCTGGTGCACCTGTTGTCCTGCACGGCTGCGCCTGCTGCCGTGCACAGCTGCACGTGCCGCTGTGCACGGCAGCGCCCACTGCTGTGCACGACCTCGAAGGCGGGCCCGGATCTCCCGGGCCCGCCTTCGTGTTTCTTCGCGGTTCTTCGCGATTTTCGTGTTTCTTCGCGTTTCTTCGCACGAGCCGCGTCAGAAGAGCGCCGGGGTGTCGTCCTGCGTACCGTTCTCGAAGGCCAGCAGCCGCTGCTTGCGGTCGAGCCCGCCGCCGTAACCGGTGAGGCGGCCCGACGCACCGATGACGCGGTGGCACGGCACGATGATGCTCACCGGGTTCTTGCCGTTGGCGAGGCCCACCGCGCGCGAGGCGCCCGGTTTGCCGAGGAACTCGGCCAGTTCGCCGTACGAGCGGGTCTCGCCGTACGGGATCAACTGGAGCTGCTCCCAGACGCTGCGCTGGAACGGGGTGCCGTCCAGATGCAGCGGCAGGTCGAACTCACGCAGTTCACCGGCGTAGTAGGCATCGAGTTGACGGATCGTCTCCGCGAAGGGGCGCGGGTCGGGCTCGCCGAAGGTCTCCTCGGGCGGGCGGTGTCGCTGATCGGTCATGTAGAGGCCCGCGAGGACTCCGTCGGTGGCGACGAGGGTGAGCGGACCGTACGGGCTGTCGACGACCGTGTGCTGCCGGGTCGCCGCGGATGTGTACGTGGCGGTCATGGGTTGAATTCCCAACTTGCTTATGCGGGGAGGTGGTTGATGGGGTGATCGTCCACGGTCCAAAGATACTGGACCGCATAGGCCCGCCACGGCCGCCAGGCCGCGGCGCGGGCGGTGAGAGCCGCGGGCGTCGACGGGAGGCCGAGCTCCCCGGCCGCGCGCCGGATGCCGAGATCGGTGGGGAGGAACGCGTCCGGGTCGCCGAGCGCCCGCATCGCGATCACCTCCACGGTCCAGGGGCCGAAGCCGGGGAGAGCGGCCAGTTCGGACCGCGCCTTCTCCCAGTCGGTGTCGGTGCCGAGCCTCAGCGTGCCGTCGGCCAGTGCGCCGACGAGGGTGGTGAGGGTGGTGCGGCGGCTGCGCGGCAGGGCGAGTCGATCGGGGTCGAGCCCGGCGAGGGCCTCGGGGGTCGGGAAGAGATGGGTGAGGTCGCCCTCCGGATCGTCGACGGGGACGCCGTGCGCGGTGACCAGCCGGGCCGCGTGGGTGCGGGCGGCCGCGGTCGAGACCTGCTGGCCGAGCACGGCCCGTACGGCGAATTCGGCGCCGTCGACGGTGCGCGGCACCCGTCGGCCCGGCGCCTTGTCGACGAGGGGGGCGAGCAGCGGGTCGGCGCGCAGCTGGTCGTCGACGGCCACCGGGTCGGCGTCCAGGTCGAGCAGCCAGCGGCAGCGGCTGATCGCGAGGGTGAGATCGCGCGGATCGGTGAGGAAGAGCCGGCAGGCGATGTGGTCGGGGTGCGGGGCGAGGGCGACGATCCCGTGCCCGTACCGGAGCGTGAGCGTGCGACGGTAGGCGCCGTCGCGCCACTCCTCGACGCCGGGGACGGCGGTCGCGGCGAGGTGACCGAAGAGGTTGGTCGGGTTGAGCGGGGCCCGGTACGGCAGCCGCAGCGCTATCACGCCCGGAGCCGGCGACGGTGTCGCGGACCGGGCGGCGCGGCTGCGCAGCTCGCCCGGGGCGAGCGCGAAGACCTCGCGGACGGTGTCGTTGAAGGAACGGATCGAGGAGAATCCGGCGGCGAACGCGACCTCGGCCATGGGCATCCCGGTCGTCTCGATGAGCAGCCGCGCGGTCTGGGCGCGCTGCGCGCGGGCCAGGGCGAGCGGACCGGCGCCCAGCTCGGCGAGAAGCTGGCGCTCGATCTGCCGGGCGGAGTAGCCGAGACGGGCCGCGAGACCGGGGACGCCCTCACGGTCGACGACGCCGTCCCGGATGAGTCGCATCGCACGGGCGACGGAGTCCGCGCGGGCGTTCCATGCCGGGGAGCCGGGGCTGGTGTCGGGCCGGCACCGCTTGCAGGCCCGGAATCCGGCCTGCTGGCAGGCGGCGGCGCTGGGGTAGAAGGTCATGTTCTCGACCTTGGGCGGCACGACGGGGCAGCTGGGGCGGCAGTAGATCCGGGTGGTCAGGACCGCCGTGAAGAACCAGCCGTCGAAGCGGGCGTCCTTGGACTGGACGGCCCGCACGCAGCGCTCGGTGTCGGTGTGCATGGTTCAAGCATCGGGCACCGGACACCCCGGCGCTGGCGAGAATCCGACATCGGCCTCGCGCTGCCGGCCACTCGACACGGTCCCGATCGACACACATGTGGCAATGGACTCCATGTGTCGAGCCCATCCTCGAACCAGGAACCGGCATGGCCGTTCCCAAGCGGAAGATGTCCCGCAGCAACATCCGCCACCGCCGCGCCCCGTGGAAGGCCGCCACCCCGCGGCCGGTGCCGATCACCGTCGGCGGCGCCACCCATCTCGTACCGCAGCGGCCGGCCAAGTCCGACGAGCGGGGCCTGCTGCGCCCCGGCGGCTGTACGGATGACAACGCCGCCGGCACCGACCCCGCGTGATTGATGGCCGCCGGGGCACAGCCGGACTTCAAGTACCGCTTGCAATGCGCGCGTTCAGCGACCACGGTACGGGTGCGTCCAGGGGACGCCTGTCCCGCGCCGGGTTGTGGCACGTACGGAGCCAGAGGACGAATTCGCGTACGTCCGCGCGCTTCCCACGGCCCCATTCGACGTCCACCGCGGCGAGGAACCGGAACCGGCGCAGGAGCGGACCATCTGATACGAGAGCTCGTAGGTGCCGTGTTCTTCGACAAGACGGCGGAGATCCGTTTCGCGATGTGCTTCTGCTCGGGTGGTGCGTTCACGTCCGCCTGAAGGAAGCCGCCGGTGATCCGCTCGCGAGGATCCAGCCGGGTCGTCCGGGGCGGTGCTTTTGCGCGGCTCCGGCCATTGAACATCGAGAGCCCTGTGAACTGTGCACGGCTACGGGCTGCTTGTACGCCTTCTCAACATGGTCGCGACATTCAGTGGTCCGACGGACAGGCGCCTCAGGGTGACGAACCCGAAGTGCTGACAGAGCGCCACATTGCCGGGGTCCGCGGTGGCGAGGAAGACCCCGGCCGTGGCCGGCGTGTCGGCGAACAGGCGGTCGAGGAGCCGCCGTCCCGCACCGCGGCCCGCCGCGCCGGGATCGACCCCGATGAACTCCAGCGTCCAGGCCCCCTCGGGCGCACCGGCTTCGGTGATCTGCAGATAGCGCAGGGTCCGTTGCACGGCCCGGGACCCACAACGCGCGAGCGTACGGGCCCCCCACTGCGCCTGCGCAGCCAGTGAAAGTGCCGCCCCGGGCGGAGTGAGGACGGCGGCCGCGAGGGGGCGGCCGCCGTCCCCGGTCAGGGTGTAGCGGCGCGATCCGGGAAGGGTGGCATCGGCGCGCAGGGTGGCGTCGAACCAGTTCCTCCTCGCGTCGGCTGAATTGCCGCAAATCCAGGAGACCGCCGGCTCGCGGACAAAGGCGTCGGCCAGCACACGGGCGCAGGCATCCACCGGCGGGCAGTCGTCGATCTCCGGCCCGCGCCGAGCCGAGTCCGCGGACTGTGGGTCGGCCATGATCCTCCTCCGTCAATAATTGCTCGAACTTGAACCGATCGTATAATATTCGATCGTATCGAACTAGAGAGAGGTGAGCTGATGAGGATCCTGGCACTCGGCGGACCGGGCGCGATGGGGGCTGTGGCGGTGCGGGTGGCGGCCGGGCTGCCCGAGGTGACCGAGATCGTGGTGGCCGACAAACGCCTCGAAGCGGCCCAGAGGCTGGTAGACAGCCTCGCCGGTGCCGGTGGCGCGCCCCTGCGGGCCCTGCAGGTGGACGTGACCGACGACACCGCCCTGCGGGCCGCGCTGGCTGACGCGGATGTCGTGCTCAACACCGTCGGCCCGTACTACCGCTTCGGCCTGACCGTGCTGCGTGCCGCGATCGCGACCGGTACCCACTACCTGGACATCTGCGACGACTGGGAACCGACCCTGCGGATGCTCGACCTCGACGAGGAAGCACGGGCCGCCGGAGTCTGCGCGGTGGTGGGCATGGGTGCCAGCCCCGGAGTCAGCAACCTGCTGGCCGCACGCGCCGTCCAGCAGCTGGACCACGTCCAGGACCTCTACACCGCATGGCCCGTCGACGTCTCCGGCGGCGAGCAGGACGACGAGCAACTGCTCGACCCCGACGGACGCCCCAGCGCCGCCGCCGTGCACTGGATGGAGCAGATCAGCGGAAAAGTAGCCGTCGTCAGCAACGGACAACTCGTCCACCGACGACCGCTCCGTCCGGTCGCGCTGACCCTCTCCGCCCAACATTCCGGAACGGCCTACACCGTCGGACACCCCGAGCCGGTCACCCTCCACCGCAGCTACCGCCCGACCGGCGAAGCCGCCAACCTCATGGTCATCACCCCAGGCACACTCGCCTACCTGGACGTCCTGCGCCGCGACATCGACGCCGGCAAACTCACCAACGAGACCGCCGCCGCCGACCTGGCCAAGCCCTCACTGTCGCGCGGCCTGCGGGCCGTGGCAGGCGCCATGGGCCTCAAGGGCCCCCAATCACTACCGCCGTTCTTCGCCGCGGCCACGGGCACCAGCAACGGCCGCCCGGTCACCGTCCTGACCAGGCTCTCCGAGACATCCGGTATGTCGGCACTGATCAACGACATGGCGGAAGCGACCGGCATCCCCCTGGCCCTCGGGCTCGCTCAACTGCTCGACGGCACCGGCGGCCGACCCGGCGTTCATCCACCCGAGACCGTGATCGAACCCGAACGCTTCTTCCTCGACCTGGCCCGCCACGTGCCCCACCTCTCCGACAACCACGCGTCCCACGACGGCGTGATCACCGACATCACCCCAACCCGCTGAAACGAGGAGTTGCCCAGTGCAACCGCTGGAACCAGAAGTCGGCGTGCAATCGGCAGAGTTCGTCGAGGTCGGGGAACATCGCGTCCGTTACGCCGCGACGGGCACCGGTCCACCCGTGATCCTGCTGCACGGACTGGGCCGCAGCCTGGAGGACTGGGAGCCGTTGCGGGCCGCTCTGCCCGACCACCGGCTGATCGCCGTCGACCTCGCGGGCTTCGGGCAGTCGCAGGCCCTGCCGGACTGCCGCCTCGCAGCACTGGCCAAGCACGTCGAAGGGGCCCTGGAGGTGCTCGGGGTTCCCTCGGGCGCCCATGTGGTGGGCAATTCACTGGGAGGCGCCGTCGCGATGCGGCTCGCCGCCGATGCCCCCGCGCGGGTGGCGTCATTGGCACTGCTCAACAGCGCAGGGTTCGGCCGCGACGTCACCTGGACCCTGCGCATCCTCGGCCTTCCCCTGCTCTGGCGGCTGCTTCTGCGTCCCCATGCGGACAGCGCGCTGCTGTCGGAGCGCTCCATCTTCTACGACCCGGCCTTCGCCACACCCGAACGGGTCGCCCTGGCACTCGCGCTCTCCCGCCGCGAAGGGGCGGCACGAGCGTTCCGGCGCCAGTCCCATGCCCTCGGTTCGTGGCGCGGCGTACGCCGCGGCTGGCGCGAGGAACTGCTCACCGAGGTCTCGGAGCTCGACATCCCCACGCTCGTCGTCTGGGGCACCCACGACAGGATCCTGCCGGCCACCCACCTGGTCAACGCCGCTGCCGCTCTTCCCCGGGCACGCACCCACCTGTTCTCCCGAACCGGCCACATGCCGCAGATCGAGCGCGTCGACGAGCTCGCCGTCCTGCTCCGCTCGTTCTGGGACGGCCCATAGGATCCGAACCAGTTCGCCGATGTCACCGAGGTCGCAGGGCCGCCGAGACCGGTTCGGGCAGTTTCACCGTCTCCGAGACGCTCTGGGGCACCGACCGGCACGGACCGGTTCCGGCTGTGCGACCGCGCCGGTGGGCGCCCCCTCCCACACCGACGACCACCCGGCCGTCGTCGGGTCCGTCTCCGACCAGAGCTGGGCGGACCGGCCGTCGGCCGCCGGACAGACCTTCGTCGTGCGGGCCTTCCGGTTCTGACCGCACCACACGAAAGGCCCGCCTCACGGAACCATCCGTTCCAACAGTTCAGGGGATGCGGCGGACTTGAAGACCCAGGAGACCCGGGCAGTGCCTCAACGGCCCCAGGCCGACGTGTGAGCGAGAGGCACACTCCCCGCTCATGGAGCAGGGCCCGAACGGCGGAAAGGCACGCCAAATCGTCGCCATCAGCGAGCGGACCGCGCGACGCGACGCAACGGGCGCCACGCGCAGGTCCGGCACGGGGCGGTACCACCGGTCACCACGGTGGTACCGCCCCATCCTCCGTCCCGGCATCGGCGCGAGACCGACCGGGTTCACCTCGCCAACCGCCCACAGCCGGGGCAAAGACGCCGGCAGCCCCTCCCGCAGGAGGTGGCCGCTCCGGCGGCGGAGCACTGCTGCCGGGAGACCGGACTGGACGTGATCGACGTGAACCCCCGCGCCGGGACACTGTACGAATGGCACGGTTACCGTCTCACGCGTACCGAGCACACCCTTCGGTCGCGTGACCTGCTGAGGTTCGGCTCGGTCACCACGAAGCGCCGCCCCCTTGACGTACCGGAAAGGCCCACCACTTCATGACCGAGACCGATTCGCTCCACACACCGACAGCACCCGTCCAGGTCCCCACCCGCATGCTCGTCGAGGCACTGATCCGTACCGACCACACCGTCGACGCCGGCGAGCTCTACGCCGCCGCCGATCTGCTCGGCATGACCGACCAGCAGGTGCGTCTGTGCATCAAGCGGCTGGTGGCCGAGGAACGCTTCATCCAGGAAGGCAGAGGGCGCAAAGCACTGCTGCGGGCAACCGGCGCCACCAAGCAGGCTCTGGGGCCCGACGTCGAGTTCGTCACGCACGCCTTCCAGCAGGATGCGGGCCTCGCCCCCTGGGACGGAACCTGGCACCTGGTCGCATTCGCTGTACCCGAAGCCACTCGCACGGCGCGCGACACACTGCGCACCGCACTCACCCGGCTCGGCGGCGCCCCCGTCCAAGGCGGCCTGTACGTCAGCGCCAACGCATGGGAACCCTACGTCGAGGACGAGGCTCTCCGGCTCGGCATCCTCGACCGCCTCACCCTCCTGACCACCGACGACCTGCGCCAGGGCGATGTGCGCGATCCGGCTGTGCTTGCCCGCAGCCTGTGGCCGCAGGACGAGATCGCCGATCGCTACCGGCAACTCGCTTCCGTGGCCGAGCCGCGCCTGCGCCGACTCCAGGACGCGGCCGGCCTCTCC
Organism: Streptomyces sp. NPDC057963; assembly: GCF_042887155.1. NCBI lineage: Bacteria > Bacillati > Actinomycetota > Actinomycetes > Kitasatosporales > Streptomycetaceae > Streptomyces > Streptomyces sp. NPDC057963. The sequence continues at coordinate 340,241 of NZ_JBHVPX010000009.1, forward strand.
GCTCCTCAGCAACTGACCATCGCGGTCGAACTGGCCGCCGAATTCACCCGCGCCATGGAGCACGACCCTCTTCTGCCGCCGGAACTGCTCCCCCAGCCCTGGCCGGGGACCGAGGCACGTCGGCTCGTCGCACAGTGCTGGGAGCTCCTGGACCGGCTCGAAAAGGTCGGCGCAGCGGAAGAGCAGCACGGCCGCCTCTTTCGCCTCTACGGCGAAACGGTCAGGCAGATCGCCGACGCTTGAGTGCGTATCGGTGAGCGGCAGACCGGTGCCGGTGTCCGCCGGCAGGCGAGGTGGAGCGAGCCCTCGGCGGTGGGCAGAAACGTGATGCGCAGAAGGAGGAACGGGCCGCCTTCGGCAGACGGCACAGGAAAGAGACACCTTGGGTGGTCTTCTCCACCTCGGTGAACGCGTACGTCCCGTTCACCGATCGCTCTCCTTCGCGAAGAAGACCGCGGCTTTTCGCAGGGTCTCGATCGTCCTGTCCTGTTCGGCGTTCTGCCTGCGCAGTCGCTTGAGCTCGTCGCGTTCTGCCGAGGTGAGTTCACCGGGGCGGCCCTCACCACGGTCGGCCGGCGGCCGCGTCCGTTTCACACGGCCGGGAAGACCATGGCCCTCGCCACAGCACGCACTCGCGAGCCGGGCCTCCGGCTTGGCGTACCCGCACCGGAGCCATGACCCGCCGGCCGGCGCCCGACTGGCCCGCAGCATCGACACGGGCGCAGTGCGGATCAACCGCCATGGCGTGCACGCCGACGGCAACGGACCCGTCGGCCCCCACCCCCACCCGAAGTGAAATGCACCGACGAACGCCGATGGTGCGACAGAGCCGACCAACCCTGTCGCCCACCCCGCACAGAGGCTCGACATCTGCCGATGGTCGCCGCACAAACTCGCGACCGCTCCTCCTATCGAACTTGTAGCGATCGCCATACAATCGATCGATTCGTGAAAGGTTCCTACGTGACGGAGAGCACTTTCAACTCAGCCGGGGCCGAGCCGACTTGGCTCGCCCCTTCCGGTCGTGCCATCGCCCACGGTTCCGCGATCCCGGCCGAGGGGCGGGAGACCCCGGTGCGGGTCTCGCTCGACGGCTGCGTGCACCCGGATCGGCGCGGAGAAGGATTCGGCACCGCACTCCTCGCCTGGCAGGAAGCCCGCGGACTGCAGCACCTCGCCACCTCCGACGAGACGCTCCCCGGCCGGCGACGAAATATCGGGAAGCAAGCCACATAGGGGGTGCGTCTTCGGATGAAGGTATCGGTGCTCAGGCAAATCCTCGAAGCGCTGGGACCGGCGCCGCTGCACCTTCTGACTGCGCAGGACGGAGCCGATGTACCGGTGTCCGGCGCGCTGATCCACGAACCGCGTGCGCCGCTGCCACCGATGCGAAACGCCATGCTCTTCGCCGTGGGCGTGCGGCCGACGAGCGTCGAGGCCGGCGAGTTGCTCGGGCAAGCGGCGCTGGCAGGTTACACATGCCTGGTCATCAAGCGCTACGGCGAGCCGGCCGGCCAGCTGGTGGCCACCGCGTCGGAGACAGGGATCTCGCTTCTGGCAGCGGACGAGGACATGGCCTGGCATCATCTTGATGCCCTGGTCTCCTCCGTTCTCGCAGAAACCGGGCGCACCGTCCATGGGGCTGGTGCGCCGGCCGTCGGGGACCTGTTCGCCCTGGCCAACGCGATCGCGGCCATGGTTGGCGGCGCGACGACCATAGAAGACCCGCGCCAGCGAATCCTGGCGTACTCCACTCTGCCCGACCAGCCGATCGACGAAGACCGACGACAGGGCATTCTCGGCCTACAGGTACCCGAACTCCCGGCGAACGGTGCGCTGTACCGCGAGGTGCACGGCACCACGTCGGTTCAGAGGTTCACCGACCCGGACGGCCTGCCTCGCCTGGCCGTCAGTGTGCACGCCGGGAGCGAACTGCTCGGGTCGATCTGGGTGGTCGACGCCGGAACTCTCGACCACGATGCCGCGCAAGCCCTCTCGCAGGCCGCGGCGACCGCCGCGCTGCACCTGCTGGCGGCGCGTACAGCCGCTGATGTCGCCCGCCGCCAGCGCGCCGATGTGCTCCGACGGCTGCTGGCCGACCCGGCTGCCGTCAACATCGTGGCGCCGCAGCTCAGCCTGGACCCGGACGTCTCCGTGGCCGTGGCCGCCTTCGTCGTCGTGCCCCGCGACGGCGACGGCATCGCCACCGCGCAGGCGGCCACGCGGCTGGCGGACCTCGTCAGCGTGTACGTCGAGGCGCATTCCGGGCGGCACGGATGCGCGCTGATCGAAGGCACCGTCTACGCGCTGTTGCCGACGGGGCCTGCCGGGCAGTCGCACCACGACTTCGTGGCCACCATCGCCCGGCGGGCGATGTCGGCCCTTCGGGTTCCCGTCCATGCCGCACTCGGCTCCCACGTCGCCGGGCTGCACCTGGCGGCCCGCTCACGCCAGGATGCCGATGTGGTGCTCAAGGTCCTCGCCGAGCGTCCGGCCGAGCCTGACATGCCCTCCGTCGCCACGATCGACGAGGTCCGGGCGAGCGCGACCCTTCTGGAGCTGACCGAGGACCTCGCCGGCAATCCCCGGATGAGGCAAGGGCTGGGACCTGCCATTCGGGTCCACGACCGCGAGCACGCCACGGCCTACGCCAGAACGCTGCTGACGTACCTGGACGCCAACAGCGACATCGCCGCCGCCTCCCGCCGGCTCAACGTGCATCCGAACACATGCCGATACCGGATCACGCGCGCCGAGGAAATCTTCCGATTCAGCCTTGCCGACCGGGATGAGCGCCTCCTGCTCTGGATCCAGCTCCGGATCAGCGACCGGTTCACCACACCATGATGCTGTCGAGCCGCACCTGTGACCAGGAGTTCACGATGGAAGCACCGTCCGACGTGGGGTCGACGCTCGGCAACGTGGCCGCGACGACGGGAGGAGCTGCGGCCGGCTCCGGCGTTCAAGGGGTCCAAGCCCCGGAACCCACGACGAGTACGCCCAGCCCCTCCCGGCATCTTGGAACCGCTGAGCCGGTCTGCGTCCAGAGTTCGGATCCCGGACGGTCCGTGGGCTTCAGCGACTCCGACTACTGCCCGCCGAACGGCCAGATCGCGTCGGGCGGCCTATAGAGGCAGCCACTGGGTACTGGTGGTGACTGCCTTCAGCTCGTCGGCGAGGGGCATGACGCCGATACCGGGGCCCGTCGGCACCGAAAGGTGGCCGTCGCTCAGGACGAACGGGGTAGTGATGTCCGTTCGGTAGTAGCGGTCCGAGGCGGACGTGTCGCCGGGCAGTGTGAAGCCGGGCAGTGCTGCCAGTGCGATGTTCGCCGCCCGGCCCAGACCGGTCTCCAGCATCCCACCGCACCACACCGGCACGCCGTGGGCGACGCAGACGTCGTGGATGCGGCGAGCCTCAAGGTACCCACCGACGCGTCCGGGCTTGACGTTGACGATCGAACACGCGCCAAGCCTGATCGCGTCAGCAGCTGCGCGGGCCGATGTGATGGACTCGTCCAGGCAGATGGGCGTGCGGACAGCTTTGGCCAGCTCGGCGTGGCCGAGGATGTCCTCTTCGTCGAGCGGCTGCTCGATCAGCAGCAGGTCGAAGGGGTCGAGCCGTGCGAGATGGCGTGCATCGGCGCGTGTGTACGCCGTGTTCGCGTCGACCTGCAGCAGCACGTCGTCGCCGAACCGCTCACGTACCGCGCGTACCGGTTCGATGTCCCATCCGGGTTCGATCTTCAGCTTGATGCGGAGGTATCCCTCATCGAGGTAGCCGCCGACGGCGTCGAGGAGCTCGCCGATGGAGGACATGATGCCGACCGAGACCCCGCAGGGGACACGGTCGTGTGCGGCGCCGAGCTCCTGCGCCAGCGGCCGGCCCAGGGCCCGCAGTTCGGCGTCGAGCACACCCGTCTCGAGCGCCGCCTTGGCCATCCGGTGTCCCTTAAACCGGGCCAGTGCGGGTGCGACGGCGTGGGCGCTCAGCCGGTCGTGCGCCGCGAGGGCGGGAATGAGGAAACGGCTCAGTACATCCGCCGCGGCGTCGGTGTACTCGGAGGAGTACAGCGGATCGACCGTGGCGACGCATTCTCCCCAGCCCTCCGCCTCGTCCGCAACCACACGCAGGAGCAGGGCTTCGCGCTCCGTCTCGGTGCCGAATGAGGTACGGAACGGTGCCACGAGCGGCAGGCGGATGCTGCGGAGTTCCACTCCGGTCAGTTTCATGCGTGCTGCCCTTCTGTTGTGTCGCGCTTGAGGACGTACCAACCGGATTTGTCGAATCCGGCGATGTGGAGGCCGTCCGCCATCGCTGCCGTGAGCACCTCACGTACCGCGGTGCGCCACGCCCGGCCGCGTTCGGGCTCTGCCGCGCGCAGCGACGCGATGTCCGGCGGCACGGCCACCAGCAGCGTGTCGCCATCCGGCACGCCGGGCACCGGCGACCCGTCGTCGGAGCAGGCGAGCGCCACCACGGCTCCGCGTCGCTGCTCGGACTCCGCGTCGCACGGCCGGACTGTTCCGGCGCAGGCCGCCGCCACTTCGGGCGCGCGCACGGACCACCGGACGAACAGCCGGTCGGTGTCGTCGTCTCCGTTAATGCCGTCGTGCACGCCGCCGTAGAAGTTGGTCAGGTACTCCGGGGCCCCGGCGGCGAGTTTGGCCAGATTGAAGTACGCGTTACGGCTGACGAGTGGGTCGAAGGTCCACGCGATCTCCGAGACGCCACGCGTCATCGCCCAGGCGCGCTGGTGCAGCTTGAGGGCGAAGCCGACGCTCCGGCCGTGTGCCGCCGCGGACACCCCGGCGATGTGGCTGTGCATCGCCTCCTCCGCAGGTGGGCGGAAGAAGCCGACACACGCGCCCACCAGCTGGGGGCCATCGAACGCGCCGGTGACGTAGTTTCCAGCCTTGGCCAGGGCTCGCAGGAGTTCGGCCGTCACCGGCGGGCTCGACGGGTCGGGGCGCCAGATCGTGTTGTAAAGCCTGTGCACCGCTTCGAGTTCACCGAGTTCGACGACCTCGCGGACGTGAACGCCCGCTGCGCGCGCGGCCAGGTCTGCGGCGTTCACCGCGGCGTCAGCACCCGGATCCGCACCGGCGCGGAGACTGTACGAATCCACCACCCGCTCCCTTCTCATTCTCGTGACCTCGTTCGGGAACGTCGTGATCGGCCCGTTGGGGAGGGACCGGCCGACGCCTCGTCGAGCAGTCCCGCGACGAGCGCAGCGACCAGGGCGGCACATGCCGGCAGCTCGGCAACCTGCACATGCTCGTCGTCGGCGTGGGCGCCGCCGCCCACCGCGCCGAGCCCGTCCAGCGTGGGTGTGCCCACGCCGGCGGTGAAGTTGCCGTCCGAGCCGCCACCCACCGCGGCACGGGTGGGTGGCGGCAGTCCGAGGTCGGCGGCCACGGCCACGGCGCGCGCGTACAGGGCTGCTGACGCCTCCGCGGCCAGCGGCGGACAGTTCGGGCCGCCCGTGATCTCCACGCGCGCACCGTCCAGCGTCGGCTGCAGGGCGCGCATCGCGGCGTCGATCCGGTGCTGCTCGGCGACGTCGCGGACCCTCACGTCGACCGTGAACTCCCCCGCGGCCGGCACGGTGTTCGATGTGAGACCCGCCGACATCAGCGTCGGTGTGACCGTCGTGCCCCGGTCCGGGGCGGCGAGCGCGGTCACTGCCAGCACCTGGTGAGCTGCCTCGACAGTGGCGTTGATAGCGCGCTCGGGTTCCAGACCGGCGTGGGCGGCCCGGCCCGAGACGGCCACCTCGTACTGCGAGACGCCCTTGCGCTCGGTCTTGAGCGCGCCGCCGTCGGCTGCCGCTTCAAGCACCAGAGCCGCGGCCAGGCCGGTGGCCTCGGCCTCGATGAGCGTCCGCGAGCTGGGCGAGCCGATCTCTTCGTCGGCGGTGATCAGAATCGTGACGCCCGAGGGATCGGGAAGGCGGGCCGCGGCGTGCATCGCCAACACCAGACCTGCCTTCATATCGAAGCAGCCCGGGCCGCGCAGCACGCCGTCGGCGACCGCGAACGGATGGGTCGTCAGTGTCCCGATCGGCCATACGGTGTCGTAGTGCCCGAGCAGTAGCACGCGGGGCGGCCCGTCACCAAGGCGCCAGCGCAGGTGGGTGCGCCCGTCCAGGACGATGCGTTCCGGGGCCGCTCCGAGCCGCTGTGCGCCGATCCGTGCCACCGTGTCCGCGCTTCTGGCGAGCGCGGCCAGGTCGCTGGACGGCGACTCGCATGTCACGAGCGCCTCGATGTCGGCGAGCATCTCCGGCAGCGCGGCGGTCATGTCGGCACCAAGAGTTGTGAGGTCCATGTCATCCTGTCTTCGGTGTAGCGCGCGAGGCGACATGCAGATACCGCTCGCCGGTCGGCAGGGCGTAGAAGGTCACCGGAACCCAGGACTGCTCCTCGGGCTCGTGGACGACGAACAGGTTCTCCTTGACCGACACCATCGCCTGCTCGGTCTGCGGACCGGGCATCAGCTCGGCCGGCGGGCCGGTGACCGTCGTCCGCAGGATCGGACCGCCGTCCCCGTCGAGCACCTCCATCCGGACGCCCGCCCGCTCGTACGTGCCCAGATGGGGTCGTACGTCCTGCGGCACGGGAAGGGCCGGTGGGCCGAGCGGTGGTGGCACCGCGACGTCGGCAAGCTCGGCAAAGATCTCGCCGAACAGGTCCTCGTACAGCCCCGTCGTGTTGCCGCCGTTGGTGAGCAGAACGACTGCGAGACGCTCGTCGGGCAGCAGGCGCAGGTAGGCGTCCTGTCCGATCGTCGAGCCGTCGTGCCCGAGGAGCCGGCGACCGTCCCAGCCGATACGGGACCAGCCGAGGCCCCATGAGTCGGCGAGGTCGAAGTGGTCCGGCAGTTCCACCTGGGAATCGGCCATGGCCGCGGCGCTCGCCTCGGTGAGCAGCCGGGTGCCACCGTGCGCCAGCCCGCCGTCGAGGTGCATTCGCGCGAACGTGAGCACGTCGGCGACGGTCGAGCTGATCAGGCCGGCGGGCGCCACCGCTCGTGGCAGTCCCCACACCGGTGCACGCACGGGCTCGGTCGCGCCGTCGGTCACGTGCCCAACGGCGGTGCGGTGCAGCAGCGCCTCCTCGGGCAGCGTCACCGTGCGCTCAAGACCCAGCGGGGTGAAGAGCCGCTTCCGTATGGCCTCGTCCCACGTGTCGCTGGTCAGCTTCTCGATCACCCGGCCGGCCAGCGAGAAGCCGGCGTTGCAGTAGGACCAGGTCGCGTCCAGGGGATGGTTCTGCGCCACATCGGCCAGCAGTGCCGCGTACTTCTCCAGGCAGTCGTCTCCTCGTCCCGTGTCGGTGAAGACGTCGCCATCGATGCCGCTCGTGTGCGTGAGCAGATGCCGCATGGTCACGCGCTTGGCGACGTCCGGCTCGGAAAGCCGCAGTTCGGGCAGGACTTCGGCGATCGGGGTGTCGAGGTGCAGCAGACCCTCGTCGACGAGCTGCATGACGACCGTCGCCGTCCAGACCTTGGTGATCGAGCCGATCTGGAATACGGAGTCGGTCGTCGTCTCGACACCGGTGTCCTTGTTGAGCACGCCGTACGCGGCTTCGACGAGCTCGTCCCCCCTGCCGGAACCCGTCCGCAGGATGCCGAGCGTGGCTCCGGGTACGTGGTGGTGCTCGGCCAGCGTGGTCAGTCGGCGCTGCCAGTGCGCGGCGTCGAGGCGGGGCCGTGCAGGTCCGGAGCTACTGCCGGCGTACTGCTCGACCCAGTCCACGATGCGACGGTTGAAGTCGATCCGCTGCGACGGCGGCCCGTCGAGGACGAACAGGTGCGATGCCTCCGGGTAGAGCACGAGCCGGGTGGGTACGCCGCGCCCCCGCAGCGCCGTGTGCCACTGCTGGGCCTGGCCGACCGGGCAGCCCAGGTCTGCCGCGCCGTGCAGGATCAGGGTCGGCGTCCTGACCTGGTCGACCCGGGTCAGCGGTGACATCGCCGCGTAGCGGTCCGGGGCGGTCCACGGAAGGGCGCCGAGTTCGGACAGGCCGAACAGGTGGGCGTCATCGGCGGTGCCGGCCAGGCTGACGAGGTCGCTGATCACTCCGCCCGTCACCGCGGCCGCGAACCGGTCGTCCCGGCTGGTGAGGTAGCAGGTCAGATATCCGCCGTAGCTGTAGCCGCAGACAGCCAGCCTGGCAGGGTCGGCGATCCCCGCCGCCACGAGATCGTCGAGGGGTTCCAGGAGGTCCTTCGCATCGGCCTCGCCCCAGGCACCGAGCGCGGCATTCCAGTACTGCTCGCCGTACCCGTCGCTGCCCCGCGGGTTCAGCAGCAGAACGGCCCAGCCACGTGCCACGAGTTCCTGGTGGTAGAGCTCCACCTCGTTGGCGGCACCGTTCCATGCGTTGTGCGGTCCGCCATGGATGTCCAGGAGCAGGGGACGTGGTCCTCCCGCGGCCGGATCGTGGATGAGCCAGCCGTGGACGACCGTGCCGTCGGAGACGGTGAACTCCCTCTCCTCGCGCGGGAACAGTTCGATGTCGGCCAGGCCCGCTCCGTGTTCCGTCCGGACTGTTTCCGCGCCGGTCGCGAGGTCCACGGCGACGATCTCGCCGAACGAGGTCGGCGTGCCGAGCACGATGACGGCCGTGTCACCCGCCACCGACAGGCCGTGGACGTTCCGCCCGGTGCCCGCGACGAGTGGGCGGGGTGTGCCACCGTCGGTGGACACCGCGTACAGGTGGGTACAGCCACGATCGCGGACGCAGAACAGGATCGTGCGACCGCCGTCGCCGAACTGCGGCAGGGCCCCGGCGTAGCCCGGGGCACCCGGCATCACGTTGCGGTCCAGTGCGGCGGCCGGCTCGACCGGTGTGCCGCCGTCGAGCGGAACGCGCAGGAGGCGGGCGTGGCCTGCCGGTTCGCCGACCGTCCCCACGACGAGGAGTGCCGTACCGTCCGGCGTCCACAGGACGGGACCGGCGAACCCGTCGGACAGCCCGGCCGGCTCCGGCCTCGCCGCCTCGTCGGTCACGTCGAGGACGTACACGGGCATGCGGGCCCGCAGATCCGCGTCCGGAGCCATCGCCGCGGCGAACGCCAGCCGTGTCGACTCCGGTGACCAGGCAGGATGGTGGGCATGCCAGTCCCCCTCGGTCACCTGGCGGCACCGCCCGGTGGCCAGGTCGAGGACGTGCAGGTGACGGCGTACGGCGCCCAGCAGACCCGCGCCGTCCTCCTGATAGGTGAGCCGGTCCGCGACGAGCGGCGCGCTCGCACGGGCTGCGGGCGACATGCCGTCCGAGTCGGCCGCGAGCGGATCCACCGCTGCCACGAAGGCGATCTTCGAGCCGTCCGGGCTCCACACGGGCGCACCGGCCCCGAGTGGCAGTGCGGTCAGTTGCTCGGCCTCCCCGCCGTCGGCGGGGAGCAGCCATATCTGCGGTGCCTCGTCCCGCGTGCGCAGGAAGGCGATGCGTCCGCCGTCCGGTGACCACGCGGGTGAGGTATCGGCCGTGCCGTGGGTCAGTTGCCGCGGCCGGCCGGTGCGGGTGCCGACGCGCCAGATGGCGCGCACGTTCCGGTCGGCTTCCGCGTCGCAGGTGCGCAGCACGTAGAGGCACTCGTTGCCGTCCGGCGACAGTGCCGGCTGCTCCGGAACGGCGAACGTGGTCAGGTCGTCGATGCGCTGGCGGCGTGGCGTGCGCGAGGGCTTGGTCGGTGTCATGGGCTTCCTCTCGGTCGGAGGGTGTGCCGGGGATCTTCGGGATCAGCAGGTGTCCTACGGCGTGAGGGCTCAAGGGCTGTCCCGTAATCCCTGGCGGGCGTGCGACGACGGCTACGGCACCTCGCCGCGTTGTCGGAACGCCCGCATACATCCAGTAGTTCGGGCGTCCCTCCGCCGTACGACGCACCGCATCCGGCGCCGCACGCCGATCCACCAGGGATTGCGGGACAGCCCTCAGGCGAGATGGCAGGCGACCTCGTGGGCCGGGTCTGTCGCGTCCGACGGGAATCGCAGGTGTGGATCGGCCGTCGTGCACTGCGCTTCGGCGATGGGGCAGCGGGTGCGGAACCGGCAGCCGGACGGCACGTTGGCCGGGTCGGGGGCCTCCCCGGTCAGAATCTGTGGCGTCCCGGCCTTGCGGGGGTCCCGGTCGGGAACCACCGACAGCAGGGCCCGGGTGTAGGGGTGGCGCGGGGTGCGGACCACCGTCTGCGCCGGCCCCTGTTCGACGATGCGGCCCAGGTACATGACCGCGATGCGGTCCGCGAAGTGGGCTGCGGTGGAGAGGTCGTGGGTGATCATCAGGATTCCCATCCCGGGGTCGCGGCGCAGCGCGTCGAGGAGGGAGAGCACTCCGGCACGGACCGAGACGTCGAGCATGGACACCGGTTCGTCGGCGAGCAGCAGATCAGGGCCGAGGACCAGTGCCGTGGCGATCGCCACCCGCTGACGCTGCCCGCCGGACAGCTCGTGCGGGTAGCGGTCGAGGAAGGCCCCCGCCGGCGCGAGGCCCGCCCGTTCCAGGGCCTCGGCGGCAAGCCCGGCCCGGTCGCTCCGCGAACCGCCGATGCCGTGGATGAGCATCGGTTCCACCAGCGTCCGACCGACCCGGAACCGAGGATCCAGTGATTCGTAGGGATCCTGGTAGATCATCTGCATCCGTCTGCGCAGGGGGCGCAGCCTCCGTTCGGACAGGCCGACGACCTCGGCTCCGTCCAGCCGGATCGAGCCGGAGGACGGCGTGACCATGCCGCTGATCGTCTGGACAGTCGTGGTCTTCCCGCAGCCGGACTCGCCGACCAGGGCGACCATCTCGCCGCGGGCCAGGCTGAGGCTGACTCCGTCGACTGCATGCACCCAGCGCCTTGTTTGGCGTGCCAGTACTTGGCTCAGTCCGCGACGCACCGGGTAGCGTGCCGCCAGTCCCTCCACTTCCAGCAGTGATTCCGCCGCTGGTGCCGCCGCGTGTGGCCGGCTCATTTCGCCCCCTGGAGTTCGTTGCGGTGACAAGCGGCACGGTGGTCCGGGCCGGTGATACTCAGCGTTGGGTGCTCGCCGTCGCACCGCTCCACCGGCACGTCGCACCGTGGCCGGAACGGGCAGCCGGCGACGACGGAGTCCAGCCGAGGTGGCCCCCCGGGGATCGTGGTGATCCGCTCCTCCCCGTAGAGGTCGGGTGTGGCGGCGAACAGCAGCCGGGTGTAGGGATGGTGGGCGGCATGGTAGAGATCGGCGACCGGCCCGTCCTCCACGATCTCGCCGCCGTACATGACGGCGGCCCGCTCACAGGTCTGGGCGACCACCGGCAGATCGTGCGTCACCAGAATCAGCGCGAGGCCCAGTTCGTCGGAGAGACGGGTCAGCAGTTCCAGGACCTGCGCCTGGACCATCACGTCCAGCGCCGTGGTCGGCTCGTCGGCGAGCAGGATCTTCGGCTCACAGGCGAGGGCCATCGCGATCGCCGCACGTTGGCGCATGCCGCCGGAGAACTCGTGCGGATAGCGTTTCCCGGCCGCGGCGGGGATTCCGACCAGCTCCAGGAGTTCACCGGCGCGGCTGCGGGCCTCCGCCCGGTCCGCGACGCCGTGGTAGACCATCGGTTCGGCGATTTGCCAGGCAACGGTCTTCATCGGGTTGAAGGCGTTCATCGCGCCCTGGAACACCATGGCGATGTCCCGCCAGCGGAACGGGCGGACCGATTCCTCGCCGCCGCGCAGAATGTCGGTGCCGTTGATGCGGACCTCGCCCGCCACCGAGGCGGTCGGCGGCAACAGCCCCATCAGCGCCAGGATCGTCGTGGTCTTGCCGCACCCCGACTCACCCACGAGGCCGAACCGTTGCCCCGCGTCCAGGTCGAAGCTCACCCCGTTGACCGCGTGCACCTGGCCCCCGTGCGTCCGGTCGAACCAGACATGCAGATCCTTGCACTCCAGAAGGCTCATATCGCGTCCTCGCCTCTTCCGATCAGCGGGCGCAGCCGCCAGCGGCGTACTGAGAGATGGGCTACCTTCAACCGGGGGTTGAGGGTGTCTTCGATGGCCTGGCCGAGCAGGAAGCAGCCGACGATCACCGCGGCGATCGCGAATCCGTCCGGGACGATCGCCCACCAGGCGCCGGAGCTGATCGCGGTGCGCTGGAACGCGTTGTTCAGGATGGTCCCCCAGGTCGTCACGCCGGGGTCCTCCAGGCCCAGGAACGCCAGTGCTGTCTCCAGGTAGATCGCCACGGCCACGGTCAGCACGGTGTTGGCGACCAGGAGCGGTCCGACCTGCGGCAGGATGTGCCGTCCGATGAGGCGGGCGTTGCCGGCGCCCAGTCCGCGCGTGCGTTTGATGTAGACACGCTCACGGATCGACATGACCTCGGCTCGGATGATCCGGGCCGTGGAGGTCCACTCGAGGATGCCGATCACCATGATCACGTGGAGCAGACTCGCCCCCCACACCTCGGCGATCACCATGGCGAGCACCAGGTCGGGAATGACCAGCAGGTAGTCCGTGATCCGCATCAGCGAGGTATCGACCCAGCCGCCGAAGTACCCGGACAGGATCCCGAATCCGCCACCGATCACCATGGAGATCAGGGTGGCGGCGAAGCCGACCAGCAGCGAGACACGCCCGCCCTGTATGAGTTCCGACACCATGTCGACGCCGCCGTCGTCACAACCGAGCCAGTGCTGCGCCGACGGCGGGGCGTAGACCGCGCAGGTCTGTGCTGTCGCGCTGTACGGCGATATGTAGGGCCCGGTCACGGACAGAACGACGAAGAACACGATGACGGCAAGGCCCGCGACCGCGGCCTGGTGCTCACGCAACGCGGTGCGAAGGAAACCGCTCCGGTGTGGACCGACGGCCTCCGCGCCGGGTGACGCTTTGCTGATCTGCACACTCATCGCTGGATCCTCGGGTCGAGTCGGGCGTAGACCAGATCGGCGAGGAAGTTCAGCAGGATCACCGAGACGGTCAGGATCAGGAATCCGCCTTGCAGCATGGGGTAGTCACGCTGGCTGAGTGCGGTGTACATGGCCAGGCCGATACCGGGCCAGCTGAAGAGCACCTCGACCAGCACGGCGCCGCCGACTATGTATCCGAGGTCCAGAGCGATCAGCGTGACCATCGGCAGCATCGCGTTGCGCACCGCGTGCCTCCAGACGATGCGCCGGGCCGGCAGGCCCTTGGCCCGCGCGGTCAGGACGTAGTCCTCTCCGAGGATCTCCAGCATCGACGAGCGCACGACCAACGTGTAGCCGCCGTAGGCGGTCAGCATCAGTGTGACGACCGGCAGGATCGCGTGTGTACCGATGTCACCCAGGTGTTGCCAGAACGGCGCGGGCTCGAAGAGGAACTCGTTCATCATCCCGCCCGACGGGAGGACCCCGGCGAACAGGATCAGGAGCACCAGACCGAGCCACTGGCTGGGCAGCGCGTACGCGAGGATCGCCAGGTTCGTGCTCAGGTGATCGGCTGCTGACGCGCGCCGCCAGGCAGAAATGACTCCCGAGAGGACGCCCGCGGCGATCGCGGCGACGGTACCGGCCAGCACCATCGGCACCGTGTTCATCAGGTCCGCGATCAGCAACTCGCGCACCGGCTGCCGATGGGTGAACGAAATACCCATGTCCCCGTGGCAGAGATTGCGCACATAGATCAGGTACTGCTCCCATTTCGATTTGTCCAGCCCGAACTCCGCGGTCAGCGCGTGCTTGAGCTGGGGGCTGGCGTGCGGCACCCGGGCCATGTTCGTCACCGCGTCGCCCGGCAGCACGCGAAAGAGGAAGAAGTTGGTCGTCACCGCTACAAAGATCGTGGTCAACGCGAACGCCGCTCGCTTCAACAGATGTTCCGTGCGGTTCACGAGCCTCCCCCTTCAGCCGGGGGGTGGGCGGGCCGGCTCCGCATTCCGTGGCTCATCGCTCACCCGACCCGGTGGACGGTCTGGAACGGGATCTTCGAGGTTGCCGAGAACGAACCGCCCTCGATCATTGGCAGGCCGGTCCAGGAGGGGGAGTGCGCCTCGATCGAATCCGGATAGTCCAGCACCAGGTACACATGCTCCCGGGCGGCGGCCTGTTGCATCTGATGGACGATCCGCTGCCGGACCGCCGGGTTCATCGCCGTGGCCTGCTTCGCGTACAGCCCGTCCCAGGACTTGGTGCAGTACCCGGTGTCGTTGAGGCTGTACCGGGACCGGCAGGTCAGATAGGAGAGCATCCCGTCCGGGTCGGTCGTGAGCGAGAAGCCCCACATCGCGGCCTCGAAACTCTGGTACTTCTCGGCGAAGAGAGCCTCGTTGGCAGCCGAGACGTCCATGTGCTTCGGGACGAGCTGGACGCCGATCTTCTTGAAGCCGGCCTGAATGATCTGGAACGAGCGGGCCCCGTACCCGTTGGTGATGCTGGCGGGCATGATCACGGTGTACGACATCGGGTGGCCGTTCGCGATCCGGATCTTGTTGGGCCCCATGCGGTAACCGGCTTCGTCCAGGAATCGGTTCGCCGCGGCCGGGTCGTACGGGGTCGGCCTGATCGTCGGGTCACTCCAGTGCCCGGTCGACGGCGGGATGATCGACGCCCCGGGCCGGCCGAAGCCGAGCAGTGCCGTCCTGACGATCGCGTTCCTGTCGATCGCTCGGTCGAATGCCTCCCTGACCAGCGGGTTGACCAGCTCACGATGGTCGGCCGCCTGCTTCGGGTTCGCGTTGACGATGAGGTCGTCGAACGCTGCTCCGGCAGCTGACGCCACGATGAGGCCTGCCGCTTTCAGCGTGGCCACCGAAGTCGGCGCCACCGACTGCACCCCGTCGAGCCGGCCGCTTTTCAGTGCGGTGATCATCGCGTCGTCGGTGTCGAAGAATTGCAGGCCGAGTCCGTCGATGTGCGGCGCGGGGCCGTAGTACCGCGGGTTGCGCTTCAGCAGTGCGATGCGGCCCTGGGCGTACTTGACCAGGGTGAACGGGCCGCCGGAAACGACCGGTGCCGGATTGGTGAAGGTGAGCAGGCCCTTGCCGCTGCCGACCGCGTATCGCGCCCATATGTGCTCGGGCAGGATTTGTATGCCCGACATCTGGGCGAGGACGTTGGCGACCGGCCGGGAGTACTTCAGCACCAGGGTGTGGGGATCGGGCGCGGTGGCGCTCTCCATATAGGCGACGTAGCCGGCCAGACTGCCCGTGGGCCCTTCCTGGTGCTTGATGACCGTTTCGAAGGTCCAGGCCGCGTCCGCGGCTGTCAGTGGTTCGCCGTCGGACCATTTCGCGCCGGGCTTGGTGTGGAACGTCCAGGTCTTTCCGTCCGGCGACCTCTGCCAGTTGGCGGCGAAGTCCGGCACGGTCTTCAGCGCGGGGTCGACCTGGACCAGGGACGGATAGATGTTCTCGAAGACCGAGTACGACGACGAGTTCACGGCCACGAACGGGTTCATCGAGTCGATCGGCTCGGTGCCGCCGAGCCGGAAGACGTTCCGGGCGGCGGCAGTGTCGCAGGCGGCACTGAAGCAGAGAGCCACCACGACGGCGACGGCGGCAACGCCACTTCGCCGCAAGCGGCTCGGTCCACGTGACCGGGCAGGGCAAGGAGCGAAGGTGCGTCTGAGTCTCATGGGGACATCACCTCGGGTACGGGTGGGAGTGGAGATCCTGTGGCCCTGCGGGGAGGGGGAACGCGACCGCTGTGGTGATCGGTGCCCGGCGATCCGTTGACGCTCGTTGCGTCGGAGGGGTCGTACGGTCCGTCCTCAGGGGGTGAACGACCGGTAGAGAGCGCACCCGGAGTGTGTGGCGCGGGTCGCGGTGCCGCCGATCACGGTGTCGAACCGCAGACGCTCTGGTGACCGTTCGTCCGCGCCGATCCGGAAGCTGCCGTCCGGCAGTTGGGTGAGCACCTGCCCGTCACCGTCGCCCAGCCAGGCCCACAGCCTGCCGTCGCGCGCGATGACGCGCAGGCCGGGCAACCAGGGGTTGTGACAGCGGTAGTGGCCGACGAACGGCGCCCACGCCGGAGGCGGGGGGTCGGCTCGGGGAGGCTCCTCGTCGTCCGGCAGAACGGTGAGTTCGGGGACCGGCGTTCCCGCGGCTTCGGCGCGTACGGCGGCGAGAGCGTGCAGGGCTGCTTCCTCCCAGGGCCCGGGCCCATTGGCAAGGACGACGGCTCCGATCCCCGAGTCGAGGTCGCAGGCAACTGCCGAGTAGTAGCCGATCATGCCGCCGGAATGCCAGACATGATGGCGCCCGTCGATCTCGCCCGTCCTGATGCCCAGGCCGTAGGAGGAGCCGAAGTGGTCGTCGTCGAGGGCGATTGCGGGGAGGAACATCTCCGCTCGGCCGCGGTCCGACAGCAGGTGGCCGGTACCCGTCCCGAGCAGCAGTCTCAGCCAAGCCGTCATGTCGAGCGCGGTGGCGGCGATGCTGCCGTCCGCGGTGGCGGTTTCGAGCCAGGTCGCGGGTATCAGACCCTCGGTTGCGATCGGGGCACTGCCGCCGGAGCGCGGTTCGTACCCCACCGCCAGCCGGGGCCGCACCTCGTCGGTGATCGCGGGTACCGCGGACGTCATGCCCAGCGGAGCCAGCAGGAGCTCTCGCAGAATCTGGTGGTAGGGCCGCTCGTGGACGGCTTCCAGGACAAGCCCCAGCGCCTTGTAGCCGACGTTGGAGTAGTGAAACCAGGTCCCCGGTGGAGACGTCGCCTCAGTTTCGCGCAGCGACCAGACCTCGAACGCGGCTTCCCCCGAGAAGTCCGAGCCCTCGATGATCCCGGCGGTGTGCGTCATCAGGTGCCGTACGGTGACGGGGGCGAAGCGCGAGCGCACCCGGAACCACGGCAGGTACCGGGCCACCGGCTGATCGAGGTCGATCAGCCCCGCGTCCTGGGCCTGCAGCAGCAGCGCGCAGGTGAATCCTTTCGAGACCGAGCCGATCTCGAAGAGCGTGTCGGCGGTGACCGGCCGCCCGGCGGCGACGTCGGCGAGTCCGTGCACGCTCGACGACATGACGCCGGTGCGGTCGGTCACGGCCATCGACAGCCCGGCGGCAAAAGGCGCTTCGCGCAATGCACGCTCGGCGGTCTCGACGGCCTTGAGGGGCGATGGTGCCGGTGGATGGGACATGGAGTTCATAGCGAGATCACCCTGTCCAGGGAGTACGGATCGGGACCGATGGCCTTGCGGCTGTGTGTTGCCGTGTATGCGGCGACTGATGTCCAAAAGCAGCACCGGCCGCGGGGCGCGGCGGGTGCAGTCGCTGCCACGGGAAAAGTCTGGACCGGTGGGTACGCGTCTTCGTTGGACGCGATTTCAGAAGTTCCTTCGAAGCCTTGTGGAATCGGCCAACGGCTGTGGCGCTGGCCGTGTCAGATGAAGGTGCTCGCCGACAGCCGTGCGGGCAGCAGGTAGCCGGATCCCCCAGCGCCCGGCCCGGCAACTTTCGGAGCCGGACGCAGTCGGCCGAGTAACCCCGTGAGGTCTGGACGCGCCCCCGAGGATCCTGTTGCACGGCAGGTTCAGCCGAGCACGTCGTACCTGACGGCCTTCCAGGCGGTGAACAGCGTCATCGCCTTCTCCGCTGCGGCGCGTGTGGGGCCTGTCCGGGGGATGTTGTCCAGAGGCGCCTTGAGTTGTGGGGTCGGTCACCGTTCTTGGGGGCTCCGCGCCTTGGGTCGTTGCCCGTCGGGCACGGTGCGCGCGGACCCGTCCGCGGCTGGCGCACGACAGCGCTCGCGAGCGCGGCAGCCGGCCGCTCGGCCTACTGGGGCGGTATCTGTGGCTGGTTCATGCGTCACAGCCGCCTCGCTAGGGGCGGCGGAAGAGTACCTCCGGGGTGGTGCTGGTGGGCCCGTTCAGCACGGGCCGGTTGGCAGCCTTGAGGTGCCGGTCGAAGAACGCGGCGACGAACGTGCGGGTGATCCGGGCCGACCTCTTCCCGGAGAGGGAACCCGGCTGGTCGGGTGTCCCGTTGATCTGCGCCAGGAGTGCGGGGGCGTCACTGAAGGTGTAGTGATCGCTCCCGATCACGGTCAGCCAGCGCTTCCAGCCGTCCAACCGCTTCCACGCCGTGTCCCAGCTGCGGTCGCCGCTGCCGGGGCCGGCGTCCTCGGCACCCAGCATCAGGAACGGGCGACCACCCAGCCCCCGCTGAGGGATGGGTGAGAAGAAGGAGCCGTCCATGTTGACGCCCGCGTCCACCCGGGCATCCGTGGCCATGGTGCGTGCTGTGGCTGCTCCGCCGATGGAGTGCCCGGCCATACCGATCCTGCGGGAGTCGATCATCTCCGCGTGGTTCCAGGCGGGCCGGGGCCCGGTGAGCCGGTCCAGGACGAACGACACGTCCTTGGCCCGTCCCTCGACGACCACCTCGGAGACCTCCTTGCTCTCGTCCTCGTCGCAGGCGACGCAGGACAGGACACCTCGGCCGGGGAACGCAGTTGCTGTGGACTCGAAGGCATGGTCGAGGGACGCGACCACATAGCCACGACTGGCGAGGTCCTCGGCGAGCAGCGTCAACGTCATCCGGGGCGCCCCGAACCCGGGCGAGAGGACCACGAGGGGGAACCGGCCCTTCACCGGCCGCGCGTCCTGCCGGGACCAGGTGCGCATGGCGGCCAACAGCCGCTCGCTGCCCGGGGGCACGAGATCGGACAACACGGTCCGCATCAGTTCCCGCGTCTCGTCCTCTCTCATATACCGAACCGTCCGGGTACCGGTACGCGGGCGGGCGGGGTAGTGCATGGACACCAATATCTGCCGTGCTCCGGCCCGGGGCACCCAGGGGTCCGGCCGACTGGTGTCGGTCAGATGCAGCGCGGACTGGCCGACCGTATACGGGCCGGTCGGACGGGGCAGAGTCAGGTGCTCGGCGGCTTCCGTGCCGGCCACCGGGCCGGGGGCGGAGGAAACGAGCGTGGCGACCTGCGCGAACGGAAGCATCACGGAGAACGCGAGCAGCACGGCCACGGCGCCGCGTTGGGACTTGTTCATGTCCAGACGCTAGCGACGCCCCCGGAGGAGATCGCCGACGCAGAGAACGAGACCTTCTCCTCCTGGGGGATTACGTCTTCCGCCGGTTGGCTCCTCCTGCGGAACCAGTTGTCCGAGCGCCGGAATTCCGACCGGTTCCCCTTCAACTCCCAGCGCCGACCGGCAGCCCTCCGCAAGGTCCTACCTGAAACGGGTGGCCCACTCACCTTCAGCGACGTCGGACAACGCGGACGCCCCCTTCCGTGCCGTACCCGCCTCGGCGATCCGGCGGGCTCAGGCGGGGTGTCCTCCGGTCCGCTCTGACGATGGGTCAGGATCTCCAGCATGTCGATCGCTGTCTGCCGGTGACTCACCGCCATCACGCGCGTGTCACCAGCAGGGCCGACAGCCCCGGACCGCAAGGACCTGACCTGCACACACACGCCCCGCGTCAAGATGTCACCCGTAACGCCCACACCGCACCTCACGCACACCACCCGCCCCCGCAGGTCGGCTGCCTCGGGTGGCAGGCCGAGCAATTGCTTCAGCAGCACACAGGCGTCAGCCGACCTGCGCGACGAACGCCTCGTATGCCTCGTCGTCGAAGAGGACGAACCTGACTTCCTCGACAGCTGTGCGAGCCGCCCGCACCGCCTCCACGGCGATACGCGCGGCATCCTCCAGCGGCCAACCGTACGCACCGGCTGAAATGGCGGGGAAGGCGACGGTCTTCGCACCGAGCTCGTCGGCGACGCGCAGGGACTCGCGGTAGCAGGACGCCAGCAGGGACGGATCACTGCCGGAAGCCCCGTAGACCGGGCCGACGGTGTGGATCACCCATCGGGCGTCGAGCTGTCCGGCGGTCGTGGCGACGGCCTGGCCCGTGCGCAGGCCCTTTCCGTAGTGCGACGCGCGCAACTCCCGGCAGGCGGCGAGGATCTCCGGGCCGCCGCGCCGGTGGATCGCTCCGTCGACTCCGCCGCCGCCGAGCAGGGAGGAGTTCGCCGCGTTGACGATGACATCGGCGGTCTGCCGGGTGATGTCGCCGCGTACCAGGGTGACGGTCACGGCCTCAGGTGTGCGCATGCGGCCCATGATGCCGTGTACACGCCGTCCGGGCTTCCACGGCGCCCGGAAATCGCCGCGGAAGTCCGGGCGGCCCCGGCCGCGCGGAAGTCCGGGCGGCCCGGCCCCTCACCACGGACGGGGCCGTGCCGCTCAGACCGCCCGCAGCCGCCGCCAGACCGCCTTCGCCGCGTGGTGGCCGGACATGCCGTGCACGCCGGGACCGGGCGGAGTGGCCGAGGAGCACAGGAAGACCGCCGGATGGGCCGTCGCGTACGGCACCCGTGCGAGCTTGGGCCGGATCACCGTCTGGAGGCCGGAGAACGCGCCGCACGCGATGTCACCGCCGACGTAATTGGCGTTGCGTGCCGCGAGTTGGGGCGGCCCGGCGACCGCGCGGGCGAGCACCAGGTCGCGGAAACCCGGGGCGAAGCGCTCCAACTGCCGCTCGATGACATCGGTGGCGTCGCCCTCCCAGCCCGCCGGGACGTGTCCGTACACCCAGAAGACATGCCGGCCCTCGGGCGCGCGGGACGGATCGACCAGACTGGGCTGCGCGGTGATCAGGAACGGCACGCTCGGGTCGCGGCCCGCCACCGCGGCGCTCAGCGCGGCGTCGATCTCGCCGGCCGTGGGGCCGATGTGGACCGTTCCGGCCCGGCGGGCCTCCTGCGCGGTCCAGGGGACGGGACCCGAGAGCGCGTAGTCGATCTTGAAGCAGGACGCTCCGTACCGGTAGTCGCGGTACGCGTGCCCCAGCCCCGCGATGCGGGCGAGGGCGGTGGGCGAGGTGTCGAAGACGTAGGCGCGGGCGGGCGGGAGCTCGTCGAGGCGCTTGACCTCCGTACCGGTACGGATCGTGCCGCCCTGTTCGCGTGTGTACGAGGCGAGGGCGTCGGAGATGGCCTGCGACCCGCCGCGCGGCACCGGCCAGCCCTTCTCGTGCGCGGCGAGGGCGAAGAGCAGGGCGATGCCGCCGGTGGCCACGCCGCTGACGGGGGCTATGGCATGGGCGCCGAGCCCGGCCATGAGACCGCGTGCCTTCGCGCCGCGGAACCTCCGGGAAAGCAGTGTGGCGGGCTGCAGCGCGTCGAGACCGAAACGCACCCAGCGGTACGGGTCCCGGGGCAGCCCGTCCCACGGGGTGCGGAGAAAGTCCTCGGCCAGGGTGTCCCAATGGCCGAGGAACGGGGCGACGAGCCTGCGGTACGCCCCCGCGTCCGCGGCACCCAGCGACATGGCGCTCTCCCCCACCGAACCGGTGAGCACGGCGGCCGACCCGTCCGGGAACGGGTGGGCGAGCGCCAGCTCGGGCTGGAGCCACTCCAGGCCGTGCCGGGCGAGCGGCATCCCGGCGAACGCGGGCGATCCGATGCCCAGTGGATGGACGGCGGAGCAGGGGTCGTGACGGAAGCCGGGGAGGGTGAGCTCCTCGGTACGGGCACCGCCTCCGACGGTGTCGGCCGCCTCGAAGACCTCCACGGCGAAGCCGCGGCGGGCCAGCTCGGCCGCGGCGGTCAGTCCGTTGGGCCCCGACCCCACGATGACAGCATCAAGCATCGACGGCACCTTCGGACTCCTTCGTCAGCCGACGGCCAGGACACCCAGGATATTCCGAGGCGCCGGCGGAACGGTCGCGGGTAGGGTCACCGCTCGATGAATACACCGGACTCCCCGGCCGCGCCCGTGACGGGCCCCGCCTCCGACGTTCCCGCCCGTATCGCCGACATGGCCTCCCGGCTCACCGCGCTGCCCGGCATCCGGGCCGTCGCCCTGGGCGGCAGCCGGGCCCGTGGCACCCATCGCCCGGACTCCGACTGGGATCTGGGCGTGTACTACCGCGGCGCTCCCGATGTGGCCGCACTGACCGCGCTGGCGTCCGAGGTGCAGGGCTCCCCGGCCGAGGTCGCGGGTCCCGGCGGCTGGGGACCGTGGGTCAACGGCGGGGCCTGGCTGCGGGTGGACGGCGTCCCGGTGGACTGGATCCTGCGCGATCTGGACCGGGTGGAGGCGGTCTGGGCGGACTGCCGCGAAGGACGCTTCGACGTGGGCGTACAGCCGGGGCATCCGCTCGGGTTCTGGTCCCCCGCGTATCCCGGAGAGGTCGCGCTCGGCCGGGTACTCGCCGATCCCCGGGGCGAATTGACGGCACTTCAGCAAGAGACCCGGAACTATCCCGAGCCGCTGCGCACCGCGCTCGTCCACGCCGCGTGGGAGGCCGGCTTCTCGGTGGATGCCGCCCGCAAGTCGGCCCCCACCGGTGACACGCTCCACGTAGCCCTGTGCCTGTCACGGGCGTTCGGCGTCCTCACCCAGTCCCTCCACGCCCACCACCGCGCCTGGTGTCTGAACGAGAAGGGGGCGTCGGCCGCGGCGGCCGCCCTGCCGGAGACCCCGGTGGACTTCGCCGGACGGATCGGCGAGGCGCTGCGGGGGCTGGACGCCGCGGCGGTGGAGCGGGCCGCGGAGCTGGTGCGGGACGTACAGTCGGTGCTCGCAGCGGGCGCCGGGGAGAGCGGGGTCCGGCCGTGATCGCCGAACTGCAGTGCGTGGTGCTCGACTGCTCCGATCCCGTACGCCTCGCGGAGTTCTACCGGTGTCTGCTCGGCGGCGAGGTCAACCGGCCGGACGGGCGGTGGGCGCTCGGCGACGGCTGGGCGACGCTCCACACACCGGGCGGGCCGGTCCTCGCCTTCCAGCGGGTGGCGGACCACCGGCCGCCCCGGTGGCCGGACCCGGCGCGCCCCCAGCAGTTCCATCTGGACCTCGGCGTCCCGGACCTGGACGCGGCGCAGACCCGGGCCGTCGCCGCGGGCGCGAGGGTGCTCGACGACGGCGCCGGGACAGGGCGTTCGTGGCGGATCTGCGCGGACCCGGCAGGGCACCCGTTCTGCCTGGTCCGGCACGGCAACGGCGAGGCCGCGGGCGCTCAGGCCCCGGCGCCCAGCGCCTGACGGATGCGTGCGGCGGTCGCCTCGTCGCGGGCCGCCGTGAACGGCAGGGCGTTGCCGCCGGTGATACGGAAGGGGGCTCCGGAGAGCGTGGCCTGCGCGCCGCCCGCCTCGGTGACCAGGAGCAGCCCCGCCGCGTGGTCCCAGGCGTACTCCCAGTTGAAGGCGACCGCGTCCTGGTCGCCGCGCGCGACGGCCAGGTATTCGAGGCCCGCCGAACCGCAGGGCCGTGCGTCGATGCCTTCGGTGCGCAGGCCGATCAGGGCGCGCTTCTGGTCGTCGGTGGTGTAGTCGGGGTGCGACATCGCCACCCGCAGCACGGCGCCGGGCGCGGGCGAGCCGGACCGTATCGCCTTGCCGTCGAGCGTGGCGCCGCGGCCGCGGACCGCGACGGCCATCTCGTCCAGAGCGGCCGCGTACGTCCACGAGGCGAGGAGTTCGCCGCGGTGGGCGAGGGCTACCAGGGTGCAGAAGCCCGGTTCGCCGCGGACGAACTGGCGGGTGCCGTCGACCGGGTCGACGATCCACACCGGCGCGTCGCCGCCCAGGGCGTCGTACACCTTCGGATCGGCGTGGACCGCCTCCTCACCGACGACCACCGAACCGGGCAGCAGCCGGGTCAGGGACGCGGTGAGGTGTTCCTCGGCGAGGCGGTCGGCGACGGTGACGAGGTCGTGCGGGCCGTTCTTCTCGACGATCTCGTGCGCGGCGAGCTGCCGGTAGCGCGGCGTGATCTCGGCGGCGGCCGCTGCGCGGACCGCCGCCTCGATCTCGGTCAGGTCCCCGGCGAGGAAGTCATCGATCATGCCCCCAGCTAAGCACGGTCGCCCGAGCGCCCGACGACCCGGTCGTGACGGGTAGGGGCTGTCCCGTGGTCCCTGGCGGGCGTGCGACGACGGCTGCGGCACCTCGCCGCGTTGTCGGAGCACCCGAATACATCCAGTGCATCCAGCATTCGGGCGCCCCTCCGCCTTGCGCCGCACCGCATCCGACGCCGCACGCCGGTCCACCGGGGACCACGGGACAGCCCTCGGGCGGCCGGTCAGCGTCCGACGGCGTACCCCTGCATGCCGCGCGGGTTCGCGGCCGCGGAGAGCACCCCGGTCTCCGGGTCGCGGGCGACGGCACACATCCGGCCCTCGGACCACGGGTCGCCGACGGTGACGTCGTGGCCGCGGCGGCGCAGCTCCTCGACGACCTCCGGGTCCATGCCCGCCTCGACGGTGACGCTGCCGGGGTGCATACCGCGCGGGAAGAAGGAGCCGGGAAAGCTGTCGTTGTGCCAGTTCGGGGCGTCGATGGCGCCCTGGAGGTCGAGGCCGCCGCGGACCTCGGCGCGCAGGGCGACCGCCAGGAAGAAGTGGACCTGCCACTGGTCCTGCTGGTCGCCGCCGGGCGTGCCGAACGCCATGACCGGGACCCCGTCGCGCAGGGCGACGGACGGGGTGAGGGTGGTGCGGGGGCGGCGGCCGGGGGTGAGGGAGTTCGGCAGGCCCTCGTCGAGCCAGGCCATCTGGAGCCGGGTACCGAGCGGGAAGCCGAGCTCGGGCACGACCGGGTTGGACTGCAGCCAGCCGCCGCTGGGCGTGGCGGAGACCATGTTGCCCCAGCGGTCGACGACGTCGACGTGGCAGGTGTCGCCGCGGGTCGCCCCGTCCTTCGCCACGGTCGGCTCGGCGGCATCGGCGCGGTTCTTCGCCACGGTCGGCTCGCCGACGCCCGCCGACGGGATGCCCAGGGCGTCGAAGCCCGCCGTGCCGGAGGCGACGGCGTGCGCGTGCTCGCTGAGGACGGGGGTGCGGCCGTCCGGGCTGCCGGGGCGCAGCTCGTGCGAGGCCTTGTCGGTGATGAGGGCGCGGCGCTCGGCGTTGTACGGCTCGGAGAGCAGGGTGTCGAGGGGGACGTCGGCGGCGTCGCCGTACCAGGCCTCTCGGTCGGCCATGGCGAGCTTGCAGCCCTCGATGAGCAGGTGCACGTACTCCGCGGAGCCGTACCGCGGCAGCTCGGCGGGGAGCAGGGCGAGCTGCTGGAGGAAGGCGGGGCCCTGGCTCCAGCCGGCCGCCTTGGCGAGCGTCCAGCCGTTCCATTCGTACGTGGCGGGCGCCTCGTAGGACGCGGACCAGCCGGCCAGGTCGGCGGCGGTGAGCGTGCCGGTGTGGTGGGAGCCGCTGGTGTCCATGGTGGGGCGGGCGGCCTGGCGGACCAGGGCCTCGGCGACGAAGCCCTCGCTCCAGATCTTCCGTGCGGCGTCGATCTGGGCGGTGCGGTCCTCGCCACCGGTCTCCTCCGCCTCGGCGATCAGCCGGCGCCAGGTGGCGGCGAGTGCGGGGTTGCGGAACAGCTCGCCCGGCCGCGGAGGCCTGCCACCGGGCAGGTAGACGTCGGCGGAGGACCGCCACTCGGTCTCGAAGAGTTCGCGGACGGTCTCGACGGTCTGGCCGACCCGCTCGACGGGCGCGTGGCCGTCCTCGGCGTACCCGATCGCGTACCGCAGCACCTCGCCTACCGTCTTGGTGCCGTGGTCGCGCAACAGCAGCATCCAGGCGTCGAAGGCGCCCGGCACGGCCGCGGCAAGCGGTCCGGTGCCGGGGACCAGGTCGAGGCCCAGGGAGCGGTAGTGGGCGACGGTGGCCCCGGCGGGCGCCGGGCCCTGGCCGCAGAGCACCTGGACCTCGCCGTCCTTCGGCGCCACGATCATCGGCACCTCGCCGGCCGGGCCGTTGAGGTGCGGCTCGACGACGTGCAGGACGAACCCGGCGGCGACAACGGCGTCGTAGGCGTTGCCGCCGCCCTCCAGGACAGCCATCGCGGACTGCGAGGCGAGCCAGTGGGTGGAGGACACCATGCCGAAGGTTCCCTGGAGGGTGGGACGAGTGGTGAACATGCCCTGAATCCTTGTCACTTGATTGCTGCGGGCGCGCGTTGGGTGCTCGCGGTGAGCGCTCACGGTGCGTCCCGGGGAGAATCGGGGAAAGCGACGGCGCGCCGTGCCGCGCGGGTGCTCGACCGCGACCGGGCCCCACCGGGCCGGCGGCATCCCGGCGATCTCGATCCGGGACGCCCGCCCTGTGCCCCTCCCCCCACTTCCCGGCGTCGATGAGCGGTTTCGTCAGTTCCACCACCGGCACATTCTCCGGCACCGTTTCCGGGAGCAGCCTCCTCTTCGGCTCGCCCTTCGGATCCTTCTGCTCGGCCCAGGCGTAGAGCTCAAGGCCCTGAGTCTTGGGCGATGAGGTCGCGGGATCAATTCCTTGGGCCTGGCCTTGTCCGGTGCGACTCGGCCGGGCGGCCACGCCCGGACAGGCGGCGGACAGGTACGTCCGGCGCGGGCAACTCACGCGCGGGCCGGGCCTCCGCGCAGGCTCAGTACCAGTCGTCGCTCCTGGGCGGGTCGCAGAGTTCGAAGACCACCTCGCCCGCATCCGGATCGTCACCGGCGACCGGGCGGACCCGAGCGCCGACCGCCACCAGGTGCGGCGCGGCGCCGACGACGCGGCAGCGGAACACGAAGCCCTCGGGGAGCCGGACGAGGGACTCGTTGCGCGCCGCTTCCGTGTAGCGGTGCACGACGCCGGACCTCACCACGACACCCAGTCCGGCGCTGCGTTCGGGCTTCAGATCGCTTGACGCGCACACCGGGCACAGCAGCCTTCGAAAGGAGGCCGTGCCGCACCAGCGGCACCGGTGGTAGTACAGGCCGGCTTCCTCATGCACCGCCTGCACGGTGCCACTTGACGACTGGGACATGTTTCGACCCCCTGCGCTCGGCTCGGATGCGCCGCACCTGCGCGTCGGCGCGTCCGCACCCTAGGGCACTGAGTGCTGAAACGTAAAGGCACTCAGTGCCAGATCAAGGCCGGCCGGGGGTCAGCCCTGGCCGATGGCCGACTCGACCTGCTGCACGACGCGCCACATCGGAGCACCCTTCGCCGCGACCATCACCACCACATCGCCCTCGGGCGGGGGCGGGGTCGCGCGCCCGGCGGCGGCGCTCCCCCAGGTCTGGCGCACCAGCCCGAGGGCGTGGTCCACCGCGGCCTCCGCGTCCCCCTCGCCACCCGAACGCAGCCAGGTCCGCAGCCCGTTGTTGTGCGCGGCCACCACGGACGCGGCGATCACCTCGGCCCGCAACGCGCCGTCCCCCGACCCGCCGTACCGGCCGCGGAGATAGCCGGCCAGCGTCTGCTCGTACCGGCGCACGACGGACAGTTCGTAGGTGCGCAACCCGGGTACCTCCCGGGTGAGCCGGTAGCGCTGGACGGAGAATTCGGGGTTGGCCGAGTACATCCGCAGCACGAGCCGGGCCGCGTCGCACACCGCGTCGACCGGCTCCGCGTCACCGACCGCTGCCAGGAAGGCGGTCATGTCGGCGAGGCAGCGCTCGTGGTCCGGGAAGACCGCGTCCTCCTTGGAGGGGAAGTACCGGAAGAACGACCGGCGCCCGACTCCGGCCCGCGCCACGATGTCGTCCACCGTGGTCTGCTCGAAGCCCCGCTCCAGGAAGAGCTGGAAGGCCGCCTGGGCGAGCACCTCCCGCATGGGGGCCTTCTTCGCCGGTCTGCGTGCGTCAGTCATGCGGGGAACGTAGCACCGGAGAGCGTCGAATGGCACCAGGTTCCTTTACAGAGGGTACTGAGTGCCATATCGTCATCCCTACGAACCACACCCAGGTAGGAGAGCCGGCGTGAGCTTGAGGATCGTTGTCTGTGTGAAGTACGTGCCCGACGCCACGGGTGACCGGCGTTTCGCCGATGACCTGACGGTGGACCGTGAGGATGTCGACGGTTTGCTGTCGGAGCTCGACGAGTACGCGGTGGAGCAGGCGCTGCAGATCGCGGACGGGGCCGATGACGCGGAGATCACTGTGCTGACGGTGGGTCCGGAGGATGCCAAGGACGCGTTGCGCAAGGCGTTGTCGATGGGTGCGGACAGGGCTGTTCATGTCGAGGACGACGATCTGCACGGTTCGGATGTGATGGGGACGTCGCTGGTGTTGGCGAGGGCTGTGGAGAAGGCGGGTTACGACCTGGTGGTCTGCGGTATGGCGTCCACGGACGGCACGATGGGTGTGGTTCCCGCGTTGCTGGCCGAGCGTCTGGGTGTTGCGCAGGTCACTCTGCTGTCCGAGGTCTCTGTCGAGGGCGGGGTCGTGAGGGGGCGTCGGGACGGTGACACGGCGTCGGAGCGGTTGGAGGCGTCGTTGCCGGCGGTGGTGTCGGTGACGGACCAGTCGGGTGAGGCGCGTTATCCGTCGTTCAAGGGCATCATGGCGGCGAAGAAGAAGCCGGTGGTGTCCTGGGATCTGGGGGATCTGGAGATCGAGGCGGACGAGGTCGGCCTTGCGGGTGCGTGGAGTGTGGTCGATTCCGCGGCGCAGCGTCCGGCTCGTAGTGCGGGCACGATCGTCAAGGACGAGGGTGAGGGCGGCAGGCGGTTGGCCGAGTTCCTTGCGGGTCAGAAGTTCATCTAAGGGCTGTCCCGTAATCCCCGGCGGGCGTGCGACGACAGCTACGGCACCTCGCCGCGTTGTCGGAACGCCCGAATACATCCAGTATGAGGGCGCCCCTCCGCCTTGCGATGCACCGCATCCGACGCCGCACGCCGATCCACCAGGGATTACGGGACAGCCCTTAGGGCATTTCGCCTTGTGCGGTGTGCTGCTTTTCGTGGTGTGCCGTCTGTTGGGCGTACTGCTTTTCGGGTGAGGTGCCTTGTGTGGTGTGCCGCTTCTTGCGGTGTGCTGCTCTGTGGGGTGTGTTGCCTGTCGTTCGTCTCTGTTTCTTCGTTACTCGCAGGAGAGCGTTTCCCATGGCTGAAGTTCTCGTTTTTGTCGATCATGTGGATGGTGCCGTCCGCAAGCCCACGCTGGAGCTGTTGACGCTGGCGCGTCGGATCGGTGAGCCGGTCGCGGTCGCGTTGGGTGCGGGTGCTGCCGCGACCGCGGCGGTGCTGGCGGAGCATGGTGCGGTGAGGGTTCTGACGGCGGATGCGCCGGAGTTCGCGGATTACCTCGTCGTGCCGAAGGTGGATGCGTTGCAGGCTGCTGTCGGTGTGGTGTCGCCGGTGGCGGTGCTGGTGCCGTCGTCGGCGGAGGGCAAGGAGGTCGCGGCGCGGCTGGCGGTGCGGATCGGGTCGGGGATCATCACCGATGCGGTGGATCTGGAGGCCGGTGAGGAGGGTCCGGTCGCCACGCAGTCGGCGTTCGCGGCGTCGTTCACGACCAGGTCCCGGGTCTCGAAGGGGGTTGCGGTGATCACGGTGAAGCCGAACTCGGCGCCGGTGGAGGTGGTTTCGGCCGCGGGGGCGGTCGAGGTGCTGGAGGTGTCGTTCTCCGGGCAGGCCACGGGGACGA
>NZ_JBHVPX010000010.1:0-9199 GCF_042887155.1 Streptomyces sp. NPDC057963
GTGCTGCTCACGTCCCCCAGTACGAAGAGTTTGCGCCTGTGTGGGATGCTGTTGTTGAAAAGAGGTCTCTGCGTCCGAGCGGCAGCGCGATGCGCTGCCGCTCGGACGCAGAGACCCAGAGATGCCGCCGCCCCCTTCCGAACCCGCGTTATGCCTGGTCAGGAGGGGGGCGGCGGCTTTCGTCGATCAAATGTCGCGGAAGATCTCGATCTGCGCGCCCACGGAGTTGAGCCGCTCCGCCAGCTCCTCGTAACCGCGGTTGATGACATACACGTTGCGCAGGACGGACGTGCCTTCCGCCGCCATCATGGCGAGCAGTACCACCACTGCGGGACGCAGCGCGGGCGGGCACATCATCTCGGCGGCGCGCCAGCGGGTCGGGCCCTCGACGAGTACCCGGTGCGGGTCCAGGAGTTGCAGCCTGCCGCCGAGGCGGTTCAGGTCGGTGAGGTAGATGGCCCGGTTGTCGTAGACCCAGTCGTGGATGAGGGTCTGGCCTTGGGCCGAGGCGGCGATGGCCGCGAAGAAGGGCACATTGTCGATGTTGAGCCCGGGGAACGGCATGGGGTGGACCTTGTCGATCGGCGCCTCCAGTTTGGAGGGGCGGACCGTGAGGTCGACCAGCCTGGTACGGCCGTTGTCGGCGGCGTACTCCGTCGTACGGTCGCAGTCGACGCCCATCTCTTCCAGGACCGCGAGCTCGATCTCCAGGAACTCGATCGGTACCCGGCGGATCGTCAGCTCGGACTCCGTCACCACGGCGGCGGCGAGCAGACTCATCGCCTCGACCGGGTCCTCGGACGGGGAGTAGTCGACGTCCACATCTATGTGCGGAGCGCCGTGCACGGTCAGTGTGGTCGTGCCGATGCCGTCCACGCGTATGCCCAGTGCCTCCAGGAAGAAGCACAGGTCCTGGACCATGTAGTTGGAGGACGCGTTGCGGATGACGGTGGTGCCGTCGTGCCGGGCGGCCGCCAGCAGGGCGTTCTCGGTCACGGTGTCCCCGCGCTCGGTCAGCACGATGGGACGTTCGGGCTTGACCGAGTGGTCTATCTGGGCGTGGTAGAGCCCCTCGGTCGCGGCGATCTCCAGCCCGAACCGGCGCAGCGCGATCATGTGCGGCTCGATGGTCCGCGTACCGAGGTCGCAGCCGCCCGCGTACGGAAGCTTGAACGAGTCCATCCGGTGCAGCAGCGGCCCGAGGAACATGATGATGGAGCGGGTCCGGCGGGCGGCGTCCGCGTCGATGGCGTCCATGTCGAGCCGGGCGGGCGGGACGATCTCCAGGTCGATTCCCTCGTTGATCCACCGGGTCCGCACGCCGATGGAGTTCAGCACCTCCAGGAGGCGGTAGACCTCCTCGATGCGGGCCACGCGGCGCAGCACCGTACGGCCCCTGTTGAGCAGTGAGGCGCAGAGCAGTGCCACGCACGCGTTCTTGCTCGTCTTGACATCGATGGAGCCCGAGAGCCGACGCCCACCGACCACCCGCAGATGCATGGGTCCGGCGTAGCCGAGCGACACGATCTCGCTGTCGAGTGCTTCACCGATGCGCGCGATCATCTCAAGGCTGATGTTCTGGTTGCCGCGCTCGATGCGGTTGACGGCGCTCTGACTGGTGGCGAGCGCCTCGGCGAGCTGACTCTGTGTCCAGCCCCGATGCTGACGGGCGTCACGTATGAGCTTGCCGATGCGTACGAGGTAATCGTCTGACATGGCGAAAGGTTATCTCAGATATGAGATGAGACCTGTGGCGGGGTGTGGCATTCGGGTGACGGCCACGTGTGAAGGGCACGGCAGTTGCGCGGCCGGACGCGCGCGAGGGATGCGGGCCATCGGCGCACCGTGCGTTCCATCGTCCCCCCGGATCGGTGCGAGGGCGCGCGGTGTACGTCCGTCCGGGGTGGGCGCGGAACGGCCGGGAGCCGGCGGGATCCTGGTGCCGGATCAGTCCTCGAAGCCGCCTTCGGCCAGGATCCTGTCGATGCGGGCGCGGTGGGCCTCCTCCCACGCGTCGAGGGACTCGTCGGCCTCCGCGGCCAGTTTCTTCCGGGCGTCCAGGAGCACCTGCTCCCGGCGGGCGCGGGGAGTGACCACGATGCCTTCCTCGTCGGCCACCACGATGTCGCCGGCGTGGACGCTCACACCGCCGCACCGCACCGGGGTGTTGAGCGGCCCGACGGCCTTCTTGGCGCCGGGGACGGGGACGACCCCCCTGGCGAAGACGGGAAAGCCCATCTCGCGCACCTCGGCGAGATCGCGGATCACCCCGTCGGTCACGAACGCCGCGATACCCCGGCGCCGGGCGACGGCGCAGACATTCCCTCCGGCCAGTGCGTAGTCCACGTCCCCGGCCTCGACCACGACGACCGAGCCGGGCTCCGCGCGATGGATGGCGGCGTGCAGCATCAGGTTGTCGCCCGGTGGGCACCGCACGGTGAACGCCGGTCCGGCGACCCGTGGGACCGAGGGCCACAGCGGACGGATTCCGATGTCCATGACCTGCTCGCGCCCCAGGAGGTCGGCGAGGGTGGTCGGGGAGATGTCCCCGAATCCGGTGGCGGCGTTCATGTTCCTCCTTCGTCCGGGCACCCCTTTCCGCCGGGACCGCGCGTTCCCGGGCCCGTCGGACGACGGGCGGAGTGCGGCGGCGAGACTATCGAACAGCCGGGCGGGTCCGAACGGTTGCGGCCGACGCGAGGGCCAGGCCGATCGCACCCAGGGCCGCCGCGATCCACAGCGGCGACGTGAAGTCGGCGCCCGCCGAAAGCGCCGCCCCCGCCAGCAGCGGGCCGCCCGCGTTGCCGATGTTGAACGCGGAGATGTTGGCCGCCGACGCGAGGTTGTCGGCGCCCCGGGCCGCCTCCAGGAGCCGTGTCTGGGAGGGCGGGATCACCGCGGCCCCGACCAGTCCGAAGAGCAGGAAACCGACGGCCGCGGCGGGCTTGCTGTGCACGGCGGCGAGCAGGAGGGCGGAGACCACCGCGACTCCGGCCAGTGCCCCGTACAGCGTGGGCAGCAGCGCCCGGTCCGCGAGCCGCCCGGCCAGCGGGGTGCCGACGACCATCCCGGCGCCGATCAGGACCAGCATGAGCGGGACCGTACGGTCGTCGAAGCCGGTGACCTCGGTGAGCAGGGGCGTGATGTACGTGAGGACGGTGAGGAACGGCGCCCAGCCGAAGGCGGTCGCCGCCAGGGCGAGCCAGACCCGGCCGCGCCGGAAGACCGCCAGCTCCCGGCGGAGGTCGGTGCCCCGCTCCCGGGGCATCGGCGGGACGAGTGCCGCGATCGCGGCCAGCAGCACCACGCCGATCGCGGTCACCGCCCAGAACGCGGCCCGCCAGCCGAGCGTCTGCCCCAGCGCGGTCCCGCCGGGGACGCCGAGCACATTGGCGAGGCTCAGCCCCATGAACACCGTGGCGATCGCGCTCGCCTTGCGCTCCGGCGCGACGATGCCCGCCGCGACGACCGCGGCGGTCCCCACGTAGGCCCCTCCCGCGAGGGCCGACAGCACCCGTCCGGCGAGCAGCACTTCGTATCCGGGGGCGAGCGCGCTGCACAGGCCGGCTGCCGTGAAGAGGCCGACCAGCCAGAGAAGCAGCCGCCTGCGGGGGAGCCTCGCACCCAGGACCGTGAGCAGCGGGGCGCCCACCACCATGCCCAGGGCGTAGCCCGACACGAGCAGCCCCGCCGTGGGCAGCGAGACGCCGAAGTCGGCGGCCACGTCGGGGAGCAGCCCGGCGATGACCACCTCCGTGGTGCCGACGGCGAAGGCCCCCAGGGCGAGCGCCGCCAGGGACGCGGTGCCTGCGCTCCGGGTGCGGCCGGATGCTGGGGTGTCGGGGGCGGGTGCTGGGGTACGGGCGGTCGTCCGGGTGCGGGACGGGGCTGCTGAGAGATCGTTCGTCACGCCTCCAGGCTCGCGCCGCC
Source organism: Streptomyces sp. NPDC057963 (assembly GCF_042887155.1). NCBI lineage: Bacteria > Bacillati > Actinomycetota > Actinomycetes > Kitasatosporales > Streptomycetaceae > Streptomyces > Streptomyces sp. NPDC057963. The sequence continues at coordinate 3,931 of NZ_JBHVPX010000010.1, forward strand.
CGGCGCCGGGATCAGCTCCTGTCCGCGCAACGATCGGTAAGCCGGGCTTACCGATCGGCCGCCGACGCCGACGCCGACGACTCCGCGGGCTTCCGTGCCCGCGCCCCGCACGCCCGTGGCTTCCGTGCCCGCGCCCCGTGCGCCTGCGCCCTCCATGCCCGTACCCACCGACCGCGCGCCCTCCGGTTCCGTACCCACCACCTGCGCGCCCTCCACGCCCGTTCCCACCACCTGCGCGCCCTCCGGCAGGGCCGCCAGTTCCGCGGCTGTCGCGACGAAGGCCCGTACCCGCGCGGTCTCGCCCGACGTGCGCCACACCAGCCCGTACTCCACCGGTTCCGCGTCGGTGAACGGCACGTACACCACGCCTCTCGGCGTGTAGCGCGCCGCGACATCGGCGCCGACGGGCGAGATGCCCTGCCCGGCGCCGACCATGGCGAGGGTTTCCTGCATGGTCGATGCCGACCTGCCCCGCCTCACCGGCTGCCCGCTCGGGGTGCACGCCGGCGCAAAGTGCTTCTGCCAGTAGTCCGGTACGTCGCCGGAGCAGGCGAACACCCGGTCCCGCGCCAGATCCTCCAGCGACACCGAGTGCCGCTTGGCGAGCGTGTGATTGGCCGGGACCGCGAGCATCCGCGGCACCCGGAGCACGACCGGGCCGCGGGTCAGGTCGGACTCCGCGACCGGGAACTGGGTGACCAGGACATCGACCCGGCCGGTGCGCAGCGCGCCCAGCAGGTCGCTGAGCTGCGTCTCGTGGATCTGCACCTCCGTGTCCGGGTGGAGGCGTCCGAAGGCCCGTATCGCGTCCATCAGGAACTCCCCGGCCGCGCTTCCCAGATACCCGACCGGCAGCACCCCTCCGATGCCCCGCGCTTCGGCCTGCGCCCGCGCCACGCCCCGCTCGACACGCCGGTAGCCGGGTTCCACCTCCGCGTGCAGCCGACGGCCGAGCGGCGTGAGGCGCACGGTGCGGCTCGTCCGCTCGAAGAGGGGGGCGCCGATGCGGCGCTCCAGACTCCGGATCGTCTGGCTGACTCTGGCGCGCGAGACGTGCAGCCGCTCGGCCGTGCGGCCGAAGTGCAGTTCGTCGGCGAGTACCAGGAAGCTCTCGATCTCCAGTCTTTCCAGCATTCGGCCGACGGTACCTCGCGGCGGGTCGGGGTGGATCGCGACAAGGGGTCGCGCAGCCCCCGCATGACCGCGCTGAGGTGATGTACTAGAGTTATCTCGACATCGAGATATATGCCGAAGGCGCACCGGAGTCCGCCATCGGGTAAGGGTTACCTAACTAAGCCTTACCTTAGCGGATGGTCGGGGGGCCGCAGGCGGCACCACGCGGCGCCCGCCGTAATGAGGCGCGGCGCGGAGTACGCGCACATTGATGAAGGAGACTGTCGTGTCGGCGAACAGCTTCGACGCCCGCAGCACGCTGCGCGTGGGCGACGAGTCGTACGAGATCTTCAAGCTGGACAAGGTCGAGGGCTCCGCGCGCCTCCCTTACAGCCTGAAGGTGCTGCTGGAGAACCTGCTCCGCACCGAGGACGGCGCGAACATCACCGCCGACCACATCCGGGCGCTCGGCGGCTGGGACTCCCAGGCACAGCCCAGCCAGGAGATCCAGTTCACGCCGGCCCGCGTGATCATGCAGGACTTCACCGGTGTGCCGTGCGTCGTGGACCTCGCCACCATGCGTGAGGCCGTCAAGGAGCTGGGCGGCGACCCGGCCAAGATCAACCCGCTCGCCCCGGCCGAGCTGGTCATCGACCACTCCGTCATCGCCGACAAGTTCGGCACCAACGACGCGTTCGCGCAGAACGTCGAGCTGGAGTACGGCCGCAACAAGGAGCGCTACCAGTTCCTGCGCTGGGGCCAGACCGCCTTCGACGAGTTCAAGGTCGTCCCCCCGGGCACCGGCATCGTCCACCAGGTCAACATCGAGCACCTGGCCCGTACGGTCATGGTCCGCGGTGGCCAGGCGTACCCCGACACCCTCGTCGGCACCGACTCGCACACCACCATGGTCAACGGCCTCGGTGTGCTGGGCTGGGGCGTCGGCGGCATCGAGGCCGAGGCCGCGATGCTCGGTCAGCCGGTCTCCATGCTCATCCCGCGTGTCGTCGGCTTCAAGCTGACCGGCGAGCTCCCGGCCGGCACCACCGCCACCGACCTCGTGCTGACCATCACCGAGATGCTCCGCAAGCACGGTGTCGTCGGCAAGTTCGTCGAGTTCTACGGTGAGGGCGTCGCCGCCACCTCCCTCGCGAACCGCGCCACCATCGGCAACATGTCGCCGGAGTTCGGCTCCACCGCCGCGATCTTCCCGATCGACGACGAGACGCTGAAGTACCTGCGTCTGACCGGCCGTGACGAGCAGCAGGTCGCGCTCGTCGAGGCGTACGCCAAGGAGCAGGGCCTCTGGCTGGACCCGGCCGCCGAGCCGGACTTCTCCGAGAAGCTGGAGCTGGACCTGTCGACGGTCGTCCCGTCGATCGCCGGCCCGAAGCGCCCGCAGGACCGCATCATCCTCGCGAACGCCAAGGAGCAGTTCGCCCAGGACGTGCGCAACTACGTGTCCGAGGACGAGGAGGCGGGCAAGGAGTCCTTCCCGGCCTCCGACGCCCCGGCCTCCGCCAACGGTGTCCCGTCGCGCCCGACCACGGTCACGGCCCCCGACGGCACGTCGTACGAGATCGACCACGGCGCCGTCACCGTCGCCGCGATCACCTCCTGCACCAACACCTCGAACCCGTACGTCATGGTCGCGGCGGCGCTCGTGGCGAAGAAGGCGGTCGAGAAGGGCCTGACCCGCAAGCCGTGGGTCAAGACCACCCTCGCCCCGGGCTCGAAGGTCGTCACCGACTACTTCGACAAGGCGGGCCTGACCCCGTACCTCGACAAGGTCGGCTTCAACCTCGTCGGCTACGGCTGCACCACCTGCATCGGCAACTCCGGTCCGCTGCCGGAGGAGGTCTCCAAGGCGGTCAACGAGCACGACCTGGCCGTGACCTCGGTGCTCTCCGGCAACCGCAACTTCGAGGGCCGGATCAACCCCGACGTCAAGATGAACTACCTGGCGTCCCCGCCGCTGGTCGTCGCGTACGCCATCGCGGGTTCGATGAAGGTGGACATCACCAAGGACGCCCTGGGCATCGACCAGGACGGCAAGCCGGTCTACCTCGCGGACATCTGGCCGTCCGAGGCCGAGGTGAACGACGTCGTCGCCAACGCCATCGGCGAGGACATGTTCAACAAGTCCTACCAGGACGTCTTCGCGGGCGACGCCCAGTGGCAGGCGCTGGCGATCCCGACCGGCAACACCTTCGAGTGGGACCCGCAGTCCACCTACGTGCGCAAGCCCCCGTACTTCGAGGGCATGGCGATGGAGACGACCCCGGTCGAGGACATCACCGGCGCCCGGGTGCTCGCCAAGCTGGGCGACTCGGTCACCACCGACCACATCTCCCCGGCCGGTGCCATCAAGGCCGACACCCCGGCCGGCAAGTACCTGACGGAGCACGGCGTCGAGCGCCGTGACTTCAACTCCTACGGCTCGCGCCGCGGCAACCACGAGGTCATGATTCGCGGCACCTTCGCGAACATCCGCCTGCGCAACCAGATCGCCCCGGGCACCGAGGGCGGCTTCACCCGCGACTTCACCCGGTCCGACGAAGGCGCGCCGGTGTCGTTCATCTACGACGCCTCGCAGAACTACCAGGCCGCCGGCATCCCGCTCGTCATCCTGGCGGGCAAGGAGTACGGTTCCGGCTCGTCCCGCGACTGGGCCGCCAAGGGCACCGCGCTCCTCGGCGTCAAGGCCGTCATCGCCGAGTCCTACGAGCGCATCCACCGCTCGAACCTCATCGGCATGGGCGTCCTCCCGCTCCAGTTCCCGGAGGGCGCGAGCGCCGAGGCCCTCGGCCTGACCGGCGAGGAGACCTTCTCCTTCACGGGCGTGACCGAGCTGAACAACGGCACCACGCCGCGCACCGTCAAGGTCACCACCGACACCGGTGTGGAGCTCGACGCGGTCGTCCGCATCGACACCCCCGGTGAGGCGGACTACTACCGCAACGGCGGCATCATGCAGTACGTGCTCCGCAGCCTGATCCGCAAGTAGACAGCAGGCAGGCAGCAGAGCCGAAGGGCCGCATCCCGGGTCTCCCGGGGTGCGGCCCTTCGCGTTGCACGGCGCCCGCGGTCCGTCCCCACCGACGGAACACACTTCACCGCTCGCACACACTGCGCGCGTCCGGCGTCCGGCAGGGCCCGAGACGGCCGGAGGCCGTTCCCCGGCGGTCCCGGCACGGCCCGGGAGGGACCGAGGCCGTCCCCCGGCGGTTCCGATTCCTCCGCTGGGGCATCTGACGGAATGTGACCGGACACCGGGACGCCGTACCCGCAGGGAGGTACCGGCCACCGCATCGTGGACCGGCGGGCATGACACCATGCAGCGCGCGGCACGACCGGCCACGAACAGCACAGAGAGCGGATGACACCCATGGGCGAGCTGATCCTGATCCGGCACGGCGAGACGGAGTGGTCGCGGTCCGGGCAGCACACGAGCTACACCGATCTGCCGCTGACCCCCTTGGGCGAACGACAGGCCCGCGCCCTGGCACCGCTGCTCGCCGACCGTCTGATCACGCTCACCCTGGTCAGCCCCCTGGTGCGCGCCCGGCGCACCGCGGAGCTCGCCGGGCTCACCGGGCCCCGTATCACCCCCGAGCTGCGTGAATGGGACTACGGCGGCTACGAAGGGGTGACCACCGACGAGATCCGCCTCACCCGCCCCGAGTGGAATCTGTGGACCGACGGAGTCGCCCCCGGGCCCGAGGCGCACCCCGGGGAGACACCCGCCGAGGTCGGCGTTCGGGCCGACCGGGTGCTGGCCGACGTCGCGGAGGCGGCGGACCGCGACAGGGACGGGGACATCGCGCTCGTCGCCCACTCCCACTTCCTGCGCGTCCTCACCGCCCGCTATCTCGGCCTGACCCCGGCCGAGGGCATGCTGTTCCAGCTCGCCACGGGTGCGGTCTCGCGGCTCGGCACCGAGCACGGCAACCCGGTGATCACGGCGTTGAACGTGACCCTGCCCGAGAGCCTGTTCCCCGGGGCCGTTCCGGAATCCCCGGAGCGGGACCGGGCGTGAGCCCCGCCGCGCCGTGGCGCGGCGGGGCCATGAGAGGGTCGTGGGGCCGGGGCCCCGGGGGGGGGGACCGGCCCCCGGCCGGGGGCGGGGCACCACCCCGCCCGCACGCCACAACCC
>NZ_JBHVPX010000010.1:9209-173683 GCF_042887155.1 Streptomyces sp. NPDC057963
CGGGGGGGGGGGGGGGGGGCCCTGGTGGGGGGCGGGGGGGGTCCCGGGGGGGGGGGGCCCCCCCCGACGGCCGTGGCGCGGAGAACACCGGATCAGGAGAGCAACTCCAGCTCCGCGAGGGTCCCTTCACCGGCGAATACCAGGCGGTAGTGCGCGTACGGGCCCGGCGCGCTCACCGAGAACACCCTCGTCTGCCTGTCCCAGGCGAACGACTGGCCCGACCGCTTGTCGAGGTCCTTCCATGCCGTGCCGTCCGACGAGCCCTGGAGGACCCAGCCCGTCGGGGCCCTGTCCGCCGCGCTCGACGTCAGCGTGTACTGGACCGCGTCCACGGCCGAGGCCACCGGCAGGTCCACCGAGGCGACCTTCGCCGACGTGGCCGACGTGTTGTCGAACAGGGCGCCGTCGCCCTTCAGTACGTCCGCCTTCGGCGAGGCCACCTGGTCGTCCGTGGTGATCGAGACCGGCGCCGCGTCCTTGCCGGTGCCCCACGACGACGGCTTCGGGCCCATGTCGAAGTCCAGCACCCCGCCCTTGGCCAGCAGGTCGTGCGGCAGTGAGGTCGAGGTCCACTTCCTGCCGTTGACCCTCAGGCCCTGGACGTAGATGTTCTTCGCGCTGTTCTTCGGAGCCCTGACGACGAGGTCGCGGCCGTTCTCCAGGTGGACCGTGGTCTTCTTGAAGAGCGGGGATCCGATGGCGTACTCGCCACTGCCCATGACGAGCGGGTAGAAGCCGAGCGAGGAGAAGAGGTACCAGGCCGACTGCTCGCCGTTGTCCTCGTCGCCGTGGTAGCCCTGGCCGATCCCGCTGCCCGTGTAGAGGCGGCTCAGGACCTCGCGGACCTTCTCCTGTGTCTTCCAGGGCTGCGCGGCCGCGTCGTACATGTAGGCGACGTGGTGTGCGACCTGGTTGCTGTGGCCGTACTGCCCCATCCGTACGTCACGCGCCTCCGTCATCTCGTGGATGACACCGCCGTACGAGCCGACGAACTCGGGGCCGGCCGTCTCCGGCGTGGTGAAGTAGGTGTCGAGCTTCTTCGCCAGGCCGGCGCGCCCGCCGTACAGATTCGCCAGACCCCGGCTGTCCTGCGGGGCCGTGAAGGCGTAGCCCCAGCCGTTGGTCTCCGTGTAGTCGTAGCCCCAGACCCGGGGGTCGTACCGGTCCGACGGGAGCCGCCAGTCGCCCTTGGCGTCCCTGCCCTGAAAGAAGCCGGCCTTGCCGTCGAAGAGGCCGACGTAGTTGCGGGCGCGGTTCAGGAAGTACTCGGACTCCTCCTTGTACCGCTCCTTCTTCGTCTTCCGGTAGAGCGCCCGGCCCATCTGCGCGATGCCGTAGTCGTTGAGGTAGCCCTCCAGCGACCAGGACAGGCCCTCGTGCGTGGCGGTGTTCGCGTAGCCGACGAACGGGGACGTCTCCATGCCTTTGCGGCCGACGCCCGAGGACGGCGGAACCACCGTGGCGTTCTTCAGCGCCGCGTCGTAAGCCGCCTCGGCATCGAACTTCACGCCCTTGACGTAGGCGTCCGCGAACGCGACGTCGGAGGAGGTGCCGGTCATCAGGTCCGAGTAGCCGGGGGACGACCAGCGGGAGATCCAGCCACCGTCCTTGTACTGCTGGACGAAGCCGTCCACCATCTCGCCGGCCCTGTCCGGTGTGAGGAGGGAGTACGCGGGCCACGTCGTCCGGTAGGTGTCCCAGAAGCCGTTGTTGACGTACACCTTGCCGTCGACGATCTTCGCGCCCGTGTGGGTCGGGGTGTCGGAGCCGACCTGCGGGGAGAAGGGGCTCGCGTACTTGTCCTTGCCACCGACCTTCTCGAAGCCCGAGTTCGGGTACAGATACAGCCGGTACAGGCTGGAGTACAGGGTGGTCAGCTGGTCGGCCGTGGCGCCCTCGACCTCCACCTTGCCCAGGATGCCGTCCCAGGCCCGCTGCGCCCGGTCCTCGACCCGGCCGAAGGAACGGGCGGCGGGGATCTCGGCGGCGAGGTTCCGCTTCGCCTGGTCGACGCTGATCAGCGAGGTCGCCAGGCGCAGATCCACCGTGCGGTCCCTGCCCGCGTCGAAGCGGAGGTAGCCCGTGACATCGTCGCCACCGCCGCCGGACAGCTTGCCGCTCGCGGTGACGGGAGCGTCGAAGACGCCGTAGACGAAGAGGCGGGTCGCGCCGGTCGAACCGCCGCTCTTCACGTCGGAGAAACCGGTGAAGGAGCTGGTGCCCGGGTCGAGGGTGAGCCCGCCGTCGTTGGAGACGTTGTCGAAGACGACGCTCGCGTCGTCACCGGGGTAGGTGAACCGCATCCGGGCCGCGTGGTCGGACGGTGTCATCTCCGCCTTGAGGCCGTTGTCGAAGGTGACACCGTAGTAGTGCGGCTTCGCCGTCTCGTTCTCGTGGTGGAACGGCAGCGCGCGCGCCGTGCGTGAGGCGTCCGGGGTGCCGGAGGCCGCCGACGGCATCAGCTGGAAGGTCTGCCGGTCGCCCATCCAGGGGCTCGGCTCGTGGCTGGCGCTGAAGGCCTGGAGCGTGGGCAGGTTGTCGTCGTTGTTGCCGCGCGCGTAGTCGTACAGCCAGCTCGTCGATCCGGCGTTGGTGACCGGCGTCCAGAAGTTGAAGCCGTTGGGGAGCGCGGTGGCGGGGAAGTTGTTGCCGCGCGAGAAGCCACCGCTGGAGTTGGTGCCGCGGACCGTCGACGCGTAGTCGGAGAGGTGCGGGCGGCGCTTCTCGGGTGCCTTCGGGGCGATCTTGATGTCGTCGATCCAGCCCTGGAACTTCGCCGGGCCCTGCGGGGAGTCGTACGCCACCAGAATGCGGTCGACGGTCCTGCCCGCCGCGACCGTGCCGATCGCCGAGTCGACCTTGTTCCACTGGTTGACGTACAGCCGTTTGGCATCGGCCTGACCCTGCGGGGTGAGCAGGCCGCCGTTGCTGTCGGTGGCCCGCAGATCGCTCAGATACGTGCCGTCGGTGAACGCCAGGTCCACCGAGACATGCGTCGCCGGGTACGAGAGGTCCGTCTCGCCCATCTGGGGATAGATCAGATAGGAGAGTGAGGTGTCACGGGTGACAGCCGTGTTCACATCGAAGACCTTGTTGTACGAGTAGGCCCGGCCGTCCGCCTTGTGCGTACCGGCGTACCGCAGGGCCTTGCGGCCCGTGAAGCCCGCGCCCGCCTTGGCGGTGGGGGAGCCGGACGGGCCGCGGTCGGCCTGGCTGCGCATCGAGTCGGGGGCCGGTACCGAGGTGTTGCCGTCGGAGAACTGGACGTCGGCGAGCTGGGTCGCGTCGGAGGCGCCGTTGTTCTTCGTGATCCGCAGGCGGTAGTGCTGGTACGCGGTGTCGGATGTGAAATCGTACGACTTCGTCTGGAACCGCTCGGCGAAGGCCTGGCCGGTCCGGGAGTCCAGGTCCTTCCAGACCTTGCCGTCGGTGGAGCCCTGCAGGGTCCAGTCCTTCGGGTCGCGCTCGGCGTGGTCATTGGCCGACGTCAGCGCGTAGGTCACGACCTCGACCGGTTCGACGAGATCGAACTCGGCCCAGCCGGTGGGGGCGAAGGTCAGCCACTTGGTGCCGGGCTCCCCGTCGATCAGGTTCTCCTTCACCTCCCCGCCACCGGCGTTCTCCCCGTCGGCGCGGACGTCCGTCACCTTGTCGGTGACATTGCCCGGTATTCCTGTGGAGAATCCGCCATCGACACCCGATGACCGCTTCTTTCCGTCAGGGCCTTCTTCGACGGTGTTGCGCCAGTCCGGCTGCTTTTCGTCCGCTTCGAAGGAGGAGCTGAATGTCCGCTCCCCCAAGGGGCCTTGGCCCTTTTCTCCTGTCCGTGCCGACTGCGCGGCGGCCGCGGTGGGGGCGGTCGTGACCAGAACCAGTGAAGCCGCGATCAGCGCGGCCGTACGTCTCTTGCGAGAACCATGTCGGGGCTGCATGCCGAGCGATTCCTCCCGAGGAAGTGCGCCTGGACAACGTTGTCAGGGAGCTGCGCAAGGTCCAGTAGGGAGCCAAGTGCCGGGATGTGTCAAGGGTGTTGGGCGTGAAGCGCCAGCGGAATCGACCGGAATGCGGAAATCGTTACACCCGGATCGGGACGCACGGGGTCCAGGTATCCGCGAGGTCTCAACTCGGGAAAGACTGCTGCTCAAACTTGCATTCGATCTTGCTCAGTCGACCGCAAGTGGACTATACCTGTCGGCGTCTGCACAGCCGTTTCCGGCGACGTGGACAAGGGGGAACGGGGGAGGGCACCAAGGCGGGCACGACAAGTGCATCCGCTGCCCGGCCTCCCGAAACCCCCCACTGCACATGGCTAGCCTGAAATCAGCACTACCCAAGCGCAACTGACCGCGGTGGCGGGGCCCTTCGCCTGAGGCGAATATCGACGGGCGACCGGTACACACCGCCTGAGTCCTGGAGAAGGCGAGGACTTGAGCATGGGATCCACCTCCGCCCACAAGAATGAGGGCCTTGGCCGTCGCGATGTGATCAAGCGATCTGCCGCACTCGGTCTGATCACCGTTCCGACGATGGGCTTCCTGTCGTCGTGTGCGAGCAGCGACAGCGGTGGCGACAAGAAGGTCGAGAAGGGCAAGACCAGCAAGGCGAACCCGCTCGGCGTCAATGAGACGGCCCCCCTCGAGGTGGTCATCTTCGACGGCGGCTTCGGCCAGCAGTACGCGATCGACGCGGAGAAGAAGTACAACGCGGCGTTCCCGAAGGCCCCGAAGGTCAAGCACGTCGCGACCCAGAAGATCCAGTCGCAGCTGCAGCCGCGCTTCAACGGTGGTACCCCGCCGGACCTGATCGACAACTCCGGCGCCGAGCAGATGGACATGGGTGTCCTGGTCGGCAAGAAGCAGCTGCTGGACCTGACACCGCTGATGGACGCCCCGTCCCTCGACGACCCGTCCAAGAAGGTCCGCGACACGCTGCGCCCCGGTGTCCTGGAGATGGGCCAGTTCGACGGCGACCCGGTCTGGATCATGTACTACGCGTACACGGTGTACGGCGTCTGGTACTCGCAGACCGCGCTCGACAACCTCGACGCGCAGTACCCCGAGAACTGGGACGACATGCTCGCCCTCTGCGAGAAGGCGAAGAAGAAGGGCATCGCCGGCTGGACGTACGCCGGCAAGTACCCGTACTACCTGCCGTTCTCGCTCTACCCGTTCATCGCCAAGATCGGTGGCCGGGAGGTTCTCGACAAGATCGACAACCTGGAGCCGAACGCCTGGAAGGACCCCGCGGTCAAGGCGGCGTTCGAGGCGTACTACGAGCTGTACAAGAAGGGGTACATCCTCAAGGGCACCCCCGGCCTGACCCACATCCAGTCGCAGACCGAGTGGACCAAGGGCAAGGCGCTCTTCCTCCCGAACGGCTCGTGGGTGGAGAACGAGGCGGCGCCGACCACGCCCAAGGACTTCAAGATGATGGTCGCGCCGCCGTCCAGCCTGGACTCGTCCGACAAGATGCCGTTCGGCACCATCTGGGCGTCCGGCGGCGAGCCCTTCATCGTCCCGGCCAACGCGAAGAACCCCGAGGGCGGCATGGAGCAGCTGCGCATCATGCTCTCCGAGGAGTCCTCGAAGAACTTCACCAAGCAGGTCAAGTCGCTCAGCGCCTTCAACGGCGGCACCGACGGCCTGACCCTGTCGACCGCCATGCAGTCCGGTGTCGACTCGCTGAAGAAGGCCGGCGACAACGTGGTGAACCCGCGTATGCAGGACTGGTACGTGAAGCTTCAGAAGGAGCAGATCGGTGTCGCCGGTATCGGCGAGATGATGGCCGGCCGCGCGACCCCGGCGGAAGCCATCAAGAAGATCCAGGCCTTCGCCGACGCGGCGGCCAAGGACCAGTCCATCAAGCACTACAAGCACCAGTGAGCAACCGTCACCAGCGGCGGCACCCGCGGAAAGATCGGGGTCGGTAAACGATGCAGCACGGCAAGTACCGTTTCATCGTGGGGTTCTTGGTAGTCCCACTCGCGTTGTACGCGGTCTTCGTCATTTGGCCGTTCATCCAGTCGATCTACTACTCGTTCACGGACTGGACCGGTCTGAGCCCGGACTTCAAGATGGTCGGGTTCGACAACTACACGAGGATGCTGAAGGACGACATCTTCTGGAAGTCGTTGCAGCACAGCGTGCTGCTCGTGCTGCTGCTGCCGCTGGTGACGTTGGGCCTGGCGCTGTTCTTCGCCTTCATGCTCAATGTCGGAGGCCGGCGGCGCAAGAACGCCGCGGTCTCCGGCGTACGCGGCTCGGGGTTCTACAAGATCGCCTACTTCTTCCCGCAGGTGCTGTCGATCGTCATCGTCGCCCTGCTCTTCCAGTTCGCTTTCAATCCCACCAGCGGGATGCTGAATTCGACACTGAAGACGATCGGTCTGGGATCCGTCCAGCCGGACTGGCTCGGCGATCCGAACCTCGCGCTCATCTGCGTCATGTCGGTACTGGTCTGGTCGACGGTCGGATTCTTCGTCGTCCTGTTCTCGGCCGGTATGGCGTCCATCCCGAAGGACTTCTACGAGGCGGCGCTCCTCGACGGCGCCAACCGCTTCACCACGTTCTTCCGGATCACGCTGCCACTGCTCTGGGACACGGTGCAGTCGGGCTGGGTCTACATGGGGATCCTGGCCCTCGGCGTGGAGGCGTTCACCGCCGTACAGGTCATGACCGTCGGCCCGGGTGGTCCCGACTACTCGACCACGGTCCTGCCGCTGTACGTGTACCAGACGGCCTTCCGCGACGGGCAGGCCGGCTACGCGACGACGATCGGTGTCGGACTGCTCGTCGTCACCATGGCTTTCGCCGCCATCGTGATGCGACTGGGCCGGCGCGAGCGGCTGGAGTTCTGATGCTGCGACTCCCGGGAGACGACCCCCGGACCCCCAGCAGGCACCACAGGTCGGTCTCCGTGTCCGGCTCGACAGTACGAGGTGAGTACACGTGAAGACGACTGACACCCCTCCCGCGGTCCCGGCAGCGGACCCGGCCCCGGTCGCCAAGGCGCCCGCACCCGCCGCCAAGGAGAAGAGCAGCGAGGGCCACGTCCTCAATGTCTTCTCGCACGGTGTGCTGATCATCTGGGCGATCCTGGTCGTCATGCCGCTGCTCTGGGCGGTCATGGCGTCGTTCAAGACCGACGACTCGATCCTGTCGACGCCCTGGGCGCTGCCCGACAAACTGCACTTCGAGAACTGGTCCCGCGCCTGGAGCCAGGCGCACATGAGCGACTACTTCTTCAACACGGTCGTGGTGGTGGGCTGCTCGCTCGTCGGCACCCTGCTGCTCGGGTCGATGGCGGCGTACGTCCTGGCGCGGTTCGAGTTTCCCGGCAACCGCTTCATCTACTACCTGTTCATCGGCGGGATGAGCTTCCCGATCATCCTGGCGCTGGTCCCGCTGTTCTTCGTCATGAACAACATGGGCCTGCTGAACACGCGGCACGGGCTGATCCTGGTCTACATCGCGTATTCGCTGCCGTTCACCGTCTTCTTCCTCACCTCGTTCTTCCGGACGCTGCCGAGCTCGGTGGCGGAGGCGGCGATGCTCGACGGGGCCTCGCACAGCCGGACGTTCTTCCAGGTGATGCTGCCGATGGCGAAGCCCGGCCTGATCAGCGTCGGTATCTTCAACTTCCTCGGGCAGTGGAACCAGTACATGCTGCCGACGGTGCTCAACACCGATCCGAACTACCGGGTGCTCTCCCAGGGCCTCGTCGAGCTGGCCACCAGCCAGGGATACAAGGGCGACTGGTCCGGCCTCTTCGCCGGTCTGGTGATGGCGATGCTGCCGGTCCTCGCGGCCTACATCATCTTCCAGCGCCAGGTCGTCGCCGGGCTCACCGCGGGTGCGGTGAAGTAGCACCGGGGAGGCTCCGTACGCCTCTGCACACACGCGAACCGCCCGCCGGCCATCCGCCGGCGGGCGGTTCGCGTGTGCGTGACGGTGCCCCGGACGCGGGCGCCGCGCTCTTCCGAGGCTTCGCATGCTCAAGGTCTTGACGGGGAGTGCCCCAAAACGCTCAGCTTAGAGTTCACATGTTGGAGAAAACGGTAGGAGTGAGAGAGTCGATGGAGACTCCGGGATCGCAGACATCTCTGCATCGCGCCAACCTTGAGCGGGTCGTGCGCGCGGTACGCATGGCGGGCTCACTCACCCAGGCGGAGATCGCACGGAGCACCGGCCTCTCGGCGGCCACCGTCTCCAACATCGTTCGCGAACTGAAGGAAAGCGGCACGGTCGAGGTGACCCCCACCTCGGCGGGCGGACGCCGGGCCCGCAGCGTCTCGCTCAGCGGTGACGCCGGCATCGTGGTCGGCGTCGACTTCGGTCATACGCATCTGAGGGTGGCGATCGGCAACCTCGCCCACCAGGTGCTCGCCGAGGAGTCCGAGCCGATGGATGTCGACGCCTCGGCGGCGGAGGGGTTCGGACGGGCGGAACGGCTGGTCAAACGACTCGTCGAGGCGACCGGGATCAGCCCGGACAAGGTGATCGGGGTCGGCCTCGGTGTTCCCGGCCCGATCGACGTCGAGTCCGGCACGCTGGGCTCCACATCGATCCTGCCGGGCTGGACGGGCATCAACCCCAGCGAGGAGCTCGCGGGCCGGCTCGGTGTGCCGGTGCACGTCGACAACGACGCCAACCTCGGCGCGCTCGGCGAGCTGGTCTGGGGGAGCGGCCGAGGGGTCAGGGACCTCGCGTACATCAAGGTCGCCAGCGGTGTCGGCGCCGGTCTGGTGATCGACGGGCGCATCTACCGGGGGCCGGGCGGCACGGCAGGCGAGATCGGGCACATCACGCTCGACGAATCGGGCCCGGTCTGCCGCTGCGGCAACCGGGGATGCCTGGAGACGTTCACGGCCGCGCGCTACGTCCTGCCGCTGCTCCAGCCCAGTCACGGCCCCGATCTCACCATGGAACGGGTGGTGCGGCTGGCCCGGGAGGGCGACCCGGGCTGCCGGCGGGTGATCGGGGACGTCGGGCGCCACATCGGCAGCGGGGTGGCCAACCTCTGCAATCTCCTCAATCCCAGCCGGGTGGTGCTCGGCGGATCGCTGGCCGAGGCGGGCGAGTTGGTGCTCGCACCGATCCGCGACTCGGTCTCCCGCTACGCCATTCCCAGCGCCGCCCGCCAGCTCTCGGTGCTGCCCGGGGCGCTCGGCGGCCGGGCCGAGGTGTTGGGTGCGCTGGCCCTGGTGCTGAGCGAGATGGGGGATTCAACCCTTTTGGGGAGCACCCTGTCGACGGCGACCCCTGCCTTCACTTAGATAACGAATGGCACCGTTGTCATCTCGTTAAGAATTTACTCCTTGACGCTGACGGCACAGCCGAGTTGACTGCCAGCCACCTCGGCCGCGACGTCGCGGCCTCGTCAGGGAGGCAACCCGTAATGAACGCAACGACGCGACGCATTGTCATAGGCGCGGCCGCACTCTCCATGGCCGTCTCCCTCGCGGCGTGTGGCAAGGCCGGCGACGACAAGGACTCCGGCGGCGGCGGCGACGGCAAGACCATCGGCCTGCTCCTTCCGGAGAACAAGACCACGCGCTACGAGACCTTCGACCGCCCCATCATGGAGGCGAAGATCAAGGCGCTGTGCTCCGACTGCAAGGTCAGTTACAACAACGCCGCGCAGGACACCGAGACCCAGAAGAAGCAGTTCGACGCGCTCGTCACGCAGGGTGTGAAGGTCATCATCCTGGACACCGTCGACTACAAGGCCGCGAAGTCCTGGGTCGAGCAGGCCGCGAAGAAGGACGTCAAGGTCGTTGCGTACGACCGTCTGGCCGAGGGTCCGATCTCCGCCTACGTCTCGTACGACAACGAGAAGATCGGCCAGCTCCAGGGCGAGGCACTGGTCAAGGCGCTCGGCGCCAAGGCCAAGGACAGCAACGTTGTCATGATCAACGGCTCGCCGACCGACCCGAACGCCCCCTTCTTCAAGAGGGGCGCGCACAGCGTCCTCGACAAGCAGGTCAAGAAGGTCGTCTACGAGCAGGACATCCCGGACTGGTCGGCCGACGAGGCCAACAAGAAGATGGGAGCGGCCATCGACTCCCTGGGCAAGAACGGCTTCCAGGGCGTCTACTCCGCCAACGACGGCATGGCCGGCGGCATCATCACCGCCCTGAAGAAGCAGGGCGTGAAGATCCCGGTCGGCGGCCAGGACTCCGAGCTCGCCGGTCTGCAGCGCATCCTCGCGGGCGAGCAGGCCTTCTCGATCTACAAGCAGATCAAGCCGGAGGCCGAGACCACCGCCGAGATCGCCGTCCGGCTGCTCAAGGGCGAGAAGATCGACGACCTGACCCCGGTCAAGGTCGACAGCATCTCCGGCGAGTTCAAGGGCACCCCGTCGAAGCTCTACGACGCCTCGGTCGTGACCAAGGACAACATCGCGTCCACGATCGTCGCGGACAAGGTCTACAAGGTCGAGGAGATCTGCACCGCCCAGTACAAGGCGGCCTGCGACGCCGCCGGCATCAAGTAGTCACCCGCCGGCAGGCGTCCCCCGGTCCGGTCCGGCACCCGCCCCGTCACATGCCCCGCAGCAGGGGCGGGCGCCGGACTTCTCACCGGTTCCGGACTTCTCACGGACCCCGGACCCCCGGTTCCGGACCTCGGCGCACGGTCGTCCCCGGGCGACGGCGCTCCGAGGGCACCCCCCCGGTCGCCCCGGTGGTCCGGCGACCGGCTCCGCCCCAGTGCTCAGCAGTACCATCCCCGCCGGTCAGGCGGCGAAGGAGATGATTCACGTGTCCGCTACGCCCGTGCTGGCGTTGCGCGGAATCTCCAAGCGGTTCGGCGCCGTCCAGGCGCTCACCGATGTGGACCTGGAGATTCGCTCCGGCGAAGTGGTCGCCCTGGTCGGCGACAACGGCGCCGGCAAGTCGACCCTCGTCAAGACCATTTCGGGTGTCCACCCGATCGACGAAGGCGCCATCGAGTGGGAGGGCGAAGCGGTCCGCATCAACCGGCCGAACGACGCCCAGGAGCTCGGAGTCGCCACCGTCTACCAGGACTTGGCGCTCTGCGACAACCTCGATGTCGTCGCCAACCTCTTCCTCGGCAGCGAACTGCGCAAGGCCGCCGTCCTCGACGAGATCGGGATGGAGAAGCGCGCCAAGGAACTGCTCGACACGCTGTCCATCCGGATACCCAGCGTCCGTATCCCGGTCGCCTCGCTCTCCGGCGGTCAGCGCCAGGTCGTGGCCATCGCCCGCGCCCTGATCGGCGACCCCAAGGTCGTCATCCTCGACGAGCCGACCGCCGCCCTCGGCGTCGAGCAGACCGCGCAGGTCCTCGACCTCGTCGAGCGGCTGCGCGAGCGCGGCCACGGCGTCATCCTCATCAGCCACAACATGGCCGACGTGCGCGCCGTCGCCGACAAGGTGGCGGTGCTGCGGCTGGGCCGCAACAACGGGGTCTTCGACGTGGCGACCACGTCCCACGAGGAGATCATCTCCGCGATCACCGGTGCCACGGACAACGCCGTCACGCGCCGTCAGGCCCGCACAGCCACGAAGGAGGACGCGAAGTGAGCGACCTCGCCAAGACCCCCGAAACCGCCACCGACAAGCCCGCCGCGGCGACAACCGAGGCCGAGCCGTCGGCGGCCCCCGTCCCCGCGGTGGACCCGCGCCTGCTCGTCCGCGAGGAGGGCTTCAAGGGTTACTGGTCCGAGTTCACCCGCAAGGTGCGCGGCGGCGAGCTCGGCTCACTGCCGGTCCTCGTCGGCCTGATCGTCATCGCGGTCGTCTTCCAGCTCCAGAACAGCAACTTCCTCTCCGCCAGCTCCATCGCCAACGTCGCCGTCTACAGCTCCGGCCTCGGCATCATGGCGGTCGGCATCGTCTTCGTGCTGGTGCTCGGCGAGATCGACCTGTCCGTCGGCTCGGTCGCCGGTGTCGGCGCGGCCGTCTGGGCCGTGCTCAACGTCAACCACGGCTGGAACGACTGGTCGGCGGTGGTCGCCGCGGTGCTCTCCGGCATGGTGCTCGGCGCGCTGCACGGCTTCTTCTTCGCCAAGATCGGGGTGCCGGCCTTCGTCGTCACCCTGGCAGGTTTCCTCGGCTGGAGCGGTCTGCAGGAGTGGATGATGGGCGGTGAGGGCTCGATCAACACGCCGTCCGGCAGCATCGTCGAGAACCTCACCAACTACTTCTTCGAGGACAAGGCCGTCGCGTACGGTGTCGCCCTGGTCGCCGTCCTCGCCTACGCCGGGTCGCTCCTGCTGGACAGCCGGCGCCGCGGGGCCGCGGGCCTGCCGGCCCGTCCCACCACCGAGGTCCTGCTCCGCACCGGCGTCGTCGCGATCCTGTGCTTCGCCGTCGCGTACGTCCTGAACGAGCCCTCCGGCGCCCGTGGTCTGCCGCTGGCCCTGGTGCTCTTCCTCGCCGTGCTGGTCGTCGCGGACTTCGTGGCCCGCCGGACCACCTTCGGCCGCCAGGTCTTCGCGGTGGGCGGCAACCCGGAGGCCGCGCGCCGCGCCGGCATCAACGTCGACCGGATCCGGATCACCGTCTTCGCGCTCTCCGGAATGCTGGGCGCCTTCGGCGGACTCTTCATCGCCAGCCTCTCCGGCGGAGCCACCAAGAGCGTCGGCGGCGGCAATACGCTGATGCTGGTCATCGCGGCCGCCGTCATCGGCGGCACCAGCCTCTTCGGCGGCCGGGGCAAGGTCTGGTCCGCGCTCCTCGGCATGATCGTGATCCAGTCGATCCAGCAGGGCCTGAACATGATCGGTATGGCGAACGCCATTCAGTACATGATCACCGGCGCGGTTCTGCTGGCCGCCGTGGTCATCGACTCGGTCTCCCGCCGCACCCAGAAGACCGCAGGCCGCGCGTGATATCAGGCCCGCCCGCACCAGTGCCCGGCGCCCGGATCGGGCGCCGGGCACTGCCGGGTGCGGGGAGGGCGTGTGACAGCACACCCCCCGCCCGATGCCTGCCGCGACGTGCGGAACATTAGACTCATCGGATCGGCATGCTCGACCAGCTCAAACGCAAGGAGGAACGGGTGGCTCTGCTGACCCGCATCGGTGGACCGCGTGACCTGGACCGGCTCACTCCCGAGCAGCTGGACCAGCTCGCCGAAGAGATCCGGACCTTCCTCGTCGACGCCGTTTCGAAGACCGGTGGCCATCTCGGTCCCAACCTGGGCGTGGTCGAGCTGACCATCGCCCTGCACCGCGTCTTCGATTCGCCGAAGGACAAGGTGCTGTTCGACACCGGTCACCAGAGCTATGTGCACAAGCTCCTCACCGGTCGCCAGGACTTCTCGAAGCTCAAGAGCAAGGGCGGCCTCTCCGGCTACCCCTCCCGCGCGGAGTCCGAGCACGACGTCATCGAGAACTCGCACGCCTCCACCGTGCTCGGCTGGGCCGACGGCCTCGCCAAGGCCAACGAGGTGCTGGGCAAGGACGACCACGTCGTCGCGGTCATCGGTGACGGCGCGCTCACCGGCGGCATGGCCTGGGAGGCGCTGAACAACATCGCCGCCGCCAAGGACCGCCCGCTCGTCATCGTCGTCAACGACAACGAGCGCTCCTACGCGCCGACCATCGGCGGCCTGGCCAACCACCTCGCGACACTGCGCACCACCGACGGCTACGAGCGCTTCCTGGCCCGCGGCAAGGACCTCCTGGAGCGCACCCCCGTCGTCGGGCGGCCGCTGTACGAGACGCTGCACGGCGCCAAGAAGGGGCTGAAGGACTTCATCGCCCCGCAGGGCATGTTCGAGGACCTCGGCCTGAAGTACGTCGGCCCGATCGACGGCCATGACATCGAGGCCCTGGAGTCCGCGCTCCAGCGCGCCAAGCGCTTCGGCGGCCCGGTCATCGTGCACTGCCTCACCGAGAAGGGCCGCGGCTACACCCCCGCCCTGCTCGACGAGGCCGACCGCTTCCACGCCGTCGGCAAGATCCACCCCGACACCGGCCTGCCGGTCGCCACCTCGGGGCTCGACTGGACCTCCGTCTTCGGCGAGGAGATGGTCAAGCTCGGCAAGGAGCGCAAGGACATCGTCGCGATCACCGCGGCCATGCTCCAGCCGGTCGGCCTGACCAAGTTCGAGAAGGCGTTCCCCGACCGGATCTACGACGTCGGCATCGCCGAGCAGCACGGCGCGGTCTCCGCGGCCGGCCTCGCCACCGGCGGACTGCACCCCGTCTTCGCGGTGTACGCCACCTTCCTCAACCGCGCCTTCGACCAGGTCCTGATGGACGTCGCGCTGCACAGGTGCGGGGTGACCTTCGTCCTCGACCGGGCCGGTGTCACCGGCACCGACGGCGCCTCGCACAACGGCATGTGGGACATGTCGATCCTGCAGTGCGTGCCCACGCTCCGGATCGCCGCCCCGCGCGACGCCGACCAGGTCCGTGCCCAGCTGCGGGAGGCCGTCGAGGTCGACGACGCGCCGACCGTGGTGCGCTTCTCCAAGGGCGCGGTCGGTCCGGCGGTCAAGGCCGTCGGCAGGGTCGGTGGCATGGACGTCCTGCGCGAGCCGGACGCCGCCCGGCCGGACGTCCTCCTCGTCTCCGTCGGCGCGCTCGCCCCGATGTGCCTGGAGATCGCCGATCTGCTGGACGCCCAGGGCATCTCGACGACCGTCGTCGACCCGCGCTGGGTCAAGCCGGTCGACGAGGCCATGGCCCCGCTCGCCGAGCGGCACCGGGTCGTCGTCACCGTCGAGGACAACAGCAGGGCGGGCGGCGTCGGTTCCGCCGTCGCCCAGGCGCTGCGCGACGCCGGGGTCGACGTACCGCTGCGTGACTTCGGCATTCCGCCCCGCTTCCTGGACCACGCCTCCCGCAAGGAGGTACTGGCCGAGATCGGGCTGACCGCCCCGGACATCGCCCGCCAGGTCACCGGCCTGGTGGCCAAGCTGGACGGCCGCTACGAGACGGGCGCGGACGACAGCTCCGTGATCGTCGAGCCCGTCCGGGACTGACCGGAGGGCCCGGGTCCGGGCGGTCTCGGGGCCGCGGGGCCACGGGTCCGTACGAGCGAACCGCGCTACGGCCGATGGGCCGGTCGGGCCACCCTGTACGGGTGGCCCGACCGGCCCATTCGCGTGAAATCGCCCAGTGTGTGGCCCTTTGCGGTATATGTGGTCCCAATCATGGCGTACACGACGAGTGCGTGGAGGTACGCCGGTGACTGCCCAGCAGGACACACCACCCAGCAGCGACGGACTGTTCCGGACCAAGACGGTCGAACAGTCCATCCGCGACACCGAGGAGCCGGAGCACGCGCTCAAGAAGTCCCTCTCCGCGCTGGACCTCACGGTCTTCGGAGTGGGCGTCATCATCGGCACCGGCATCTTCGTGCTCACCGGCAAGGTGGCCAAGGAGACCGCCGGCCCCGCCACCGCCCTCGCCTTCGTGGCCGCGGCCATCGTCTGCGGCCTGGCCGCGCTCTGTTACGCCGAGTTCGCCTCCACCGTCCCCGTCGCCGGTTCCGCGTACACCTTCGCGTACGCCTCGCTCGGCGAACTCGTCGCCTGGATCATCGGCTGGGACCTGGTGCTGGAGTTCGCGCTCGGCACGGCGGTGGTGGCGGTCGGCTGGTCCGGCTATGTCCGCTCGCTGCTGGACAGCTTCGGCTGGACCATGCCCGGCGTGCTCTCCGGAACCGATGTGGCGAAAGGATTCGGCTTCGACATCCTCGCCTTCGTCCTGGTGCTCGTCCTGACCGTCGTCCTGGTGCTCGGCATGAAGCTCTCGGCCCGGGTCACGACGATCGTCGTCGCCATCAAGGTCGCCGTGGTCCTGATCGTGATCGTCGCGGGACTGTTCTTCGTCAAGGCCGCCAACTACTCGCCGTTCATCCCCGAGGCGCAGCCGCAGCCCTCCGGATCCGGGCTGACCGCGCCCCTGGTCCAGCTGATGTTCGGCTACGCGCCCACGAACTTCGGCGTCATGGGCATCTTCACCGCCGCCTCCGTCGTCTTCTTCGCCTTCATCGGCTTCGACGTGGTGGCCACCGCCGCCGAGGAGACGAAGGTTCCGCAACGTGACATGCCACGTGGCATCCTCGCCTCGCTCTTCATCTGCACCCTGCTCTACGTCGCCGTGTCCCTGGTGGTCACGGGCATGGAGCACTACTCCGACCTGTCCGTCGAGGCCCCGCTGGCCGATGCCTTCAAGGCGGTCGGCCATCCCGTCTACGCCGGATTCATCAGCTTCGGCGCCGCGATCGGCCTCACCTCGGTCTGCCTGATCCTGCTGCTCGGGCAGACCCGGGTGTTCTTCGCGATGAGCCGCGACGGGCTGCTCCCGCGGTTCTTCTCCGTGACGCACCCCCGCTTCCGCACCCCGTACCGCCCGACCATCCTGCTCGGCGTGGTCATCGCGATCGTCGCGGGCTTCACGAGCATCAACGAACTGGCGACGCTGGTGAACATCGGCACGCTCTTCGCGTTCGTCGTCGTCGCCCTGGGCGTTCTGGTACTGCGCCGCACCCGCCCCGATCTGCACCGCGCGTTCCGCACCCCGTGGGTGCCGCTGCTCCCGATCCTCTCGGTGGCCGCCTCGGTGTGGCTGATGCTCAACCTGCCGGCCGAGACCTGGCTGCGGTTCGCCGTCTGGATGATCCTCGGCGTGATCATCTACTTCGTGTACGGGCGCAGCCACAGCAGGATCGGCCGGCCCGTCGGCCGGCCGTAGCTCAGCCGCTGCGCGGCGGCAGCGGCCGTACCGCACGAGGGCCCGCGCACCGAGCCCCGTACGCCGCCACCCGCCGCCGCAGCTCCCGGTCCGCGGTGACCACGGCACAGGTGCGGTCCGGCGTACGGGACAGGGCGGCGGCGACCAGTTCCACGATCAGGTCGTCACCGCTTCCGGGCGCCGGCTCCACCCGCACCCCGGGAACCGATTCGACCCCCCGGGCCGCACCTTCGACGACCAGGACCAGCTCGACGGGACCGGGCAGGGCCTCCAGACCGGCCACGGCGAACGGGACCAGCGAGTCCCGCAGCCGTACCGCCGCCCCACGCCGGTCCCGCCACCATCCGTCCGGTACCGACCCGACCACATTGGCCGCGTCGACGATCACCAGGGCCGGTTCGCTCCGCATCCTCGAAGGGTGCCATGCGCCGGCCGCAGCCGGAGTCCGTCAGCCGCCGGCGGCAGGGGACTTCTTCGCGGACTCCGGGATCGAGGCGTCCTCGCGGATGGCCTTCCACAACGTTCCGGCCTGCGGCTGCGCCGCCACCACCCGGTTCGGATCGGCCTTGTCGTACGCCACCGGAAGCATGATCGTCTCCATCGTGGCCGGATCGACGCCCTGCATGGAGCGGGCGAACTTCGAGAGCGACGTCAGCGAGGCGAGACCGTCGTCGGTCGTCAGCGACTTGGTCGCCGAGTTGGCTATCCGGTACGTGTTCGTCGGGCTGCTCAGCAGGTTCTGCGACTTGACCTCGCTCAGCAGCGCCAGCAGGAACTGCTGCTGCAGCCCGATCCGGCCGAGGTCGCTGCCGTCCCCGATGCCGTGCCGGGTGCGCACGTACGCGAGCGACTGCGTGCCGTCGAGCTTGTGCGGCCCCTTGGTGAGGTCGAGGCCGGACGATGTGTCGTGGATGTCCTGCGGGACGTCGACGGTGACGCCGCCGATCGCGTCGACCAGGTCCTTGAACCCGGCGAAGTTGATCTCCAGGTAGTGGTCGATCCGGACCCCGGACATCTTCTCCACGGTCTTGACCACGCAGGCCGGCCCGACCTGCGAGTACACCGAGTTGAACATCACGCGGTCCGCCGACCCCACCGCGGAGCCGTCGGCCTTGGTGCACTCGGGCCGGGTCACCAGGGTGTCACGGGGTATGGACACGGCGACGGCCTTGGTGCGGCCCTCGGGGATGTGCACCACCATCGCGGTGTCGGACCGGGCACCGCTGATGTCGCCGCCACCGCCGAGCTTCTTGTTCTCCGCGCCCGCCCGCGAGTCGGAGCCCAGAACCAGCAGGTTCTGACCGCTCGTCGGCAGCTTCTCGGGGCGGTCGTCGCCGAGCGCCTTGTCGATGTCGACGCCCTTGATGTTCCCGTCGAGGCTGCTGTAGAGCCAGTAGACGGTGCCACCGGCCGCGAGCAGCAGGACGAGCAGGACACCAAGGGTGATCTTGAGGCCGCGGCGGCGCTTGCGGGGAACCCGTCTTGACTGACGGTCATGGGATATGTGTGATCCGGTGCCAGTGGTCTGATCTGTCATGGATTTGTCTGGTTCTTCCGTCGGGACACGCCTGAATGCGTGCGGGAGGAGAGGAATGGGCAACGGGCGGGCCATACGTGCCGAAGTCGCTCCGTGGGGTACCGCGCTTCTGCCCGGGCATGATTCGTGCCTCAAAGTCGCATTGTGCGACAGGAATCACCCAGAAATCGCCCCCTGTCGAGTAGTATTGTGACATCTGTTGTTGCTGCTATGGCGAAACCGGACGCTCGACAGAGGCACATGGGGACTCCGACCAACGCCGTTCGGCACCGGAGAAGGCATTCAGCGGAGAACGGTCGGGGAACGATGAGTTTGCGTACGGGGCGTAGGCGTGCCGCAGTTCGTTCCGGGAGGGGCCCTGCCGATCCGGTCCAGCAGGCCGCGGTGGCGCCGGAGGCGCCGGCGGCGGCACCGCCGAGGGCCGACTGGTTGATCCCCGCGCCCGACGGCCGTCTCACCGCGTACGCCCCGGCCCGGACCGGAGGTGTCGTCCGCTGGACGGAGGCGCCCGGGGGCCGCGACGGCTGGACGGCGGCCGAATGCCTGCTTCCCGACGACCGGCTGCTCCCGTACCTCTCCGTGGCGCACGGCTCGACCGGCTTCGTCGACCTGTTCTCCCTGCGACGCAAGGGCCACGGCCCCCAGGCACCCGTCGAGATCGTGTACGCCTCCCAGTACCAGACCGGCCGTCCGATGACCGGCTGGCACACGATCGGCAACCCCCACGGCAACGACGCCGAGCAGGCGGCGGCCATCGGCGCGCCCGTCGCCGTTGCCGACGGCAGCGACGCACTCCATGTCTTCGTCCGCAATGCCGCCGGGGGCGTCTCCACCCGCAGGCGTGACCCCAAAGGCGTGTGGGGCAAGTGGACGGCCATGCCGTGCAAGCGGGTGCGGGAGGGGCTGTCCGCCGTCGTCACGCGTTCCGGTCGCATCGAACTCTTCATGCCCGCCGACAAGGGGGTGTACGTCTGGCGTCAGGAGGCCCCGGGGGGCCTGTTGGACCGCGCCCCGAACCTGGTCTTCATCGCCCGGCCCGACACGGCCTGCGGCACCGAGTCCTACGAGGGCAGGATCACCCACTTCTGGCGTGACGAGGAGTCCGGCGAGGTGGTCGCCCACCGCCTGCCGGCAGCGGGCGCCCCGGATGCCCTGCCCGCCCCGCTGGGCGGGCACTCGGGCCGCGGCCCCCTCGCCCTCGCCCGGTGCCTCGTCGACGGCTACGACTGCACCGTGCTGGCCCAGCGGGAGGAAGCCGGCACCCTTGCCCTCACCGCCTACCCGACCGAGCTGGAGTCCGCCGGAGCCTGGTGGGCGGACACCCGCGAACCCTGCGAGGGCACACCGGCGCTCGCCCTGGACCGGAACGGGCGGCTGGTCGTCGCGATCATCGGCCGGGACGGCCGGCTGAACGTCACCAGGCAACGCACCGACCAGCAGGGAATGGCGCTGGAGGGCTGGCAGCGGCTGTGAGCCGCTGCCGGTGATCCGTGTGCGGCGCCCCCGGCCCGCTGTTCCGGTCATGTCCACCTGCCGCCGTCACTCGGCCTTTTCGGAGACCCGGACGGACAGCTCCGTACCGGCCGTGTAGTACGGCTTCACCATGACCGGCTGACCCTCGTCGGTGGGCACGACCACGGTGGGATAGGCGAACACACTCTTCACGTCCACCACATCCGTCAGGAAGCGGCCCAGCCGCGCCACGACCGGGTCGTGGCGCCGGCCGACCCACAGGTCCCACAGTTCGTGCCGGGACACCAGATGCTCGGACAGATCGGACGCGGGCAGCGAGAAGGAGAAGTCCGCGCCGCCCGAGGAGACACCGGGCAGCCAGAAACCCGACTCCTCGACACCGCGCCTGCGCATCAGCAGCAGGGGCTCCGCAGTGCCGAAGTCGGAGCCGTAGAGCAGACCCCGCAGATGCACGACCCCTTGGTCGACCCAGACCTCGGTCGCCTCGGCGTGGCGCTCCCGGGTCCAGGTACGCAGCGCGAGATGGCCGCTCTCGGAGGCGTAGGGAAGCTGCACCACGGTGTACGCGGGGCCGGTGGCCACCGGGCCGAAGCCGCGCAGATCCAGGGTTCCTGGCCGCACCTTGGCCGGTTTGCCCTCCCCGGTGTCCAGATGGACGTCCCAGCGGCCCTCCGTGAGGACACCCGGGTCCGACGGGACGAGGGCCTCGTACCGATGGGGCGCGGCCCCCTCGGCCGGCGCCAGCGGCAGCGTGACGGGCTGTTCGCCGCGCGCCGCCTTCCGCTTGCGCAGTACCAGGCACAGGTCGTCGCGGCCGTCCCGCACACCCTCCAGGCGCAGGCCGATCAGCCCGCTCGGCGCCACCGAGCAGGAGACGGTGACCTCGGCGGCGGGCCGGGCCTCCCGGCGGGTCCTGCGGGCCGCTCTGATGACACTCTCGAACCGTCCCGCCGAGACCTCCGGACCGTAGGCACGGGCATCCTCCCGTGCTTGGTGGCCCAGCGCGGCGCGTGCCGGGTCGTCCTCGACGAGGCGCAGCAGCGCGGCGGCGAACGCGTCGACGTCGTCCACCGGTGTGAGCAGTCCGTTGATCTCGTGGCGGACGATCTCCGGCGGCCCGCCCGGACAGGCGGTGGAGACGACGGGCACCCCGCACCGCATGGCCTCGGCCAGCGCCAGACCGAAGGACTCCCGGTCCGACGTCACGGCGGCGATGGCGGCCGCGGCCCACTGAGCCTCCAGCCGAGGCTCCTCCATCATCAGGAACACATGGTTGTACAGCTCCAGTTCGGCCACCAGGGCCCGGAGCTGACCGTACTCCGGGCCGGTCCCGAAGATCCGCAACTGCCAGTCCGGATGGTGCCCCACGACCCGTGCGAACGCCTGGATGAGCAGGTCGAAACGTTTCTCCGGAACCAGTCGCCCGGCCGCCATCACCACCCGCGACCGTCCGTCGGCGGGACGCACCCGGGGATCCGGCACACAGTCGGGATGGACATGGACCGTGATGTCGCCCGCCAGCCCCGCCCGGGTGACCGCCGCCGCCTCGTCGGCGCTCGGCACCACCACCGCGTCGAGCCTGCCCAGCCCGGCCCACGCGCGGCTCTGCTCCTGGGCGGAGAGCACGGTGCTCAGCTTGTGCAACTGGCCCAGGCGCAGCGCCCGCGGCCGGCCCCAGCGCGCGACATAGGCGGCCAGTTCGAGGCTGGTGCCGACGATCACCTGCGCCTGGCTCGCCCGCAGGTGCTCCTCGACCTTGTCGTCCGTCAACTGGCTGTAGCGCCAGGACATCTCCTGCGTACGCGGAATGATCCGGGACGGGGTGAGCCTGCGCACATCTTGCTTGTCCGGACGACGGCCCTCGCGCAGATCGAGCAGGGGGACGATCCGTACCCCGTGGGCGGGAGCGATGGCGGGACGGTCGAGCCAGCGGAACACCGAGACCACCCGGACCTCGTGCGTATCGGCGAGCGCGGCCGCGAGGTTGAGCACGGCGCGGGTCGAGCCGTCCGCGGCGTAGGCGTTCTGAACCAGGAATTCGATCTTCATCGCGGCGCCGCGGTTTTCTCGTACGGGCTCGGAAGCGGAAAGTACGCCTCGAAGAAGGGGTGGATCAGAGCTTCCTGATCGGCCACATCGTCCTCCGTGGTGAAGGAATCGTTCACACAGAAGACCGCCGCGTCACGCCGCTTGAGCAACCGGTCCAGTTTCTTGGAGAGCTGGACCATCGAGAGATGGAGATAGGCGTACGGAATGGTGTCGGGCACCCCGCGCCCCGTGAAGTAGGAGTAGTACGGATACATGCAGGTGCCGACGTCGATATCGGTCCGGCTGCGGAATCGCGCGGCCGCGGTTGCCCGGAACACCTCAGCGAACTCCCGCTCCATCTCCTCCAGCACACTGCGCCGCAGCGGCACGGGGGTGTGCTTCATCGCATCGATGATGGTGCGGCCGAACCGGTCCTCCAGCAGCGCCCGGACGTTCTTGCGGGCCACCTCGTGCGGCAGGTCCTCCGGCTGAACCGGTCCCATGGGGATGCGGACGCTGTCCGGGTAGTACTTGGACGCCCCGTTGGGCAGGAAGAACTCGTGCGGGGTGATCGGCCGGCCGACGAACACATCGTCGTTGAAGTGGATGAAGTGCTCCGAAAGCCCCGGCACCCGGTGCAACTGGGCGCTGATGGCGTGGGAGTTGAAGACCGGAAGCCGGCTGGTCTCGCGGAAGATCTCCCGGTGCGAGACCACGGTGATGCCTTCGGCCGTCTCATCGAGCCACCGGGGGACCTGGTCGTCGGTGACCAGGAAGATGTGCCGCACCCAGGGCGCGTACATGTGGAGCGAGCGCATCGAGTAGAGCAGCTCGTCACGGTTGATGTAGCGCCCGGCGCTCGCCGATTCCTCGTGGAAGACGTCGCCCGTGGCCTCGGCGCGGCGGCGCTGCCAGGCCGGGTCGTCGCTGTCCACCCAGGTGTAGACGACATCGATGGGGAAGGTGATCTCGTCGGCGCCGGTGCAGACGAACTCCTGCCGGGTCGGCAGCCCGCTCCGTTCTGGCTTCCGGCCCCAGCGGCGCTGCTTGTGCGGGGCGTCCTCCTGCGGTGGGGCGAGGCGGGAGAAGCGGTGCGGCGAGACGAGCGTCATCTCGCCGTGTGCGGGCAGGAAGCTCGCACCCCGGTTGATCCGCGGCGGCAGCAGCCGCCCCTCCTCCTCCCGCCAGAACTCGATGTCGCAGCCGTACTCGGTGCCGTACACCAGCTCACCCGACGGATCGGCCTGGAACCAGACGGCACGCAGCACGTCGACGGTCTCCAGCCCCTGCCAGGACGCCTCGCGGGATCCGAGGTGCAGCAACTCGCCGGTGCGCTGGACGGGCACCTTGCGCTGGATGTACCCGGGGCTCCTCCTGAAGAGCGACGGCAGCGTCTGGGCGACCCGCCCCCGGTCGGTGTCCCGGACGCCGATCGCGGACGAGGTGTCCTCGGTTCCGGGCACCACGAAGTGCTCGACGCCGGCCTGGGTCAGCGCCGCGGAGACCAGCGACAGGTGCTGGGCGCGGACCGCGAGCGGCGTGAGGCCGGGCTGCACGTGCGCCAGACGGCGGTGCATGCCGACAGGTACCTCGTGCAGCCCCGGCGGCAACGGGTGCTGCGGACGGGCGGCAGCGGCGTTGATCGGGTGGATCACCGAATTCTCCAGTACATCAGTGCGTCTTCAGGACGCCGGAACGACTGCGTCGGGCCCGGGGCCTGCTGGACAGGACCCCGGGCGCCGGGCGCGTCAGACGGAGGCCAGCGGCCGGCCGGGCGTCAGATCGACGGCGGTCCTGCTCGCGGCCGCCGAGAGTACGGCTTCGGCCACCGCGACCGTCCCGGTGGCCTGCTCCAGCGTCACGATGCCGGCCTCCTTGCCGAGCACGGCGTCCCGGAAGGTCTCGTGCTCGACCAGCAGGGGTTCGCGCTTGACGATCGCGTACCGTGTCACGTTCCCCTCGGAGACGCCCCGGAACTGCCGCAGTCCCTCCCACTCGGTGGGCTGCGAGCCGTTCGCGTAGAACCACAGGTCCGCGGTGAGGGTGTCGGCCACGAAGCAGCCGTGCTCACCCGTCACGATGGTGACCCGCTCCTTGAGCGGGGACAGCCAGTTGACGAGGTGACTGGTGACGGCTCCGCCCGAGAGGTGTCCGACGAACGCCACCATGTCCTCATGCGCCCGGCCGCTGCGCGAAACGGTTGCCGAACTCACCGACTCGTAACGGCTGTTGGTCAGCCAGGCAGTCAGGTCGATGTCGTGCGTGGCCAGGTCGTACACCACGCCGACGTCCGCGATCCGGGCCGGGAAGGGTCCCTGGCGTCGCGTCACCACCTGGTAGATGTCGCCGAGTTCGCCCAGATCCAGCCGGGTGCGCAGCTCGCGCAGGGCCGGGTTGAAGCGCTCGATGTGACCGACACCGGACACCAGGCCGCGCTCCTCGAAGGCCCGGCTGATCGTCTCGGCCGATCGCACCGAGGGGGCGATCGGCTTCTCGATGAGCACGTGGACACCGCGTTCGGCCAGATCGAGGGCGACTTCTTCGTGCAGGGCCGTGGGGCAGGCGACGACCGCGTAGTCGATCCCTTCGGCCGCCAGCTCGGCCACCGAGCGCACCACGGGCACGCCCGAGGGGGCGCTGCTCGGGTCGGCCACCGGGTCCGCCACGGCGACGAGTTCGACGCCCTCCAGACCGTGCATGACGCGGGCGTGGTTGCGGCCCATCGAGCCGAGGCCGATCAGTCCCGCCCGCAGCGGCTTCTGCGTGCTCATGCCCGGCCTCCCACGACCTCGTTGACGGTGGCGATCAGGTGGTCGAGCTCCTCCGGCGCAAGCATCGGATGGACGGGTATGGAGAGCGCCTCCGAAGCGGCCCGCTCGGTCTCGGGCAGCTCGCCGACGGCGTATCCGAGCACCTTCTCGCCGGTCGCGAAGGGCGCCAGACGGTGCACCGGAGTCGGGTAGTAGACGGCGTTGCCGATGCCCCGCTCCTGCAGTTCGCGCGATACCGCGTCGCGGTGCCCGCCGCCCCCGGCGCCGACCCGGATCGTGTACTGGTGATAGACGTGCTCCGCCCCTTCCGCGACCGGCGGGGTGACCACTGCGCGCAGACCGGCGTCGAGGGCGGCCGCGTTGGCCCGGCGCTGCCGCGTCCAGGTGTCGAGACTGCGCAGCTGCACGCGGCCGATCGCGGCGGCGACATCGGTCATCCGGACGTTGAAACCGACGATCTCGTTGGCGTACCGCTGCTCCATGCCCTGGTTGCGCAGCAGACGGAGGGTCCGGGCGACTGCGGCGTCGCCCGTGGTGACCATGCCGCCTTCGAGGCTGTGCATGTTCTTGGTCGGGTAGAAGCTGAAACAGGCGGCCGCGCCGAAGGCGCCCACCGGCGTGCCGTCCAGCGAAGCGCTGTGCGCCTGCGCCGCGTCCTCGACGATCGCGAGACCGTGCCGCTCGGCCAGCGCGGTGAACCGGCCCATCGCGGCCGGATGCCCGTAGAGGTGCACGGGCATGATCGCCGCCGTGCGCGGGGTGATCGCGGCCTCGGCCGCCTCGGGGGAGAGGCAGAAGCTGTCGCGCTCGATGTCCGCGAAGACCGGGGTGGCGCCGACCAGGCGGACGGCGTTCGCGGTTGCCGCGAAGGTGAAGGACGGGACGATCACTTCGTCGCCGGGACCGATGCCGAGCGCCATCAGCGACAGGTGCAGCGCGCTGGTACCGGAGTTGACCGCGACGCAGTGCCGGCCGTCGACGAACTTCGAGAACTCCTCCTCGAAGGCGGCGACCTCGGGGCCCTGGGCGACCATGCCGCTGCGCAGTACGCGCACGGCGGCCTCGATCTCGTCCTCTCCGATCACCGGAGCTGCTGCGCGGATCACGCGCTGGTCATTGGTCATCGTTCCACTTCACAAAGGTCGGGGTGCTGGGTGTTGCTCAGAGCTGCCGGTGTCCAACCGGTTCGCGGGAGGCCGTGGCGAGCCCGGTCCGGGTCGCTCGTAGGGGCTGGGTACGGGGAAGTAGCCCTCCAGGAAGGTCTTGAGCATCGACGTGCGGGCCTCCGCCGTGTCGGGGTCGTCCACCGTGTCGTTGATGCAGAAGGTGTGGTAATCGCGCTGGGCGAGCAGGCGGTTCAGATGCCGTCCGGTGTTCGGCGCGGCCAGGTCCAGATAGGTGTAGCGGATCTTTCCGGTCACGGAACGGCTCGTCTGCTGCCCGTAGTAGTGGTGCAGCGAGGAAGTGATCGACAGGTCGCCGGAACTGCGGAACCGCGAATGCTGGGTCAGCCGGTGCTCGGCCGCGTACCGCTCTTCGATCTCCTGGAGGATGTCGCGGCGCAGCGAGTGCGGCACATGCTTCATCTTCCTTGTCAGTACCCGGTCGAAGGTCCCGGCGATGACGACGCGGTTGTTCTTCGCGGCGATCTCCGACGGCGGGTCCTGCGGGGAGGGCGGGGTCATCGGGACCAGCGCCTTGGAGGGGAAGTACTTCGAGAGCCCATTGGCGTGGAAGAACTCGCCCGGTGTGACGCTGCGGCCGAGGAAGACGTCGTCGTTGAAGTACAGGAAGTGGTCGGAGAGGCCGGGAATGTGGTGCAACTGGCTTTCGATGGCATGCGAGTTGAAGGTCGGCAGCGCGGTGGCGTCGGTGAAGATGTCGCGGTGGTGGACGACCTTCACACCGGGGTGGTCGCTGTTCAGCCACGCCGGCACCTGGCCGTCCGTGACCAGGTAGATGGTGCGCAGCCAGGGGGCGAACTGGTGCAGCGAACGCAGGGAGTAGCGCAGTTCGTCGCGGCTGGTGAAGCGGGCGGCGCTGACGGCCTGCTCGTGGTAATCGGTACGGCCCAGGGCGGTGGCCCTGCGGCGGATCCACTCCGGGTCGGCTCCGTCCACCCAGGTGTAGACGGCGTCCACCGGGAAGGTGACTTCGTCCGGGAGGGAGAGCGTGAACTCCGACCGGGTGTCCACCTGCGGCGGGGTGCCCACAGCGCCGCTGATCGGTCCGGTGAAGTGGCTGACCGGTACCTGCACGGCACTCTCGGCGGCGACCACGGCCGTGGCGGTGAGGTTGGGGACGGGGGCGATCAGCAGGCCGTTGTCCTCGGCCCAGAACTCGATGACACAGGCGTGGTTGGGCCCCAGCGTCCAGCTTCCCGAGGGGTCGGTGAGCAGCCACCAGATCCGCAGAATCGTTTCTTCATCGAGCTGCGACCAGGAGCCCCGCTGATCCGCGTACAGCGGACGGCCCCCCGTCGCGCCGCCCGCGAGCAGCGCGCCCTCGGCGAGCGGGCTCACCCGCAGCGCTCGTTCGGCCCGGGGCCGTTCGCTCGCGGGGACCGCGACGGCGGTCATCGTGACGGAATTGCCGCGCACGCAGAAGTGCGGGATGCCGTGGCGCTCCAGGACCTCGCAGACGCGCAGGAGGTTGGTGGCGCGCGCGACGGAGGCCGTCAGGCCCTCGGTGATCTCGGCGGCCCGTACCTTGCGCCCGGACCAGACGAGTCGCACGCCGGTCCGGCGTGCGTCCCGGCGGAGCCGCTTGCCGAGCCGCAGGGCCAGGTGCTTGCGCAGGCCGCGCGAGGCGCTGCCCAGGCCCGCGAGGCGCCGCTGCAGAAACAGCCGGCTGTCCGCCGGGAAGATCCTCACGAGCCGCCGTCTGAGCGCATGGGGCAGGAGGCGTCTGTAGAAGCGCACCAGTGAAGAGGCCTCGGGATTACCCATCGCTCGACTACCTCATGCTCCCCCGCTCTGCCTCTGGCCGAGCGACCACTACCGGTGACAACGGCACGCCCGTCTGCTCGATCCGGCGGAGTGTGGGGGTGGACGTCCACCGTTCAGTGCTGCCGAGTGAAACAAACGTGTCGTAGAGGTGAAGATTAACAAGAATCTAAGGTTGAGTCTGCAAGTAAAAGGTTCCGATCCGGCTACGTTTCGGACTTTTGGTACGCGAAAGCGGGCCGTACGAGAGGTTCGTACGGCCCGTCAGGGTTCCGCTTGTGCACTTTTCGTGAAGCCGTGTCAGTTGACCGGTCGCACTACGCCGGAACGCTCGCCACGCCCGGTTCGAGGAACTTCTTGCCGTTCACCCGCTCCGAGACGCCCTCGCGGTCCAGGTACGGCGTGATGCCGCCCAGGTGGAAGGGCCAGCCCGCGCCGGTGATCAGGCACAGGTCGATGTCCTGGGCCTCGGCGACGACGCCCTCGTCCAGCATCAGACCGATCTCCTGCGCGACCGCGTCCAGGACGCGGTCGCGGACCTGCTCCTCGGACAGGACGGCGTCGCCCTGCTTGAGGAGTGCGGCGACCTCCGGGTCCAGCTCCGGCTTGCCGGAGTCGTAGACGTAGAAGCCGCGCTTGCCGGCCTTGACCACGGCGGCCAGGTTCTCGGAGACCGTGAAGCGGTCCGGGAAGGCGCGGTTCAGGGTCTCGGAGACGTGCAGGCCGATCGCGGGGCCGACCAGCTCCAGGAGCACCAGCGGGGACATCGGCAGACCGAGCGGCTCGATGGCCTTCTCCGCGGTCTCGACCGGCGTGCCCTCGTCGATGATGTTCTGGATCTCGCCCATGAAGCGGGTGAGGATGCGGTTGACGACGAACGCCGGGGCGTCCTTCACCAGCACCGCGGTCTTCTTCAGCTTGCGGGCGACGCCGAAGGCCGTGGCCAGCGAGGCGTCGTCGGTCCGCTCGCCGCGCACGATCTCCAGCAGCGGCAGGATCGCGACCGGGTTGAAGAAGTGGAAGCCGACGACCCGTTCGGGGTTCTTCAGCTTCGACGCCATCTCGGTGACCGAGAGGGACGAGGTGTTGGTGGCGAGGATCGCGTGCGCCGGGGCGACCGCCTCGACCTCCGCGAAGACCTGCTGCTTGACGCCGATCTCCTCGAAGACGGCCTCGATGACGAAGTCGGCGTCGGAGAAACCCTCCGCCTTGTCCAGCACACCGGAGACCAGGGCCTTGAGGCGGTTGGCCTTGTCCTGGTTGATGCGGCCCTTGCCGAGCAGCTTCTCGATCTCGGCGTGGACATAGCCCACGCCCTTGTCGACGCGCTCCTGGTCGATGTCGGTCAGCACGACCGGCACCTCCAGACGGCGGAGGAACAGCAGCGCCAGCTGCGAGGCCATCAGACCGGCACCGACGACGCCGACCTTGGTGACCGGGCGGGCCAGGGCCTTGTCCGGAGCACCGGCCGGGCGCTTGGCACGCTTCTGGACCAGGTTGAAGGAGTAGATCCCGGAGCGCAGCTCGCCACCCATGATCAGGTCCGCGAGGGCCTGGTCCTCGGCGTCGAAGCCGGCGCTCAGGTCGCCGTTCTTCGCCGCGGCGATGATGTCCAGCGCGCGGTACGCGGCCGGAGCCGCACCGTGCACCTTGGAGTCGGCGACGGCCCTGCCCCGGGCGACGGCCTGGTCCCAGGCGTCGCCGCGGTCGACCTCGGGGCGCTCCACCGCGACCGTGCCGTTCAGCACCGAAGCGGTCCACACCAGCGACTGCTCCAGGAAGTCCGCGCCCTCGAAGAGCGCGTCCGCGATCCCGAGCTCGAAGACCTGCTTGCCCTTGAGCTGGCGGTTCTGGTTCAGCGAGTTCTCGATGATGACGGAGACCGCGCGGTCGGCACCGATCAGGTTCGGCAGCAGCGCGCAGCCGCCCCAGCCGGGGACCAGGCCGAGGAAGACCTCGGGCAGCGAGAACGCGGGCAGCGCCTTGGAGACGGTGCGGTACGAGCAGTGCAGACCGACCTCGACACCGCCGCCCATCGCCGCGCCGTTGTAGTACGCGAACGTCGGGACGGCGAGGCCGGAGAGGCGGCGGAAGACGTCGTGGCCGCCCTTGCCGATGGCCAGCGCGTCGTCGTGGTTCTTCAGCAGCTCGACGCCCTTGAGGTCGGCGCCGACCGCGAAGATGAACGGCTTGCCCGTGATGCCGATGCCGACGATCGTGCCCTCGGCGGCCTCCTTCTCGACCTGGTCGATGGCGGCGTTCAGGTTCGCCAGCGACTGCGGTCCGAAGGTGGTCGGCTTGGTGTGGTCCAGGCCGTTGTCCAGCGTGATGAGGGCGAAGCGGCCCGCACCCGCGGGGAGGTCGAGGTGGCGTACGTGCGCCGACGTCACGACCTCGTCCGGGAACAGCTCGGCCGCACCCTTCAAAAGCTCAGCGGTGGTGCTCACTTGCTGCCTCCGGCGTCCTTGTGGTGCGGGTTCTCCCAGATGACCGTGGCGCCCATGCCGAAGCCGACGCACATGGTGGTGAGGCCGTAGCGGACCTCCGGCTGTTCCTCGAACTGGCGGGCCAGCTGCGTCATCAGACGCACGCCGGAGGAGGCCAGCGGGTGGCCGTAGGCGATGGCGCCACCGTACTGGTTGACGCGCGCGTCGTCGTCGGCGATGCCGTAGTGGTCCAGGAAGGCAAGGACCTGGACGGCGAACGCCTCGTTGATCTCGAAGAGGCCGATGTCCTCGATCGACAGGCCCGCCTTGGCGAGGGCCTTCTCGGTCGCCGGGATCGGCCCGTACCCCATCACCTCGGGCTCGACGCCCGCGAAGGCGTAGGAGACCAGGCGCATTTTGACCGGGAGGCCGTTCTCGCGGGCGAAGTCCTCGGAGGCGATGATCGAGGCGGTCGCACCGTCGTTGAGCCCCGCGGCGTTGCCGGCGGTGACCCGGCCGTGGGGGCGGAACGGGGTCTTCAGACCCGCCAGGGACTCCAGGGTCGTGCCCGGACGCATCGGCTCGTCGGCGGTGACCAGGCCCCAGCCGGTCTCGCCGCCCTCCGGGTTGGTGCGGCGCACCGAGACCGGCACCAGGTCCTGCTGGATCTTGCCGTCGGCGTATGCCTTGGCGGCCTTCTCCTGCGAGCGGACCGCGTACTCGTCGGCACGGGCCTTGGTGATCTGCGGGTACCGGTCGTGCAGGTTCTCCGCGGTCATGCCCATGAACAGGGCGGACTCGTCGACCAGCTTCTCCGACACGAAGCGCGGGTTCGGGTCCACGCCCTCGCCCATCGGGTGGCGGCCCATGTGCTCGACACCGCCGGCGACGACGACGTCGTACGCGCCGAAGGCGATGGAGCCGGCGGTCGAGGTGACGGCGGTCAGGGCGCCCGCGCACATGCGGTCGATGGAGTAGCCGGGGACGGACTGCGGCAGCCCGGCCAGGATTCCGGCGGTACGGCCCAGCGTCAGCCCCTGGTCACCGATCTGCGTGGTCGCGGCGATGGCGACCTCGTCGATCTTCGCGGGGTCCAGGTCCGGGTTGCGGCGCAGCAGCTCCCGGATGGCCTTCACGACGAGATCGTCGGCGCGGGTCTCGTGGTAGATGCCCTTCGGGCCCGCTTTGCCGAACGGGGTGCGGACGCCGTCGACGAAGACGACGTCCCGGATGGTACGAGGCACGGTGGCTCTCCTCCAGGGTGCGGGATGGCACTGCTGCGGGGCACGCCCACGGGTGTGCCGCTTCCCTCATGCTACTTGCGGGTAACCAGACTGCCCACCCCTTCCGACGGGAGCGGCGAAGGTCACATGTGGGCGGGAAGGCAGCGAGGACCGTTTCGTCCTCAAACGCCGGACGGGCCGAAGTGCCGCCCGCCGGGTGTACCGGCCGGGCGGGCCGTCAAAGGCGGCCCGGAGGGCCGGCCGCGCGCCGCGCCGGAAACGGCGATCGCCGGACGGGGCGGAGAGAACAGCCCGTCCGGCGATCGAGGACACGGTCCGACCCGGGCCTCGCAACCTGGCGTGAATACGACCCCCGGCGGCGAACCCTCAGGCCACCGACGCCAGCGCGCGGTACAGCAGCGGGGCCACCTGTTCGATCTGCCAGCGCCGCGCTCCGTACCCGGTGAGGGCGGATTCGATCGTGTCCGGGGTCGGATGCTTGGGCGGCTCCCAGCAGACCCGGCGCACCGTGTCCGGAGTGATCAGGTTCTCCTGCGGCATGTGCAGCCGTTCGGCGAGCTCCGACACCGCGGTGCGGGCGGCCGCGAGCCGGGCCGCTGCCGCCGGGTCCTTGTCCGCCCAGGCGCGGGGCGGCGGCGGACCGGCGAGGGTCTGGCCGGGCTGCGGCAGCTCCGAATCCGGCAGCGCCTTGGCCCGGTCGATGGCCGCCTGCCACTGCTCCAGCTGACGGCGCCCCATGCGGTGACCGAAACCGGGCAGCGCGGTCAGCGCGTGCGTGTTCGGCGGGAGGGCGAGCGCGGCCTCGACGATCGCGGCGTCGCCCAGCACCTTGCCGGGGGAGATGTCGCGGCGCCGGGCCACCTGGTCGCGGACGGTCCACAGCTCCCGTACCACCGCCATCTGGCGGCGGCGGCGGACCTTGTGCATGCCGGAGGTGCGGCGCCACGGGTCCTTGCGCGGGGGAGCGGGCGGCGCCGAGGCGATCGCGTCGAACTCCTCCCGCGCCCACTCCAGCTTGCCCTGCCGGTCGAGCTCGCCCTCCAGGGCGTTGCGCAGATCGATCAGCAGCTCCACATCGAGCGCCGCGTAGCGCAGCCAGGGATCGGGCAGCGGACGGGTGGACCAGTCGACGGCGGAGTGGCCCTTCTCCAGCGAGTACCCGAGCACGCTCTCGACCATGGCGCCGAGTCCGACCCGCGGGAAGCCGGCCAGCCGTCCGGCCAGCTCCGTGTCGAAGAGCCCGGTGGGCATCATCCCTATTTCGCGCAGGCAGGGCAGGTCCTGGGTGGCGGCGTGCAGGATCCATTCGCTGCCGTTCAGCGCCTCTCCGAGCCCCGACAGATCGGGGCAGCCGACCGGGTCGATCAGCGCGCTGCCCGCGCCGTCGCGGCGCAGCTGTACGAGGTAGGCGCGCTGGCCGTAGCGGTAGCCGGAGGCGCGCTCGGCATCGACGGCCACCGGGCCGGAGCCCGCGGCGAAGGCGGTGATCACCCGGGCGAGGGCGTCATCGGATGCCACCACCGGGGGAATGCCCTCACGAGGTTCGAGCAAGGGGATCGGCGCCGGGGCGACGTCGTCCGGGGGGGCGCCCCCGGTGGTTCGCAGTGAAGTGTCTGCTGCGGTCTCTTGGGCGTCGGTCACGTGTCAAGGGTATCTGTGTATGTACGGCGCCCGTCGACGGAACGTTCCGTCGACGGGCGCCGATGCATGCAAACCAGCCGGTCCGTATCGCTGCGCGGAGCCGCGCCGGAGGTGCGGGCGTCAGTGGATGATGCCCGTTCGCAGGGCGACGGCGACCATTCCTGCGCGGTCTCCGGTGCCGAGCTTGCGGGCGATGCGGGCGAGGTGGCTCTTGACGGTCAGGGCGGACAGGCCCATGGAGACACCGATGGCCTTGTTGGACTGGCCTTCGGCGACCAGCCGGAGGACCTCGACCTCGCGGCCGGACAGTTCGCGGTAGCCGCCCGGGTGGCTCGGGGTACCGGGGGGACGGCGGTGCATACGGGCGGCGTTGGCGCCGATGGGGGCGACGCCGGGACGGGTGGGGTGGCCGATATTGGTTCGGGTGCCGGTGACGACGTACCCCTTCACGCCGCCCGCGAGGGCGTTGCGTACGGCGCCGATGTCGTCGGCGGCGGAAAGGGCGAGACCGTTCGGCCAGCCGGCGGCTCGGGTCTCGGACAACAGGGTCAGCCCGGAACCGTCGGGCAGGTGGACGTCGGCTACGCAGATGTCGCGTGGATTGCCGACGCGGGGACGGGCCTCCGCGATGGACGACGCCTCGATGACGTCACGTACTCCGAGTGCCCACAGATGGCGGGTGACGGTGGAACGGACGCGCGGGTCGGCCACGACGACCATGGCCGTCGGCTTGTTCGGGCGGTAGGCGACCAGGCTTGCGGGCTGCTCTAGGAGAACGGACACCAGGCCTCCTGGGAAGTGGCGGGACGGGCCGGCTCGGGGATGAAGCCGGGGCGAACCGTGCTTGAAGGGTCATTGACCTCTTCGGCAGCAGACCCGTCCTCCTTTAGAGGAAGATCACGATTTAGTGAGTAACAATTCGGGCAAATCGGACATGCGATCGATTGTACGAAAAGAACGCCGGTAATACTGCGATTTTCGTGACGCAGTGTTACCGGCGTGGGGAAAGCTTCGTGGGAGACGGGAGACGGGGAGGGGAGATGGGCGGCGGGGGATGGGAGAGAGGGGGGAGGCGTCTCAGGGAGCCTGGGGGCCGCGACGCTGGGGGAGTGTCACCACGGCCCCGTCGGCGGGGTCCGACGGCGGCAGGCCCGCGATCTGGCACAGTAGATCCCCCCACGCCATCAGATGCGCCGCCGTGTCCGGCACCCCGCCCCGGCCCTCGCGCGGCGTCCAGGACGCCCGGATCTCGATCTGCGTCGCCGGGCGCCGGGTCGCCAGCGCGCCGAAGTAGTGCGACCCCGCCCGGGTCACCGTGCCCCCCGCCTCCCCGTACGACAGACCGCGCGCCTCCAGCGCACCGGTCAGCCACGACCAGCACACCTCCGGCAGCAGCGGATCGGAAGCCATCTCCGGCTCCAGTTCGGCCCGTACCAGCGTCACCAGACGGAAGGTCCCCTGCCAGGCCTCGTGCCCCGCCGGGTCGTGGAGCAGCACGAGACGGCCGTCGGCGAGGTCCTCCTCGCCCTGGACCACCGCGGCCTCCAGGGCGTACGCGTGCGGAGCGAGCCGCTTGGGCGGCGGCGTCGACTCCACCTCCAGCTCGGGGCGCAGCCGCGCCGAGTGCAGCGCGTCGACCGCCGACCGGAACGCGGGCGGGACGGAACCACCCTCCGTGCTGTCCTTGCTGTCAGCGCCATCGGTTTGATCGGAGAACTGTCCCTGAGCCGGAGCCATGCGGGGAAGAGTAGGCGGAACCGGAGCCTCGCGCAGGGAGGGACACCCGGCCGGGCCCGGCTGCTTACGGCTTCGTGCGAAGATTCCAGGTGTGAGTGCCAACGATCGCCCCACGGGCCAGCAGACGAAGACCTCCGCCACCCATGAGTCGGCGTTCCTGAAGGCGTGCCGCCGCGAGCCCGTGCCGCACACGCCGGTCTGGTTCATGCGCCAGGCGGGGCGTTCGCTGCCGGAGTACCTGAAGGTGCGCGAAGGCATCCCGATGCTCGACTCCTGCATGATGCCGGAGCTGGTCGCGGAGATCACCATGCAGCCCGTGCGGCGCCACAAGGTGGACGCCGCGATCTACTTCAGCGACATCGTGGTACCGCTCAAGGCCATCGGGATCGACCTCGACATCAAGCCCGGCGTCGGCCCGGTCATAGCCGAACCGGTCCGCACCCGCGCCGATCTGGCCCGGCTGCGCGACCTCACGCCCGAGGACGTCCACTACGTCACCGAGGCCATCGGCCTGCTCACGGCCGAACTGGGCGCCACCCCGCTCATCGGCTTCGCGGGCGCGCCGTTCACCCTCGCGAGCTACCTCGTGGAGGGCGGCCCGTCCCGCAACCACGAACACACCAAGGCCCTGATGTACGGCGACCCGCAGCTCTGGGCCGACCTGCTCGACCGGCTCGCCGAGATCACCGGCGCCTTCCTCAAGGTGCAGATCGAGGCCGGTGTATCGGCCGTCCAGCTCTTCGACTCCTGGGTGGGCGCGCTGGCCCCCGCCGACTACCGGCGTTCGGTGCTCCCCGCCTCGGCGAAGGTCTTCGAGGCCGTCGCCCCGTACGAGGTCCCGCGCATCCACTTCGGTGTCGGCACCGGTGAACTCCTCGGGCTGATGGGCGAGGCGGGCGCGGACGTCGTCGGCGTCGACTGGCGGGTTCCGCTGGACGAGGCCGCGCGCCGGGTCGGCCCCGGCAAGGCGCTCCAGGGCAACCTCGACCCCGCGGTGCTGTTCGCCCCGACGGCCGCGGTGGAGGAGAAGGCCCAGGAGGTGCTGGACGCGGCCGCCGGCCTGGAGGGCCATGTCTTCAACCTGGGCCACGGCGTGATGCCGTCGATGGAGCCGGACGCCCTGACCCGGCTCGTGGAGTACGTGCACGAGCGGACCGAACGCTGAGGGGACCGGGCCGCCGGGCGCCGCGCACTCAGGCGGTGCCCGCCCGCCGCAGGGCCGTCACCGCCTTGCGGGCCGCCACCAGGACCGGGTCCCAGACCGGTGAGAACGGCGGCGCGTAGCCCAGGTCCAGGGCTGTCATCTGGTCCACCGTCATCCCGGCGGTGAGCGCCACGGCCGCGATGTCCACGCGCTTGGCGGCCCCTTCCCGGCCCACGATCTGCACGCC
This sequence comes from Streptomyces sp. NPDC057963, assembly GCF_042887155.1. Lineage (NCBI taxonomy): Bacteria > Bacillati > Actinomycetota > Actinomycetes > Kitasatosporales > Streptomycetaceae > Streptomyces > Streptomyces sp. NPDC057963. Next base: position 45,077 of record NZ_JBHVPX010000010.1, read on the forward strand.
GAGCAGCCGCCCCGTGCGGTACTCCGCGAGCATCTTCACCGTCATGGGCCGCGCCCCCGGGTAGTAGCCCGCCCGGCCCGTCGACTCGATCGTCGCCGTGACGAACCGCAGGCCCACCGCGTGGGCGTCCTTCTCGCGCAGCCCGGTGCGGGCGATCTCCAGATCGCACACCTTGCTCACGGCCGTGCCCACCACTCCCGGGAACGTTCCGTAGCCGCCCGCCACGTTGGCCCCGATGATCTGGCCGTGCTTGTTGGCATGGGTGCCCAGCGCGATGTGACGGGTGCGGCCCGCCACCAGGTCGAGGACCTCGACGCAGTCGCCGCCCGCCCAGATGTTGCCGTGCCCGACGACCCGCATCGACAGATCGGTGAGAAGTCCGCCGTGCGGGCCCAGCGGGAGGCCGACGGCGCGCGCCAGCGTCGTCTCCGGCTCCACACCGATACCGAGCACCACCACGTCCGCCGGGTAGGAGGTGTCGCCCGTGGCGACCGCGCGGACCCGGCCGTCCGGGCCGGTGTGGATCTCGGTGACCTCGGCCCGGTTGACCGTGGTGATGCCCAGGCCGTCCATCGCGTCGTGGACCAGCCGCCCCATGTCGGGGTCGAGCGTCGCCATCGGCTGCTCGCCGCGGTTGAGCACGGTCACCTCGAAACCGTGCTTCAGCATCGCCTCGGCCATCTCGACGCCGATGTAGCCCGCCCCGACGACGACCGCCCGCCTGCGCCCCGGCGCCACCCGGTCCAGCGACTCCAGCAGCGCCTGCCCGTCGTCCAGCGTCTGCACCCCGTGCACTCCGGGCGCATCCATGCCGGGCAGCGCCGGGCGCACCGGCCGGGCCCCCGTCGCGATCACCAGCTTGTCGAAGTCCGTCCAGTACGTCTCACCGGTCTCCCGGTCCAGGGCCCGCACCCGCTGCCCGGCGACATCGATCTCGGTGACCTCGGTGCGCATCCGCAGCTCGATGTCGCGGGCCCGGTGCTCCTTGGGCGTACGGGCGATGAGATCGTCCCGCTCCGCGACGTCACCGCCGACCCAGTACGGGATGCCGCAGGCAGAGTACGACGTGAAATGGCCCCGCTCGAAGGCGACGATGCCCAGCTCGTCGGGGCCCTTGAGCCTGCGGGCCTGGGACGCGGCGGACATGCCCGCCGCGTCACCACCGATGACCACCAGTCGCTCCGCCGTCATGTCTGGTCCCTTCGACACCGAGTCCGAAGGGACCACGCTACGACGCCGGAGGAGTGGCCGAGGGCCCCGACGGCCCCGACGGCTCGGGCGACCGCGGTGCGCCGCGTCCACGCAGCCGGTTGCGCAGCAGTCGCCCCAGCAGCAGGAGTACGGCGACCGCGACCAGGAACGGGGCCGCCGCGCCCACCGCCACCGCGAGCCACCGCAGCATCGTGACGAAGGCGTGCCAGCCGCCGCCGAGCGCGTCCAGGAAACCGGGGTCGTCGTCACCGCCGTCCTTCGCCGCCGGCTCCGGCTCGGAGAGGTCGAGGGTGATCGTGGCGAGCGCGGTGCGGTCCTTGAGCGACGCCTGCTGGGCGAGCAGCGACTCCAAGGACGCCTGGCGGCTGCTCAGTTCGCCTTCCAGCGCGACCACGTCGGTGAGGTTGCCGGCCCGGTCCATCAGCTTGCGCACCCGCGTCACACTCGCCCGCTGGGTGGTGATCCGGCTCTCCACGTCGACCACCTGGTCGGTGACGTCCTTGGCGGACGACGTGCGCGACAGCAGCTTCCCGGCGCCCGTGAGCTCCCGCAGCACCGCGTCGTACGCGTCCTGCGGAACACGCAGCACGATATGTGACATTTCACGTGTGTCGTCGACCCGCTCGGTCTCCTCGCCGGCCACCAGACCACCCGCGTTCTCCGCCGCCGAGCGGGCGGCCGCGGCGGCCCCCGGCACGCTCTTCACCTCCACGGAGAGCGTGACGGTACGGATGACATGGGTGCCGGCGGGCAGGCCGCCGGACGTCTTCCGCTCCGCCGGCGCGCCACCGGCCTCCTTCGGGCCCTGTGCCGCCTTGCCGGCCCCCGAGTCCGCCGCGCTGCGCTCGCCCGCGGAGAGCGCCCTCTTGCTGTCGCCGGAACCCGAATCGCTCGCGCCGCCGGAGGCGCTGCAGCCGCTGAGCGCGAGGAGCCCGGCCAGCAGCCCGGCGGCCAAGGCTGCGCGTGAACGGCGGGTGGCCGGGCGGCCGGAATTCCGGTCTGTCTGCATAACTTCTCCCCCGGGGCGGGTGGTTGATGGTGCCGGTTCGACGTACGGGGCGGGGGAGAGGGTTGCCCGATACCGGTTTCGAAGCGGTCACGTTCAGGACTCGGACGAGGTTTGAGAGAGTGGGGGCATGCAGCGTTCAATCAACCGCGCGGACACAGGTACGGGTCATGTCGTCGTCATCGGCGGTGGCATCGCCGGTCTCGCCGCCGCCCACCGGCTTCTCGGGGCAGGGCTTCGGGTAACCCTCCTGGAGGCCACCGACCGGCTCGGCGGCAAGCTCATGACCGGTGAGATCGCGGGCACCCGGGTCGACCTGGGCGCCGAGTCGATGCTCGCCCGGCGCCCGGAGGCGGTCGCCCTGGCACGCGCCGTCGGGCTCGGCGACCGTCTCCAGCCGCCCGCCACCGCCACCGCGTCGGTCTGGACGCGCGACGCCCTGCACCCCATGCCCAAGGGCCATGTGATGGGAGTGCCGGGCGACCCGGCGGCGCTCGGCGCCGTGCTCTCCCCGGAGGGGCTCGCCCGCATCGCGCAGGAGCGCGACCTCACCCCGACCGCTGTCGGCGACGACGTCGCGGTCGGCGCGTACGTCGCCGACCGGCTGGGCCGCGAGGTCGTCGACCGGCTCGTGGAACCGCTGCTCGGCGGCGTGTACGCGGGCGACGCCTACCGGATCTCGATGCGCGCCGCCGTGCCGCAGCTCTTCGAGGTGGCGCGGGAGGGCGGCTCGCTGCTCGACGGCGTCCGGCGCATCCAGGAGCGGGCCGCGGCCCGGCAGCAGACCGGACCGGTCTTCCAGGGCATCGACGGCGGCATCGGCACCCTCCCGTACGCGGTCGCCGACGCCGTGCGCGCGGCGGGCGGCGAGATCCTGACGGCCACCCCGGTGCTCGGCTTGACCCGTACCACCGACGGCTGGGACGTCCGCACGGACGCCCGGGTGATCGCCGCCGACGGCATCGTGCTGGCCGCGCCCGCCTGGTCCGCCTCCACCCTGCTCGCCGCCGAGTCCCCGGCGGCCTCCGCCGAGCTCGCCGGGGTCGAGTACGCGTCGATGGCCCTCGTCACCATGGCGTTCCGCCGCTCCGACGTGGCCGCCACCGGCGCACTCGACGGGCGCTCCGGATTCCTGGTGCCGCCGGTGGACGGCCGCACCATCAAGGCCTCCACCTTCTCCACCCACAAGTGGAACTGGGTCGCCGACTCCGCCCCCGACCTGTTCTTCCTGCGCACCTCCGTCGGCCGGTACGGCGAGGAGGACCACCTGCACCGCGAGGACACCGAACTGGTCGACGTGTCGCTGCGCGATCTGGCGGCGGCGACCGGACTGGCCGCGAAGCCCGTGGACACCGAGGTCACCCGGTGGATCGGCGGACTGCCCCAGTACCCCGTGGGACACCTCGCCCGGGTCGCCCGGATCCGCGACGAGGTCGCCAAGCTGCCCGCCCTGCGGGTGTGCGGAGCCGTCTACGACGGCGTCGGCATCCCGGCGTGCGTCGCGAGCGCCCACCGGGCCGCGGACGAGATCGCCCGCGACATCGGGGGCGGGCCCGGGGAAGAGATCATCGCCACGTCGACCCTGGTTCAGGGCACTCGGAGCGAGGCGGGACAATAGCCGTATGAGTGCGCCTGAGAAGATCCCCAACGCCGGTAAGAAGGCCAAGGACCTCAACGAGGTCATCCGCTACACGCTGTGGTCCGTCTTCAAGCTGCGCGACGTCCTGCCCGCGGACCGTGCCGGTTACGCCGACGAGGTCCAGGAGCTGTTCGACCAGCTCGCGGCGAAGGACATCACCGTCCGCGGCACCTACGACGTCTCCGGCCTGCGTGCCGACGCCGACGTCATGATCTGGTGGCACGCCGAGACCGCGGACGAGCTGCAGGAGGCGTACAACCTCTTCCGGCGCACCAAGCTGGGCCTGGCGCTGGAGCCGGTCTGGTCGAACATGGCGCTGCACCGCCCCGCCGAGTTCAACAAGTCGCACATCCCGGCGTTCCTGGCCGACGAGACGCCGCGCAACTACATCAGCGTCTACCCCTTCGTGCGTTCCTACGACTGGTACCTGCTGCCGGACGAGGACCGCCGCCGCATGCTCGCGGACCACGGCAAGATGGCCCGCGGCTACCCCGACGTCCGGGCCAACACCGTTGCCTCCTTCTCGCTCGGCGACTACGAGTGGATCCTCGCCTTCGAGGCCGACGAGCTGTACCGCATCGTCGACCTGATGCGTCACCTGCGCGCCTCCGAGGCGCGGATGCACGTCCGCGAGGAGGTCCCGTTCTTCACGGGACGCATGAAGTCGGTCGCAGACCTGGTGGCCGGGCTCGCGTAGCGAGCGGGCTCCGACCACCCCAACCCGGAAGATCAGACGGCGGGCACCCGGCGCGTTTCCGCGCCGCCCGTCGTTCCAGCGACACCGGGTTCGGCTCCCGGTGCGGCGCGCGTTCCGCGCGCCGCACCGGCGTCTTTTCCGCACGCGTTCCCCCGACGGCGGAACGGGAAGCCCTACGGGCCCGGGACGGCGGGCCCGCCCCCGAGCGCGGCCCGGAGCGCCGGATCGGTCACGGCGCGCACACCCCGTACGGCGACCGCCGCCAGGACACCGTGGTCCATGTCCGCCGCCGGACTCTCGTACCCGGCCAGCAGCCGCTGACCGGCCGGTGAGGCCCAGGTGCTGCTGTACGGACGGACCTCCATCCGGGCTATGGCCAGACAGCCCAGGGTCAGCGCGAGCGGCGGCCCGAACCAGACCGGCAAGGACATCACCGGGCCTCCGGGGCCGCCCACCTGACCGGGTATCAGCAGCGCCGCGGCGCCCGTCGCGGCCACCAGCAGCGCCGCGCCACGCACCGCGCGGACCGCGGCGGCGACCCCGTCCCCGGCGCCACCGGGCGCGGCCAGGCCCGCGGCCACGAGCCGGTCGGCGAGCGCGCGCACGGCGTCGGCGGTGGCCGCGGCCGCCCGTACCGGCGGAATCGGGGACTGGCCCTCCGGGCCGATGGCGCGTATCACCGCGCGCTCCATCTCGTCCCGGCCCTCCGGGTCCACGACCGTCGCCCACCCGGTGTGGGCGAGCAGCAGCCGCCTGCGCAGATGCATGGTGACCAGCGTCAGGTCGACCACCCGGTGCGGACCGCCGGACAGGAAAGCGGTCTCGTACAGGGTCAGTTCATGACCGTCCGCCGCCCTCCGTACGGCGTCCGAAGACGCCTCGGGCAGCAGCCCCGCGCGAGCGGCCACGAGACAGAGCCGGATGCACGAGACGACCGCCGCACCCCATGCGACCAGCAGCAGAACCCAGATCATGACGGATTCCTACGCTGGCCGGGCGGGGGAACGCCACGGCCGGTTCACCATGTGGACGGTTCGGCGGCCCGCGCCCAGGAGCGGGTCGCCGCCGCCGCTCAGGAACTGCTGCCGCAACTGGACCCTCCACCGCAGCTGGAACTGCTGCCGCCGGAGCAGCTGGAACCGCTCGAACCACCGCAACCGGAACCGCTCGACCCGCCGCAACCGGACGCCGAGCCGCAGCCCGACCCCGCACTGCATCCGCCGCCGCCCCCTCCGCTGCTGCCGCCGTCACCGGAACTTCCGCAGCTGCCGCTGCCGGTGCCCGTATCGGCACACCACACCGCCGGTGCGAGCAGCAGGGCGGAGGAGTCCGCGGACGGCCCCGAGGAGGCCCCGGCGGACCGGCCCGATCCGCGCACCGCCGGGCGCATCCGCGCCGCCGCGATCAACTGCGCCCGGAGTACGGGATCGGGGAGGGCGCGCAGTCCGTGCGTCGCCACCAGATGGGCCGGCTGCGGGTCGTGGGCACGGGTGGTGCGGTACGCCTCGGCCGCCCGCCGTCCCGCCCTGGTGACGCGGCCCCGGGCGACGCTCGCGCAGATGAAGCCGGTCAGGAAGCCGATCACCAGGGCCGGGAAGACCTTGAGAGCGAACGGTACGGAGGAGAACAAGTCGCCCTCGTCGTCGGCCACGGCCTGTGTCACCGTCACCACGACGGCGAGCGGCACGGCCAGCAGGCAGCTCAGACCCTGCGCGACGCCCCAGCGCCGCCACATGCGGCTCGCGGCGGGAGAGGCCAGCAGACCGCGGGCCGCGAGCCCGTCGCCGATCTCCTGCACCGCGGGATGCCGCATCACCGCGTCGCGCAGGGTGTGCAGCGCGCCGCTGGGGGCCAGGGCGTGTTCCTGGAGCACCGCGCGCTCCACCGGGTCACGGGCGTCCGTCTGCTGGACGGCGACGATGCCGGGACCGCCGATGACGAGCCGTCCGTCCGTCTGCATCGCGGTGAGCGCGGTGTCCACCACCCGGCCCGGACCACCGTTCAGGAAGGCGGCCTCGAAGAGGTCGTGGACGGAGCCGCCGGAGCTGCGGCGGGCGCGCGTGAGCCCCACGACCAGGAGGACCGAGGAGGCCACGACGCAGGAATCCACCAGCAGGGCGAGGGCGTTGATGCCGATCATCGTCCGGTCACTTCCCGATCAGGGCCGCGCGGGCCGCTCGTATCAGCCGGGTGGAGCGGCGCGGCGGCCGGGCGGCTGCCCGGTCCTGCCACCAGTGCGTCAGCCGGCGCCGTGCCGCGTCGTCGGCGGGCCGGCCCGCGATCAGCAGCCCCTCGGCGAAGTCCAGCGCGTCGCGCCGGTATCCGGCGGACATCGGACGGTTCCTGGCATACGTGAGGAAGGCGTCCCGGTATCCGTCACCGAGGATCTCCGGCAGTTCCGGTGCCACCTTGGCGACGACCCCGGCCCGTTTGGCCGCCAGCGCCCGGCTCTGGATCCCGAGCCGGCGGTGGTCGAAGCCCTGCGGGGCGGGGGTGCCGGCGACGAGGGCGGAGAGCAGCGCGGTCTGGGCGACCGCGACCCGGTCGCGCGCGGAGTCCGGGGACGCGGCGCCTCGGGGGCGCACTACGGGCCTCGCGGCGGGCGCGGGCCGGCCGGCGTTCGGGACGGTCCGCGCGGTGTGCGCCCGCGCGTCCGCATTCGGGGCGGTCGCCCGGTCCAGCGTGGCGCGGATCGTGGTCAGTTCGCCCGCCAGTTCCCCGGCCGGCGGGAAGTCGTCGTCCCGTTCCAGGAGGACGCCGGGCGGGTCCACCCGGGAGCGGAGCTCGGCGAGGACATCGAGCACGGGCTCGGTGACCGGGTGGGCGTGGGTGTCGTGCCAGACTCCGTCCCTCTCGACGCCTCCCGCCACATGCACGTACGCGATGGCCTCCACCGGCAGCTCGTCGAGCGCGGTGGCCGGGTCCTCGCCGCGGTTGACGTGGTTGGTGTGCAGATTGGCGACGTCGATCAGCAGCCGGACCCCGGTGCGCTCGACGAGTTCCGCGAGGAACTGCCCCTCGGTCAGCTCCTCGTCGGGCCAGGAGATCAGCGCCGCGATGTTCTCCAGCGCCAGCGGCACCGGCAGCGATTCCTGCGCGATCCGCACGTTCTCGCACAGCACGCCCAGCGCGTCCCAGGTCCGGGGTACGGGCAGCAGATGGCCCGCCTCCAGTCCGGGCGAGGCGGTGCGCGGCCCGCCGGCCCGTACGAACGCGATGTGCTCGGTGACCAGCGGGGTGGCGAGCAGTTCGGCACGGGCCGCGAGATCCGCGAGCCGGCCGGCGTCGGGGCGCTCGGCCCCACCGAGGCCGAGCGAGACGCCGTGCGGGACGACGGTGACACCGCGCTCCCTGAGCCGCACCAGCGAATCGGGCAGATGGCCGGCGCAGATGTTCTCCGCGACGGCCTCCACCCAGTCGATCCCCGGCAGCGCCTCGACGGCGTCCGCGATCTCCGGCCGCCAGCCGATGCCGATTCCCAGCTCCATGCCGCCCCCTCCTCCGCTCGGTGCAGGGCTCATGGCCCCGGCGAGCGGTGGTGAACCCGAAGACGAGGACGTTCAGAGGTTGATTTGAGGTTCCCGATCCGGGGAGGTCAGGGCGTCGCCGCCGGCTCGCGCAGCCGACCCGGCGCCGCTCCGTCGCGCGGCGCGGGACGGCCGGCGAGCACCCCGGCCGCCGTACGTCCGAGGCACAGGTCCTCATGCGTCCGACGGCCCCCCACAGGCGCGGTTCAGCGGCAGAGCGCCGTGTCCACGACGCTCTCGACATGCTTCATGGCTGCCTTGTCGGTCGGCTGGATGGTCACCGCGACGTTCGCGGCGCGGCCCTTGGCGGTGACTCCGCCCCGGGTCTCGTATCCCGGGAAGCTGCCGCCGTGGCCCCAGTAGACACCGCCGCACGACAGCGGCATGCTCACGAGCCCCAGCCCGTAGCGGGCGCCCGGGCCGAAGTACTCGGCGGGGACGGTGGTGCGCATCTGGGCGAGCTGGGCCGGCGGGAGCAGGCGGCCGGCCAGGAGCGCGGTGAAGAACTGGTTGAGATCGGAGTTGGTGGAGACCATCTGGCCCGCCGCCCAGGCCCAGGAGGGGTCCATCTCCGTGACGTCGCGCAGGGGCGCGCCCGCCGAATCCCTGTCGTAGCCCTTGGGATGGGGCTCTCGGAGGGTCGTGTCACCGGGGGCGGGGAAGTAGGTGTGGCGCAGCCCGATGCGTGTGATGATGCCCCGGTCCAGCTCCTCGGCGAGGGGCCGGCCGGTGACCTTCTCGACGATCAGGCCGGCCAGCACGTAGTTCGTGTTGCTGTACTCCCATTTCTTCCCGGGGGCGGAGCGGGCCTCGTGCCGGAGGGCGATGCCGAGGAGTTCGCGGGGTTCGTAGTGCCGTAGCTGAAGGTCGTACTCGGTGTAGTTGGGAAGTCCGCTGGTGTGCTGGAGGAGGTGGCGGACGGTGATGCGGCGTCCGTCGATCCCCTTCCCGCGCACGAGGCCCGGCAGATAGGTGTCGACCGGGGCGTCGAGGCGGATCTTCCCCCTGCCGACCAGTTGCAGCACGACCACCGACGTGAACACCTTGGTGTTGCTGCCGATCCGCACCTGTCCGTCCTCGGGCACCTTCGAGCCGGTGGCCAGGTCGCCGACGCCCGCGGTGTAGGTGCGGGTGCGGCCTCCGCGGTCCCTGACGCTCGCCAGCGCGGCGGGCATGCCGTCGGACTTCACAAGTGCGTTCAGGCCCTGCTGGACGGTGTCCGGACGGGCGGTGTCAGACACCGCGGGCGGTGCCAGGGCAACCGTCGTCATGAGGCCGACGGCCACGGCGGCAGCAGCCGGCACGGCTCTGCGCCGACCGCCCCGCTGCCGCCTGGAAGAACGAAATTTTTGCCATGCCTGCTCACGCACGAGCCAACCCCTCGGAATTGCCGGACAACCAGCGAATATGCCGGGTCCAGCATTTCCGGAGGCGGCCGCCCGGGGCGATCCTGCTACCCGCCCGCTCCAGGTGGGGCTAGCCCCCGAGGCGCTCAGCCGATGGGGAGAGGGAACCGGCACGGTGGGCCCCCTCCACCACGACCGTTTCCCCCGGGGCGATCTCGGTGAACCCGGCGTCACGCACCACCGGACCTCCGCTCACCATGAGTTCCCGCCACCGGCCCGCGTCCGGAGTGGCGACGGAGAGCGGGAAGCCCGCCTCGCGCCACGCCTTGCGCTCGGTGTCCGAAAGCTCCCACCAGGCGAGCTGCGCACCGTGCCCGACCTGCGCCATCGTCTTGCCCGCCGACATGGTCAGCTCCGGATTCAGCCACAGCACCGGGCCCGCGGGGTCGGGTGCGGCCGGCGGCTCGGGGTCGTCCAGATCCGTCCCCGAGACCTGAAGCTTCGCCAGCTCCTTCGGCCAGCCGTCCAGGGGCACCGGCGGGAAGACCCGCACCTCGGCGCTCTCGCCCGTCACCGTGATGCCGGGCAGTGCGCACGCCTTGCGCCACTCCGCGCCGCGCGCCCGTCGTACCACCTTGCGGATCCGGGCGTCCTGCCAGTCCCGCATCGCCCGCGCCCACTCGCCCTCGCCGACCGAACGCTCGTCGGAGAGCATCACGAGCACCGCGCGGGCGGCGGTCCGCAGTGCGTCGGTACGGGCCGGGGGAGCCGTCTTCTCGATGTGCACGACCAGCGGCAGTACGTACTGCGGCGCCTCGTCGCGACTCGTCGGCTCGGTCCTGAAGGGGCTGTCCGCCGCAGGGGAGCAGGGCGTCGCCGGATGTCCGGACGGGGATACGGGGGTGTCGTTCTCGCTCACTCGTCCCAGTCTGCCAGCCGCCCGGCAAACCCTTCTTGGCGGAATGAACCGCTCCGGGTGAGGATGCACCGCATGAAGAGCGATCTCTTTTCCAGCGAGAACATGGCGCAGCAGGCAACAGCCCCGGGGATGACGCTGCAGAACGCCAAATCCATCAAGTACGCCGTCAACGGCGAGATGCACGCCCGGCAGGGATCGATGATCGCCTTCCGCGGCGATCTGCAGTTCGAGCGCAAGGGGCAGGGCCTCGGCGGCATGCTCAAGCGCGTCGTCACCGGCGAGGGGCTGCCGCTGATGGCGGTCCGCGGTCAGGGCGAGGCCTGGTTCGCGCACGAGGCCGCCAACTGCTTCATCGTGGACATGGAACAGGGCGACGTCCTCACCATCAACGGACGCAACGTGCTCTGTTTCGACCCCACGCTCTCCTACGAGATCAAGACCGTGAAGGGCGCCGGGATGACCGGCGGCGGACTCTTCAACAGTGTCTTCACCGGATACGGCAAGCTCGGCCTGATGTGTGAGGGCCACCCCATCGTGATACCCGTCACGCCCCAGCAGCCGGTCTGCGTCGACACGGACGCGGTGGTCGGCTGGAGTGCCCACCTGACCACATCGCTGCACCGCTCGCAGAGCTTCGGATCGATGGTGCGCGGCGGTTCCGGAGAGGCCGTCCAACTGCGGCTGGACGGGGAGGGATTCGTGATCGTGCGGCCCAGCGAGGCCAAGCCCGAGAAGGCGTCCGCCAACTGAACCTGCGCGCGGTGGGCCGCCGGTACGGCCTCGGCGGACCATGGGTGCTGCGCGGGGTCGATCTCGATCTGCCCGCGCACGCGCTGCTCCGGATCGAGGGCGCCAACGGCACCGGCAAGTCGACGCTGCTGCGGCTGCTCGCCGGGATCGACGCCCCGACGGAGGGCCGGATCACCGGCCGCAGGCCCCGCACGGCCTACGTCCCCGAGCGGTTCCCGGCCGCGCTGCCGTTCACCGCGGCCGGGTATCTCGTCCACCTCGGCAGGATCCACGGCCTGCGGACCTCCGAGGCCGCGGACCGGGCGCAGTCGTGGCTCGCCCGCTTCGGGGCCGCCGGCCATGCCCGTACCCCTCTCGCGGAACTCTCCAAGGGAACCAGCCAGAAGGTCGCCGTCGTCCAAGCACTCCTCGCCGAACCCGAGCTGCTGGTCCTGGACGAGGCCTGGACCGGCCTCGACACGGCGGCCCGCGACGAACTGGACCGGGCCGTGGCCGAACGGGTCGCGGCGGGCTCCACCGTCGTCTTCGTCGACCACGACCCGCGGCGGCTCGCCGGGGCGGTCGACGCCGTGTTCCGGGTCGAGGGGCACGGGCTCGCCGCCGTCCCCTCGCCGCGCACGGCGGCTACGGGGCCGCGGGTACGGATCGAGGCGGCGGGCCCACCCGGCGCCGCACTCCCCACCGGGCTGCCGGGCGCACCCGCGCGCACGCCTGCGGCCGACGGGGGCGTACGGCTCACCGTCGCGGCCGCGCACTCCGACGCACTGCTGCGCGCCCTCCTCACCGCGCGCCCGCCCTGGCACATCCGACACCTGACGACCGTCCCGGTCCCCGCCACCCGGGACCAGGGAACCGTCGTGGGTACCGACCCCGCCCCCGAGGCGCCATGACCGCCCTCCTGCGCTACCAGACCGCCCTGCTGATCCGCTCCCAGCGCTGGCTCGCCCCCGTACTGCTGTACGCGGCCTTCCTCGGCATCGGCGTGCAGTCGGGGCAGCCCGTCCTCGACTCGCTCGGATACGCCGCCGCCGGGCTCCTGCCCGTCGCAGCCTGGCTCGTACAGCTCTGCGTCAACCAGGAGCCGCCCGCCGCGCGGACCGTCGCCGCCGCGGCGGCGGGATCGCCGCGGGTCCACCTCGCGTCGCTCCTCGCCGCGCTCGCGTGCGCCGGGACCCTGGGCGCGGTCGCCACCCCGATCGTGCTGCTGATCAGCAAGCCGGCCGGCACCGACGGCGCCGTCCGGGTGCATCTGCTGCCCGCCGGTCTCGCCGGGCTGCTCGCCACCGCCTGCTGCGTGCTGGTCGGGGCGGCGGCCGGCGCGCTGTGCACCCGGCCGCTGCTGCACCGGCGCGGCTGGTCCGTCGCCGGCACCGTACTCACCGCACTGCTGGCCCTGGTGACCACCGGCTCGCCCGCGAACCACGCCGTGACGGGCCTGGTCACCGGAGCGCGGACGGGCACGGTGCACCTGCCGGTCCTGCCGCTCCTGGCGGCAGCCGCCCTCGCCGCGGCGGTGGCCGCGCTCGCCTGTTGGCTCACCTCGCTGCGCGGCTGAGTAGGCTCGTACGCATGGATGAGCGCGTGGACGAGCCGTACTGCGGGACGCCGGCCGTGACCCCCGCATCCGCCGGGGCGCAGACCGCCGCGGGGCCCCCGTACGCTGAGTGCGTCCTGTGCCGGAAGCCGACCGAGTACCCGGAGGCGGTCAGGGGCATCACCCTCTGCCCGGTCTGCGAATGGCAGGAGGCCCAGCGCTCGGCCTGCTCGGGCTGACTCGGCCGGCCCGCACCCGTCCTATCCGCGCATCAGGTCGGAGACCTTCACGAAGCGGTACCCGCGCTTGCGCAGCTCCGGGACCACCTGGCGGACCGCCTCGTCCGTGACCGGCGCCGCGCTGCGGGTGCAGTGCATGACGACCACGGAGCCCGGCTTCACCCCGTCCAGCACCTGCCGCGCCACCGCGTCCGCGTCCGTGGCGAACGCGTCCCCGCTGACCACGTCCCACTGCACCGCCGTCACCTTCTCGGGCCCGAGCGCGCGCAGCGTCGCATCGTCGTAGCAGCCGCCGGGGAAGCGGAAGTACGGCACCACATGCCGCACACCGGCCTTCCGGAACGCGGCGAAGGCCCGCTCCACCTCGCCGCGCATCCCGCCCTTCGCCACGGTCGGCAGCCCGTAGCACGGCGACGTGAAGGCGTAGTGGCTGTACGAGTGGTTGGCGATCTCGAAGAGCGCGTCGGCGCCGATGGACCGGGCCTGCGCCGGGTACTCGTCGGCCCACCGCCCCGTCATGAACACCGTGGCGGGCACCTTCGACCGGCGCAGGAGTGCGATCAGCGCGGGATTGTCGAAGTGTTCCCCCGCGGCCGCGCGCGGCCCCTCGTCGGCCGTCATGTCGGCGTCGAAGGTCAGCGCCACCACCTTCTCGCCGGTCCTCGCGCCATGGGCGAAGACCGGCGTCAGCGTGCTCGGGTCCGGAGCCATGGTGGGGGGCGGCTGCTCCGTCGCGGAAGGCGCGCCCGCAGAAGGCGGTGCCGAGGCCGCGTGCGCGGGAGCATGGATGGCGGAGGGCGTACGCCCCTCGGTCGGGGTGCGGTCGGCGGTGGCGTCCCCGAGGCTCCCGCACCCGGCGAGACTGCCGAGAACCGTCCCCAGAACAGCCAAAGCGGTGATTTTCCGTACAGAGTTGGTCACTGGCGGAAAGTATCGTTTTGGCTCACGAGGAAGTGCGTGTGGCGCTTCCTGGTACCGGGAGTCGCGCGCGGATTCACCCGGGCCGTCGAGTCGGCGCCCCTCGGCCGCCGGACGGATGCTCCGCGCGCTCCTGTGCTCCCGCGCTCCTACGCGTACGCGGGAACGGCGACGACGTGTGCCGACGCGGCTCCGTTGGCCGCCTCGACGACGATCCGCAACGCCGCCGTGCGGACCGGCTCGTCCAGGGTGTGTACCTGGCGGCGGCGCCGGTTGCCGTCGTGCGGGAGACGGTCCGCCAGGTGCCGTCCGCCGCGCGTGCCTCGACGCGGTAGTCCCGCAGCAGGGTGGGCAGTGTGTCGAACGGGGCCTTGTGGTGATGGAGGTTGATCAGGTCCTCGTTGACGTCGTCATCGGCGAGGACGTCGATCCGGCGGAGCGTGACGGGCTGCGGCCGGGCCAGCATCGTTCACTTCCCGTCGGGGCCGGCCGCGGGGGGTGCGGATGCCGGAGCGGGCCCCGTGGAGGCGCGCGGGATCAGGCGGGAGCCGATCTCCACGTACGGGGTCCCGTCGCCGGTCGTCCGGTGGCCGGCCGTTCGGCTGCCGTTCGTTCGGCTGTTGATCGTTTCGATGAGGAGGTCGCCGGCCCGGCCGGCCACCTCCTCGGGGTCGATCCTGATCGTGGTCAGGCTGGGCGTGGAGACGGAGGCCAGCAGTGTGTCGTCGATGCCGACGACGCTGACGTCCCCCGGCACGCTGACGCCGAGGCCCGCCAGCTGGTGCAGCACGCCAAGGGCGACCAGGTCGTTGTGGGCGACGACCGCCGTGGCCCCGTGCGAGGCGGCCAGCGTCGCAGCGTGCACACCGGTCTCGAACCGCGGTTCGTACGGGCCGAGTTCGACGAGGGAGAGGCCCATCGCCTCGAAGGACTCGCGAATCGGCCTGCTGCGGTTGAGCTCGGGCCGCGAGGCGTTGATGTACGCACAGCGCCGGTGGCCGTAGGCACCCAGATGCTCGACGGCCTGGGACATGCCGGCCGACAGCGAGATCCGTACCTCGGGAATGCCCGGTACATGGCGGTTCACGATCACCACCGGCATCCGGGCGGCGAGTTCGCGCAGCCGGTCCTCGGCAAGCGTGGAGGCCCAGAGGATCAGGCCGTCGACCCGCTGGGAGAACGCCGTGATCGTGTCCAGCTCGTCCTGCTCGCGCTCGTCGCTGTCGGCGACCAGGACCGTGTAGTCCAGGCGCCGGGCGCGGGCCTGCATCGCCTTGACGATCGGCGGGAAGAACGGGTTGGTGATGTCCGGGACGATCAGCCCGAGGGTTCCGGTGCTGCCGCCCCGCAGACTCCGCGCCGCCGGGTTGGGGGAGTAGCCGAGCCCGGCCGCGGCGTCGAGGATGCGCTGCCGGGTCTTCGCCTGGACCTGGCCGGGCGCGGTGAACGCACGGGACACCGTCGACACCGAGACGCCCGCGGCGCTCGCCACTTCCCGGATGGTGACTGCCACGGCTGTCCTCTCGCTTCTTGCGGAACGTGGAGGATCCTTGCGAACGTCCCCAGGCGTGTCAAGAGCACTTCTCTGAGGGAAATCCGCTGTGTGCAGGGGGGTTGTGCCGAGTCCCGCTCATCGCTGGGATGCGATCCCGATGGCCGTCATGAAACTGCGGGAACGATTTCATGGAAGTGCGGCATGGAGATCACCGGCCTCGAAGGGCCGGCTCCCCCCGACCGCGGCGACAGCACGGTGCCAGCCGCGGCCGACACCGGCGAGGGCGTCCACGGTCCTGGGCGAGTCGGTGCCAGGACCCGGCAGGAGGTTCGGCGTTCCGGTGCGCGAATTTCTCGGCGGCCGGATGCGTGACCACGTCGCCGCCTCGTGCCGGGGCGCACGGCAGGAGGGGGGCGGACGGCAGAAGGGGGCGGACGGCGACCGCCCGCCCCCCGACGCGTCAGTGCGTCAGTGCCACGGCCCCGTCACCGCGAACGTCGTTCCCGGCGTGTAGCAGTTGACGAACATCGTCCCGCCGTCCGGCGCGAACGTGACCCCGGCGAACTCGCCCCACTCGGGCTCCTCGGCCGTCCCGATGTTCTGCCGGCCGCGCGCCATCGGGTACACCTCGCCGCCCCGCGTCAGGCCGAACACATGCTGCGCGCCGCCGCCGTCCTCGCACACCATCAGCCCGCCGTCGGAGGCCAGGCAGATGTTGTCGGGGGATTCGCCGGGCAGCTGGATGTCCGTACCGGGGCCGAAGACGATCACCAGCGTGAGGCGGCGCCGCTTCGGCTCGTACCGCCACACCTGGCCGTAGTGGTCGGCCGCCGAACCCTGCGAGCTCCGCGCGAAACTGGAGACGAAGTAGACCGCGGAACCTCCCCAGTAGCAGCCCTCCAGCTTCTGCGCGTGTGTGATGCCCCCGGGGCCGAAGTTCTGGAACCGGATCGGGGTCCCGGCGGCCAGCGGATCCGGTACGGGCACCCACTCGATGCCCTCGAAGCTCGCACCGGTCTCCTGGACCACGGAGAGGTCGGGGACGCCCGGCACCCGCATGGCCTCCAGATGGCCGCCCGCCTGCAGCGAACCGGTCCCGCCGAGCGGCTTTCGCGGCAGGAACCGGTAGAAGAGCCCGAACGGCTTGTCGAAGGCGTCCTCCGTCTCGTACACGATCCCGCTCTTCGGATCGATCGCAATCGCCTCGTGCTGGAAGCGGCCCATCGCGGTGAGCGGCACCGCCCCGGTGCGGTGCGGATCGGCGCCGTCCACCTCGAAGATGAAGCCGTGGTCCTTGGTGTAGCCGTTGGTGCCGGCCTTGTCCTCGGTCTCCTCGCAGGTCAGCCAGGTGTTCCAAGGAGTGCGGCCGCCCGCGCAGTTCACCGCGGTACCGGCGATGGCGACGCGTTCGCCGAGGACGTTGTTGCGGCCGTCCAGCTCCAGGGCTGTGCAGCCGCCCTTGCCCATCGGGTCGTAGGTCAGGCCCTCGACGGCCGGGACCGCGATGGTGGCGGTGACGCGGTTCTCGTGGTTGCGCACAAGACGGACGTGTCCGTGCCGGCCCGCGAAGGCGGCCATGCCGTCGTGGTTGCTGGGGACCCGGCCCTCGCCGGAGCGGAGCGGGTCGCCCTCCCGGGACAGGACCCGGTAGCGGAAGCCCTTCGGGAGGTCGAGCAGACCGTCCGGGTCGGGCACCAGCGGGCCGTAGCCGCTGTGTCCCCGGGCGGCGGCGGTACCCGCGAAGAGTTCGGAGAACGCCCCGGCGAAGGCGATCGAGGCAACGGCCGCGCCGCTGCCGGCCAGGACCTGTCGTCGTGTTGCGGGTCGTCGTGACACAGCTGATGACATGAGGCAACTCCCTGCTGGCGGACAGGTGAAGTGACCCGCATGTGTGTACCACGCGTATCCGCGCGCGGGAACCATGCGGGCCACTGGGCCTCTTGTGTGTCACGGGCCCGCAGGGCCCGTGGAATCAGGCCAGGGAAGCGGCGAGCGTGATCGTCGTGCCCGTGAGCGCCTGGCTGACCGGGCAGTTCGCCTTGGCGTCCTCGGCGGCCTTGACGAAGCCCGCCTCGTCGAGACCCGGCACCTCGCCCTGGACGGTGAGGTGGATGCCGGTGATGCCGGTACCGGGCTGGAAGGTGACCTCGGCCCGGGTGTTCAGCCGGGTCGGCGGGGTGCCGGCCGTGGCCAGGCCGTTGGACAGCGCCATCGAGAAGCAGCTGGAGTGGGCCGCCGCGATGAGCTCCTCGGGGCTCGTCCTGCCGTTCGCCTTCTCCGCGCGCGACGGCCAGGAGACCTCGTAGTCGCCGATGCCGGAGGAGTCGAAGGTGACGACGCCCTTGCCCTCGATCAGGTTGCCTTCCCAGACCGTGTGCGCCTGACGCGTGGTAGCCATGCTGGATCCCTTCAAACGGTGTGCGCGGTTGAATACGGGAGATCCGAGGCGCCCGGGGGGGCCTCGGCCGGTACTGCCCGAACCCGCTCCGGACGGTACGCCCCCGAACCTACTGCGCCACCAGGGCCTTTGCGTCGCGCGCCAGCGCCGTCAGCCGGGAGATCGCCCGGAAGTACTTCTTCCGGTACCCGCCGTTCAGCATGTCGTCGCTGAACAGCCTGTCGAACGGCACCCCGGAGGCGAGCACCGGGACCTCCCGGTCGTACAGCCGGTCGGCGAGAACGACGAGCCGCAGCGCGGTCGACTGGTCCGGCACCGGCTGGACACCGGTGAGGCAGACCGCCCGCAGACCGTCCGTCAGCGCGCCGTAGCGGCTCGGGTGGACCCGGGCGAGGTGGTCGAGGAGCGAGGGGAAGTCGTCCAGGCTGGCGCCCCCGGTGGCGTACGCGGCCTTGGTGACCTGCCCGTCGGAGTATGGTGCGGGGGCCTCGGGCAGCCCGCGGTGGCGGTAGTCCTCGCCGTCGATCCGCAGCGGACGGAAGTGCGCGGAGAGCCCTTGGATCTCCCGCAGGAAGTCGGCGGCGGCGAACCGGCCCTCACCGAGCTTGCCGGGCAGCGTGTTGGAGGTGGCGGCGAGCGCGACCCCGGCCTCGACCAGTCGGCTGAGCAGCGACGACACCAGCACCGTGTCGCCCGGGTCGTCCAGTTCGAACTCGTCGATGCACAGGAGCCGGTGTCCGCTCAGCGTCCGGACGGTCTGCTGGAAGCCCAGCGCGCCGACCAGGTTCGTCAGCTCGACGAAGGTGCCGAACGCCTTCAGCGAGGATTCGGCGGGCGTGGCGTGCCAGAGGGAGGCCAGCAGGTGCGTCTTGCCGACGCCGTAACCGCCGTCGAGGTAGACCCCGAGGGGGGCCGCAGGGGCCGAAGGCTTCTTGTTGCCGAACCGCCACCACCCCTCCGAGGAAGCGCCGCGCGCTTTTCTGCTCCTGCCCGAGCCGCTGGCGTGCGCCCCGCCGAGCCCGGCCGCGAACCCGCTCAGGACCTCGACCGCCTCGACCTGGCTCGGCTGGTCGGGGTCCGGGACATACGTATCGAAGCGTACGGAGTCGAAGCGCGGCGGTGGCACCATCTCGGCGACCAGGCGGTCGGCGGGAACGTGCGGCTCAAGGGCGCACAGGGACAGCGGGGCCGTTTCGGCTATGGGGCTCTGCCCCGGCACGGCGGTGGAGGACGACACAACTCTCTAGCTTAAGCGCCGTGCCAGACTGCACAGCATGCGACGCCTGTTCCCTGTGACGGACCTGACACCCGCCGACGACGAGGGGGAGTGGAGCCTGGACGATCTGGCCGCGGCCTACGCGTACCCCGAGCCGGACGGCCCCTGGCTGCGCGCCAACATGGTGTCGACGCTCGACGGAGCCGCCCAGCACGACGGACGCTCGCAGCCGATCTCCTGCGCGAGCGACATGCGGATCTTCGGCACCCTGCGCGGGCTGGCCGACGCGGTCGTGGTGGGGGCGGAGACGGTACGGCTGGAGGGTTACCGGCCCGCCAGGGCGCGCGAGGCATTCGCCGCCCGCCGGGCTGCGGCCGGACAGGGGGCCGCGCCGGCGATCGCCGTGGTGAGCGGCAGCCTGGACCTGGACTTCTCGCTGCCGCTCTTCGTCTCGCCGCTCGTCCCGACCCTCCTGCTGACCGGCGCCGGGGCCCCCGCGGACCGGATCGCGGCGGCACGGCGGGCGGGCGCCGAGGTGGTGATCGCGGGGGAGGGCTCCCGGGTGGACCCCGACCGGGCCGTACGGGAGCTGGCGGATCGCGGACTCACGCGGCTGCTGACCGAGGGCGGCCCCAGGATGCTGGGTCAGTTCGTGGCGGCCGACGTACTGGACGAGCTCTGTCTGACCCTCTCTCCGATGCTGACCGCCGGAGACGCGCAGCGGATCGCCGGAGGCCCCTCGGTGGCCGTGCCGGAACGATTCGCCCTGGCCTCGGTGCTGGAAGAGGCCGGGTTCCTCTTCACCCGATACCGTCGGATCTGACCATCAGCGGAATTTATCGTTCCGGTTAGCTTCCGGTGGGCACAATTACTCTCGCAGACCCCGTGTGAGCACGGGGAAGGATGGTTTCAGCAGAGACCGGCGACGGTCACTGAAGCAGAAGGGCGCCAGTGGTGTTCACCAGCGTTTTGATGATCGAGAAGGCCCTCACCTCCGAGGACGTCGAGTTCGTCACCACCCTGCACGGGGAGGAGCAGACCTCCTTCGTCGTGCTCATGCAGCCGCGCGGTGACCAGGCCGATGTGCTGTTGCGGGCCATCGACGACCTGGCGATGGGCGAACTGAAGGAAGCCGCCCGCGAGGCCGAGGAGCCGGAGGGCGGGGATGCCCGGCAATCCGCCGAACTGGCGCTCGAAGTGTCGCTCGAAGCGCTGCGGCAGGCAGGCTCCGAAGCGGTCGGGCAGGTGATCGAGGAGCACCCGCTGGACAAGCTGAAGACCGTGGTCGACGACGCGGCGGCGGACGAGGTCATCGTGCTGACCGCGCCGCACTACGTGGAGGAGTTCTTCCACCGGGACTGGGCGTCGAGAGCCCGTCACAAGGTCGGCGTACCGGTGCTCAAGCTCTTCGCGCACAGCGAATAGGCTGTGCGCGAATCACATCGACTTTTGGGAGACACACGCATGGCACCCGGTATTCCTGCCGCCATGGAACGGCCGCACTTCATCGGCATCGGCGGCGCCGGAATGTCGGGCATCGCGAAGATCCTCACCCAGCGCGGTGCGAAGGTCGCGGGCAGTGATGCCAAGGAATCGGGTACGGCCGAGGCGCTGCGGGCGCTGGGAGCGACCGTCCACATCGGGCACGCCGCCGCACATCTGGCGGACGACGCCTCGTGCGTGGTCGTCTCCAGCGCCATCCGCCCGGACAACCCGGAGCTGGTGCGCGCCGCCGAGCTGTCGATCCCCGTCGTCCACCGCTCCGACGCGCTCGCCTCCCTGATGGAGGGCGCGCGCGCGATCGCGGTGGCCGGTACGCACGGCAAGACGACCACCACGTCGATGCTGGCCGTCGCCCTGTCCGGACTGAACCTCGACCCCTCGTACGCCATCGGCGGCGACCTCGCCGGACCCGGCACCAACGCCGCGCACGGCGAGGGCGCGATCTTCGTCGCCGAGGCGGACGAGAGCGACCGCAGCTTCCAGAAGTACGACCCCGAGGTCGCGATCGTCCTCAACGTCGAGCTGGACCACCACGCGAACTACGCCTCGATGGACGAGATCTACGAATCCTTCGAGAAGTTCGCGGGCAAGATCGTCCCCGGCGGCACCCTGGTGATCGCCGCCGACCAGCCCGGCGCCGTCGAGCTGACCGAGCGGGTGCGCGCGCTCTCGTCGGTGAAGGTCGTCACCTACGGCGAGTCCGAGACCGCCGACGTACGGGTCCACAAGGTCACCCCGCGCGGTCTGACCAGCGAGGTCACGGTGGTCCTGAACGGCAGGTTCCTCACGTTCACCGTCTCCGTGCCCGGCCGCCACTACGCCCACAACGCGGTCGCCGCCCTCGCCGCCGGTGTCGCCCTCGGTATCCCGGCCCACAACCTCGCCTCGGCCCTCGGCACGTACACCGGGGTCAAGCGCCGCCTCCAGCTCAAGGGCGAGGCGGCGGGCGTGCAGGTCATCGACTCGTACGCGCACCACCCGACCGAGATGGCCGCGGACCTCGAAGCGATGCGCGGCGCCGCGTCCGACGCCCGCCTCCTGGTCGTCTTCCAGCCCCACCTCTTCTCCCGCACCCAGGAGCTCGCCACCGAGATGGGCCAGGCCCTCGCGCTGGCCGACACCTCCGTGGTCCTGGACATCTACCCGGCCCGCGAGGACCCGGTCCCCGGCGTCACCAGCGCCCTGATCATCGACGCGGCGAGGGCGGCGGGCGCCGATGTCACCGCCGTCCACGACAAGGCGGCGGTTCCCGCGGCCGTCGCGGGAATGGCGAAGCCCGGCGATCTCGTTCTCACCATGGGGGCGGGTGATGTCACGGACCTCGGCCCGCAGATCCTGGACCACCTGTCGAGCTGAGGGAGCGACGTGTCGTACGACATCGAGAAGCCGGACGAGCAGTGGCGGTCGGAGCTGACCCCCGCCGAATACGCGGTCCTGCGGCAGGCCGGCACGGAACCCGCCTTCGTCGGTGAATACACCGACACCAGGACCACGGGCGTCTACTCCTGCCGTGCCTGCGGCGCGGAGCTGTTCCGCTCCGACACCAAATTCGAGTCGCACTGCGGCTGGCCGTCCTTCTACGACCCGAAGGACACGGACGCGGTCGAACTGATCCAGGACCGCAGCCACGGCATGGTCCGCACCGAGGTCCGCTGCGCCCGCTGCGGATCACACCTCGGCCACGTCTTCGAGGGCGAGGGGTACCCGACCCCGACGGACCAGCGGTACTGCATCAACTCGATCTCGCTGCGGCTCACTCCCGACGAGGGCTGAGACCGCATCCCGCTCCGGGCGGCGCCGGGTGGGGACGCGGGCGGTTCCGCGTCCGTGGGGGGCAGGCCCCTCAGCGTCCCTGACAGGCGAACGCCGCCCACAGTTCCAGGGCGGCCGGATCGACGTCGTACAGGATGTCGGCCACCGCGCGAGGCATGTCGTCGGGGACCTCGCGGTCCGGGTCCAGCAGCCACAGCTGGGCCTCGCGCAGCGCCCGTACCGGCGTGGCGCCCCTGCGGAGGCGGTCGTGGAAGACGTACATCACGAGGCCCGTCGGTCCGTCCGGGACCTCCCAGCGCGAGCCGACGACGCCGGTGGCCCCGGCGGCGAGGAAGGCCGTCGACAGCGTCAGGGCCTCGTCCAGGTCGTCGCCCGCGTGGTCGCTCACACAGGCGTCGAGGACCACGAGGCCGCCCGGGGTGCCGGGCGGGCGGCCCCTGGCCTGGCGCAGGATCTCGCGGATCGACAGATGACCGGCATCCTCCCGGCCGCTTCCGCCGTCGGGGGCGGCCAGCAGGAGATGGGCGTCCAGGGGCGAGGCACTGGAGGGGCGGGCGTGGCAGGCCAGGTGGAGGACGGACGCCCCGGCCCGTTCGCGGCCGGGCAGGGCGGCCAGGACCTCGGCGGGCGAGCCGGGGCCGTTCGCACGGCGCACCTTGCCCAGCAGGAGGCCCCGCGGGTAGAGGGCGGTATGGATCTGCCGGGCCTCGGCGGCGGCGCCGGGCAGGGTGTCGTCCGGGTTGCCGACGATCACCGGATGGGCGTCCAGCGCCGGCCGGGGACGGTTGTGCGCCTCCTGGAACTGGCGGGCGGAGGCCGCGTAGGAGAGCGTGAGGCGCTCGACGGCGTGGACCGGCCGGCCGCCGTCCCGCAGGCCGCTGCTGAGCAGGGCGGCGTGCCAGGGTATGCCGCCGAGGTCGCCGAACGGCACCAGGACGAGATGGGGCGCGGGGCCCGCCTCGCTGATCAGCGGTGAGCGGGAGAGCGGTCCCATCACCACCGGCCCGGCCCAGTCGCACAGTTCCTCCAGCGCGGTACGCCAGCGCACGTGCGCGTCCAGGTGCTCGGGGCCGTCGGCGGGCAGCAGGTCCAGTGCGGCCTGGCGGTGGCGGTGCGCGGCCCGGTACGTCTCCAGGACGTCGAGGCTCTGGCGCCGCAGGAGGCCGAAATCGACCGTGCCGACCCGCCCGTCCCGGGTGACGACGACCGCGCCGCCGCTGTTGCCCACGCCGGCCGGCAGGAGTTCCGCACCGCCCGGCGGCAGGAGGTAGACGAGCGCGTGGGCGCCGGCCGCCCGCAGCGTGGCGGCGATCCCGTCGGGGGTGGGCGCGGTCGTCAGCGCGGTGCCCGCGTCCGACCGGGCCAGGGCCGTGAGCGCGCGCTGCCGCAGGTCGTCGGGGAGCGGTGGTTCGACGCCCGGACCGAGCGTCCCGAGCAGTGAGCCCGGACCGTCCGGTGAGCCCGGACCGTCCAGCGGTGTCCCGAAGCCGGTCACCGCCGGTGCCGCACGGCCACCCGCCCCGCCCTCCCACTCCTCGGCGAGGTCCGCCCGGCCGGCTTCACGCAGCAGGGCGGCCACGTCGGAGGTGGTCGTGGAGGCGTGCAGCACCTGTCCGCGCCCCAGCTCAAGGGCCTCCACGGCACCGCCCAGGTCGCCGTCCGCCAGACACCACCGGGCGATCTGCAACGCCCGGTCGGCCGCCGTGCGGGCCATCTGGAGCGCCGACTCGGCGGCGGCCTGGAGCAGGACGACGGTGGCCGCCTCGCGCAACGCGGCGATGCCCGCCTGCCGCGCGGCCGCGCCGTCGCCGGGTGCCGAGCGGGCGCGCAGGGCGTCCGCGAGCACATTGCCGAGCAGGGTGCTCACCGGGGACGGGGCCCGGTCACGGATCCGCTCGCGCGTCGCCCGCGCCACGTCGACGGCGCGGTCGGCGTCGGCCGGAACCCCGGCGTGCCGGAAACGGACGAGGAGCAGGGTCGCGTACATCGCGTTCGACCGGAGCCCCTCCTGGCTGTCCGGCGACACCAGGGCCAGTGCCTCCCGCAGCATCCTCTCCGCCCCTTCGATGCCGCTGGGGTTGTACGGCACGTACGAGGTCATGAGCAGCGCGCCCGCCGTCCGCAGCAGCAGTCTGGGGCGCTCCTGGTGCTCCTCCGGCAGGGCCTCGACCGTTTCGATCATGAGGAGGAGCCCGTCCACGCGGTCCTGCGGGGTGCCGCCGTCGTAGGAGTGGATCAGCAGCAGCAGACCGTAGTCCGCTCCGATCGGCAGACGCAGCGGGTCGTCCGGCGCGAGGGAGTCCCGCAGCCTGCGCATGGCGGCGACGGCCGCTGCCGTCCCCTCCTTGTTCCGGAAGGTGAGAGCGACCATGAACTGGAGCTGCACAAGGCCCTGTTCGAGCGCGGGGCGGTCCCGCTCGACCACTCGGAGGTCGGCGGGCGCCACCGAGGCGCCGTTGTCCAGAGCCGCGTTGACCTCGTGCAGGTAGCGGTGTGCCGTCTGAAGGTCCTGGAGGTCCCCACCCGCGAGATAGCGCTGGTAGAGGGCGAGCGACAGGTTCTGCAGATAGACGATTCGGTTCACGTTGTCGGCCGGCGTCTGGCGGAACGCCGCCGTGAGATGACGGATCGACGCGTCGAGGTCGTCGGAGGAGTGGGACAGGGCATGGCGCCGGCTGAGCGCCGAGGCGTACGTGCCGTGCACCTCGGAACCGAAGCCGGGCGAGTCGGACGGCTTCAGCATCGACTCGTTCAGCAGGGCGATGGTGCGGTCGATGCCCTCCAGGTCCGCTCCCGGGCCGTCGTCCGCGAGGCCGGCGTGCGCGAGCTGGTTGAGCAGGTCGCTGCGCAACGGGTCGTCGGCGGCTTGTAGTTCCACCGCGCGTTCCAGGTGGAACGCGGCCTCCCCGACGTCGTAGCGCTCGGGCTCGCGGTCGTGCAGGGCGTTGAGCAGGGAGCCGAGGAGCGCATGGCTGGGTGGGCGCCGGTCGTCCTCCTCGGAGAGCCCGGCGAGCGCTTCGCGCAACAGACCGATCGCCTCCTCCTGCTGCGGGCTCGGGACCGGGCCGGCCGGGTCGGTCGGGTCGGTCCGCTCCGCGAGCGCCGCCCCCAGGATCGCCGCCACCCGGGCGTGGTCCGGGTCGTCGTGGCCGATCAGGCGGTGCAGGTCACGCAACCGCGCGAGATACGCCGGGCGGTCGTCGGGCAGGGCGCGTCCGCCGCCCCGCTCCCGGTAGACATCGACGAGGTGGCCGCTCGCGAACACCCGGGCGGGATGCTCGTCCGGGGCGGTCGCGGCCAGCAACTCCAGGTGGTGAACGGCTCGTTCGGCGTCGGCGGCCTCCGGGGACGCCTGGAGGAGCCGTACCAGCTGCACCCGGGTCTCCAGCTCCAGCTGGTCGGCCTCGTCCGCCCAGGAACCGGTGCCGTCCGCCGCCGGTGCCCAGCCGGGCGGACGTATCTCGGCGAGCAACTCCTCCAGTGCGCCCGCCGAGTCCCGCAGATCGTCGGCGTCGCGGTCGCGCACATAGCGGTCGCCGAGCGCGCAGGCGTACGTGACGAGCAGGCCCGGGTGGGCTTCCTCGCCCAGGAGCCGCAGCCCCTCCTGGAAGGCGGCGAGTGCCTCGTCGAGGTCGTCGTGCGTCTTGGGGAGTGGTGTGCTGCCGGGGTCCGGGGCTGCGTGTGTGTCCGGGGAGGGTGTGTTGCCGGGGTCCGGTGTGCTGTCCGGAGCCCGAGCCGGAGCCGGGACCGGGACCGGGGTCGCGGGCGCGCTCGGAGCCGGTGCGTCGTCGGGGTCCGGGTTCTCGTGCCGGTCGTGCAGCAGCAGCGCATGTCGTACGCAGGCGGTGGCGTACATGGGATCCCCGTCGGGGAGAGTGGCCCGGCTCAGCGCGAGCAGCGGCGCCGCCGCCCGCCGCAGTGCGTAGGGGGCGTCGATGCCGTACGGCTCCGCCTGACCGGTGGCGGCCTGCCAGTACCCCACCGACAGGGTGAGGCCCAGCAGGAACCGGGCGCGGGCCAGCGCGTACGGATCGGCCACCGCACCCTGTCGCTCCAGCGCGTCGCGGGCGCGCAGCAGCACCGCGCGGCAGCGGTTCCACGACAGGGCCGCGTCCTCGGGCCGCTCCTGCTCGTCATGGTGTTCGAGCAACTGCTCGGCGAGATCGAGCAGTTTGAGCGGCCCGGTGCCGGGCGCGGGTTCCGGCGGGGCGGGCATGGCCGTCGCCGCCGTCATCGTGCGGCACCCCGGGTGCGGCGCACGGCGAAGCCGCCCGCGTACGCGCTCAACGGCAGGGCGAGCAGCAGCGCCGCCCAGAAGGCCGCGTGCCCCCAGGTCGCGGCGGTTTCGGCGAAGAGGCCGCGCAGCACGGGCAGGCTCGCCGCCTCGGCCGGCTCGACCGGCGGCGGCAGCAGGCCGAACACGGTCACCACGGCGACGGCCCACCAGAACATCCGGCGGGCGATCGCCGGCCGGCACAGCGCTGCCACCGCGCTGACCGCGGCACAGGCCAGCATGTACTGCGACTGGTAGGAGGCGCCCTGCTGACCGGTTCCCCACGAGGCGAGCGTGCGGTGTTCCCCGCTGAGCGCGACCCGCATCTCGACGGCCGCCCACAACACCGTGACCAGAGTGAGCAGCGAGGCGGCGGCGAACAGCACGCGGTCCCGGGTGCCGTCCACCCCGGTACGCCACCTGCCGGGGTTCTGGTAGGGGCGCTCCGGGAGCCCCGCGCGGGCGCGGCGCCGTTCTGCCCGCTCGCGCCGCAACCGGGTCTGCTCCTGCTCCTCGCCGCGTGCCGCGCGCAGCAGCCGCCGGGCGAGCCCCATGAGCAGCAGGCATGCCACTGGGAAGCAGATCAGAGCCATGACTCCGTTCCAGCTCTGCCAGCCGCCCTCGAAGTGGCGCAGGCGCTCTGCCAGCCACTCCGGGGCGTGCAGCAGGTCGAGCGGGGGAAGGTCCGGGCGCGCGTAGCCGATGTAGGACGCGATGCCCGCCCCGGCCAGCAGCAGGCGGCCGGGCACCCGGGTGGGGGCCGCCGCAAGGGCCAGGGCCCCGGCCAGCGCCACCGCGAACAGCCCGGTCTGGGTCGCGGCCGCGGCGTCGGCGGCACGGCCGAGCGGGGCGGTGATCGCGTCGGCCGGCTTCAGGGCCTTCCCGCCGAGCCCGCTGTCATGGACGGCCCGGAGCATCGCGCCGGACCGGATCAGCAGCCAGATCACCGCGAACATCGTGGCCGCCGCGCCGAGCCGTCGTAGCAGGGGAGGCCGGACCGCCGTCCACCATTCGGCAAGGGTGACCTCGTGGTCCTGCCCGATCGCGTCGGCGCGGAGCACCCGGGGCAGCAGGACGGTGGCGGCGACCAGCGCCGCACGCCCCCGCACCGTCTGCGTGTCACCGCCCGACGCCCGGCGGTGCAGGTCCGCCCAGTGGCGGAGAAATCCGGCGTCCTCCTTGCGGCGGCGCAGTACGGCGGTCGCCCGATGGCGCAGTGCGCCCAGCTGGGCCAGGACGGCGAGCAGGACCACCGGCGCCCTGGCGGCGAGTGGGGCGAGCGTGCCCGGCAGCCCGGCGAGCGGGACCAGGGCCTGTTTGCGGTTCTCGGGGTGCACGATCAGGGCGGCGGCCAGGCTGTACGCGGCGTTCGTCTCGTACGTGTTGAGGTCGCCGCTGCTGTTGTCGCGACGTCCGAGCGTGCGGGCCCGAGCACGGACCTCGGCCACCGTGCGGGGCAGTTCGTCCGCGAGGGTGAGCAGCACCTGGCAGCTTCCGCCTTCGCACCGGTCGTGGTGGCAGACGAACCCGGCGGCGACGGTGGGCACGGAGGCGGCCAGGAGCTCGTCGATGAACGCCACCGCGCCGCCACCCTGGGCGATCCGTGCGATGCCCTCCGCGTCCACGCGCCGGCCCCGGTACTGAGGCGTCGCCGTGGGGGCGAACACGGCGACGAACGCGAGCGCGGCGACGGCCGCGCGGACCGGCCGGTCCCGGCCGCGTTCGAGTGCGAGCAGTTGTCCGCTGTCGTACGAGGTGTCGTCCAGCTCGTCGCGGAGCCAGGCCGCCAGTCGCGGGCCGCCCTCTCCGGCGAGCCACTTCGCGGCCGCCTCGGACTCCTGGGCCATCGCGGCGGCGAGGCTCTCCGCCTCGTGGTGGGCCTCGCCGCGGAAGGTGATGGGCCGGTTGGCGTGGCGCGCGGCGCTCGGTGCCTCGTCGGGAGCGGCGGGCCGGACGACGGCCGGGACCTCTCCCTTCAGCCACCGTTGGACCTCGGCCGCGGTCCAGCGGTCGTCGGGGTCCTTGGTGAGCAGACCCTGGAGCAGCAGGTTCTGCCGGGCGTCGGTGACCGCGCTCAGGTCGACCTCGTTGTTGAGGATCAGCCCCCTGGTCCAGGCCTCGTCGGTGATCTGGGCGTCGTCGCCGAGGATGTACAGCGGGCGGCCGGTGAACACCTGGTACAGCACCAGGCCGAGGGTCCACCACGGGGTGGCTCTGAGGTTCTGCTTGACGATCTGTTCGGGCGCCATGTACAGAGCCGTGATCTGGAAGTCGTGGTAGCTCTGGCTCGCGGAGAACCTCGCGATGCCGCCGAAGTCCGCGACGACGAACTCGCTCCGGCCGCCGGGCCGCGACCTGACCAGAATGTTGGCGGGCTTCAGATCCAGCGGGTTGCGGTCGATGCGCGTCTGCCAGAAATCCAGCAGACCCGCGAGTTCGCGGACGGTCTCCTCGGCCCGCGTCCGGTCGTTGCGCCGCCTGCCGTCGCGCAGACCCCCGGTGAGGTGGTCGTCGAGCGTCGTGGGCAGGTACTCCATCGCCACCCAGCCGCAGACGGTGGGCCCGACAGCGATCTCGCCGAACTCGTGGATCCGGGGAACGTGGCGCACGAACTCGGGTGTCGCGAGGTGTTCGAGGGTGTCCATGTCCATGGCCTGACCCGGGTGGGCGACCTTCACCGCCGCGTCGGTGCCGTCGGCGAGCCGCCGCACGTGCCAGACGGTTCCCTCGCTTCCGGTACCCGCGACGCCGCGGGGCTCGTAGCGGTCGAGCAGCCCTTGAGGGAACTCTCCCCGCGCGGTGTTGCGGGCCTCGCGACGGGTGGGCGGGTCGGCACGAGGGGGCCGGGGACGGGTGGGTGCATCGGGCGGTACCGGATCGGGGTGTCGGCCGGGCGTGGACGGGCCGGGCGGCTGCGGTGGTACGGAGTCCGAGTGCTGGGCGCGGGTGGGTGGGCTGGGCGGCTTCGCCGGTATGGGGTCGGGGTTCTGTTTGCGGGTGGGTGGGCTGGGCGGCTTCTCCTGCGCCGAGCCGGAGTTCTGTTTGCGGGTGGGTGGGCTGGGTGTTTGCGGTGGTACGGAGTCCGAGTGCTGGGCGCGGGTCGGCGGACCGGGCGGTTTCGCCTGCGCCGAGCCGGAGTTCTGTTTGCGGGTCGGCGGGCTCACGCGCTCGCGCGGTGGTTCGGCGTTGCCTGCCGGGTCATCGGTCGATTTGTCGGCCATGAGGGTCCTCGTTCCCCGGCGCACCATCCGGTGCGCGCGGATGACGGTCGTTGAGCTGACGGTTGTCGGGCCCGGTCAGCGGGGTGCGCCGAACTCGTCGAGTTCGACGACGGTCACCTCGACGTCCTCGGCCAGCCGGAGCCGGTGGCGTCCGGGCCACAGCCGGGTGGGGCCGGTGATTCTCTCGCCGTCGACATACGTGCCGTTGGCGGACTCGGTGTCCCTGATGCAGAGGTGCCCCGAGCGCCAGTACAGCTCGGCGTGCCTGCGGGAGATCTGGTCGAGCCCGGCCAGACCCGGCACATGCGCGCACTCCGGGGCGTCGCGACCGACCGGGGTGGGCCTCTCGCCCTCGCTGCGCAGCGGTACGAGCGCCCCGGCGAGGACCAGGGCCAGCCGGATCGGTGCCGGTGCCTGTGCCGGTGTCTGTGCAGACGCAGGCACGCGTGCAGGCGTCGGTGCGGGGCGGGGACGGCGACCGGGGACGGGCGGCGGGACGGCTGGGCCGGAGGGACGGGCGGCACGGTCGGCGCCGACGGACCGGCCGACCGGTGCGCGGCCGCCTGCCGCGGCCCCGGGGCCACCGTCGACGGCCGCGTCGCCCCTGTCGTTCCCGCCGCTCCCGCGGGCCGTGTTCCGGCGGGACACCTGGTCGTCGTTCCCCTCCGCCGGCCCGGCGGTCTCGTCCTCCGGCTCCGCCGTCAGGAAGTCACGGACGGGTACGAGCGGCTCGAAATCGTGTATCTGGCAGTAGCCGCGCCGGGGCGACGAGGGGCACTCGTCCGGTGTCACAGGGCAGCGATAACGGGGGGTCACGGTCGCCATGAGTTCTCCTGGAAGGTCACACCACGGGTGGCCAAGTCCCTTTCCAGCGCGCTGAGATCACCGGTTCTGGGAACACCGATGATGTGCACGGCGGTGTCGGTCACCCGAATCTGCAGCTCGGGCCGGTCGGTGAGCCGCCGCAGATGGGGACCGTAGCGGCGGTGGCCGAGCGGGGTGCGGGGGATCAGCCGCTGGTTGGCCGAGCCGCGCCAGACCAGCCGGGTCGGTTCGCCCGCGCGGTACCGCCCGGTGATCACGGCGTCCGCGCGGGCGAGGGCGGCCGCGGCCCGGGGCGAGGCGGCGATCTCGGCGTCCTCCCAGCCCGTGTACACCAGGACGTCCGCGTCCGTACGGCCCGCTTCGTGGCGTACCCGGTCGACCGCGTCCAGCAGCGCGGCCAGGGCCCGCGGCTGCTCCAGCGGCTCGCCGCCGCTGACCGTCAGCCCGTCGTAGCCGTCGGCCAGCCCGCGGCGCCACAGCGCGGCCAGCCGCTCGACGTCTACGTCTCGCCCGCCGCGCGGATCCCAGGTGTGCCGGGACATGCAGCCCGCGCACGTGAGGGGACAGCCCTGCACCCAGACGCCGAGACGGCGGCCCGGCCCGAGCGTGGTGACGGGCGCCAGGACATCGGACACCCGCAGCGTCTGTGCGGTCACCTCCACCGCCGCACCTTCGATCCGGTCACATCCACCGCCGCACCTTCAACGCGTACGCGTCGCCGTCGCCCTCCACGGCCTCGATCTCAAGGTGTTCCCCGTGCCGGGCCGGCTGGTGGAACAGCTCCCGGGACAGCGAGTTGACGAGGGCCGACTCCACGGCGGTCACCACGCCCCGTCCGCCGTGGTCCAGGCGGCGGGAGGCCTCGATGCGCAGGACCTCCCAGGACTCCTGGGCGACCTCCAGTTCGGCGCCGTGCACCTCGCGGACGCGGTCGGTCACGGACTTCAGTGCCTTGTCGAGGATCAGCGGAACCGACGCGGGCTGGATGAAGTCCATCGGGACGAAGCTGTCGCCGAACCGGTTGCGCAACTCGGGCCGCCCGATGTGGTCGTTGAAGAACGTGTCGAACGCCGAGCGCAGTACCTCGCGCACCGTCTCGGGCTTGTCGTGCCGGGTGAGCCGCGGCTGCTGCCTGCCCTCCCGCGCCTCCTCGTCACCTTCCTCGCCGGTCTCGCCACCGTCCGCCCGGCGCCGGGCGGCGGACCGGATCACCTGAGCGGACACGCCCAGGTTGGAGGTGAAGATCAGGACGCACTCCGTGAAGTGGACCGTGGCCCCCTGTCCGTCGGTGAGCCGTCCGTCCTCCAGGATCTGCAGGAACAGGTCGAACAGCCTCGGGTGCGCCTTGTCGATCTCGTCGAACAGGAGCACGCTCATCGGGTGCGCGCGCACCGCGTTGGTCAGCTCGCCGCCCGCGCTGTGCCCGACGAAGCCGGGTGGTGCCCCGATGAGCCGGTCCCGGGCATGCTCCTCGGCGAACTCGCTCATGTCGAAGCGGATCGGCCGGGCGTCCTCGCCGAGGATCATCTTCGCGACGCCCTTGGCCAGTTCGGTCTTGCCGACGCCCGTGGGCCCGGAGAGGAAGAGTGTGCCGCGTGGCCGGCTGGGCGAGCTGGACGACTGGGCGCCGGTCAGCCCGGCCGCCGACCGCATGAAGATCTCGATCGTGCGCCGTACGGCGTGCGGCTGGCCGATGACCTGGGCGTTGAGATACGCCTCGCCGTTGAGGATGTTCTCGCGCACGCCCTGGGTGGCCCAGGGGTTGTCGAGTACACCCACCCGGTACAGCCGGGCCGCCTCGTCCAGCCGGCTCAGCGGCAGCCGCCGGTCCGCGGCCATCCGGCCGACCGCCAGGATCTCCCTGACCCCCATGCCGTACGAGGAGCGGGCCAGCGCCTCGGTGGCCTGGCCCTGCTCGGTGTCCGTGGCCGGTTCGCCGCCCTCGCGCCCCTGGCGCGCGGCGAGCCGTTCGACGACGAACCGGCCGGCGGCGCGACGTTGGTCGTGTGGCGGCTCGGGAACGCTGATCACGCGCAACGCATGGCTGCCGAGGGCGAATTCGAGGGGCAGGTCCTCCTGCCTCTCGACCACCCAGAAGATCGTGTTGTACGGCGTCACGCCCCCGTCGCCGGCGACCGGGCGCGCGGTGTGCCCCAGCTCCTCGACGGTCGCCAGCAGCCGGGCCGCCTGTCCCGCGACGGGTCCGCGCGACGACCCCAGGCGGTTGGTGTAGGGCACGATCAGGCCGATCGCCGGGCCCGTGTGCCGGACCGTGCCGATCATGATGTCGCGCAGCCGGGCGACGCCCGCTTCCACGTCGTCGTCCTCGTCCGCCTCGCGGTCGGCGTCCGGCCCGTCGTTCTCCTGCCCGGCGCGCTCCCGCTCGGCCCGCTCCCGCTCGATCCGGGCGTCCTCCTCGGCCATGCGGCGCAGGGCGGGCGGGAAGGCGAACAGGTCGGCGGTCAGCCGCCAGGCGACCACCCGGTCGATCACCCCGTCCTGCCGGGCCAGCGCGCCGTAGCCGCGCACGCGGCAGACCGACTCGATGACGTCCTCCAGGCTGTAGGGCAGCACGGTGCCGCCCGGTTCCGGCGCCGCCACTCCGCCGTCGCCGTCCTCGGGCAACAGGAACTGGTCGCGTACGTTGCCGGTCAGCAGGATCTGCGGGTACACCGCGAGCGCCATGTCCAGCTCACGGATCCAGGCGGGGACCGGGGGCGGCGCGGGTTCCGGCCGCGGCGTGCCGGTCTTGCGGAACACACCGTCCGGGTCAGCGCTCACACCGCCGGTGTCAGCGCTCACGCTGCCCCTCCTGTCCGTACGCGGCGGGCCTCGCGGGACTGCTGTTCTTCCGGCGGCGCCGGGGCCGCGGACGGCCGTCGTGGGCGCGTCCGCTCTCGGGCCACGGGGCGTCGGGCGCCACTGCCGTGGGTACGACTCCGGGCGGCAGCACCGAGGTGCGGTCCAGGTCCACGCCCTGCTCGCGGATCGCGTTCTCGATCTGGGGCAGCTGGCCGTCGCAGAACCAGCGCTGGACCCGGCTGTCCGTCTCCTCCCCACCCGGGCCGGCGGTCCTGTCCTCACCCGGGCCGGCGGTCCCGCCGTCCTCCGGGCCGTCGTCGATGCCGTCGTCCGTGCCCGCTTCCGGTGCCCGCACCATCGTGGCGGACAGGCCGGGCCGGTCCGCGGCCAGGGTGATCCGCAGCCCGTAGCCGTCCGGGACAGCGGCCTCCGCCGACGCCTCGGCCGCCGCACCGAAGGGCACCACGACGCTGCCTTCCCCGGCGAGCAGGTCGGCGAAGTCGTCGCCCACCGCGTAGTCCCGCTCCCGCAGCACCTCCATCAGCCGGACCGCCACCTCCGACCGGTGCCGGGAGGCGTCCGCCCGGCCGACGGCCCGCTCGACCTCCCCTTGATGAACGGACGGGTCGGGCGCCTCGGCCACGGCCGCAGCCAGCCGCTGCCGGTCCTCCGGCCCGGCGTCCTCCAGGCGGTCCAGCAGTGCGGCCCGCAGCGCGGCGGTCCGGGCTGCGGCCCGCTCCCGCGACACCGAGCGGTGCACCAGGACACCCAGGTCGGCGAGGAGCGTCCGGGCCGCCTCGGGGCTCTCCGCCCGCCGCAGAGCCTCCAGACGGTGCGCGAACACGGGGAGGTCGGCGGGCTCGCAGGCGGGCCCGTCGCGATTGAGGAGAGCCTCGGCCTCCACCAGCGCTGCCGCCCTGACCCGCGCGGAACGGTCCTCGCGGGCCGGCTCCTCGGCCCGGACGGTGTTTCGGACAGCGGCTCGGGGCGCCGCCGGCGGATCGCTCCTCCCGGGCGGCACGGACCAGACACCGGCGGCGGCACGGCTCAGTTCGGACTCCGCCCGCTCGTTGATCCGGCGTGCCGACTCCAGGGCCTCGGCGAGTTCCGCGGCGTCGGCCCGGGACGGCACGGTGACGACGGACACGTCGATACGGGCCGTGCGGTGGACCCGGCGCAGTGCCTTGGCCTGTCCGCGCAGATCACGTGAGCGCGTGGTCTCCTGCGCCAGTTGGGCGCGCAGCTGCCGGAGCCTCTCGGCCTCCACGTCCACGTAGGACCAACGGTATACGGTGGTGTTGCTCAATGACCCTCCCCCAGGGCCGCAGTTGAACCGCGGGGGAGCGGACGCGCCGTCGAAACGGGCCTGACCCGTATGCCCGGCCGGCGGGCGCCCGACGTCGTGCACCGACTCCCTCGGGCGATGCCAGGAGTCCATGATGCCTCACACCGTGCGCACCCGGGCCCCCGATCCGGCCATGTCGACGTGATACCAACTCACCCTGAACGCTGGGCTGTTACCTTGGCCTCCGGAGAGGGGGTGCCGGTTTGTCGTTCTTGGTGTCGGCCATCGGGGCGATCCATCGGTACTGGCCGGAACTGTCCGCTCTGCTGGACCCGCCCGCCCGCGAAGAACTCATGGAGATCCTGGCGGCCGCCGAGGCCGACCCCACGGCCGCCGCCCGTGACATCCGCGAGCTGGTCAAACCGTTCACTCCACCCGGTCACCCCGCGCGGGAAGCGCTGACTCCGTCCGGGGTGCGCTTCCAGCCCTCGACGGTAGCGCCCTCCGATTCCGCCCGACTGCTCG
This sequence comes from Streptomyces sp. NPDC057963, assembly GCF_042887155.1. NCBI lineage: Bacteria > Bacillati > Actinomycetota > Actinomycetes > Kitasatosporales > Streptomycetaceae > Streptomyces > Streptomyces sp. NPDC057963. The sequence continues at coordinate 80,180 of NZ_JBHVPX010000010.1, forward strand.
TGCTGCTAAGGGCGTTGCGCACGGAATCCCAGTCGCTGGGTCTGGGTGCGGAGGCGCCGGCGGACACCGGCCCCGGCGAGACGGCACCGGACGCCGAGGAGGATGCCGCCCCGTACCGCCCGGACGCCGACGACGCCTGGCTGCTGGCCGAGCCCGCCGTTCCCGCCGTGTCCGTGGACCTCGCCGCGGACCGGGCCCGCGATCTCATCCTGCTGACCGACGAGCGCGAGGTGGAGTGGATCCCCTCGTTCCAGATCGATCTGGATTCCGGGGCGCCTTACCCGGTCGTCGTCGAGATCAACCGGCTGCTGTCGGCCGACGCGGATCCCTGGGGTGCGGCCGACTGGTGGCTGGGTTCCAACGTGTGGCTCGACGCCGCCCCCGCGAGACTGCTGGGCACCGGAGCGGACGGCGCTCTGTTGTCCGCCGCGCGGGCCGAGATTCCGGATTGGTGAGCACGTGCCTGACCAGATGATTCCCGCCCCCACGGTCCGGGCGAAGCCGCACCGGCACGTCCTGCCGGCCGGCACCGAACTGTGGCGTGTGCATGCCGCGCGATGGGGCGGCACCGAGTTCAAGGCCGTACCGGCGGACCTGCACTGGGGTGGCGGACGGTTCTGCGACATCCGGGACGGGCTGAGTGCCGCTCCGGTCCCCTACCTGTACGCCGCTCTGTCACCGCTCACCGCGGTGTGCGAAACACTCGCCCGTGATCTGCGCGTCTCGCCCGACGGGCGGCGGCGGATCACCCAGCCGCGGGTGCGCGACATGCTGCTGTCCAAGGTCGTCGCGGCCGTCGACCTGCCGCTGGTCGACCTGACGGACAACCCCAAATTGGCGGCGGTCCATCAGGACAACTGGCTCGTCCAGTCACCGGCTCCGGCCTATCCGCGCACGCGCCGCTGGGGTTCCTGGATCCGCAACCAGGCGCCCTGGGCCGTGGGCTTCCGCTGGCCGTCCCGCCAGGACCTCGGCCCCGGACCGGCCGATGTCTGTGTTCTGTACGCGAACGAGGGCGTCCACGACCTGCTCAAGCCGTCGACGGAGGACCCGCTGGAGCTCAACACCCCTGCGGGCCGCGACTACTTGAACGATCTCCTGGGGCCGGTGCGCATCCGTGTCGAACATCCCCGCGTCCGCGGATGACCGCCTTGCGGCGCGCCCGCGCGGAGTGCCGGCACCCGGACGTCAGCCCTCGCTCCCGTCCGCTTCCCCGCCCTCGGCGCTCTCCGGCCGCAGCATCGGGTGGGCGACGCCCGGGAAGACCCGGGCCCGTACGACCGGCTCCGCGGACCCGCCCTGGACGACCGTCTCGGCGACGCCCCATGGCCGGCCGGGCAGGACCACGGTCAGGATGTACGAGGACGAGCAGCCCACGCAGTCGTAGCGGTCCGCCCAGGTCTCCACGTCCGTGACACTTCCGGGGTAGCGCGCCACGTGCCGGTGGAGCGCGTGGCACCGCTCGCACCGTTCGCCGGGCTCGCACGTACCACCGCAGGGGCACGGCACGTCGAGCGAGTCGGCGGGACGCCAGCGCTGGGTGAGGACGGCCTCACGCGTGGCGCCCATGTCCTTCATCGCCTTCAGATTGCGGGCGGCGACGTTGTACGACTCGCCGGTCGCGGCCATCCGGTCCCGGATGACGTCCTTGCGTCCGCGGTTCGTCGTCATCTGTTCCTCCTGGGGGTGTCACGCAGCCCGCCGGGAGCACACGAGATCGATAGGTCACACGGTACCGGTCACTCCGGGCAAGCCACGACTCCCGGCCACGACTCCCGGCCATGACTCCCGGCCACGGCATCCCTGGCCGCCCGCGGCCCCGGAGGGCGTCCCTATGACCGTCGCACCCGGGCCGTCAGCCTGCTGCCGAGCCGCCGGCCGAAGCCGCCCGGCCGGCTCCACGCCCGGAAGGCCTCCGCCGTGCGGCTGCTGCCGGCCCGCGCGGCGGCCTCCTCCACCGCCGCCACCTCGCCGGTGGACAGGGCGCGCACCACCGGCCGCAACACCTCTTCCAGCAGCGCCGTCCGCGTCTCGTTCCACGCCGGGCCCGCGTGCGGGTGCGAGGTCCAGACGGTGAAGCAGTCGGCCGCATGGGCAGGTTCGGCCCGCAGCCTGGCCAGGACGTCCTCGTGGCGCGCGGCCCTGCCGTAGGCCGTGATCAGGTCCGTGTCGTCGCTGTGGACGAACGCGTACAGCTCCGCCTCGGGCCGGTCCGGGGCGAGCAGCCGTCCGGCCAGGACACCGAATGCCTGGTCGCGTATGCCAGGCTCCACCGGTTCCGCCCCGGCGCACAGCTTCCGGGCCCGTTCCGCCCAGCCGGGTTCCGCCGCCCCCGAGCGCAGCTCCCGTGCGAACTCCAGGAGCAGAAGCGCACTGCGCGCCCGCGCGCCGATTTCCTGCGGGAAGCCGCGCAGCAGGTCATGGGCGAGTTCGGGGGCGTCCTCGTCGTCCGCGGGGGCGCCGAGCGCCGCCGCGAGGAGAGCGGACCAGGTGCCGGCCGTGCGGTGCGCGTCCGAGGTGGTCCCGCTCAGCAGCAGCCGGGCCTCGCCCGCGGTGGGCGTGTCCTCGCCCCAGACCAGCCCCAGCCCGGTCCGCAGCACCAGCGGTTCGGCGAAAGGTGACATACCACCGGCGCGGAGCACCGTGTTCAGCATGCTCACCCGGTCGCCGCCGCCCGCCCTGGCATCCGGTGCCGCCGCGCACATGCGCAGATGCGGCAGCGCCTGCGCTCCGGTGAACGGCAGGGCGACGCCGGTCAGCAGCCGCTCCGTGCCCGCCGGATCGTGCGGGGCGATCCGGTCAAGCTCGCCCAGCAGCGCGGTACGGACGTCGAACTGCTCGTCCAGGAGGTCGAGCAGCACCGGTGCGCAGTCGGCCGCCCCTTCGTCCAGCAGCGACCGGGCCATCCGGCGTACGACATCGGGGAGCAGGTCCGCGCAGTCCACATCGAGCAGCCGTGCGATCCGCAGCAGCTGCACGGCGCGCGCCACACCATGGCCGGGCGCGGCGGACCCATCGGTGGCGAGTTCGGTACGCAGGTCGTCGCCCAGGGCCGTGACGAGCGCGGCGGAGGCACGTTCCCCGTCCGGTCCGGCGAAGGCCGGGCGCGCGGGCGGTTCGAGCGTGACATCGCCACCGCGTACCGCCTCCGTCACCAGCAGAGCCGCGAGCGACGCGGTCGCCGCGGCGGGGGAGCGTCCCTCCAGGGCGGTCAACAGTCCTGCCACAGCGGAGAGTTCAGCGGTCGTACGGTCGATGCCGGGAGCGGTCAGCGCGTCGGTCAGCAGCCGCGTCCGCTCCTCGTCCAGCGCGTACGGCCGCTCGGCCGCCCAGTCGGCTGCCGCCGCACGCTCGTCGGGGCCGAGCGTGATGCCGGCGCACAGTGCCGTGACCGCGAGCGGTCCGGCGGCGAAGGGTTCGCCGGGCAGCTCCGTCGCCGTCCGGAACAACTCCGGGGACCGGCTCCGCCAGATCCGGGCGCAGGTCTCGGCCCAGACGTCGCCCACCGGACCCTCCGGGTGCGGCCCGGTGCAGTTGTGCACCCGCAGCCCGCTGTCGGGGCCGGCCGGGCCGGGCGCGTCGTCCGGCAGTACCCCGACGACCTGGTGCGGGGATCGCTCCGGACGGCGGGTGTACGTCGTGAAGGTCAGCCGTTGCGCGTTCTCCGGCGGGAGCACGGCTCCGGCCAGGGCGATCCATCGGGCCACATCGGCGCCCTGCCGCTCCACGAGCACGACGCGCGCCGACGACGGTTCCTCGCCCACCCGGCGCAGGTCGGCGAAGACCGCCGCCAGCCAGGGGCTCCGGGACACCGCGAAGTCGTTGAGCGCCTCCGGCCCGGAGGCGGCGGAGGCGGGCAGGGAGGCCAGCCGGCCGGGCACGCCGCCGTCCGGTGGGGTGGACGCCCAGTTCGGCGACCGCCAGGCCGTGATCGGCAACGCGTCGCCCGGCAGCCGTTCACCGGCCGGGAGATGCACCGCGTGCGCGTGGAAGCGGCCCGCGCCGGGCCCGCCGAGCGCCACCGTACGGCTCAGCATATGACTGCCGTCGGACAGTGCGCTGAAACTGAACGCCTCGGGAAATGACCGGAGTTCGGTGCTGGTGGGATGGTACGGGGCCCCGGTCGGCGGCTCGTATCCGAGGAGTCGCTCGGCCTCGGCCAGCACCGGCGTGGGTATACCGGCGGTGACTGCTGTGAACCGTGCGCCGGACCCGTCGCCGTTCCCGCCCCCGCCCCCGTCCTCATTCCCGTCCCCGCCCCCGTCGTCGCCCGCAGAGGCAGAGGTGTAGTGCAACTGCGCGAGGCTCATGCGTAGGCCCTCTTCGTCCTTGCCGCGAACGTCCCCGTACCGTCAGCACGCCCGCTCCGGCGGCCGTCCGCCGAGGGCGGGCCGTCCGGGCGCAGCGACGACCCCGGCGGGGAGCGGTCCGCAATCGCGGGAGCGACGCTATCAAGGCACGCCGCCCCCGCACGTACCCTGCCGCAAGGTCACCTGTGCAACCCCGGCCCAGGCGCTCGGCCCAACAGGGCGGTACGCAGGGCCCGTACGCCCGGAGCCGTCGGAATTCGGGTATCGAGCCGACCCTTGTCCCCCCTGCCGGAGCAGGATGCCGCATCGACGCCGACCGGGGCGCCGGCCATCGGCCTGCCCTGCCTTGTCCCGCCCGGCGGTGTCCCGCCCGGCGCGCGGGAAGGGTGCTGGGGCCCGGCGCGCCCCCGTCACTCCAATGGCCTAAGCACCACTGGCCCATTCGGTCGTTGAGCGTCTTCGGATTGATGAATCCCCCATGGGCGCCGCAATCCGGGCCCAAGGGTCGTTCTGCGTACAGGAGTTACTCGGATGAATCTCAAGACTCTCTCCGCGGTCGCTGCCGTCCTGGCCCTCGCCGGTCTCACCGGTGCCTCCACGGCCAACGCGGTGCCCAGTACGGTCTCCGGCGACGGCGGCAACCGCATCGGCACGCTGCGCGCCAACGGTGAGGCGTTCGTGAAGGAGGGCGGCCTCAGCGCCACCTGGGTCAAGGAGCGCGACAACGTCAAGCAGGTCGTCCTCTCCGGCAACCGCATCGGCGTTCTCACGGGTGACGGCACCGCCTGGGTGAAGGAGGGCGGCCTCAGCGCGACCTGGGTTCGTGAGTCCGACGACGTCAAGCAGATCGCGCTCTCCGGCGACCGCATCGGTGTCCTGAAGGACAACGGCGACGCGTTCGTGAAGGAGGGCGGCCTCAGTGCCACCTGGGTCAAGGAGCACGACAAGGTCAAGGACCTTGAGCTGTCGGGCAACCGCATCGGTGTCGTCACGGGCAACGGGGACGCGTTCGTGAAGGAGGGCGGTCTCAGTGCCACCTGGGTCAAGGAGTCCGGCGACGTCATCGGCATCGACCTGTCGGGCAACCGCATCGGCGTTCTCACGGGCGACGGCGTCGCCTGGGTGAAGGAGGGCGGCCTCAGTGCCACCTGGGTCAAGGAGCACGACGACGTCATCCAGCTCGAACTCTCGGGCAACCGCATCGGCGTCCTCACGGACCACGGGGACGCGTACGTGAAGGAGGGCGGTCTCAGCGCCACGTGGGTGCACGAGTACGAGCACGCCATCCAGATCGCCCTGTCGGGCAAGCGCATCGGCGTCCTCAAGGGCGACGGCGACGCCCGGGTCAAGGAGGGCGGCCTGAGCGCGACGTGGGTCCTGGAGGCCACCAACGTCACCGAACTGGCGCTGTCCTGACTCCTGGCCCCTGCGCCTGGTACCTGACGCCTGACCGCTGATACCCGCCGCGCCGCGCAACGGACTTGATCCGGTGCGCGGCGCGGTGTCGTGCCGAACGAGGAAGCGCACGCATTGGCACGGCGTCGTCAGGCGTGAGACGCGCGCGAAGGGGGAGCCATGAGCGGGTCGGGAAGCGCGGGGGGTCGCGCCGGGAGTCCTGCGCCGTCACTGGAAGAAGGCAGTGTTTGCCGTTGTCGTGGTCCTCGCGGTGCCGGCAGGGGCGCTGAGAGGGGAGCACCTCCGGTCACGAGTGGACCGGTCGGTCGGCGCCGCCGGTCACGAGCGGGTGGTGGCCTCCCGGGTCGAGACGGTGACGTGCTGGACGCGCATCGGGTGGCCGGGCTCCGTGGCGGGGCCGGCGGTGGTGCCGTCGGCGGTCGGGAGCATGCCGCCCATGGCCACGTTCAGGATCAGGAACAGCCCGTGGTGCACCGCCCGGTCCCAGGTCCTGGCATCCATCCGCGCGGCCTTCACCCGGTGGTACTCACGCCCGTCCAGATACCACCGCACCTCCTCGGCACCGGCCTTGAGATCGACCTCGACCGCGTAGGAGTGGAACGCGGTACGGCAGCCGGAGCACCGCTGCGGTCCCGAGGTGAGGCCCACGGGCTCTTCGCAGGGCCCGCCCCCGAGGATGCCGCAGTGCATGCTGCCGAAGAAGGCGTCCCGTCCGTTGACGGACTCCATCACATCGAGCTCACCGACGGACGGCCACCCCGTGTACCCGTCGCGCAGCTTCCCGCCCAGGGTCCAGAAAGCCGGCCAATAGCCCGCCGCCGCAGGGCCGGTGACATCCGGCAGCGCGATCGACGCCTCGACCCGCATCACCCCTCCGGGAGGCGGGGCGAAGTCCGCCCGCCGGGACTCGATCCGGCCCGAGTACCACGTCCCGTTCCTGAGCGTGGGGACGATCTCCAGCGAACCCTTCCCGTCCAGCCGTACGTTGTCGGTCGAGTCCGTCATGGTCTCGATCTCCCCGGTGCCCCACTGCGGCGCCGGGCAGCCCGGATAGCAGGTGCCGATGTCGTACTTCCAGCGTGCGGCGGACGGGCGGCTGCCCGCCGGGCCGTCGAAGTCGTCGTGCATGACCCGGGTCCAGCCACCCGCCCCCTCCTGGGTGGTGCGGCCGGACAGTGCCCCGGTGTCCGAGAAGAGCCGTTCGAGCCGGGGAGTCAGGACCACGGCCGCGACGTTCGTGAGATGGGCGTCGTCCCGGTACAGCAGGATCCGGTCCAGCACCGCCGGGCAGGTCGTACCCTTCGCCGGGCACAGGACCGAGTTCACCGAGGCGGCGTGTACTCCCGGCACCCGTCCGGCGGCGATGCGGCGCGCGAGCGGATCGGGCCAACGGGCCGAGTCGCGGTCGAAGGCGCAGGCTCCCGGGTCCTCGGTGTGGCCGGAGACGCAGGCCGGGATGTCGGTCCCCGGCACCGGGGTGTCCTCCAGGTACACGATCGGAACCCCCGGCGTACGCAGCGCCTTCAGGGTCTTCTCCCAGCCCCGGAGGAGGAGTTGCTCGTCATCGGTGTATCGGTTGAGGGAGGCGATCACGATCAGGCGGGGCTTGGGCCCCTCCCGCAGCCGGGCCAGAGCGTCCGCCCGCCAGGTGTCGCACTCGTGATAGGTGCGACCCAACTGCGGGTTGGTGACGCGCAGTTCCGGCAGGGGGCAGCCCTGTTTCACCAACTCCTGTAGAGCCCAGCCGCGTTCGGCCGCCAGGGCGAGCATCGGGGAGAACCACTGTCCGGCGTGCGAGTCGCCGAGCAGAACGATCCGGTCCGGGCTGTCGGTCGCCCCGAACAGGCAGGGCGGGCTGCTGGTGGCCTGCGGCGCCACCTCGCACGCGCCGTCCGGCGGGAAGTCCTTGCGCGCCTGCGCGGGACTGGGCACCACGGGGCCGCCCTTGAGCGGCGTACCGTTCCGTGTCAGCAGCGACGGGCCTTCGGCCGCGCCCGGTGGCAGACCCTTCACGTCAACCGGTGTGGAAGCTCCCAGCAGTTGCAGGGCCGTGGTGCCCATCACCAGAGCCAGGACGACGGGGATGACGACGGCCGAGACGCCCACGGACAGGCCGCGCCGGGGCAGCTCGGAGACGGTTCTGCTGTGGCGCAGCGGCTGTTCGACCCAGCGCATGGTGGCCAGCGCGGGCAGTACGGCCGCCAGTGTCAGCGCCGCCTTCGCCGGCCAGCCGAGGGTTCCCAGACGCGCCTCGGCGAGTACGAGTACGGGCCAGTGCCACAGGTACAGGGTGTAGGAGAGCCGTCCGAGCGCCCGTGGGCCCCGGCCCGCCAGCAGCCGGCCGACTCCGTACGTGTCCGGGACCGTCGCCCCGGCCCCCCTGGACCGGTCGGGTGTCCCGGCCAGGATGACCGCTGCCGTGGCCAGGGCCGGAACGAGTGCCGCCCATCCGGGGTACGGGGTCGACGCGTCGTACCATGTCATGCACCACAGGAGGGCCGCTGCCCCGGACCACCCGCACAGCAGGCGCAGCGGGCGGGGCCCGCGCAGCAGGTGCCAGGGGAGCAGCGCCAGCAGTGCTCCGATGCCGAACTGCCATATCCGCGAGGGTGTTCCGAGGTAGGCCAGCGACACGGAGTCACTCGTCCAGCGCAGCGACAGGGCGAAGGTGCCGAGCGTCAGCAGCACGGTGACGGCGGTCACCGCGGACCGCACGGCGAGGCCCCGGCGTACCGACCTGGCGGCGGCGAACGCGAACAGGGCCAGCAGCGGGGCCCAGAACAGATAGAACTGCTCCTCCACCGCCAGGGACCAGAAGTGCAGCAGGGGGCTCTGGTCGTGCCCGGCGGCCAGGTAGTCGGTCTGCTGCTGCACGAAACGCCAGTTGGCGGTGGACAGCGCGGCCGCCACCACGTCGTACTCCAGATCAGTGCGGCGCAGTGGGGCGGTGAGCCAGGCCCCGGCCAGCGCGACCGCACCGAGGACCACGGCGGCCGAGGGCAGCAGCCGCCGGGCCCGGCGGGAGAAGAACTCGCCTAGCCGGATGCGTCCGGTGGTGACGGCTTCACGCACCAGGAGTCCGGTGATCAGAAAGCCGGAGATGACGAAGAAGGCGTCCACTCCGACGAATCCGCCGGTGAGGCCGGGGACGGCCGCGTGGAAGGCGAGGACCCCGAGGACCGCGACCGCGCGCAGTCCCTCGATGTCGGGGCGGAATCCGGCCCGGCGCGAACCGGGCCCGGACGTACTGCGGTCGGGCCTGTGCGAGCCCGGGGGCCCGGAGCCGTCGGACGGTGGTCCGGGAGGTGTGGTGCTCCTGCGGCGGAGGCCGGGAGCCACGGTGGTGGACATCGGTGTGACGGCCTTTCAGCTCAGCCAGGGCAGCATCGGGTTGACCCAGCCGGACGCGAGGAGAGCGGTGAGCAGGAGAGTGGTCGTGGCGGCCAGCGCTTCGGGCCAGCGCCTGGGCAGCATGGAGCGTCCGGTCGGCCGCGGGGCCCGTGCGGCCCTGCGGGTTGCCGTTCCGGCGGGGCGAAGTTCGGCCAACAGGTCGCGTATCAGGGGCACGTTGACCTGACACTGCACCAGCAGGTAGAGACCCAGACCCCAGTTGGGCTCCCAGCCGTTGCGGACCACGGACAGGGCGAGCCCGGCGGCCGCCGCACCGGTGGAGCAGCAGAGCCAGGCGAGGGAGACGTACACGACCCGGCGGGCCATTCCTCCCGCGGCCCCTCGTGCGGCTCCGGCTCCGGTTCCGGCTCCGGACCGGGCTCCGGAACCGGCCCCGCCCCCGTTCTCGGCTCCGGTCGGCACCCAGGCCGCACTGCGGCCGCGCAGGGTGTGCAGGAAGGCGGCCCCGGCGGCGACGCTCGTCAGGACGTTGGCCCGGATCACCTCGACCCGCCAGCGGGTCCGGCTCACCCGCGGCAGCAGGACGTGCCAGAGCCAGAGCGGGGCGAGCAGCGGCAGTACGTGCCAGGGGCGGACGTCGTCCGGGAACCAGAACATCATCACCAGCGGCGGCAGCGGCGCGGCGAACGTGTTCACCACCGTTGTCAGGTAGCCGACGATGCCCTCGTAGAAGCACAGCCGCATCCGCCAGGGGGCGCCCATGCGCTTGAGGACGGGTGTCCCCAGCAGATGCAGATTGCCCATCGCCCAGCGGTACTGCTGGTTGACGAAGGAGGCCAGATTGTCCGGCGAGGTGCCCTTGGCCACCAGAACCGGGACGTAGAGGGTGCGGAAGCCCTGCTCGTGGAGCGCGAGTCCGGTGTACAGGTCCTCGCTGTGGTCGAGCCTGGCGAAGCCGCCGGCCAGGTCGATGGCGCTGCGGCGGTAGACCGCGTTGCTGCCACAGCAGATCGCGGCGTCGCTCGCGTCCCGCGACGGCTGGATCCAGCGGAAGAACCACTCCTGGGCCGATCCGGCGGCGCGCTGGATCCAGCTCATCGTCTCGTCGGTGTCGAAGCACTGGGGACTCTGCACGATGCCGACGCCCGGATCCGAGAGATACGGCACCAGATGGCGCAGGAAGTCCGGCCTGGGCGCGAAGTCGGCGTCCAGGATGGCGATGTGCTCCGCGCTGCTCAGGGTGAGCGCGTGGTTGAGGTTGCCCGCCTTCTTGAGGTGTCCCCGGTCGGGCCGGACGACGTACCGGTAGCCGTACGCCGCCGCCAGCTCGGCGACCTCGGCGCGATCGGCGTCGTCCAGCACCCACACGGTCAGCGCGTCGCCCGGCCAGTCGACTGCCGAGACCGCCCGGTAGGCGTTGTCCAGAACGGCGAGCGGCTCACCGCAGGTCGGCAAGTACAGGTCGACGGTGGGGAGTTCGCCTGGATTCCAGGCGTGGACGAGTACCTCGTGCGAACGCCTGGTCAGCCTGCGCTGGCGCAGGCTGTTGACCGAGGAGAGCGCGAGGGCCACGAGGTTCAGCGCGAGCACCGCGAGGAAGGCCCACAGGGCCGGGGTGCGCAGGGCGAAGGTGAGCATGGTCGCCGCCGTGAAGACGAAGGCGAGCGAGCTGCTGATCAGTACCCAGCGGCGCTGGGGTCCGAAGTACCAGTAGAGCTCGTGGTCGGACGGAGGGTGAGGTAAGTGATGCGTCGTCATAAGACCCCCATAGCTATGCATTTGGCGGCATCAGGCGACCCACCCTACCGTCAAAGGTATAGACCATTCATCAAGGGAGTGTTAAATGAGACACCGGGCCGACACGTCCGCAACTGGTCCAGACCTATTCGATCGGTTGCTTCCATGTCGTACGGGAATCAGCAGGTCACGCGGGGGTTAACAGTGATCCAATTCCCGGACCGTGTCGATTTGTCAGGTCCAGGTCGACGCCCGCTCTCGGCAGCCGGTCCGGTCCCGGGACTACCGCCCGGCGTCGCGCCGGGAGGCCCCCGTATCGGCGGAACCCGTCCCCGGTGTCCCCGACTCCACCGCCGCCGGGCGGGAGCCGCGGGTCCACGTACGCCCCTCCGCGAGCCGCAGCAGAACGATCGCCGACACCGCCGCGGTGAGCGCGACCAGTGCTCCGACGGCACCGACTTCGCCGATCGCCGCCGTGTACTCCCGACGCGTGGGCGCGGAGAGGCTGATGAACAGTCCACCGCACACCGCCGTACCCAGCGCCAGACCCACCTGGCGGGCGGTGTTGGCCGCGGCCGCCGCCGCACCCGCCTGGGCCGGGTCGGCGTCCCGCATCGCCGCGGACGGAAGCACGGGCGACGCCATTCCCGCACCGATTCCGGTCAGTACCAGCGACGGTACGAGTGCCGACGGTTCGTAGACGGCGCCGAGCAGGGCGAGACCCGCACAACCCGCGGCGCAGAGCGCGGTGCCGACACCCAGCGGTACCCACAGCGGTACGCGCTGGAGCACGGCCCCGCACGCGGCGGAGACGACGAAGAAGACCGCGGGCTGGAGCGCCAGCAGCAGCGAGGTGTCGACCGCGTCGAGGCCCGCGCCGTCCTGGAACCACGACGAGATCACCGTGAGCGGCCCGAACGCGGCGAAGTAGTAGCCGAACGCCACCGCGACCACGGCCAGGAACCTGGGGTGCCGGAACAGTGCCGGGTCGATGACAGGGTCCGGGGTCCGGCGCTCACGTACGACGAAGGCGAGGATCCCTGCCACCGCGACGACCGCGGCGGCGGCCGGCCCGGCCCCCGCGCCGTGCTCACCGAAGAGGAGCGAGGCGACGACCAGGGCGGCGATGCCCACGCTCAACAGGAACGAGCCCGAGACGTCCATGCGGCGGACCCCGCGCTCCGGATCACGGGGCAGGAACACGACCGCGAGCACCAGGCCGGCCGCCCCCACCGGAACGGCGAGCAGAAAGATCCAGCGCCAGCCCAGTGCTTCGGCGAGCAGCCCGCCGCAGACATTGCCGACGGCCGCGGCCAGCCCGGCCACGGCGCCCCAGACGGCAAAGGCCCTGTGCTGTTCCCGGCCGCTGTAGGACGCCCTGATGAGCGGCAGTGTGGTCGCGAACATGGCCGCGCCGCCGATGCCCTGCGCACCCCGGAAGGCGATGAGTTCCCGCACCCCGGGCGCGAGTCCACAGGCCAGGGAGGAGAGCGTGAACAGGGTGAAGCCGGCCAGGAAGACCTTGCGCCGGCCGATGACGTCGCCCACGGCGCCGCAGGCGATGAGCAGCGCCGCGAGCGCGAGTGTGTAGAGGTCGACCACCCACTGCAGGGCTGCGAAATCGGTGTGCAGATCGGTGGCGATCGCGGGAATGGCGACGGTCACGACCGTGGCGTACGCGAGGAGGAGAAAGGTGGCGATGCAGGCGACGAGCAGAGGGGCGAAGTTGCGGAGTTTCACGGACCCATTCCTTCGGGCGGCCGGTCGTGTTCGCCGAGTCGCCGGTTGTATTCGTCGAGATAGGCGAGGGCGAGCCGGCCCGTCACCGGGTTCCGGTAGGTCTCGCACTCGACCTCGTACACCTCGCGGACGAGTTCGCGCGTGAGAACCTCGTGGGGCGGCCCATGGGCCACCACGGCGCCTTCCTTGAGCACGTACAACTCGTCGCAGTAGCCGGCCGCCATCGACAGGTCGTGCAGCGCGGCGAGCACACCGATGCCGAGTTCCTTGACGATCGAGAAGATCTGCAACTGGTATTTGATGTCGAGGTGGTTGGTGGGCTCGTCCAGGATGAGAAAGGAGGGTTCCTGGGCCAGCGCCCGCGCGAGCACCACGCGTTGCTTCTCACCGCCGGACAGGCTGCGGAAGCTCCGTTCCGCGTACTCGCCCATGTGCACCCGGTGCAGCGCGCGCCGGACGATCTGCCGGTCCCGGTCTCCCGTGGACTCCAGCAGCCGCTTGTGCGGGGCGCGTCCCATCGCGACCATCTCCGCCACGGTGAAGTCGAAGCTCAGCTCGTTGAACTGGGCGACCACCGCGAGCCGGGTGAAGACCGCGCCCGGACGGCTCGCGAGCAGGTCCAGTTCACCGAGCACCGCGGTTCCCGTATCGGGCGTGACGACCTTGTAGACGCTTTTGAGGAACGTTGATTTGCCGCATCCGTTGGGCCCGACCACACCGACGAATCGGCCGCCGGTCACCCGCATGCTCAGATCGCGTACGACCCGGGCTCCGCCGAGCGTGACCGAGATGCTCTCGGCGCTCAGCCCGACGGGTGTGCCGGGGCGCGCCTTGATGTCATGTGCCGTCGGACGGCCGTTACTTGTCACCGAACCCGTATTCCTTCCGGATCAGCATGTGCAGGAAGAGAGGAGCGCCGAGGACGGACGTCACCATGCCGATGGGCAGCTCGGCATGGGGGACCGCGACGCGCGCGACCACGTCCGCCCAGATCAGAAAGAGCGCACCGGACAGCACCGTGACGGGAAGGAGCCGACGGTGGTCGGGCCCGACGACGCTGCGGGCCACATGCGGGACGATCAGGCCGACGAATCCGATGATTCCGCAGGTGGCGACCAGCATTCCGGTGACCACGGCGGCCAGTACCAGATAGATCCGCCGGTACAGCACGGGATCGGCACCGAGCGTGACCGCGGCCTCGTCGCCCATGAGCAAGGAGTTCATGACCCGGCTCTGAAAGAGGAAGAAGGCCATGACGACCAGCACCACGGTGCTCACGGGCGGCAGCGTGGCCCAGTCGGCGGAGGCGAGGCTGCCCATGGTCCAGAAGGTGACCGAGCGGACCCCCTCGGCGCTGTTGGCGAAATAGACGAGCGCGCTGGAGGCCGCGGCGCACAGGGAGTTGACCGCGGTACCGGCGAGGATCAGCTTGACCGGTGACGTACGCGACCCCGCGCTGCCCACGCCCAGCACCAGAGCGGCCGCGGCCAACGCCCCGATGAACGCCCAGACCGGTACGCCGAGTCCGGCGGCCCCGGCCGCCCCGAACCCGACCAGGATCGCGAAGGCGGCGCCGAGGGAGGCCCCGGAGGAGATACCGAGTACGAAGGGGTCGGCGAGCGGATTCTGGAGGGTCGCCTGCATCACCGTGCCGCACAACGCGAGACCGGCTCCGACAACGGCGGCCAGCAGCACCCGGGGGAAGCGGATGCTCCAGATCACGTCCACGAACACGGGGTCGGCGGGACCGCCGATTCCCGTCAGCTCGCTGAACAGAATCCGCCAGGACTCCCGCAGCGGGACGTCGACCTGACCGATCGAGACCGATACGACCACCGAGCCGGCGAGCAGCGCCACGAGGGCGGCCACCAGGGCGAGATGGACCGTGTGCCGCTTCGCCCCGCCGCCGCGGCCTGCCGCCGTCCTCCGTTCCTCGCTCACCGTCGCGAACACGCCCCTGCTCACGGGGCCGGGAAGAGGTCGGGACGGACGAACGCGGCGATGTCCTCGCTGAGGTCCGCGAGCGCGAGCGAGCCACGGATCGCGGTCGTGTAGTCGGCGGTCATCACATCGCCGTTCTTGACCGCCGTGACGTTCTTCAGACGCGGGTCGCGCAGCAGACGGTCGCGGGACTCGGCGCCGTCCGACTTCTGGAACTCGGTCACGATGATCTTGTCCGGGTCGGCCGCGACGATCGATTCGAGCGAGAGCTGGGCGTAGGTGTCCTCGGCGAGCTCCAGGTACGTACCGCCCGCGCCGTCGACCATCTCGTCCACCAGCCCCAGAGAGGGCGCGTAGTAGTCGTACGTGTCGCGCCCCCCGCCGGCGACCAGGAGAACCTCCGGAGAATCCGTGGCCTTCTCCGCCCGGTGCTCGATGGCGGCGATCCGGCTCTTCTGCTCCCGTATGTGGGCCTCGGTCCGCTCCGTCCTGCCGAAGACCTCTCCCAGGTGCCGGACATCCTCGTAGTAGCTGTCCAAGTCACGGCCCGCGGTGTAGTTGACGGCGGGCAGCACGTTCACACCCCGCTCGTTCCAGAAGGGGACTTCGCCGATCTGGTCCGGCTTCAGTGCGAACGACATGGTGAGGACGAGGTCGGGCCGCCGGGCGAGGACCGCCTCCTTGGAGGGGAGCTGATCGGAGATCTTCGGCAGCTTCGCGATCCGGTCCGCGTACTTCGAGTACGAGTTGTCGAGGTAGCCGACGCCCACGATCCGGTCTTCGAGCCCGAACTCGATCAGCAGCTCGGCCAGGGCCTGTCCGATCACGACGACCCGCTCCGGCTCGGCCCCGACGGTCTGTGTCAGCTTCTTGCCGGCGTCGTCCATGACGTCGACGGTGACCGGGTAGTAGGCCCTCGCCGCCGGGTCGGCGCTGCCGTGCGCGGCAGCGGGGCGCGCGACGTGCGTACAGCCGGCGAGCAGGAGCACCGCGCCGGTGGCGAGGGCCGCGCGGGTGCGCATCGGATTCCGGGGTATCCGGGATGTTCGGGATGTCCGGGGCGTCGGGTGGGCCGGGGGCGGGGAGACGTTCACGATGTCCTCTCGGGGAAGGCGTGGCGTTCGGGCCACCCGGCCATCCTCGGAAGGAACGTCGCGGAACATGTACGGAGAGCGCTGCCGGGAAATGTGGAGCGAACGCTCTCCCGGGGATCAGGAATGCGCCGCCTGGACTCCGGCCGGAGTCCGTGCGGCCCGGTACTGCCGGGGCGTCTGCCCGTAGCGCTTCTTGAACGCGTAGCAGAAGTTGCTCGGACTGGAGTAGCCGCTGCGGAGCGCGACGGCGGCGACGCTGAGAGCGGACTCCACCAGCAGCATCGAGGCGCGGCGCAGACATTCGTTGCGGTGGTGGCTGAAGACGGTGTCGCCGTAGAGCTGCTTGAATCCGTGGTTGAGCCGCTTGGGGGACATGCCGAGGGCGCGCGCGAGCGATTCCCCCGTGTGCTGCTCGTGGAGGTTCTCCATCAGCATCTGCGGAACCCGTCGGATCCGCTCGATCTCGTACTCCGCCATGGGCGGTTGAGCCGGGCCGTGCGGGGAATCCGCGCCCGCGACGATCCGGGCGAGGATCTCCATGACCTTCGATTCGAGATACAGCACCCGGAACCGGGCCGGCAGCGCACAGGTGAACAAGTCGGCGAACGCGGCGGCGAGTTCGGGCGGTGCCTGCCTCCCGAGATAGTGCGCGTCGCGCAGTTCGGCCGGCATCTCCTCGACGCTCTCCTCCCATGCCGCCGCCCCCAGGCTCCCGAAGAACACGGCGGTGGCCTCCCGCCGGGCCGCGATCGACACCCCCCGGTAGCGCTGGCCCGCCGGACGGACGAGCCGCCCCGCCGAAGCCCGCGAATGCGAGATCGACAGTTCGTTGGCCCCGAAGACCGTCGCCCCGGTCGTCCGCTCCTCCAGACGCATAAGGCCGTCGAGGCAGTACTCCAACTCGAAGTAGTCGCTGGTGAGATCGAAGTCGAGGACCAGCTCGTCGTGGAACGTCAGGTCGTACAGCGTCAGGGTGACGCCGTGGAGCAGCTCATGAACGGTGATGCTCCCGGACCCGGTCCCCGCATGCAGGTCATACACCCGGGTACCCTCCGCGCCGCCTGCGCGGCGGCTCCCGATCGCCGCGTAGAAATCCCGGTACTGCCGTCCGAGATCCGTGTACCCACGCGCGGACGTGAGCGAGAAGCGCCTGGCCACACCGCCTCCAGAGACGAAGAATCAACCACCGTGACACAACTTAGGGTAACCTAAGTTGCTTTGTGGGGCGCGGTGCGTGTCCACCGGATGGACCAAGCCGTACCCCCGTGACGGACGCGTCCTGGCACCCCGTGAGGCACCGGGCCGCGACGACCTGCCGCAGGAGCCCGGCGACTGACCACGGGCGCGTTCGCGGCGGCCGGCCGCCTGTCCGGCCTGCTCAGGGGGCGCCCGGCCCGCGGGCGGGCGGTGCGGGGCATGAAGCGGAGCTGCGGGCGCGCTTAAGAAAACCTCGATGGACCTGTGGCGCGGGGTGCGGCAGATTTCTCCGTGACGGCAGAGGATGGTGCGCGGCGGCCGATCGACGCGCGCTGCCATGCCGTCCCTCTCATTCTTCCCCGGGCCGCAGGCTTCCCCAAGGCTGCCCCCGGCCCGGGGTACTCAACGCCGTACAGCGCAGGGAGCCACAGCCGTGAAGGCACTCGTGAAGCAGAAGGCCGAGCCGGGACTCTGGCTGATGGACGTGCCCGAGCCGCAGATCGGCCCCTCGGACGTACTGATCAAGGTGCTCCGCACCGGCATCTGCGGCACCGATCTGCACATCCGGAACTACGACGGCTGGGCCCAGCAGGCCGTACGCACCCCGCTCGTCCTCGGACACGAGTTCGTCGGCGAGGTGGCGGAGACCGGTGCCGACGTCGTCGACATCAACATCGGCGACCTGGTCAGCGGTGAGGGCCACCTGGTCTGCGGGAAGTGCCGCAACTGCCTGGCCGGACGCCGCCACCTGTGCCGCTCCACGCTCGGGCTCGGCGTCGGCCGGGACGGGGCGTTCGCCGAGTACGTCGCCCTGCCCGCGTCCAACGTCTGGGTGCACCGGGTCCCCGTCGACCTCGACATCGCCGCGATCTTCGACCCGTTCGGCAACGCCGTGCACACCGCGCTGTCGTTCCCGCTGGTCGGCGAGGACGTACTGATCACCGGCGCCGGACCGATCGGCATCATGGCCGCCGCCGTCGCCCGGCACGCCGGCGCCCGTCACGTCGTCATCACCGACGTCAGCGAGGCCCGGCTGGAACTGGCCAGGAAGGTCGGCGTCAGCCTCGCCCTGAACGTCGGCGAGGAGACCATCGCCGGGGGCCAGAAGCGCCTCGGACTCCGTGAGGGCTTCGACATCGGTCTGGAGATGTCCGGCCGGCCCGAGGCGATGCGCGACATGATCGCGAACATGACCCACGGCGGCCGGATCGCCATGCTCGGACTCCCGTCCGAGGAGTTCCCCGTCGACTGGTCCCGCGTCGTCACCTCGATGATCACCATCAAGGGCATCTACGGCCGTGAGATGTACGAGACCTGGTACGCCATGTCCGTACTGCTGGAGGGCGGCCTCGACCTCGCCCCCGTGATCACCGGCCGGTACGGCTACCGCGACTTCGAAGCGGCCTTCGACGACGCGGCGAGCGGCCGTGGCGGCAAGGTCATCCTCGACTGGACCTCCTGACCCGACGCCCTTGTGGACAGCGCCGACCCGATGTCCTCTTAGACAGCGACGCCTCCGTAGACAGCTGGGAGACACCCCTCATGTTCGACTCCGTACGCGACGACATGCGCACCACCCTCGACGAGATCCGGGCCGCCGGACTGCACAAGCCCGAGCGGGTGATCGGCACCCCGCAGTCCGCGACCGTCGCCGTCACCGCCGGCGGCCGCCCCGGTGAGGTGCTCAACTTCTGCGCCAACAACTACCTGGGCCTCGCCGACCACCCCGAGGTGATCGCCGCCGCCCACGAGGCCCTCGACCGCTGGGGCTACGGCATGGCCTCGGTCCGCTTCATCT
Organism: Streptomyces sp. NPDC057963; assembly: GCF_042887155.1. Taxonomy (NCBI): domain Bacteria; kingdom Bacillati; phylum Actinomycetota; class Actinomycetes; order Kitasatosporales; family Streptomycetaceae; genus Streptomyces; species Streptomyces sp. NPDC057963. Next base: position 98,764 of record NZ_JBHVPX010000010.1, read on the forward strand.
GCGGCACCCAGGAGGTCCACAAGGAACTGGAGCAGCGGCTCTCCTCGTTCCTCGGCCAGGAGGACACGATCCTCTACTCCTCCTGCTTCGACGCCAACGGCGGGGTCTTCGAGACCGTCCTCGGCCCGGAGGACGCGGTCATCTCCGACGCCCTCAACCACGCCTCCATCATCGACGGCATCCGCCTCTCCAAGGCCAAGCGCTTCCGCTACGCCAACCGCGACATGGCCGACCTGGAGACGCAGCTCAAGGAGGCGTCCGGGGCCCGGCGCCGCCTCGTCGTCACCGACGGCGTCTTCTCCATGGACGGATACGTCGCCCCGCTGCGCGAGATCTGCGACCTGGCCGAGCGCTACGACGCCATGGTCATGGTCGACGACTCGCACGCCGTCGGCTTCGTCGGCCCCGGCGGCCGGGGCACGCCCGAACTGCACGACGTGATGGACCGCGTCGACATCATCACCGGCACCCTCGGCAAGGCGCTCGGCGGTGCGTCCGGCGGCTACGTCGCGGCCCGCGCCGAGATCGTCGCACTGCTGCGCCAGCGCTCCCGCCCGTACCTCTTCTCCAACACCCTCGCCCCGGTCATCGCGGCGGCCTCGCTCAAGGTCCTGGACCTGCTGGAGGCGGCGGGTGACCTGCGCGAGCGGCTCGACGACAACACCGAGCTCTTCCGTACCCGGATGACCGAGGAAGGCTTCGACATCCTGCCCGGCGACCACGCCATCGCCCCCGTGATGATCGGGGACGCGGCGAAGGCAGGCCGGATGGCGGAGCTGCTCCTGGAGCGCGGTGTGTACGTGATCGGGTTCTCGTACCCGGTCGTCCCGCAGGGCGCGGCCCGTATCCGCGTCCAGCTGTCCGCCGCGCACTCCACGGCGGACGTGAACCGGGCCGTGGACGCGTTCATCGACGCGCGGGCCGCGCTGGGGGAGTAGCACCTGCCCCACCCGGGCGCCGGGGTTCCGGCTGTGACCTGGGACAATGGGTCACATGATCGATGCACGGCGGCTGCGCATTCTCCGTGCGGTGGCGGACCACCGCACGGTGACCGCTGCGGCCGCCGCGCTGTATCTCACGCCCTCCGCGGTCTCCCAGCAGCTCGCCGCACTGGAGCAGGAGACCGGGCACCGGCTCGTCGAACGGGGCGCGCGCGGCGCCCGGCTCACCCCCGCCGGGGACATCCTGCTGACCCACACCAACGCGGTGCTGGCCCAGCTGGAACGGGCCGAGGCAGAGCTCGCCGCGTACAGCGCGGGGGATGCCGGTACGGTCACGGTCGCCGCGTTCGCCACCGGCATCGGCCTGGTTCTCGCCCCCGCGATCGCCGAACTGACGCGCACCGCGCCGGGCATCCGGGTGCGGGTCCAGGACGCCGAGGGCGATGCGAGTGTGCCGATGGTGCTGGACCGGCAGGTCGATGTCGCGGTCGCCGTGGAGTACCGGGGCGCGCCGGACGAGGACGACCGGCGGCTGACCCGGGTGCCGCTGTACTCGGAACCGTTCGACGCGGTGCTGCCGGTCGGCCATCGGCTGGCCGACCGGGAGCAGGTGGCGATCGCCGACCTGGAGAAGGACCCGTGGATCGGCCCCTATCCCGGCAACCCGTGCCACGACGTGGTGGTCCTGTCCTGCGAGTTCGCCGGGTTCCAGCCGAGGCTGGAGCATTCCTCGGACGACTTCCGCGCGGTGGTCGCGCTGGCCGGGGCGGACGCCGGGGTGGCGCTGGTGCCGCGGTCGGCGCTGCGGGGCATGGACCTCACGGGGGTGGTGGTCCGGCCGGTGGAAGGCAGCGCACCGACCCGCCGGGTCTTCGCCGCGGTGCGGCACGGCGCGGAGGGCCATCCGCTGATCGCACCGGTCCTTGACGCGCTGGCCGGGGCCGCGGCACGCGAAGGGGCACTGCCACTGCCGGCGTCGCCGTGACGTGGGACCGGGTCGGGGGTGTGGGGGTGTCCGGTTCCCGTGAGGTGGGCCCGGGGCGGGGGTGTGGGGGTGTCCGGCTCCCGTGACGTGGGCCCGGCGGCGGGAAGGCGCTTCCGCCGATTCGACTGGCTGCCGGGAGTCGGCATCCATCGGACCGTTCTCGGCCGACGGATGCCCGCCACTGGGCCCTGTCGCCACGGGGCCGCATGTACCGTCAGCAGCCGTTGCCGCGCAGCAACGGGTACGGGCCGCGGTGCCTCACGGGCTCACCGCCGACGCCCGAAGGCGAAGCGGCCGCCGGACCAGCCCGGCCACAGCGTCCCCGCGCCCGCCGCCACGGTCACGGCCAGCGCCAGCACCCCGTACCGCACCGGCGGCAGATACGGCACCGAGCCGGTCACCGATGCCGCGAACGCCACCAGGGGGACCGCCGCGACCAGCGTGCCGATGGCCAGGCCCGCCACCACCACCAGGCCCGTCTCCAGGACCAGCATCCGCCTCACCTGGTGACGGTCCGCGCCGACCATCCGCAGCAGTCGGAACTCGGGGCGGCGCCCCACCGTGATCAGGGACAGGGTGCTGACCACCGCGAGCAGCGCGAAGCCGCCGATCACCCCGACACCGATGACGGCCATCGCGTTGTCCTGGTCCGACACTGCCGGGGCGATCCGCACGTCGTCCGCCGTAGCGGTGCGGACCCGCGCACCCGTGTACGGGGCGAGGGCGTGCCGTACCGCCTCGGCCGACGCCGCCCCGCCGTCCGCCGAGCGGATCAGGATCAGCTGATCGCGCGGCGCCGAGACATGCCCGGCCAGGGCTTCGCGCGGCAGCATGAACTCGCCCAGGCCCAGGGCCCGTTCGTAGACCGCCACCACTCGGAGCCGTACCTCCGTACCGTCACCGAGGCGGAGCTCCACCGTGTCCCCGGTGCCGAGGCCGAGGTCGGCGGCCCGGTCCTTGCCGACCGCGACCGTGCCCCTGCCGGTGAGGTCCGCCAGGTCACCGGCCGTGACCTGCGGGTCCAGCGTGCCGGACAACTGGTCCGCCGTCACACCCAGCACGGGGAACCGGTCCAGTGCCGGGTCTCCCATGTCGTGGTGGGCGAGGACGACGCCGGAGCGCAGCACACCCGTCGCCGCCGTCACCCCCGGGGCCGCGCGCACCGCCCGCGCCGCATCGGCCGGCAGTCCGGCGGCCGGACCCGTCGCCACCAGGTCCGCCCGGAGCGCGGCCGCGGCCTGCCGGTCGGCGGCCCGCTCCATCGTCGAACCGGCCGTCAGCTGTACGCAGACGAACGCGACGACCAGCACGATCGGGGTGATCGCCGCACCGAGCCGCCGATTGTGCGCGGCGGCGGACCTGGCGGCCAGGAACCCGGAGACCCCGCCCGCACGCCGTACCGGGGTCCCCAGCACCCGCATCGCCACCCGGGCGATCCACGGACCGAGCAGCGCCACCGCGATGATCAGTGAGGTCGCCGCCCCCGAGGCGGCCACCGCGGCGGCCTGCCCGCCCTGCGCCGTCGCCGCACCGGCCGAACCGACGCCCGCGACCGCCAGCACCACTCCGGCGACGGTACGCAGCCGACCGGGCTCGTTCGGCTCGGGCGCACGGGCCGCGCCCAGCGCCGCGGCGGGGCTCAGCCGGGTGATGGACCTGGCGGCGAGCATCGACACCGGACGCGCCGCGAGCGTGACGAGCAGCGCGGCCGCGGCACCCGCGGCGAACGGCAGCCACACCGGCACGGGCAGGGGCAACGGGTCCGTGGTCAGCAACGACCGCATCAGCAGCCCCAGCGGTACGGCACCGATTCCGCCCAGCACCGCCGCGGCGGCGGTCACCCGGCCCGCCTCGCGTCCGACGGCCGACCTGAGCTGACGGGGAGTCGCCCCGACCGCGCGCAGCAGCGCCAGCTCGCCGGAGCGCTGGTGCACCGCCTGGGAGAGGGTGGTCGCGATCACCAGGAGCGCCACCATGAGGACGGTTGCGGCGATGGAGGCGAGCAGCGGGAGGAGATCACCGCGGGCGCCGAGCGCCTCGACGTACTCGGCCTGACCGCGCTCCGGGCCGGTGAGGACCCGGACATCGCGGTCGCCGTGTGCGCGGTCGGGCAGTGCGGAGTCCAGCGATGCCCGCAGCGCGTCGGCCGAGACGCCCTTCTCGGCGACGATGCCGATGGCGTCGACCGTGCCGGGGTGCCCGGTCAGGGCGGTCAGCCGCCGCTCGGTGAAGAAGACGGCGGGTGCGGCCCCCCGGTGCGCGGTGTCGGCGACGCCGCTGATGGTGAAGGGGCGGGGCGGGCCGTCGATCTGCAAGGCCACCCGGTCGCCGGTTCTGCTTCCGGTGGCGGCCGCCAGCGCGCTGTCGACGACCACCTCGGTGGACGACCTCGGCGCCCGCCCGTCCGTCAGCCGGTACGGAGTGAGCACGGCGGACTCCCAGGACCGGCCGACAGCCGAAGCCGCACCTGCCCCGGTACCGGCGCTCCCACCGCCCACGGCCACCGGGACCGAGTCGTCCGCGACCGCCTTCGCGACCCCGTCGGCGGCGGCAGCCTTCTTCACCACCGAGCGGTCGAGGCGGACCCGTTCCGGCAGATACGCCGTGACGGTCCGCGGTTTGCTGCCCCACGGCTTCGCCGTGTACGTCACCTGCTGGTCGGCCACCACCACCGCGTCGGCCCCGGCCTGACGTTCCACCGGCGGCTGGGCCAGCAGCAGCGAACCCAGGACGAAGGCGAACGCGCCGACCAGCGCGGCCGCGGCCGTCGTCGCCGCGAACACCGCGGCCCACGCCCGGCGATGGGTCCTCAGCGAACGCCGGGCGAGGAACGCCGACGCCCGCCGCATCCCGTGCCGCACGTCGGCGTGCGGCCTTTGCGCGTCCGCATCCGGGCCCGTGCGGGTGTCCGTGTGCGTCTTCGTGCTCATCGCAGCCGACCGCCGTCCATCGTCAGCACGGTGTCCGCCCAGCCCGCCGCGACCGGATCATGGGTGACCATGACGACCGTCCGGCCGTCGATCCGTACCGCGTCCCGCAGCAGACCGAGAACCAGCGTCGCCGACTCCGGGTCCAGCGACGCCGTCGGTTCGTCCGCGAAGATCACATCGGGCTCGGTCACCAGCGCCCGCGCCACCGCGACCCGTTGCTGCTGGCCACCCGAGAGCGTCGCGGGGCCCTGCGCCCCGCGACCCGCCAGGCCGACCCGGGCCAGCAGATCCCGGCCGCGGGTCAGCACCCGCTCGTCCGCCGGATCGGCGCCCGCCAGCACCAGCGGCAGCACGACGTTCTCCTCGATGTTCAGCGAAGGCACCAGATTCAGGGCGTGCGACTGGAAGACGAAACCGATCCGGTCCCGGCGCAGCCGGGTCAGCGCGGCCTCGGACAGCGCACCGAGATCGGTGCCCGCGATCCGTACCGTCCCCGACGTCGGGCGGTCCAGGCCCGCCGCACACTGCAGGAACGTGCTCTTCCCCGATCCCGAAGGACCCACCACCGCGGTGAAGCTCCCGGCCGGGACCGCACAGCTCACCGCGTCGAGTGCGACCGCCCCACGATCGCCGCGGCCCCCGTAACGTCGGCTCACCGACTCCAGACTCAGCGCGGCCGCCCGCACCGCCGTGATCGTGTCCACCGTCGACTTCACCGTTCCCTCTCGCTTCATGCTCGACTTCGCCCCCTCTGACCTGGGTAAACGCTATGAGGGAGGGAGCGGTCGGGCGAGAGTGCGCGCTCCCCGACCGGGGTGTAGCCGGCTCCACCAGGGCTGGGGAGAGGCCCCCACTCCTGCGGCGGACGAACCCCCGTAACGTGAGGCGTCATGAGCACCACTCCCGCCCCGCTGACGGCCGCCATCCGGCGTTCCTGGGATGCCTCGCGCTATCTGTTCATCGGTATCGCGATCGCGCTGACCTCGTATGTGGGCACGTTCCTGGTGGTGGCGGCCCTGATCTTCGCCGCCGTGCTCGTAGGGCTGCCCGCGCTGCCCGAGGCCGCCAAAGTGCTGCGCCGGTTCGCGGAGTTCGAGCGACGCAGGGCGGCCGCGAGGCTCGGTGTTCCCTTCACGCCGACGCCGTATCCGCCGCTGGACAGCGGTGAACTCTCCGAGCGGGTGCGGCGGGTCCTCACCGACCCGACGGTCTGGCGCGACGCGCTCTGGCTGCCCGTCCAGGCGCTCATGGGCAATGCCCTCGGCTACCTGACGATGGTGCTGTGGCCGGTCGGGCTCCTCGTCGACGGGGTGTTCCTGTCCGTCGTGCACCTGCTGGACCGGCGTGCCACCGACGAGTACGGGACGCCGCCGTCCATGCGGCAGGGACTGGTGCTGCGCTGGCATCCCGTACTCGCCGATCTGTCGGCGAGCTGGACCCGTTCCCTGCTCACCTCCTCGCGGTCCACCGCACTCGACGAGCGGATCGCCCAGCTGACCGAGAGCCGGGCCGGGGCGGTCGAGGCACACGGTGCCGAACTGCGGCGGATCGAACGGGATCTGCACGACGGTGCCCAGGCCAGGATCGTCGCGCTGTCGATGCGCATCGGCCTCGCCAAGCAGATCCTCGACCGCGACCCGGCCGCCGCGCGCATCCGCCTCGACGAGGCGCAGGACGGCGCGGAGGCGGCCCTCGCGGAGCTGCGGCACGTGGTGCGCGGCATTCATCCGCCCGTCCTGACGGACCGCGGACTGGCGGGAGCGGTACGGGCGTTGGCCGCCGATGTCAGTGTGCCCGTCACCGCCGGACTCGACGGGGTGGAGGACGGGCGGCGGCTGCCGGCCGCGATCGAGGCCGCCGCCTATTTCGTGATCGCCGAGGCCCTCACCAACATCAGCAAACACAGCGGCGCGACAGCCGCGACGGTACGGATCGAGCGGCCCCCCGGCACCTTGCGGGTGACCATCGGCGACGATGGTCACGGCGGTGCGGACGAACGCGCCGGCAGCGGGCTGGTCGGAATCAGGCGACGGATCGCCGCCCTCGACGGCACCACCCGCATCAACAGCCCCATCGGGGGGCCGACGGAAATCGAAGTGGAGCTGCCGTGCGGATCGTGATCGCCGAGGACAACGCGCTTTTGCGGGAGGGACTGATCCTGCTGCTCACCAGCTCGGGTCACGAGGTGGTGGCCGACGCGGCGACCGGCCCCGAGGTGCTGCCCGCCCTGCTGGAGCACCGCCCGGACGCCGCCGTGCTCGACGTACGGCTGCCGCCCACCTTCCGCGACGAGGGGCTGCGCGCTGCCCTCGCCGCCCGCGCGGAGATGCCCGATCTGCCGATCCTGGTCCTCTCGCAGTACGTCGAGGAGACGTACGCCGCCGAGCTGCTCGCCCAGGGTGCCCAGGGCATCGGCTACCTGCTGAAGGACCGGGTGGGCCGGGTCGACCAGTTCCTCCAGGCGCTCGACCGGGTGGCGGGCGGCGGCACGGCACTCGACCCCGAGGTCGTGACCCAGCTGCTGACCCGCAGGTCGTCGGCGGAACCCCTGCAGAGCCTCACTCCGCGTGAGCGCGAAGTCCTGGAGCTGATGGCACAGGGCAAGGCCAACGGCACCATCGCCGCCGAACTGGTGGTGACGGAACGGGCCGTGAGCAAGCACATCGGTTCTATCTTCGCCAAGCTCGGCCTCGAACCGGACGACGGCGCCGTGCACCGGCGGGTGCTCGCGGTGCTGGCGTATCTGGAGGGCAAGGGCACACGCTGACGCCTGCCGGCCCCGCTGTACGCACGGGCGCGGACCGCCTGGCACAGGTCTGCCGGGACTGCCTGAGCTCCAACCGCTGTACGCACGGACGCGGACCGCCGGGGCTGCCCCGACCCCTCGCCCTTGGTGTTTCCCGGCACGGAGACCGGAGCGGGGCCCAGGCAGGGCGGCCAGGCCTCCGACGCGTACGCCGACCTTGTCGTGCAGCCGCACCGGGAGGCCTGATTCCCGCTGGCGATTCCCGCTCGCGCGGACCGGATCGCGCGGGCAGGATGCTGTATGCCGTGTCGCGTAGCCAGGAGGTCCCGCATGTCCAGCCCGAACCAGCCCGTACCGTTCACCGCCGAGGACTACCGGGCCCGGATGGCGCGCGCCGCCGAGACCGCGGCCGAGGCCGGGCTCGCGGGAGTGCTGGTCGCCCCCGGTCCCGATCTGGTGTACCTCACCGGCTACCGGCCCGTGAACACCGAACGCCTCACCGTCCTCGTCCTCACCGCCGGCCAGGACCCGGTACTTGTCGTCCCGACCCTGGAGGCCCCGGACGCCGAGAAGGCCGTCGGCGCCCCGGCCCTCACCCTGCGGGACTGGACCGACGGCAAGGACCCGTACGCCGTCACCGCCCCGCTGCTCGACGGCGGGGGCCGGTTCGGGATCAGCGACAACGCCTGGGCGATGCATCTGCTCGGGCTGCAGCGGACGCTCCCGGGCACCTCGTACGTCTCCCTCACCGAGGCGCTGCCGATGCTGCGCGCGGTGAAGGACGCCCATGAGCTGGAGCGGATCGCGGCAGCCGGGGCCGCCGCGGACGCCACGTACGGTGAGATCCTCAAGGTCCGTTTCGCCGGGCGCAAGGAGACCGACATCGCCGCCGATCTGGCCGGCCTGCTGAAGCAGTTCGGGCACTCCCAGGTCGACTTCACTGTCGTCGGCTCCGGACCGAACGGTGCCAATCCGCACCATGAGGCGGGCGACCGCACCATCGAGCGGGGCGACATGGTCGTCCTCGACTTCGGCGGCCTCAAGCACGGTTACGGCTCCGACACCTCCCGCACGGTCCATGTCGGCGAGCCCACCGCCGAGGAGCAGCGGGTCCACGACATCGTGCGTGAGGCACAGGAGGCGGGCTGCAACGCGGTGCGGCCCGGCGTCGCCTGCCAGGAGATCGACCGGGCGGCCCGCGCCGTCATCACCGAGTTCGGCTACGGCGAGCGCTTCATCCACCGCACGGGCCATGGCATCGGCGTCACCACTCACGAACCGCCCTACATGATCGAGGGCGAGGAGCAGCCGCTGATGCCCGGAATGTGCTTCTCCGTGGAGCCGGGCATCTACCTGCCGGGCCGGTTCGGGGTCCGGATCGAGGACATCGTGACCGTGACCGAGGACGGCGGCCGGCGCCTGAACAGCACTGCGCGCGAACTGGTGATCGTCGAGTAGCCGGACGCGGGGGCCGTGGATCAGTCGTCGGCCAGGACCACGCACGACTCCGGCGGGAGATGCAGCAGTCCGTCGCCGCTCGGCGTCTCCACCGGCTCCCACGCGGCCACGACCCGGTCCGCGCCGCCCCGGCGGCGGCCGCCCAGCGGGATCGCGGCCGGTTTTCCGCCGAGGTTGACGGCGATCCGCAGTTCCCCTCTCCGGTACGCCAGCCAGCGTGCCTGTTCGTCGTGGGCGGTGCGCACCGACGCCAGGTCCGGGTCGGAGAGGTCGGGCAGGGTGCGGCGCAGGGCGATCAGCTCGCGGTACCAGGCGTGCAGACGGGCGTGCGGTTCCTGTGCGGGTTCGCTCCAGTCCAGGCGGGAACGGTCGCGGGTGGCCGGGTCCTGCGGGTCGGGAACGTCGTCCGCCGCCCAGCCGTGTGCCGCGAACTCCCGCCGTCTGCCGTCGCGGACGGCCTGGGCGAGCGCCGGGTCGGTGTGGTCGGTGAAGAACTGCCAGGGCGTACGCGCGCCCCACTCCTCGCCCATGAACAGCATCGGGGTGAACGGGCCGGTCAGTACGAGGGCCGCGGCGCAGGCCAGCAGACCGGGGGAGAGGGTGGCGGAGAGCCGGTCGCCCCGGGCGCGGTTGCCGATCTGGTCGTGGGTCTGGGCGTAGCCGACGAAACGGTGGGCCGGGGTGCGGGCGATGTCGACGGGGCGGCCGTGGGTACGGCCGCGGAAGCTGGAGTACGTACCGTTGTGGAAGAACGCGCTCGTCACGGTCTTGGCGACCGCGGCCAGCGGGGCCACGGCGAAGTCGGCGTAGTAGCCCTGGGACTCGCCGGTCAGCGCGGTGTGCAGGGCATGGTGGAAGTCGTCGTTCCACTGGGCGTGCAGCCCGATGCCGCCCGAGTCGCGCGGTGTCGTCGTCCGCGGGTCGCAGCGGTCGGACTCGGCGATCAGTGAGAGCGGACGGCCGAGTTCGGCGGCGAGCGCGTCGGTCGCCGCGGACAGCTCCTCCAGGAAGGTCAGTGCCCGGTCGTCGGCCAGGGCGTGTACGGCGTCCAGCCGCAGCCCGTCGAGCCGGTAGTCGCGCAGCCAGGCGAGTGCGCTGCCCAGCAGATACGCCCGCACCTCGTCCGAACCCGGCGCGTCGAGGTTGACCGCCGCACCCCACGGCGTGTGGTGGGTCTCGGTGAAGTACGGGCCGAAGGCGGGGAGGTGATTGCCGGACGGGCCGAGATGGTTGTGGACCACGTCCAGGACGACCGCGAGGCCGAGGCCGTGCGCCGTGTCGACAAAGCGCTTGAGCCCCTCCGGGCCGCCGTACGGTTCGTGCACGGCCCAGAGCGACACGCCCTCGTACCCCCATCCGTGGGTACCGGGGAAGGGGCAGACCGGCATCAGCGACACGTGGGTGATGCCGAGTTCGGCGAGATGGCCGAGCCGGGCCGCTGCGGCGTCGAAGGTGCCCTCGCCGGTGTACGTACCGATGTGCAGCTCGTAGAGGACGGCGCCCGGGAGCTCCCGGCCTGCCCAGTCGTTGCGCCAGGCGTACGCCGAGTGGTCGACGACGGCGCTCTCGCCGTCCGGCCCGTCCGGCTGGCGGCGCGAGCGCGGATCGGGCAGCACGCTCCCGCCGTCCCCGGCCCCGCCGTCCCCGTTCAGCACGAAGCCGTAGCGGTCCCCGTCCGACGCCTCCGCGTCGACCGTCCACCAGCCGTCCCGCAGGGGATCACGCCCCATCGCGCGCGGCGCGCCCGCCAGTCGCAGTCCGACCGAGTCCGCATCCGGTGCCCATACCTCGAACAGCATGCAACGCTCCTCGTCTCCTCGCCCCCGTGCTCCATGGTCGGCAGTAGCCGCGACGGCTGACTCACGACACTGGATCGAGCCCGTTACTGGCGATTAAGGTCTGGTTCTGATCATTGCCCCGTCAGGTTCTGCTCAATACGCACTCCCTCTTACGGCTGTGGAGGCCGAGATGAATGTGCCGCCGTCGAATGTGCCGCCGTCGAATGTGCCGCCCTCGAATGTGCCGCCCTCGAACGTGCCGTCGTTCCCGCCCGGATTCCTCTGGGGAGCCTCCGCCTCCGCCTTCCAGACCGAAGGCGCGTCCGACACCGACGGCAAGGGCCCCTCCGGATGGGACGCCTTCGCCGCACAGCCCGGACGGATCAAGGACGGGACCGACACCACGCGCGGAACCGGCTTCCACGAGCACTACCGCGAGGACGTCGCCCTCCTGGCCGGCCTCGGCGCCGACGCCTTCCGGTTCTCCATCAGCTGGCCGCGTGTGGTGCCCGGTGGCAGCGGACCGGTCAATCCGCAGGGGCTCGACTTCTACGACCGGCTCGTCGACGAACTCTGCTCCCACGGCATCGCCCCGGCCCCCACCCTCTACCACTGGGACACCCCGCTGCCGCTGGACGAGGAGGGCGGCTGGCTCAACCGCGACACCGCCTACCGCTTCGCCGAGTACGCGGGCATCGTCGCCGAGCGCCTCGCCGACCGCGTACCGATGTGGATCACCATCAACGAACCGGCCGAGGTCACGATGCTCGGCTACGCCCTCGGTGAGCACGCACCGGGCCGCACCCTCCTCTTCGACGCCCTGCCCGCCGCCCACCACCAGCTTCTCGCCCACGGCCTGGCCGTCCGCGCCCTGCGCGGCGCGGGCGCGGACAACATCGGCATCGCCGTCTCGCACACCCCCGTCTGGACCGCCGGGGACCGCGACGAGGACCGCCTGGGAGCGGAGCTGTACGACACGGTCACCAACTGGCTGTTCGCCGACCCGGTCCTCGCCGGCCGCTACCCCGACGAGAACTTCGCCGCGCTGATGCCCGGCCCGGTCGGGGACGACCTCGGAATCATCTCCACCCCGGTCGACTGGTACGGGGTCAACTACTACAACCCCACCCTGGTGGGCGCTCCCGATCCCCAGGCCCTGGACTCCTTCTCCGGCTTCGGGATGCCCGCCGAACTCCCCTTCGGCATCCGCGAGATAGAGGGTTACGAGAGGACCGACTTCGGCTGGCCCGTCGTCCCCGACGGCCTGCGCGAAACCCTCGTCCAGCTCCACGGCCGCTACGGCGACCGGCTGCCGCCGCTCTACATCACGGAGAACGGCTGCGCCGTCGACGAACCCGCCCGGGACACCCGCCGGATCGCGTACCTCGAAGGGCACCTGAGGGCCTTGCACACGGCCATCGACGCGGGAGTCGACGTCCGCGGCTACTTCACCTGGTCGCTCACCGACAACGTCGAATGGATCGAGGGCGCCAGCAAGCGGTTCGGTCTGGTCCACATCGACTACGAGACTCTGCGCCGGACCCCCAAGGACTCGTACACCTGGTACAGGGACCTGATCCGTAGGCAGAAGGCCCTCGCGACCGGACACGGTGCCCCGGAGGCGTCCGGACCTTACGGGCGGCCCCCCGCGTGATCAATACTTCGCGCCATGGTTGCTTCATGGTGGTCCCGGGCCCGACTGGGGATCTTTGTGCACTGGACGCCCGCCTCCGTACCGGGGTGGGCCCCGCCGTACCTGCCCGCGGACGAACTGCCCCTGGCGGGCCGCCGGGCACCGCTCGGCTGGACGTCGTACGCCGAGTGGTACGAGAACGCGCTCCGCTTCCCCGACAGCCCCGTCTCCGCCCACCACCGCGCGGTGTACGGCACCCGCCCGTACACCGCCTTCGGGGGCGACTTCAACGACGCCCTGGACACCTGGGACCCGGCTGCCTGGGCCCGCGGCTTCCGCGCCGCGGGTGCCCGCTACGCCGTCCTCGTCACCAAGCACCACGACGGCTTCTGCCTCTGGCCCTCCGAGGTCCGAAACCCGCACCGCTCCGGCTGGCACACCACACGCGACGTCGTCGGTGAATTCGCCGAAGCCGTACGGGCCGAGGGGCTGCGCTTCGGCGTCTACTACTCCGGCGGACTCGACTGGACCTTCGACGACCGCCCCATCGGAACCGGCGCGGACACCGTCTCCGCGGTCCCGCGCGGCAGCTACCCCGCGTACGCGAACGCCCAGGTGCGCGAACTGATCCGCCGCCACCGCCCCGACATCCTCTGGAACGACATAGCCTGGCCCGCCTCACGCACCGACGTCCAGCGGCTCGTCGAGTACTACCGCTTCACCGTCCCGCACGGCGTCGTGAACGACCGGCTGTTCCCGTACGCCCCGATGTGGCGCACACTGCAACTGCCCGGAGCCAAGGCCCTGTACGACCGGTGGGAGCGCCGCACCATCGCCCGGGGCGAGGGCTTCGTCCCGCGCAGACCGCCGTACTACGACTTCCGCACCCCCGAATTCGCCCGGTACACCGGCCCCGACCCGTACGAGATCACCCGCGGCATCGACCACAGCTTCGGCTACAACCGCAACTCCCCGCCCGAAGCGTTCCTGGGCCGGGACGCGCTGGACGCACTGGTGCGCGAGACGGCGGCCGCGGGCGGCAACCTGCTGCTCAACGTGGGACCGCGCGGCGAGGACGCGACGATCCCCGCCGAGCAGCGGCTCCGCCTGGACTGGCTGGCGGAGCGGCCGGGACTCGCCGATCCGGTGCGGGAGTGATCGCCGCCGCAGGCCGTCGATGTGGGAGCGGTGTGGGAACGACAGGGTGTCAGGAGCTGCTGTCCCAGACCATGTTGAAGGCGCGCTCGAAGTTCACATACCCGAGGCGTTCGAAGGACTTCGCCATCGGGACGTTGCCGAGATCGGTCGCGGCCCGGATCCGTTCCACACCGTCCTGTGCGGCCAGCACCCTGGTGCCTGCGGCGAGGATGTCGTCGATGTACCCGTGGCCGCGCCGGTCGGGGAGCACGCCGATGTACGCGATGATGGGGTTGTAGTCGTTGCGCGCAGGGATCACGAACCCGACCGGCCGACCGTCCGGGAGTTCGGCGACACGCCACCACTCCCGCGGTGTCGTGTATCCCGCCAGCTCCTCGTCGTAGTGCTTCTCGGCCGCCTCCCGGGCGCTGAGACCGGACTCCAGGTCGGCCCGGCCGTGGGCGTCGAGAGTGCCCTCCATCACCGGTGTCATCAGCGCGAGGAGGTCCTCCCGCCCCTCGACCGGGCGGAACCGGAGTCGGCCGCTGTCGGCGGGGACGGGTGTACCGGCGCGCCACTCCAGGCGCAGCCGCTCGACCAGCATCCGCGCGCCGGAGCGCTCGATGACCCGGATCCGGGCCTCGACGGCATCGCGGGCCGCCGGGTCCTCGCGCCAGTCCGCCGGCACGTAGAGTCCGTACTCGGGCCGCGGGGCGCCGGCCGGCACGACTGCCGACGTTGCCGCCTCCAGCAGCGCCAGGCCCGCCTCGCTGCGTCCGGGCTCGGGCAGGCTGTCGTCGAGGTCGAAGATGTCGAGGATCTGCGGCGCGTCACCGTCCCGGCTCCACCACGCGATCCGCGCCACCACCCGCTCGCCGCGCAACGCCACCCACATCCATTCGGGTCGGCGGCGCCCGCTCTCCAGGTCCTCCACGAGCTCGTGATCGAGGACGTACGAAAGCCGGCGGAAGAGCCCGAGCTCCTGCGCGCCGGCGAGCGGACGGAGGGTCAATTCCGGTGGTGCAGAGGTCATACAGTCTCCTTTTGGTGTGCGGAAGCCTTCCGGCGGTCGCCGGAGGACCCGCGGCGGCAGACAGTAGCAACGCCTGCCCGACGGCGCCGCGGAATTACCGAGCGGGCGTTCCACGCAGGTCAGGCGGGCGGAACACGGGGTTCTTCTGGACACCCCGGGGCGGTCGGGCCGACAATTGGCCGTGTGACGTCCCCCTTCGAGTTCCACACGTACCCCGCGCGGCTGTCCGACGCCCAGCGCGACCGTGTTCTCGGCGTGCTCAGAGACGGCGCGGCACAGGGCAAGCTGTCCCACGACACCTTCATGCGGCGCATGGAGCTGGCCCTCACCGCCCGGCGCTCGGAGGAACTGGCTGCGCTCACCGCCGACCTGGAGCACGAAGGCCGCTGGTCACGGCGCGTACTGCGGGTCGTGAGCGGCGTGTCCGGCTTTCCCGGCCGGGTACGCAGGGTCTGGCGGACCGAACGGCTTCCGAAGCTCCTGCTCCCGGCCCCGAGTCCGTACCCCCTGCGGATCGGCCGCGATCCGGGCAATGGACTGCGGCTCAACCACGAGACCGTCTCCCGGCTCCACGCGGAACTCACCGCGCAGGGCGGCAGCTGGCTGCTGCGCGACCTCGGCTCGACCAACGGCACCTGTGTCAACGGACAACGGGTCATCGGCACGGTCCCGGTCCGTGAGGGGGACCAGGTGAGCTTCGGCCGTATGAGCTTCCGGCTCTCCGCGCCCGTCCTCGGGCCTCCTGCCCGCTAGCCGGCCGGAGCCCCGAGGCGACCGGACCGGTACCGACGGTGCCGGTGCCACGTCACATGTCCGATCCCGGACCAGTGCCACATCACATGACCGGCCCCGGACCGGTGCCACGGCACATGGCCGAGCGGATCCGGTGGACCGCCTACGTGCCGGCACGCCGTAGCGCAGGCCGCCGACAGGCCGACTTCGTCGAGGAGTTCTGCCGTCGGCTGCCCGCCGGTTCCGCGCCCGGTGTGCCCGCCCGCCCGTACGTGCCCCGGCTGCTCCGCACCGGCACCGGGCTGCTCACGCGCGGGCCGCGGGCCCTTCTCGTCCGACCCGGCTGAGCAGTGCCACCGGCCTCCCGGCGAACAGTTCGGCCATCGTGACCGTGGCCCCGGTGAACTTCCGGCCGGGCGCCAGCAGATCGGTCCACGGCCCGTCGTCCGGCAGCGCCAGCTCCGTCCCGCGCCAACCGCCCGACTCCGCCAGCCGCAGCGACAGCCTGGTCACCGCGGTCACCACCTCGCCCGAGCGGCAGAAGGCCAGACAGTGCGCGGCCGCCGGACCGCGGGCGCTCAGCGGGGTGTACGTACCCGACTCGCCGAACACCTCGGGCCGTTCGCGCCGCAGCCGCAACGCCACCGCCGTGAGCTCGACCTTCTCGTTGGAAGCCCCGTTCTCCGGTGCGTGGCGAAACGGCCTCCGGTTGTCCGGGTCGACCAGTGCCACGTACTCCCGCTCCGTGCCCTGATACAGGTCCGGCACACCCGGCATGGTCAGCTGCACCAGTGCCGCACCGAGCACATTGGCCCGTACGTACCGGTCGAGCGTGCCCGCGAACCGTTCCAGCGCCTCGCGCACCGGACCGTTGCTCGCGGCCGGTCCCGCGGCGACGAAGTCCGTCACCGCCCGCTCGTACGCCGGATCCGGCTCGGTCCAGCTCGTGCTGAGCCCTGCCTCGCGGACCGCCTTCAGCAGCGCGGGCTCCAGCCGCGCCGCCATCTCCCGGGGCGGCAGCTCCGTGCAGCCGTAGGCCGTCTGCCAGGCGTGCCAGGCCAGGTGCGCGTCGGGCGCGGTCGCGGGAGTCACCCGCTCCAGCTCCACCAGCAGCCAGGACCACTGTTCCGGACACTCCGTCAGCACCGCGATCCGGGCCCGTACATCGGCGCTCCGCTTGGTGTCGTGGGTGGTCAGTGCCGTGCCCGCGGCAGGCCAGTCGCGCGCCAGCCGGGCGCAGAACGCGTGGAACTCGTCCGGTGCCACCGCCGGATGCCCGGGATCGCCGCCGACCTCGTTCGCCGAGATCAGCGGAACGTACCGGTAGAACGCCATGTCCTCGACCGACTTGGCGCGCGACGCCGACGCCGTCTGGGCGAACCGGGTGCAGAACGCGGCCCGGTCGGGCCCCCCGCCCAGCCGCCCCAGCGCCAGGTCCCGCACCACATCCACGGCCGACGCCTCCTCCGGAACGGAGAACGCCGCCTTCGCGTCCCGTACGACCGCGTCGGGGAGTGTCTCCCGGGCCGCCTCCGTGCAGGGGCCGTCGGCCGTCACATACGGGCGGTAGACGGGCACGCGCACGAGCAGTTCGCGCACGGCGGCGTGCAGCGCCCACGGGGCGTGGTCGCGCAGCGCGGGGTCCCCGGCGCAGATGCGTACGGCGAGCCGGGTCAGCAGCGCGGTCTCGGCGGCCAGCTCATGCGTCACGACCCGGTACGCGGCCCGGCGGACGGTCGACGTCCAGTCACCGCCGCGGTCACCGGCCGGCCCCGCGTACTCCCGGTAACGGCCGATCAGCTCCGCCGCGCCCATCGGATCGACGAAGAGGCCGTCGATCCGGTGCAGCGCGTCGTACCCGGTCGTCCCCGCGACGGCCCAGTCCGCGGGCAGGGGTTCGGCACCGGTGAGGATCTTCTCCACCACCGTCCACCGCCCGCCGGCCGCCGCCGAGAGCCGCTCCAGATAGGCCGCGGGATCGGCGAGCCCGTCGGGGTGGTCGACGCGCAGCCCGTCGACGACCCCGTCCCGGACCAGTTCGAGGATCTTGCCGTGGGTGGCGGCGAAGACCTCCGGGTCCTCCACCCGCACCCCGATGAGCTCGGAGATGGTGAAGAACCGGCGGTAGTTCAGCTCCGTACGCGCCAGCCGCCACCAGCCGAGCCGGTAGTGCTGGGCATCCAGCAGTTCGGGCACGGGCAGGTGTGCGGTGCCCGCCCGGAGCGGGAACTCCTGCTCGCCGTGGCGCAGCACCTCCCCGTCGACCCGGAGCCTGCCGATCTCGTCGCCGACCGGCCCGGCGAGCACCGGCAGCAGCACCTTGCCGCCGCCCGCCGCCCAGTCGATGTCGAACCAGCGGGCGTACGGGGACTCGGCGCCCTCGCGCAGCACCGCCCACAGCGCGCGGTTGAGACGGGGGACGGCGGCCATGTGGTTCGGCACGATGTCCACGACCAGCCCGAGCCCGTGCGCACGCGCCGTACGGGCCAGCTCCCGCAGGCCCTCCTCCCCGCCGAGTTCGGCGCGTACCCGGCCGTGGTCGACGACGTCGTACCCGTGTCTGGAGCCGGGAACGGCTTCGAGGACCGGGGACAGATGCAGATGGGAGACGCCGAGCCCGGCGAGATACGGCACGGCGTGCGCGGCGGCCGAGAACGGGAAGTCCGGCTGGAGCTGAAGCCGGTAGGTGGCGGTGGGCGTCATGCGCCGTTACGTACCCAGACCGCGGCCTTCTGTGTCACGGAACGCCGCAAAGGGCTCGACCGGCGGTGTCGTCGCCCACCGGTCCGGCCGTCGGCCGGGAGCTACGCGGGCCGCTGCAGCACCGCCATGCTCCGCCCGACCAGTGTCACCCGTTCGCCCGCCGACACCTTCGGCCCCGAGCCGGGCAGGACCCCGGCGGGGCGGGCCGTGTCGACCACCACCAGCCACTGCCGCCCGTGGTTCACCGGAACGGAGAACTCCAGCGTCTCGGCGCTCGCGTTGAACATCAGCAGGAACGAGTCGTCGGAGATCCGCTCGCCGCGTGGCCCCGGCTCGGAGATCGCGTGGCCGTTGAGGAAGACCGTCAGCGCCTTGGCATGCGCGGCCTGCCAGTCCCGCTGCGTCATCTCGCGGCCCTCGGGTGTGAACCACGCGATGTCCGAGAGTTCGTCGTGCGTGCCCTCGACCGGCCGCCCGTGGAAGAACCGGCGGCGGCGGAAGACCGGATGGTCACGGCGGAGCCAGACCATCGCCCGGGTGAACTCCAGCAGGCTGCTGCCCAGGCCGTCCCCCTCGGCCGGAGCGTCCTCGTCCGGGTCGTGCGCGCCGTGCTCCGCGGCCTCGGCGGGGTCGGGCCAGTGCACCCACGACAACTCGCTGTCCTGGCAGTACGCGTTGTTGTTGCCCCGCTGCGTGCGCGCGAACTCGTCTCCGTGGCTCAGCATCGGCACACCCTGCGACACCATCAGCGTGGCGATGAAATTCCGCATCTGCCGCATCCGCAGCTCCAGCACCTCCGGCTGGTCCGTCTCGCCCTCCGCACCGCAGTTCCAGGACCGGTTGTGGCTCTCGCCGTCCCGGTTGCCCTCGCCGTTCGCCTCGTTGTGCTTGTCGTTGTACGAGACCAGGTCGTGCAGGGTGAATCCGTCGTGGCAGGTGGTGAAGTTGATCGAGGCGAGCGGCCGCCGTCCGTCGTCCTGGTACAGGTCCGAGGACCCGGTCAGCCGCCCGGCGAACTCGGCGAGGGTCCTCGGCTCGCCCCGCCACAGATCCCGCACGGTGTCCCGGTACTTGCCGTTCCACTCGGTCCACAGCGGCGGGAAGTTCCCCACCTGGTAGCCGCCCTCGCCCACGTCCCACGGTTCGGCGATCAGCTTCACCTGGCTGACCACCGGGTCCTGCTGCACCAGGTCGAAGAACGACGACAGCCGGTCGACCTCGTGGAACTGCCGGGCCAGAGTGGCCGCCAGATCGAAGCGGAAGCCGTCCACGTGCATGTCCGTGACCCAGTACCGCAGGGAGTCCATGATCAGCTGGAGTACGTGCGGCGACCGCATCAGCAGGGAGTTCCCGGTCCCCGTGGTGTCCATGTAGTACCGCTGGTCGTCCGCGAGCCGGTAGTACGAGGCATTGTCCAGGCCCCGGAAGGAGAGCGTCGGACCCAGGTGGTTGCCCTCCGCGGTGTGGTTGTAGACCACGTCGAGGATCACCTCGATGCCCGCCTGGTGCAGCGCCCGCACGGCCTGTTTGAACTCCAGCACCTG
Source organism: Streptomyces sp. NPDC057963 (assembly GCF_042887155.1). Lineage (NCBI taxonomy): Bacteria > Bacillati > Actinomycetota > Actinomycetes > Kitasatosporales > Streptomycetaceae > Streptomyces > Streptomyces sp. NPDC057963. The sequence goes on from NZ_JBHVPX010000010.1 coordinate 118,384, forward strand.
TTCGCCGCGGTCGCCCCAGGAGGCGTACGCGTTGTGCGGGGCGAAGAAACCGATGGTGTTGTAACCCCAGTAATTGGCCAGCCCCGCGTCCGCCAGCCGGTGGTCCCGCACGAACTGGTGCACCGGCATCAATTCGATCGCCGTGACGCCCAGTTCCGTCAGATGGGCGATCACCTCCGGATGGGCCAGCCCCGCGTACGTGCCGCGCAGCTCCTCCGGCAGCGCCGGATGGAGCATCGTCAGGCCCTTCACATGGGCCTCGTAGATCACCGTGCGGTGGTAGTCCGTACGGGGCCTGCGATCGTCGCCCCAGTCGAAGTACGGGTTGACCACGACGGAGGTCATGGTGTGCGGCGCCGAGTCGAGATCGTTGCGCGCGTCGGGCCGTCCGAAGGGATAGCCGTACACCGCCTCGCCCCACCGGATCTGCCCCGCGACGGCCCTGGCGTACGGATCGAGCAGCAGTTTGGCCGAATTGCAGCGGACACCGCGCTCCGGTTCGCAGGGACCGTGGACCCTGAATCCGTACCGCTGACCGGGCATCACCCCGGGCAGGTAGGCATGGCGGACGAACGCGTCGGTCTCCCTGAGTTCCACCGCCGTCTCGGAACCGTCGTCGTGCAGCAGGCACAACTCGATTCGGTTGGCGGCCTCCGAGAAGACCGCGAAGTTGGTCCCGGCGCCGTCGTACGTGGCACCGAGGGGATACGCCTGTCCCGGCCAGACCTGCATAGGTTCGACTCTTCCACTTCTGATCCGGGTGTCTGGGGGCTTTCGGGCTGCTTGAGCCAGATCTTCCCCGAAAGAGGTGCGGCTACCTAGGACGTCGCGCGGTCCGGTCAACATCGGGCCTCTCCGTGTCGCCCGGAATCGGAATCCGGCGGCCCGAGCCGGTCGCAGGCCCTGTGCGGAGCCCCGGACAGGGGGCCCAATCACTATGAATCCGCTCACTACGGCAGAACTTGCCCCTGGGAACATACCTACGTCACAGGTGAGTTGACGAAGCAGCCTGCTCATCCGGCTGCACCGGATCCCGCTCGCGGAGTACCCTTCCTTGATCGTTGGTGGGGGAGTGGAAGGCGGTGCGCAGGTGAGCTCGGGAGGGTTCGAGCTGCCTCCAGGTGACACAGGTCACGAGGGGGAATCCACCGATGCCCCGCCCGGGGCGGTCTCACTTGCGCGGCCCATGGAGATCGGCGCGGAACTGGACTGGGGGGCGGACGCCTGGAGCGAGGTGCGTACGCGCGCCCAGCGGGCCGGGCGTGCCTACATCTGGCTGAATCTCGTGGAGCAGCGGCTGCGTGCCGTGGTCGCCGCGGTTCTCCGGCCCATCTACGAGCCGGTCCACGGCGAGGACTGGGTGGTGGCCGCCGCGGGGCCCGCCGGGCAGGAGTGGGTGCAGCGCGCCGTCGCGGTACGCGAGGTCTCCCGCCGCAAGGGCTATCTGCTGGATCCGGCCGACGACAATGTGCTCAGCTTCCTCACGCTGCCGCAGCTGCGCGAGCTGATGGTCCAGCACTGGCCGTGCTTCGAGGCGTACTTCGACGACCGGCGCGAGGTCGAGCTGGCGCTCGACGAACTGGAGGTCGCCCGCAATGTCGTCTCCCGCAACCGGGCGCTGAACGAGGCGGTCCTCGCCCAGGCCGAGCGCGCCTCGGCCCGGCTCCTGGAGATTCTGGGCAACGGCGCGGCGGTCCCCTCGGCCGACCGGCTCCCGGTCGACGCCGTCGAGGAACTGGTCGGCGACCGCTACGCGGATGTGGTCTCCGTCCACTCCGACCGGGTGCGGCTCCAGCGCCAGCTGCCCGCCGAGGACCTCTTCGGCGGTTCGCGCCGGCTCGACGCGATCGGCATAGGACTCAATCTGCTGGTGCAGAACTTCTCCGGCCGCAGGCTGATCCGGCTCGCCGAGTCGGGCTGCCGGGTCCGGCTGCTCTTCATCAACCCGGCGAGCAGCGCGGTCAAGCGCCGCGAGCGGGAGCTGGGCCTCAAGAAGGGCGAGCTGAGCCGGTCGGTGGAGATGAACATCCTCCACATGCGCCGGGTCCGTTCCAAGCTCCGTGACCCGGGCGCGTTCGAGATCCACGTCTTCGACGAGACGCCGCGCTTCACGGCCTATCTGGTGGACGGTGACGGGACGGACGCGGTCGGGGTCGTCCAGACGTATCTGCGGCGCGCACGCGGCATGGAGGCGCCCGTGCTGGTGCTGCGGGGCGGCGGGCGCGCGGTGGTCCGGGCGGGGCAGGACAACGAGCGCGGGCTGTTCGAGACGTACCGCGAGGAATTCGAGTCCGTGTGGACGGACTCCCGGCCCGTCTCCTGAGGGGCTGCTTCCTGAGGGGCTGTCCGTGCGTTGTCAGTGGTGCGTGCGAGGGTGGTCATCACCTGGGGGAGAGCACCACGAAGGAGGTACGGGATGAGCTGGCACCGGGAGGCGCTGGTCGGCTTCGACCTGGAGACGACGGGCACGGAACCGCTGGAGGCCAGGATCGTGACAGCCGCGGTCGTCGGCGTCGGCGGCAGGGACGGGGAGCCGGTGCGGCAGGAGACCTGGCTGGCGGATCCGGGCATCCGGATCCCCGCGCAGGCCTCGGCGATCCACGGCATCAGCAGCGAGCGGGCGGCGGCGGAGGGCCGGCCGGTGCGCGAGGTGGCCGACGAGATCGCCGGGACACTCACGGAGTACTGGCGCCGCGGCGTGCCCGTCGTCGCGTACAACGCGGCCTTCGATCTGACGCTGCTGACGGCGGAGTTGCGGCGGCACGGGCTGCCGTCGCTGAGCGACCGGCTCGACGGGGCGGGGATCGGGCCGGTCGTCGACCCGTACACCATCGACCGGGCTGTCGACCGCTACCGCAAGGGCAAGCGGACCCTCGAAGCGGTCTGCGTCGAGTACGGCGTGGTGCACGGCGGAGCCCATGACGCGGCGGCGGACGCACTGGCCGCGGTCCGGGTGGCGTACGCGATAGCCGAGCGGCACGGCTCGGTGGCCGGGCTGACCGCCGCCGAACTGCATGAGCGCCAGGTGGAGTGGTACGCCCATTGGGCGGCCGACTTCCAGCAGTTCCTGCGCCGCAAGGGCACGGCGGACGCGGTGATCGACGGCCACTGGCCGGTGCGGGAGCCGGCCCGGGTCACCGGCTGAGGAATCAGCCGGCCCGGCGGACGGAAACCCGCTCCGTCCGGTGTGCGGGGATCCCGTGCCCGCCCGGAGCGGGAAAGCGCCGGAGAGCCGGTCCGGCCTGCGCGAGAACCGTGCCCGTCCGGTGATGAAGGGCGTCGTTCGAGCTCGTCCGGTGTGCGAGACCGGAGCGGTGGTCACCGGGCGGCGCCGGGCGCCCGCGTACCGGACCCGGCAGTCCGCGTACCGGACCCGGCAGTCCGCGTCCTAGAACGGATACCACCGCACCGCCGCGTCACCGTCGCGCAGGGACGCCACCCGGCGGCGGAACTCCGCGAGCGCCTTCGGATTGGTCGGCGCGTGCTGGGAGACCCAGGCACAGCTGGCCGTCTCCCGAGCCCCGCGCAGTACCGTGCAGCCGTCCCATTCGCGGACGTCCCAGCCGTACACGGCGGTGAAGGCGTCGTACGCCTCGGCCGCCAGCCCGTACCGGTCCCGGGACAGCGCGAGCACCACCAGATCGTGTTCGCGCAGATCGGCGGAGAAGGTTTCCAGATCGACCAGCACCGGTCCGTCCGGGCCGATGTGGACGTTGCGGGGGAGGGCGTCGCCATGGATCGGACCGGGCGGCAGATGGGGGACCAGTGCGGCCGCGGCCGCCGCGAAGCCGTCGCGGCGCTCGCGCAGATAAGCTGCGTCGGCCGGGTCGATCGCATCGCCCGCGAGCCGCAGCCAGCGCTCGACGCCGCCCAGCAGCTCACGGCGCGGAAGGGCGAATCCGTCCGGGGCGGGCAACGCGTGGACCAGGGTGAGCAGCCGTGCCAGATCCTGCGGCCCGGCAGGGCGCACGGCGGCGGGCAGCCGGTGCCAGAGCGTCACCGGGTGGCCCTCCACCAGCCGCGCCCCGGGCTCCGCGGCCCGTACGGCGGGGACACCGGAGGCGGCCAGCCATTCGGCTACGGCCACCTCGCGTTCGGCCCGGTCCCGCAGTTCCGGGTTCCGCACGGCGTCCCGGCCGACCTTGACCACCAGGTCGTCCGCGGCGAACACCGCGTTCTCACCCAGCGCGAGCAGCTCCGCGCCGCCGGACAGTCCGGCAGCGGTCAGCACCTCGCGCGCACGCTTCTCATTCATGGCTCCGATTTTCGCATCCGTGCAGGTTGGCTTGACGAACCGATGGCCCGTCAGCACGATGACGAGGGCCAACCTGAGCGGCCAGAACGGTATGAAACCGATCGAATGACGCGAAGGGGGCGCATCTATGACATTAGTAAGTGCGACCGTACGATCCGGGACACACAGTCCGCCCGGTGGCCCGCGCGAGAAGCAGAACCGGCGGGCCGGCCGGAACGCCGGCACCTGGTTCCTGGTGCTGCCGGCGCTGATCCCGATCCTGATCCTCAGCGTCGGCCCGCTCCTCTACGGCATCGCCCTGGCCTTCACCGACGCCCAGTCCGGCCGCACCCGCTCCACCCAGTGGGTGGGCGGGCTGAATTTCCAGGACCTGCTCCACGACACCCTCTTCTGGGAGTCGTTCCGGATCGGCCTGCTGTGGGCCGCCGGCGTCACCGCGCCGCAGTTCGTGCTGGCGCTCGGCCTCGCCCTGCTGCTCGACCAGAATCTGCGGATGCGCTGGCTGGCACGGGCGCTGGCGATCATTCCGTGGGCGATGCCCGAAGTGGTCGTCGGCATCATGTGGCGGCTCGTCTACAACCCGGACGCGGGCGTCCTCAACGAGACCATCCGCGACCTCGGCCTCGGTGACGGCCGGGCCTGGCTCACCGGGCTCGCCACCGCCCTGCCCGCCGTGATCGTCGTGGGCGTCTGGGCCGGTATGCCCCAGACCACCGTCGCCCTGCTGGCCGGACTGCAGAACACCCCGCACGAACTCCACGAGGCCGCCGCGCTCGACGGAGCGGGCGCCTGGCGCCGCTTCCGTACCGTCACCTGGCCCGCGCTCAGGCCGGTCGCGCTCTCCATCACCGCGCTCAACTTCATCTGGAACTTCAACTCCTTCGCCCTGGTCTACGTACTGACCAACGGCGGACCGGGCGGCCGCACCCGGCTGCCGATGCTCTTCGCCTACGAAGAGGCATTCCGCTACGGACAGTTCGGCTACGCCGCGGCAATGGGCTGTGTGATGGTCGCGGTGATCTCCGTGATCCTCGCGGTGCATCTCGTCGGACGGCTCCGGGGAGGGGAGGACCGGTGAGCAGCCTGCGCACCAGCAGACCCGCGCGCGCCGGACAGTACGCCGCCCTGCTCGGCTATCTCGTCTTTCTGGCGTTCCCGTTCCTGTGGCTGATCTCCACCGCCTTCAAACCGGCGCGCGAACTGGGCTCCCTGCACCCGACCTGGATCCCAGAGCATCCGACACTGGACAACTTCCGCGCGGCGTTCGACGAACAGCCGCTGGTGCAGGCCGCCGCCCATTCGCTGACCGTCGCGGCCTGCGCCGCCGTCGTCGCGGTGCTCGTCGCCACGCCCATGGCGTATGTGACGGCCCGCCACCGCTCCAGGCTCTCGACGGCCACCACCGGCTGGGTCGTGGTCAGTCAGGCGTTCCCCTTCGTCCTGCTGATCATCCCGCTCTTCCTGATCCTGAAGAACCTCCATCTGATCAACACCCTGTGGGGGCTGGGCATGGTGTACGTGGTCTGGGCGCTGCCGTTCGCGCTGTGGATGCTGACCGGGTACGTACGGGCCGTGCCCGCCGAGCTCGAAGAGGCCGCCTCGGTCGACGGCGCGGGCCGGCTGCGGACGCTCGTCTCGGTCACCGCACCGCTGCTGGCTCCCGGTATCGTCGCCACCGCGCTCTTCGCCTTCGTCACCGCTTGGAACGAGTTCTTCTTCGCGCTCGTCCTGCTCAAGACACCGGAGAAGCAGACCCTGCCGGTCGTGCTGACCCACTTCCTCGGCGCGGAGGGCGCGGCCGATCTCGGACCGCTCGCCGCCGCCGCGTTCCTCGCGACCCTTCCCTCGCTGGTGGTCTTCGCGCTCATCCAGCGGCGGATCACGGGCTCCATGCTGGCCGGGGCGGTGAAGAGCTGATGCGCGCACCGGTACGGAGGGCGGCCGCCGCCGCGGCCACCGCGCTGGCCCTGCTGCTCACCGGCTGCACGGGGACGGAGGACGGAAGGGGCGACGGCGGGCGGATCGAGCTCAGCTTCCAGTCGCTGGCCTGGCAGAAGGAGTCCGTCGACGCCAACAAGCAACTGGTGAAGGAGTGGAACGAGACCCACCCCGGCATCCATGTCACGTATGTGCAAGGAAGCTGGGACACCGTGCACGACCAGCTGCTCACCTCCTTCGAGGGCGACGAGGCGCCGGACGTCATCCACGACGCCTCCGACGACCTCGCCGACTTCGCGTACGGCGGCTACCTCGCCGACCTGCGGACACTCCTTCCGGACCGGCTGACCGCCGACATCCCGCAACAGAGCTGGCAGACCACCACCTTCGGCGACGGCGTCTACGGAGTGCCGTTCCTCCAGGAGCCCCGCGTCCTGCTCGCCAACACCAAGATCCTCAAGGAGTCGGGGGTCCGCATCCCGACCCCCGGCAGCCCCTGGAGCTGGACCGAATTCCGGCAGGTCGCCAAGGAGCTGACGGGCAGGGGGAGATACGGCGTGGCCTGGCCGCTCAAGGAGCCGGTCTCCGTCACCCTCAACCTCGGGCTCTCCGCCGGCGGCCGGCTCTTCCACCGTGGCGCCGACGGCCGGGTGACCCTGCGCGCGGACGAGGGCGACCAGGTCGTCCTCGGCACCATCCGCGACCAGGTCGGCTCCGACCGCAGCGCCGCCCCCACCGCGCTCGGCATGGGCGGCTCCGACACCCTCCCCGGGTTCTTCGGCGGCAAGTACGCGATGGTTCCGCTCGGCTTCTCGTACCGCCAGCAGGTCGTCGAGCAAGCCCTCGAAGGCTTCGAGTGGACGGTCCTGCCCGCCCCCGCGGGCAGCGGAGGACTCGCCCAGGGGGTGAGTCCGCAGACCCTCTCCGTCTCGGAGGCCAGCCCGCACAAGAAGGAAGCCGCGCAGTTCATCGACTTCCTGCTGCGCCCGCGGAACATGGTGCGCCTCGCCAAGGGGGACTGGATGCTCCCGACGGGCACCACGGCCCTCGCGGACCCGGCACTGCACACCGACAAGGACGGCTGGTCGACCGGTGCAGCGGTCGCGAAGGGGCTCCGGCCCGCGCCCGCCCAGTCGGTCCGCGGCTATCCGGAATGGAAGGACAAGGTCGCCACGCCCGCCCTCCAGGAGTACTACAGCGGGGCGATCGGCGCGGACGAGCTGAGGAGGCGTCTGGTGGACGACGGGAACCGGGTGCTGGCTCGCTATCAGCGCTGAGGTGCCCGAAAATTAAATAGACGAGACGTCTCGTCTTGCTTAGGGTGTGGGCATGCCGAATCCCGCGCGTGCCCATGTCGCCATGTTCTCCATCGCCGCCCACGGTCACGTGAACCCGAGCCTGGAAGTCGTCCGGGAGCTCGTCGCCCGTGGGCACCGCGTCAGTTACGCCATCCCGGCGTCCTTCGCCGAGAAGGTCGCCGCCACCGGCGCCGAACCGGTGCTCTACACCTCGGTACTGCCGACCGAAGAGACGCCGGACGCCTGGGGCACCGAACTGATCGACAACCTCGAACCCTTTCTCGACGACGCCGTGCAGGCCCTGCCCCAGCTGATCAGAGCCTTCGACGGGGACGAGCCCGACCTCGTCCTGCACGACATCACCTCCTACCCGGCGCGGGTCCTCGCCCGCCGCTGGGGTGTCCCCGCCGTCTCCCTCTCGCCCAACCTGGTCGCCTGGGACGGATACGAGGAGGAGGTCGGCGAGCCGATGACCGCCGAGCTGAAGCGGTCCGAGCGCGGACGGGCGTACTACCGGCGCTTCCAGGAGTGGCTCACCGAGAACGGGATCGATCAGCACCCGGACCCGTTCGTCGGCCGGCCGCCGCGGTCGATCGTCCTGATCCCCGAGGTGCTCCAGCCGAACGCCGACCGCGTCGACAGGGCGGTTCACACCTTTGTCGGCGCCTGTCAGGGCGACCGGGCGGATCAGGGGGAGTGGCACCGCCCCGCCGGAGCGGACAAGGTGCTGCTGGTCTCGCTCGGCTCGACCTTCACCGACCAGCCCGGTTTCTACCGCGACTGCGTCACGGCCTTCGGTGATCTGCCCGGCTGGCACGTCGTGCTCCAGATCGGCGCCTGGGTCGACGCCGCCGCACTCGGCGACGTACCGGCCCGGGTGGAGGTGCATTCCTGGGTGCCGCAGCTCTCCGTGCTGAAGCAGGCGGACGCCTTCATCACCCACGCGGGTGCGGGTGGCAGCCAGGAGGGACTCGCCACCGCCACCCCGATGGTTGCCGTACCGCAGGCCGTCGACCAGTTCGGCAACGCCGACATGCTCCAGGCGCTCGGCGTCGCCCGCCATCTCCCGATGGCCGAGGCGACCCCCGAGTCGCTGCGTGCGGCCGTGCTCGGCCTGGTGGGGGACCCCGAGGTGGCGAAGCGGGCCGCGGCCGTGCGGGAACGGATGGCGGAGGAGGGCGGCACGATGCGGGCGGCCGACCTCATCGAGGCCGAACTCCCCGGCTGACGGCCGCCGGTCCCGTCGGGGTTGAAAACCCCGGCTCACGGTGGCCGGGCCCGTCGGGCCTGTCGGGGCCGAACTCCCCCTGTGGCGGGCGGGGGTGGAATCAAGCCGACTCCTCGCCCGCCCGGAGGCGCCGCCCCACTCCGTCTTCCCGTCTGCGAACCATGCCGGTCGTTGTTGCGGGAGCGGCGATGCCTGTATATGGGGCAGGCGTTGCGACGGGCGTGCCCGACTTGGGAGCGGCTGGCCGGTTTCTTATGACGAAACCTTGTTGAGTAAGTCACAGCCGCATGAGGGTCTTGATCTGAGCGCGTCAATCGGCGAGGGTTTCGAGCCAACCCCCGGAGATATTCCGGCCGGAGGCCAATCCCCCCACAAAGAATGACGAGGAGACCCCTCTTCATGGCAATTCACAAGCGCGCACGCCGAATGAAGCTGACCGCGGCGACAACCGCGGTGGCCGCAGCCGCCGGAGTCACCCTGATGGGCAGCTCCCTGGCCGGAGCGGCCCCCGCTCCCGCGATGGGCACCGTCTACGGTGCGGACGCGGCGGACGCCGTCCCGGGCAGCTACATCGTGATGCTGGACCACAAGGCCGACAAGGCGAAGCTCGCCAAGGAGTACGGCGGCAAGCTCAAGCGGAACTACCGCTCCGCCATCAACGGCTTCTCCGCCAGCGGTCTTTCGCTGACCGAGGCCAAGCGCCTGGCAGCCGACCCGGCCGTCTCCAAGGTCGTCCAGAACAAGAAGTTCCACATCGACGCCACCCAGGACAACCCGCCGTCCTGGGGGCTGGACCGGATCGACCAGACCGAGACGGCCGGCGACAACGCGTACACCTACCCGGACAGCGCCGGCGAGGGCGTCACCGCGTACGTCATCGACACCGGTGTCCGCACCACGCACAACGAGTTCGAGGGCCGGGCCAGCTCGGGCTACGACGCCGTCGACAACGACGACAGCGCAGACGACGGCAACGGCCACGGCACCCACGTGGCGGGCACCATCGCCGGTGCGACCTACGGGGTCGCCAAGAAGGCGAAGATCGTCGCCGTCCGGGTCCTCGACGACTCCGGCTCGGGCACCACCGAGCAGGTCGTCGCCGGTATCGACTGGGTCACCGAGCACCACGAGGGCCCCTCCGTCGCCAACATGAGCCTCGGCGGCGGCGCGGACGAGGCGCTCGACTCCGCGGTCCAGAAGGCCATCGCCTCCGGAGTCACCTTCGCGGTGGCCGCCGGAAACGACTCCGCCGACGCGAGCGAGAGCTCCCCGGCCCGCGTCCCGGAGGCGATCACGGTCGCTTCGTCCACCGTGGACGACGAGCAGTCGTCGTTCTCCAACTACGGCTCGATCGTGGACATCTACGCCCCCGGCTCGGACATCACCTCGTCCTGGAACGACAGCGACGACGGCTCCAACACCATCTCCGGCACGTCCATGGCGACCCCGCACGTCGTCGGTGCCGCCGCCGTCTACCTCTCCGGACACCCGGACGCCACCCCGGAAGAGGTCGCCACGGCGCTGACCGACGGTGCCACCCCCGACGCGATCTCCAACGCGACCGAGGGCACGCCGAACAAGCTGCTGAAGATCGTCGAGTAGCCGCTCGCCGGCAGACGTGACCGGGCGGCGGACGCCCGGCGCGACGGAATCGGCGGCCGCCGCGCCCTCCCCCACGGGGCGCGGCGGCCGCACCGCGTGAAGAGACCGTCCTATGGTGTGCCCATGACGATGTACGCGGCGCTGTTGCGCGGAATCAATGTGAGCGGCCACAAGAAGGTTCCTATGGCCGAACTCCGCACACTGCTCACCGAACTGGGCCACGGCGGCGTCCGAACCCACCTGCAGAGCGGCAACGCCGTCTTCAGCAGCGCGTCGGACGACGAGAACGCACTCGCCACCGAGCTGGAGCAGGCCATCGAGGAACGGTTCGGGTTCCCCGTGCCCTGCCTGGTCCGGGACGGCGCCTACCTCGCGGCAGTTGCTGCGGCCTGTCCCTTCCCGGCCGCCGAACTCGAAGGCAGGCAGCTGCACGTCACCTACTACGGACAGCCGGTCGACGCCGAACGCTTCGCCCGGATCGACCCGGCGGCCTACCTCCCCGAGGCGTTCCGGCTCGGCGACCGCGCGCTCTACCTCTACGCCCCCGACGGCCTGGGCCGTTCCAAGCTCGCCGAGGCACTGTCCCGGCCCACCCTCACCAAGGGCGTCACGGCCACCTCGCGCAACTGGAACACCGTGGCCAAGCTCGTGGAGATGACCGCACACGACGGAGCCCGCACATGAGCGAACCGTCCCCCGCAGTGGCCGCGGCCGTGGAAGGAGAGCTCCGCCTCCTGGACCCGGTGGTCCGGGCCTCTGCCGAGCTCCTTTCCCAGGTGCTGCACCCCGAATACCGCGAGATCGACTCCTCCGGCCGGGTCTGGGACCGCGACACGATGATCGCCTCGCTCACCGGGGACGACGCCCCGCATCCCGGCCCGCTCACCGCGTCCCGCATGCGCGGAGACCAGCTGGACGACCAACTCGTCCACCTCACCTACGACACCGAGACGAAGGGGAACCTCGCCCACCGCAGTTCGCTGTGGCGACTGACCGGCACGGGCTGGCTGCTCTACTTCCACCAGGCCACACCGTTCGCCCACGACACGAGCGCCCGTCCCGGCGACGGAGGCTGAGCCCGTTCAGCGACGGGCGACACGCTGCGCCCGCGCCGTCCACCGCCCGTCCGTACGGGAGATCCGCACCGGATGTCCGAAGCAGTCGCTGACCCGGTCGGTGGTCAGCACCCCGTCGGCCGGACCCGATGCCACGCATCGGCCGCCCCGCAGCAGCATCGCGTGCGTGGTCGAAGCGGGCAGCTCCTCCAGGTGGTGCGTGACCAGGACCGTCGCCAGCTCCGGATGCTCCTCGCGCAGCGTGTCCAGGCTGTCGAGCAACTGCTCACGGGCGGCGAGGTCGAGACCCGTGGCCGGTTCGTCGAGCAGCAGCAGCCGCGGTCGCGGCATCAGGGCGCGGGCGATGAGCGTACGGCCCCGCTCACCCTGCGAGAGCGCCGGCCACCGGGATTCCGTCTTGCCGCCCATGCCCAGCATCTTCAGCAGCCGCTCCGCCTGCGCCCGCTGCTCGTCGCTCGCGGACCAGCGCGGCACCGGTTCGACCGAGTTGGTCAGTCCGGTCAGCACCACCTCGCGCACCGGCAGCGGGGAACGCAGCGGATGACGCGGATTGACATGCCCGAGCAGCGACCGCAGCTCCCGGAGGTCGACCCGCCCGAGAGTGCGCCCCAGCACCTCGACCGTGCCCCGGGTGGGGTGGTTGACCGCGCCGAGCAGCCCCAGCAGCGTGCTCTTCCCGGCTCCGTTGGCGCCGAGCAGCGCCCAGTGCTCACCACCGCGCACGGTAAGTGAGACCGCGTCGAGCAGGACGTTGCCGTCCCGTACGAGCGAGACGCCGTCGGCCCGGATCACCGGAACGGCGGCCGGGGAACGCGGGGCACCGGCCGGGGCGGGAACGGGGGTGGTGGCAGGCGTGGTCACGTGCGGGTACTCCTTCATGCGGGCACTCCTTCATGCGGGTGCGAGCGCCTCCAGGCGGCTCATGTCCTCGGCGGACAGCCGGATCTCCCGAGCCCCCAGGTTCTCCGCGAGATGGGCGGTCGAACCGGTGCCCGGCGTCGGGCACAGCACGGGGGAGCGGTGCAGCAGCCAGGCGAGGGCGATCTGCCCGCGGGTGGCACCGTGCCGATCGGCGATACCGGCGAGCGCCGCAGCTGCCTCGCCGGTCAGGGCGCCGTTCGCCAGCGGGAACCAGGGCAGAAAAGCCAGGCCGTGGGCCTCGCACAGCTTCAACACCGCATCCGACGAACGGTCGAGGAGATTGAAGCGGTTCTGCACCGAGGCGATCCCGGTCAGGGAGAGAGCCTGCTCCAGCTGGTCGGCGGTGAGGGTGTCCAGACCGATGTACCGGATCTTACCCTCCTGCCTCAGCATCTCCAGAGCACCCAACTGGTCGGCCATCGGCACCTCCGGGTCCAGCCGGTGCAGCTGGTAGAGGTCGATCCGGTCCGTCCGCAGCCGCCGCAGACTGGCCTCGCACATCGCCCGCAGCTGCTCGGGACGGCCGGCGATGTGCCAGGCGCTGTCACTGGTCCGCACCACACCGCCCTTGGTCGCGATCACCAGGTCCTCGCGGTACGGATGAAGGGCTCCGGCGACCAGTTCCTCGGCCAGATCGGGACCGTAGTTGTCGGCGGTGTCGACGAGCGTGACACCCTGTTCGACGGCCGCGCGCAGCACGGCCACGGCATCCTGCCGCTCCCCGCGCGGGCCCCAGTATCCGGGGCCGGTCAGCTGGGCGGTGCCGTAACCGAGACGGCGTACGGGCAGCTCGCCACCGAGCAGGAACACTTCGCCGAGCGGCTGTGATGTGGAAGACATGACAGAAACACTAGTTCCCGTCGGCGCCCCGGCCCCTCGCCCTAAGCTGAGGTGCCGCCGGCCCGCCGGGGAACCGGCGTGCTGATCTGTGCGGCCGCGGAACGGGAGTCGGGATGCGCTACATCATCGTCGGGGCCGGTGCCGTCGGCGGCGCCATCGGGGGGCGGCTGGCCGAGTCCGGCCACGACGTCGTGCTCGTCGCACGCGGTGCGCAGTACGAGGCACTGCGCACCGGCGGGCTGCGGTTCGTCACACCCGACGGGCCGCGCACCCACCGGCTCCCCGTCGTCGACCGCCCCGAGGCACTCGACCTGACCGCGGACGACGTCCTCGTGCTCGCCGTGAAGACGCAGGACAGCGCCGCCGCGCTCGACGCCTGGAGCGTCCGGCCCGTCGAGGGCGGCTCCACGGCGGGCGAACGGCTGCCGCTGGTCTGCGCGCAGAACGGGGTGGAGAGCGAGCGCCTCGCGCTGCGCCGCTTCCGGCAGGTGTACGGCATGTGCGTCTGGCTGCCCGCCACCTTCGTCGAACCCGGCGAGGTCTCGGCCGCCGGAACGCCACTGACCGGCATCCTGCACCTGGGCCGCTACCCCACCGGAACCGACGGGACGGTCCGGTTGATCGCCGCCGACCTGGAGAAGTCGAAGCTGCTCGCGCCCGTCGTGCCGGACGTGATGCGCTGGAAGTACGGCAAGCTGCTCTCCAACCTCGCCAACGCGATCGAGGCCGTCACCGGCCCGCTCGCCGAACAGGACGCGCTCGCGCTGTTCGAGCGGGCGCTGGCCGAGGGCCAAGCCGTGCTCGCGGCCGCCGGGATCGACCCGGTCGGCCAGGAGGAACAGGCCGAGGCGCGGGACGGCCGGATCAGCTTCGAACCGTTCGACGGTTCCTCGCACGGCGGCGGCTCGTCCTGGCAGAGCCTCAGCCGGGGCACCGGCACGATCGAGGCCGACTTCCTCAACGGCGAGATCGTGCTGCTCGGCCGCCTCCACGGTGTACCCACACCGGTCAACGACGTACTCCGCCACACCGCGAACACGTTCGCGCGCGAGGGCCGGGAGCCCGGCTCGACGGCCGTGGCCGATCTCGTCGCGCTCGTCGACGCCGGTATCTCCTGAACCGACCGGACCGGCCGCGTCGCCTTTCTTCAAGACCGCTGTCAGCGGCCCGTCCTAACGTGGAGCGCATGAAGAACGAGCACGCCCACATGACCGAATGCGCCGGCGAAGCGGCCCGGATCGCCCGCTCCATCAGCCCCGAACAGCTCGACCTGCCCACGCCCTGCGGCGACTGGGACCTGCGCGGACTCGTCAACCACTGGGTGCTCTACACCTCCCACGGCCTGGAGCACCGCGCCCTGCGCAAGGATCTCCCCGAGGAGCTCACCACCCGCGACTTCACCGCCGACGCCGACTGGGCGCAGCAGTACGCGGCACAACTGGACCGGGCCGTCGCCGCCTGGTCGGACCCGGCGGTCTGGGAGGGCGAGGTCGACCTCGGGGGCTCCACGACCCCCGCCTCCGAGACCGCCGCGATGCTCATCGAGGAGACGGCCCTGCACACCTGGGACGTGGCCCGCGCCGTCGGTGAGGAGCTCCGGCTCTCCGACGCCGCGTCCGCCTACCTCCTCGATGTCGTCGACAGGTACGCCGCCCTCTACCGGCAGTACGACGGCTTCGCCAGCGAGGTGACGGTGCCCGGACCGGCGTCCGTGTTCGAACGGGCACTGGCCCGCAGCGGACGCGACCCGCACTGGACCGGAGCCTGAGAGCGGCCCGTCCGCGCCCGGAAGTGGGGTGAGCGGGGCCGGGCTACGCGCTGAGCGGCGCCGGCCGGGCGAACGGGACGCGGGCCTCGTCGTACCGGGTCAGCAGCAGCCGCGCCAACTCCGGTGAGGGGCCCAGGACATCGGCCAGTACGTCCGCGCCGGCCGCACCCGCGGCGATACGGTCCGGGAGCCGGCCGGGCGCGATGACATAAGGGGCCACCGCCACCCGCCGGACCCCCTCGGCCCGCAGCGCCCGCACCGCGTCCTCGGTCCGGGGGAGGGAAGCGGAGGCGAACGCAGGCCGCACGGAACACCAACCGGTGTGCCGCAACTCCCGCGCGATTTCAGCGATCACTGCGATCGCCTCCGGGTCTGTGGAGCCCGCCGAGGCCAGGACGAGCCCGGTCGAACTCCGGTCGCCGGGACGGATCCCGGCTTCGTACAGCCGCCGCTCCAGCGCCGAGTTCAGCAGCGGTGACGGCCCGAGCACCTCGGCCTGCCGGATGCGCAGCCGGCGCAGTCTGGTCCGGGCCTCGTGCAGGACCGTCGGGACGTCGGACTTGGCGTGGAAGGCCCGGGTGAGGAGGAGGGGAAGTGCGATGACGTCCCCCGCGTCCTGCGCGGCCAGCCGTTCCAGCACCCTGGGTACCGACGGCGCGTTGAAGTCCAGGAAGCCGGTCTCCACGCGCAGGCCCGGCCGCAGCGACCGCACCCGTGCGGTGAGCGCGTGCACGGTCGCCGCGTGCCGCGGATCGCGGCTGCCGTGGGCGATGACAAGGAGGACCGGGGCGGACATGGCGCGGCTCAGTTCTTGACGAGGAGACCGCGGCTGCGCAGCACCCACCGCTCCAGCGGACTGAAGATCAGCAGATCGATCGCGATGCCGACGAACAGGATCAGGATGATGGCCAGGAAGATGCCGGGCATGTCGGCGTTGTTGCGGCCGTTCTCCAGCAACTGGCCGAGCCCGAGCCCGAGGTCCGGGGAGGACGCGATGATCTCGGCGGCCATCAGCGAGCGCCAGGAGAACGCCCAGCCCTGCTTGAGACCGGCCAGATAGCCGGGCAGCGCGGCCGGCAGCACGATGTGCCAGGTCCCGCGCAGCCCGGTCGCGCCGAGCGTGCGGCCCGCCCTGAGGAACAGCGGTGGCACCTGGTCGATGCCGGAGACCAGCCCGTTGGCGACCGAGGGGACGGCGCCCAGCAGGATCACCGCATACATCATCCTGTCGTTCAGCCCGAGCCAGATCACCGCGGGCGCCACCCAGGCGACCGACGGCAGCGACTGCAGCCCGGACAGGATCGGGCCGATCGCCGCGCGTACGAGCTTCACCCGGGCGACCAGCAGGCCCAGCGGCGTACCGATGGCCACGGCCATGAGGAAGCCGAGCAGCCCGCGGGAGATGCTGGTCCAGACGACCTCCAGGAGCGTCCCCTGGAGCCACATGTCGGCCGCGCTGTCCCACACCGCCGCCGGTGAGGGCAGCTTGTAGTCGTCGGTGACCCGGGCCGCGACGAGCAGTTGCCAGACGACGACCACCAGGGCCACCGCGAGGAGCGGTGGCAGCACCTTGCGGAGCAGCACCTCGCGCACCGGGGTGCGGTGCACCTGCACGGTGTCCAGCGCGTCGAGCCCGGCCTCCAGCCCGGCCAGATCGTCGGGCTTGGTGTCAGTGCTGGCCATGGCGGCGGATCTCCCCACGCAGTTGTTCGGTGATCTCAAGGGACAGCTCCGCCACCGCGGTGTCCTCGATGCGGCGCGGCTGCTCGATGCCGACGGTCCACTCGCGGGCGATCCGGCCGGGCCGGGACGACAGCAGGACGACGCGCTGGGCGAGCCGTACCGCCTCGCGCACGTTGTGCGTGACGAAGAGGACCGAGACGTTCGTCTCGCGCCAGATCCGGGTCAGCTCGTCGTGCAGCACGTCCCGGGTGATGGCGTCGAGCGCGGCGAACGGCTCGTCCATCAGCAGCAGTTGGCTGTCCTGGGCGAGGGCTCGGGCCATTGCCACCCGCTGCCGCATACCGCCCGAGAGCTCATGCACCCGCTTCCCGTACGCCCCGCCCAGCCGTACGAGTTCGAGCAGCCGCTCCGCCTCCGTGCGGCGGTCGGACTTGGGCATGCCGCGCAGGCGCAGGGCGAGTTCTATGTTCTTGCCCGCGGTCAGCCACGGGAACAGGGCGTGCTCCTGGAACATCAGGGCGGGCCGCCCGCCGGGGGTCTCGATGGACCCCGCGGTCGGGCGGTCGAGTCCGGCCACCAGGTTGAGCAGCGTCGACTTTCCGCAGCCGGAGGCTCCCAGGAGGGTGACGAACTCGCCCGGCGCGACATCGAGCGTGATGCCGTCCAGGACGAGTTGCTGCCCCGTCGGCCCGCCGAAGGACTTCGAGACCTGCGCGATACGAGCGGCGTGCCCGGCCGAGACACGGTCCTCGGCCTTGGTGAGAGTGGTCGCCATGGTCGTCACCTCCTGGGAGTCTGCGAGCGGGTGCTTACTTGACGCCGAGACCGGCGTCGGCCACCTCGGGCCTGCCCGCGGCCTTGAGGATCTTGTTCAGCGGCTTCAGGTCGTAGATGCCCTGGAGGTCCGGCTTCTTCAGAAGTCCCGCCTTCACCGCGTGCTCGGCCTGCGCGTCGAGCGTGGCCGCCAGCGGGTCGTCGGTGATCCGGATGGACTTCCACGCCGGGTCGATGATCTCGGCCGGCAGTGCCTTGCCGGTCAGCTTCTTCAGCGCCGCGTTGGCGGAGGCCTTCGCCTCGTCCGGGTTGGCGTTGATCCACTCGTTGGTCTTCACCGAGCCGCGCAGCACCGCCTCGACCACGTCCGGGTGATCCTTGAGGAACTTCTGCGACACGATGATGTTCGTGATCACGAACTTGTTGTCCGGCCACAGCGTCGACTCGTCGAGCAGTTCCTTCGCTCCCTCGGCGACCAGCTTGGACGCGGTGGGCTCGGGGACCCAGGCGCCGTCGACGGAGCCGGACCGGTAGGCGTCCGGGGTCACCTTGTTGTCCGTACGGACCACGGAGACGTCGCCCTTGCCGCTCTGGGCGTCGACCTTCCAGCCCTTCTCGGAGATCCAGTTGAGGAACGCCACGTCCTGGGTGTTGCCGAGCTGCGGGGTGGCGATCTTCTTGCCCTTGAGGTCGTCCAGGGTCTTGATCTTCTTCGGGTCGACGACCAGCTTCACCCCGCCGGAGGCCGAGCCGCCGATGATCCGCAGGTTCTGTCCCTCGGACTTGGTGTAGCCGTTGATGGAGGGCGAAGGCCCGATGAAGCCGATGTCGATCGCCTGGGCGTTCAGCGCCTCGATCTCGGACGGTCCCGCGTTGAACTGCGAGGTCTTCAGCCGGGTGCCGCCGAGCTCCTTCTGGAAGAGGCCCTCCTGGTCACCGACCAGAGCGGTGGCGTGCGTGAGGTTCGGGAAGTAGCCGATCCTCACCGTGTCGGCGGACAGCTTCTTGCCGTCGGCGGAGACGTTCGCCTTCCCGGCGTCGTCCTTCTTCGCCTCGGAGCCGTAGCCGCAGGCGGTGAGGGCGACGGCGAGCAGCGGCAGGGCGGCGGCAGCGGCGAGGCCGCGGCGCAGCGTGGTACGGGGGGCAGGCACGGGAGGCTTTCCTCTCGTTGGCCCGGTTGTCGCGTCCTTCGGAACTACGGGGACGCGGCCGGGAAGTCGGCAGGTCTTCGTATGAACTGGCTGATCGGGCGGTGCGGTTGGTACGGGAGGGCGCGCAGGCGGTGCGCGTACGTCATCGCGCACATCGCGCGACCCCGCCCTGGCCGCTGCCGAGGGCGCCGCTGCCGACGCGGCCGCCCTCCTTCGCGAACGTGGAGTAGATGTCGGTGGTCATCAGAAGTCCCATGCGGCGTCGTCGGCGGCGGCGGCCTCGGGCCCGGCCGCGGCGGTGAACGAGGCACCGGCCATGCCGGCCGTCAGCGTGGTGCCGTCCGCCGGGTCGATCAGCAGGAAGGAGCCGGTGCGCCGGGAGTCCGCGTACGCGTCGAGCGCGAGCGGCTCCGCGGTGCGCACGACGACCCGGCCGATGTCGTTGGCGACGAGCGTGCCCGGCGCCGGGTGCGGGGAGAGGTCGTCCAGGGTGAGGCGCGAGGGGATGTCCTTGACGATCGCCTTGACGGTGCGGGTGGTGTGCTTGAGCAGCACCCGCTGGCCGACGGTGAGCGGCTGGTCGGCGACGTGGCAGACGGTCGCCTCGACGTCCTGGGTGACCGCGGGCGCGTCGCCGGACGGTGCGATCAGGTCGCCGCGCGAGATGTCGATGTCGTCGGCCAGCCGGATCGTCACGGACTGGGGCGCCCAGGCGATATCGACGCTCTCACCGAGCGCGTCGATCGCGGAGACCGTCGACGTACGGCCCGAGGGCAGCACGGTGACGGCCTCGCCGACGCGGAGCACGCCGGCTGCGATCTGGCCCGCGTAGCCCCGGTAGTCCGGGTGCTCGGCGGTCTGCGGCCGGATGACGTACTGGACGGGGAAGCGGGCGTGGCAGGCGGTGAGGTCGTGGCTGACCGGCACCGTCTCCAGGTGTTCCAGGACCGTCGGACCGCCGTACCAGTCCATGTGCGCGGAGGGTTCCACGACATTGTCACCGGCGAGTGCGGAGATCGGGATCGCGGTGATCTCCGGGACGCCGAGCGAGGCGGCGTACGCGGTGAACTCCTCGGCGATGGCGGCGAACACCGGCTCCGCGTAGTCGACCAGGTCCATCTTGTTGACGGCCAGCACCACATGCGGCACCCGCAGCAGCGCGGCGACGGCGGCATGGCGGCGGGTCTGCTCGACGACACCGTTGCGGGCGTCGACGAGGACGACGGCCAGCTCGGCCGTCGAGGCGCCCGTCACCATGTTCCGGGTGTACTGCACATGCCCCGGGGTGTCCGCCAGGATGAACCGGCGGCGTGACGTGGCGAAGTAGCGGTAGGCGACATCGATGGTGATGCCCTGCTCGCGCTCGGCCCGCAGACCGTCGGTCAGCAGCGCCAGGTCGGGCGCCTCCTGGCCCCGGCTGCGCGAGGCGTGCTCGACGGCCTCCAGCTGGTCGGTGAGGATCGACTTGGAGTCGTGCAGAAGGCGTCCCACGAGGGTGGATTTGCCGTCGTCGACGGAGCCCGCGGTGGCGAACCGCAGCAGGGTGGTGGTCGACAACTGCTCTGGGTGCCGGGTGGGTGCGGTCATGTCAGA
This sequence comes from Streptomyces sp. NPDC057963, assembly GCF_042887155.1. Lineage (NCBI taxonomy): Bacteria > Bacillati > Actinomycetota > Actinomycetes > Kitasatosporales > Streptomycetaceae > Streptomyces > Streptomyces sp. NPDC057963. The sequence continues at coordinate 138,511 of NZ_JBHVPX010000010.1, forward strand.
AGTACCCCTCGCGCTTGCGGTCTTCCATCGCGGCCTCGGACATCTTGTCGTCGGCACGCGTCGCGCCCCGCTCGGTGAGCCGGGAGGCGGCGATCTCGGTGATCACGGCGTCCAGCGTCGTCGCGTCCGAGTCGACGGCGCCGGTGCACGACATGTCGCCGACCGTGCGGTAGCGGACCTGGCGGGTCTCCACCCGCTCGCCCTCCTTGGGACCGCCCCAGTCGCCCGCGGTCAGCCACATGCCGGAGCGGCTGAAGACCTCGCGCTCATGGGCGAAGTAGATCTCCGGGAGTCCGATGCCCTCGCGGGCGATGTACTGCCAGACGTCCAGCTCGGTCCAGTTGGAGATCGGGAAGACCCGGACGTGCTCGGCGGGGGCGTGCCGGCCGTTGTAGAGCTGCCACAGCTCGGGGCGCTGGCGGCGCGGGTCCCACTGGGAGAACTCGTCGCGCAGCGAGAAGACCCGCTCCTTGGCGCGGGCCTTCTCCTCGTCCCGGCGTCCGCCGCCGAACACGGCGTCGAAGCGGTGCTGCTGGATCGCCTCGGTCAGGGGCACGGTCTGCAGCGGGTTGCGGGTGCCGTCCGGGCGCTCGCGGAGCTTCCCGGCGTCGATGTACTCCTGCACGGAGGCGACATGGAGCCGCAGCCCGTGCCGGGCCACCGTCCGGTCGCGGTACTCCAGCACCTCGGGGAAGTTGTGCCCGGTGTCGACGTGCAGCAGCGCGAACGGCACCGGCGCCGGCGCGAACGCCTTGAGCGCCAGATGCAGCATCACGATCGAGTCCTTGCCGCCGGAGAACAGGATCACCGGCCGCTCGAACTCGCCCGCCACCTCCCGGAATATGTGCACGGCCTCGGACTCCAGGGAGTCCAGGTGGCTGAGTGCGTACGGATTGCCGGTGCCTTCCGACACGGTCGCGACGGTCGTCATGCCGCACCCCTCTCGCTCAGCAGCGCGTACAGCTCCGCCGCGGACTCCTGCACGGTCTGGCGGTGCGACTCGATCCGCAGATCCGGCGACTCGGGCGCCTCGTACGGGTCGTCGACCCCGGTGAGCCCACTGATCTCGCCGGCCGCCTGCTTGGCGTAGAGCCCCTTCACATCGCGTTCGGAGCACACCTCGACCGGGGTCGCGACATGTACTTCCAGATACGCGGTCCCCTCGGTCTGGTGCCGCTTGCGGACCGCGTCCCGGCTGTCCGCGTACGGGGCGATGACCGGGACCAGCACCTTCACGCCGTTCGCCGCCAGCAGCTCGGCGACGAAGCCGATCCGCTGGACGTTGGTGTGGCGGTCCTCGCGGGAGAAGCCGAGACCGGCGGAGAGGAACTCCCGGATCTCGTCGCCGTCGAGTACCTCCACCCGGTGGCCCTCGCCGCGCAGCCGCCCGGCGAGTTCGTACGCGAGGGTGGTCTTGCCCGCGCTCGGCAGACCGGTCAGCCAGATGGTGGCGCCCGTCTCCGTCACGCTCATCGAAGTCTCCTGATCAGTCGTCATCAGCTGTGCAGCCCACACTCGGTCTTGCCGCGCCCGGCCCAGCGCCCGGCCCGTGCCTCCTCGCCCTCCAGCACCCGGCGGGTGCAGGGCGCGCAGCCCACCGAGGTGTAGCCGTCCATCAGCAGCGGGTTGGTGAGGACGCCGTGCTCCGCAACGTACGCGTCGACGTCGTCCTGGGTCCAGAAGGCGATCGGCGAGACCTTGATCTTGTGCCGCTTCTCGTCCCAGCCGACGACCGGGGTGTTCGCCCGGGTGGGGGACTCGTCGCGGCGCAGCCCGGTCGCCCAGGCCAGGTACGAAGTCAGCCCCTCCTCAAGGGGTTCGGCCTTCCGCAGCCTGCAGCACAGGTCGGGGTCGCGGTCGTGCAGCTTCGGCCCGTACGCGGCGTCCTGCTCGGCCACGGTCCGGCGCGGGGTGAGCGTGATGACATGGACGTCCATCACGGCTTCGACCGCGTCGCGGGTGCCGATCGTCTCGGGGAAGTGGTAGCCGGTGTCGAGGAAGACCACGTCGACGCCGGGAAGGACGCGCGAGGCGAGGTGGGCGACGACCGCGTCCTCCATGGACGAGGTGACGCAGAACCTGCTGCCGAAGGTGTCGGCCGCCCACCGCAGGATGTCCGGCGCGGAGGCGTCCGCCAGCTCCCGGCCCGCCCGCACGGCCAGCCGCTCCAGCTCCTCCGCCGTGGGTTCCCCCCGCAGAGTGCCCGTCATGTCCCGTCCCCCTCACCGTCGTTGCGCCGCAGCCCCCGGGTCAGCAGGCCCAGGAACCCGAGCCGGAACGCGCGGTTGCAGGAAGCGCATTCCCAGGCGCCGTGGCCGCCCTCGTGCGGGCGCAGGTCCTCGTCGCCGCAGTAGGGGCAGTAGAACGGCGCGGCGCGTTCGCTCATGACAGCGACTCCGCACCGGCCCGCGCCGCCCAGGTCGCGAACCGCTCGCCGTCCTCGCGCTCCTCCTGGAAGCGGCTCAGGACCCGCTCCACGTAGTCGGGCAGTTCGGCCGAAGTGACCTTCAGGCCGCGGACCTTGCGGCCGAACCCGGCCTCCAGGCCCAGGGCGCCGCCCAGGTGCACCTGGTAGCCCTCGACCTGGTTGCCGTCGGCGTCGAGGACGAGCTGGCCCTTGAGACCGATGTCGGCGGTCTGGATGCGGGCGCAGGCGTTGGGGCAGCCGTTGATGTTGATGGTGAGCGGCTCGTCGAAGTCCGGCAGGCGGCGCTCCAGTTCGTCGATGAGCGCGGCGCCGCGTGCCTTCGTCTCGACGATCGCCAGCTTGCAGAACTCGATGCCGGTGCAGGCCATGGTGCCGCGCCGGAACGGCGACGGGTTCACCTGGAAGCCGAGCGCCTCCAACCCGGCGACGAGGGAGTCCACCCGGTCCTGCGCCACGTCGAGGACGAGCATCTTCTGCTCGACGGTGGTGCGCAGCCGGTCCGAGCCGTGTGCGGCGGCCAGGTCGGCGATCTTGGCGAGTGTGGAGCCGTCCACGCGGCCGACCCTGGGTGCGAAACCGACGTAGAAACGGCCGTCCTGCTGCTGGTGCACACCCACGTGGTCGCGCCAGCGGCTGCTGGGCTGCTCGGGTGCGGGCCCGTCGACCAGCGGGCGCTTGAGGTACTCGTCCTCCAGGACCTGGCGGAACTTCGCGGGACCCCAGTCGGCCATCAGGAACTTCAGACGGGCGCGGGTTCGCAGCCGCCGGTACCCGTAGTCGCGGAAGATGCCGACGACTCCGGCCCAGACGTCCGGGACCTCGTCGAGCGGCACCCAGGCACCCAGCCGCTCGGCGAGCCGCGGGTTGGTGGAGAGACCGCCTCCGACCCAGACGTCGAAGCCCGGACCGTGCTCGGGGTGGACCACGCCGACGAACGCGATGTCGTTGATCTCGTGCACCACGTCCTGCACCGGCGAGCCGGAGATCGCGGTCTTGAACTTGCGCGGCAGGTTGGAGAATTCCTTGTTGCCGATGTAGCGGTCGTGGATCTCGTCGACGGCGGGGGTGCCGTCGACGATCTCGTCGGCGGCGATACCCGCCACGGGGGAGCCGATGATCACACGGGGGCAGTCACCGCAGGCCTCGGTGGTGGAGAGCCCGACGGCCTCCAGCTTCTCCCAGATCGCCGGGACGTCCTCGATACGGATCCAGTGCAGCTGGATGTTCTGCCGATCGGTGATGTCCGCGGTGCCGCGTGCGTACTCCTGCGAGATCTCGCCGATGACCCGCAGCTGCGTGGTGGTCAGCCGGCCGCCGTCGATGCGGACGCGCAGCATGAAGTACGTGTCGTCCAGCTCCTCCGGTTCCAGGACCGCGGTCTTGCCGCCGTCGATGCCGGGCTTGCGCTGGGTGTACAGACCCCACCAACGCATGCGTCCACGAAGGTCGTTGGGGTCGATCGAGTCGAAACCGCGCTTGGCGTAGATCGTCTCAATGCGTGTCCGCACATTGAGACCGTCATCGTCCTTCTTGAACTGCTCATTGCCGTTGAGCGGAGTGTGGTGCCCCACGGCCCACTGGCCTTCGCCACGGTGGCGTCCGGCCTTGCGGCGGGGCGTGGTGGTCGCAGGCTGTTCCGGGGTAGCGGCCATGACAGTACGTCCTTCGGGACTGCAGGAGGGCGGCTCTGAGCTGCACACTCGCGCTGAGGCGCGGCGGTGCGCAGGGATGGCAGAGAAAAGGGGGAACGCGGCGGTGCTGGGACTCTCAGCTCGCCGGACAGATGGCGCTGGACATGCGGCCGAGATCGACGTGGCGTCGACTCACCAAGGCAATTCCAGTTCCAGACATGACGGAAGCGTGTCACGCGAATCTCCGAGCAGTCCACCACTATCCATGATGTGGACGAGAGTGTCCCGTGATGCGAGACGGCGTGGTGTCCGACACTCCACGCCTTCGGGTCGGGCCGCCCGTAATGGCCGCAATCACCCCATCTGTCGCCGGAGGCTGCCGCCCCGTCGGCGGCGTACTACCGCTGTGCCCCCGGCCACGGCCCCGGCGTCGCCGCCTCGGGCTCCAGCTCCACCTTCGTGTCGAAGAGCCGGAAGCCGCGCCGCAGATAGTTGTCCATGGCGTGCGGACCGTCCTTGGAGCAGGTGTGCAGCCACACCCGCTTCGTCGGCGTCCGCTCCGGCCAGCGCTCCGCCAGGTCCCAGGCGCGGGCGACCCCGTACGACAGCAGATGGCCGCCGATCCGGCGCCCCCGGAAGGCCGGTATCAGCCCGAAGTACATGATCTCGACCATGCCGTCGTCCTGCGGGTCCAGCTCGATGTATCCGGCCGGGGTGCCGTTCGCGTACGCCACCCAGGTCTCCGCCCCGGGCCGGTCCAGGGCCTCCTGCCACTGCGCGTACGTCATCGAGAGCCGGTCCGTCCACCGGATGTCACCGCCGACCGCCGTGTACAGGAACCGGCTGAACTCGGGCAGCGGCACCCCCGCCCGCACGATCCGTACATCGCCCTCCGGGACCGCGGCAGGGCGCAGATCGTCGGGGGAGGTCTGTTCCAGGGACCAGACGGTCACCTCGGTGGTGGCGTCGGCGGCGGGTGCGGGGTTGCTCATGAGTGCCAGGGAACCATGCCGCACGTCCCGGACCAAAGCCGGTCCCGCGGCCCGGACGGGTGGGACCGGCCACCAGCGGTCCCAGCTCCGCCCACCAGCGGCTCCGGCTCCGCCCAGCAGCGGTCCCGGCTCTGTCCGCAAGCGGTCCCAGCTCCGCCCACCAGCGGCCTCGGCTCCGCCCAGCAGCGGTCCCGGCTCTGTCCGCAAGCGGCCCCGGGACCGTTCGCGAGCGGCGGGGAAGGCCCTACGCGGAAGCGGACAAGGTCCTGCGCGCCTCGGCCACCGCCGGAGCCGTCGAGCGCGGCAGCAGATCGGCCGGGTGATCCGGGTGGATCACCTCGACCTCGACTCCCTCGCCGAAACGGTACGGGCGATGCGCGAGCACCTCCGCGAGATGGCGGCGAATCCGCGAGATCTCAGCCCGCACCGTCACCGTCCGGGTCGCGTCGCCGAAGACGTCCTCCGCCAGCTCCGAAGCCGTACGCCCCTCGCGGTGCAGCGCCAGGGTGTACAGCAGCTCCGCATGGCGCGGCGAGAGCCGCTGCGTCCACGTATCCACCGCGCCCACCACATTGACCGTGAGGCCGCGCGGCCGGCTCAGATCCAGCACCACCCTCCGCTGCGGCCCCTCCGCCGGTCCGTCGGTGACCCGCACCAGCCAGCCGCCGTGCAGCGGCTCGACCTGGCACATGCCGAGCGACGGCAGCCACACCGGGCCCGGCCGCAACGACTTCGGCAGCGGCAGCCGGTCGACCGGCGGCATGCCCGTCACCGCGGCGAGCCAGCCGTGGGCGTCCACCGCCAGCGCCCGTCCGCCCAGCCGGCACAGCAGCGGCGCGGCCACCGCACGCAGCCGGTCGATCGCCTGCAGATGCCGGTTCCTGATCTCGCTCTCGGCCAGCTTGGCGACCGAACCGACCAGGGCGAGCGAGGCCGGATGGAACGTCGACGCCGGCCCGCTGATGTCGACGATGCCGATCAGCCGGCTGTCCCGCGGATCACGGACCGGGGCCGCCGCGCATGTCCAGTGGTGCAGACTGCGCACGAAGTGCTCCGACGAGTGGACCTGGACCGGTGTGCGCGAGACGAGCGCCGTACCGATCGCGTTCGTCCCCGTGTCCGCCTCCGCCCAGGCCGCGCCCTCCGCCAGGCAGATGCCGTCCGCCCGGCGCAGCACCCCCGTGTTGCCCCGGCGCCACAGCACCCGGCCCTCCACATCGGTGACCACCACGATCTGCTGGGCGGCGTCCGCGAGCGAGACCAGGCACTCGTCCAGCAGCGGCATCACCTCGCTCAGCGTCGAGGTCCTGCGCCGGTGCTCGATCTCGTCCATCTCCAGCAGCACACTCTCGGTGGACTGGTCCGGATCGACACCGCTGCGCAGCGCCCGGTCCCACGAGGCGCTGATCTCCGCCCGCGGGGCGACCGGTGAATGCTCGCCCGCGAGCCTGGCCTCCCTGGCCCGGTGGGTCAGGCGCAGGGCCCGGACGGACTCCGGGACGGCCGATCGCGTCACCCCGGCGGCGCTTGTCTCCACTCATTCCCCCCAGATGCCAGAGCCGGCTCGAAGGTCCGAGGCCCCATCCTGCCGGTTACGAGGGGGCCGATAGCGCGCACTCCACACAATGGTTGCAACCCTTTGCAACTCTGGCGAGGGGGTGCGGGTCCGTACGAGAGTGACGGAACACCGTACGGCGGAGCCTGTGCCCCGCCGCTCGATGTGCCCAGCATGGAGGGTGGTGCCGTGTCGGCGCAGCACCACCCTCCGTCGCTGCACGGGCGGCTAACGCTCGACGGGCCGCGCCCGTTCCACCACCGACGCCAGATCGAGGCTGTGCGGCAGCGTCCCGAAGGCGGCGCCCCAGTCCCCGCCCAGACGCGACGCACAGAACGCGTCGGCGACCTCCGGCGGCGCCCAGCGCACCAGCAGCGAGCCCTGCAGCACCAGAGCCATCCGCTCGACCAGCCTGCGGGCCCGTGCCTCGATCCCGGTCAGATCCGCGAACTCCGTCAGCATGTCCTTGACCGCCGCGTCCAGCCGGTGGTCGGCGCCGCGCGACCCGCCGATCTCCCGGAGGAACGCGTCCAGCGCCCCCGGCTCGCGCTGCAGCGCCCGCAGGACGTCCAGCGCCTGCACATTCCCCGAGCCCTCCCAGATCGAGTTGAGCGGAGCCTCCCGCAGCAGCCGCGGCATCCCGGACTCCTCGACGTAGCCGTTGCCGCCGAGACACTCCAGCGCCTCACCCACCACCGGTGCGCACCGCTTCGTCACCCAGTACTTCGCCGTCGGCACCGCGATCCGGAGAAACGCCTGCTCACTCTCGGTACCCGCGTCGTACGCCGCCGCCAGCCGCAGCGCCAGCACCGTCGCCGCCTCCGACTCCAGCGCCAGGTCGGCCAGTACATTGCGCATCAGCGGCTTCTCGATCAGCACCCCGCCGAACGCGCTGCGGTACGTGCAGTGGTGGATCGCCTGCGCCACCGCCTGCCGCATCAGCGCCGCCGACCCGACCACGCAGTCCACCCGGGTCGCCGCCACCATCTCGATGATGGTGCGCACCCCGCGCCCCTCGTCGCCGACGCGGCGGGCCCAGGTCCCGTCGAACTCGACCTCGCCCGACGCATTCGACCGATTGCCCAGCTTGTCCTTCAGCCGCTGGATCGCGAACGGGTTGCGGGTGCCGTCGGGCAGCACCCGGGGGAGCAGGAAACACGTCAGCCCGCCGGGCGCCTGCGCCAGCACCAGGAACCCGTCGGACATCGGCGCCGAGCAGAACCACTTGTGGCCGGTGAGCAGGTACTCGCCCGCCGCGGACAGGGGCTCGGCCCGCGTCGTGTTGGACCGTACGTCCGTGCCGCCCTGCTTCTCCGTCATGCCCATCCCGAAGAGCACACCGGCCTTCTGCGCGGCGGGCCGCAGCCCCCGCTCGTACACCGTCGAGGTCAGCAGCGGCTCCCACTCGGCGGCCAGCGCCGGATCGGTGCGCAGCGCCGGCACCGCCGCGTGCGTCATCGACAGCGGGCAGCCGTGCCCCGCCTCGGCCTGCGTCCACACCAGGAAGCCGGCCGCCCGCCGCACATGGCCGCCGGGCCTGCCCCAGGCGTCGGTCAGGCCCGCGGTGACCGCGTGACCCAGCAACCGGTGCCAGGCCGGATGGAACTCCACCTCGTCGATGCGATTTCCGTACCGGTCGTGGGTGCGCAGCACCGGCGGATTCTCGTTCGCCTGCGCGCCCCAGGCCTGCACCTGCGCGGAGCCCGCGGATCTGCCGAGTTCGCCGAGCTCGCCCCGGGCCTCGGCGAGCAGCTCGGCCGGCAGGTGACGTCGTACCGCCTCGGTGAGCGCGAGGTCGGCGGCGAAGACGTCGTAGCCGACCAGCGGCGGTACCTGGTTGAACACTGTGTGGGTGGTGGCTGCCATGCCGATACGGTAAGGATGTGCAGGCAGCAAATGAAACACCCGAGCGGCCATCGGGGCGGCTCCACCGGGCCAGAGTCCTCTACCGCAACGTGTCCAAGCGGCAGATGGTCTGGCAGTTGCTCAAGGACACCGTCAACTCGTGCATGGAGTACCGCATTCTGGGACTCGCGGCCGAGGCGGCGTTCTTCACCCTGCTGTCCCTGCCTCCGCTGCTGCTCGGGCTGATCGGGCTGCTCGGATACGTCGACGAGTGGACCAGCACCACCACGGTCGCCTCCATCGAGCGCAACATCCTCAACGCCGCGCAGACGGTGCTCAGCGAGCGGGGCGTGAACGACTTCGCCAAACCGCTCCTGGCGGACGTCACCACCGGCGCCCGGCCCGATGTCATCTCGATCGGCTTCGCGATCGCCCTCTGGTCCGGCTCCCGCGCGGTCAACGTCTTCATCGACACGATCACGGTGATGTACGGCCTCGACGGCCAGCGCGGCATCGTCAAGACGCGGCTGCTCTCCTTCCTGCTGTACGTCGTCGCGCTGCTGCTCGGTGCGGTGGTGCTGCCGCTGCTCGTGGTCGGCCCGGACCGGGTCGTGGAGTTCATCCCGTGGGGCACCGAGCTCATAAGCGTGCTGTATTGGCCGCTGGTGATCCTGCTGTCGATCGCGTTCCTGACGACGCTCTACCACGTGTCCGTACCGGTCCGCTCGCCGTGGATCGAGGACATGCCGGGGGCGCTGGTGGCGCTCGCGATGTGGGTGCTCGGCAGCTTCCTGCTGCGGATCTATCTCACCAGTACGGTCGAGGGCCCCACGATCTACGGCTCGTTGGCCGCCCCGATCGCCGTCCTGCTGTGGATCGGGATCTCCGCGTTTGCGGTGCTGGTGGGAGCGGCGGTCAACGCGGCCATCGACCGGGTGTGGCCGTCGCTGGCGACGGCCGCGGCGCGTGCGGCCAATGACCGGGTACGGGCGGCCCAGGCCGCGGAGTTCGTCGCGAGGACGCAGGCGGAGAACCGGGACGGGGACGGGGACTGGGACGACGACGACGATGATGACGACGATGACGACTGCGGCGAGAGTCCCTATATGCCGTCCGAGTTCCCGGAGCGCTGGTCGAGGTTCCTTCCTCCGGAGGACGTGAAGTCCAGGCTGCAGCCGAGCCGCGACAAGGAGAAGGAGTCGGACGGACCGAACTCCGGCAAGCCGGATTCCGGCGAGCCGGACAACACGTCCGAGGGCTGAGGATGCCGCCGGCTACCCGGCGGGCGGCGGGGCCGAGGCCGGGGCGGGTGGGGCCGGTGCGGGGGCGGCTGCCGGAGGCGCGGGAGGCGCGGGAACAGCTGGTGTCTCCGATGCCGCTCCGGGGGACCAGGACAGCTTGACCACGAGGTGGCCTTCGACCGCGCTCTTGGCGATCACGGCCCCGGCCTCCGCGGTGATCTTCACCCCGAATTCCAGCTCCACACCGTCCGGTTTGAGAGCGCCGTCCCGGAACACGGCGAGCGCGGACTCGGCGGCCGAACGGATTCCCGTGAGAGCGCTGTCGAACGTGCGGCCCGCCCTGGCCAGGGTGTTGTCGTCGCCCAACGCGACCAGATGCGCACCCGGCGTATGACGGTCGACCTCGACCGTGACCGTCGCGCCGCTGTCGGTGGTGAACTCCATGAGTGCTGTCATGACCTGCCCCCGGGAAGCCGATTCCGTTCTCCGACGAGATGAGGACGAGACTAGCGTGTGGGGCATGGGCGCCAGGTACGAAGAGTGGGTGTCGCGCTTCGACGGTGCGACCGTGTGGACGCTGAGTGTGCCGGAAGGGGCGGTCCACCCGGTGCTGCCCGACGGGTGCATGGACCTGCTCTGGATCGGCGGACGGCTGCTCGTCGCGGGCCCCGACACCCACGCCGGGACGTCGGCCGCCGGGACCGGTGGGCAGTACGCGGGGATCCGCTTCGCGCCGGGCACGGCTCCCGCGCTCCTCGGCGTACCGGCGCACGAACTGCGCGACCGCCGGGTCGCCCTCGCGGACCTGTGGCCCGGCGCGCTGGTCCGCGTACTCACCGAGCGCCTCGCCGAAGCCCCCGATCCCGCCGCCGCACTGGAGGCCGTCGCCCTGCGGCGGGCGGCGGGTACCGCACCGCCGGACCCGCTGATGCGGTCCGTCGCCGCACAGTTGGGCGGTGGCCGGTCCGTCGCCGACACCGCGCTGGCGGTCGGCCTCGGCGCCCGCCAGCTGCACCGCCGTTCACTGGCGGCCTTCGGCTACGGGCCCAAGACGCTCGCCAGGGTCCTGCGGCTCCAGCGCGCGCTCGCGCTCGCCCGGTCCGGGAAGCCGTACGCCGAGGCGGCGGTCGAAGCGGGCTGCACCGACCAGGCCCATCTCGCGCGGGAGATGCGCGACCTGGCCGGGACCACCCTGACCGCCTACCTCACGCCGCCCCCGTAACGGGCCGGACGGACGCTCCGGACTCAGCCGCCGTTGCCTGCGAACAGCGACACCGCGCAGCCGTCCGGGTCGAGGACCACCGCGTAACGCTGCCCCCACACCGCGTCCCACGGCTTCAGATGTCCCCGGTACCCGGCGCCGGTCAGATCGTCGTACACCGCGTCCACCTCTGCCGGGCTGTCGCAGAGAAACGCGAGCCCGAGACGTTCCCCGCCGCGCGGCGGGGTCCATTCGGGGTCGAACGACCGGGTGACCTCTTCGGTGTCCCACAGCAGGCGTTGCCCGCCCGGGAGGGTCACTTCGACGTGGGGTGCGGATTCCGCGTCGGCGGGGATGTCGAGGCCGAGCCGGCGGTAGAAGGTGAGCGATGCGGCCAGATCCGCGGTGATGATGCCGATCGCGTCCATGCGTGGTGTCATGCTCCGACCGTAGGCCGGTCACCGCCCCGGGTCTTGTACGAAACGGACGTGGCCACGGTCTCCGAGCCGTCGCGGACGCACCGGGGGCCGCCCGGGGCCGCAGGACTCGTCGGAGCCGGTCGGCCGGGACTTGTTGGGACCCGCCGGGGCTGTGGCCGGATCTGCCGGAGCCTGTCGGGGTCTGCCCGGGGCCGTGGCCGGACCCGGGCAGACCCCGTCTCGTTGTTACGACGGCGCGGTGCGGGCCGTGCAGTCGGCGGGGGATGTCCCCTGGGCTGTCAGCGGGAGACCGAGCTGGGCGCGTTCGGTGACCCAGCGGCTCGGGCGGTGGCGGGGGTCGCCCGTCGTGCGGTGCAGCGCCCGGTGCAGTTCCAGCATCCGCGCGGCGCCGATCCGGTCGCCCCAGGCCAGCGGACCGACGGGGTAGCCGAGCCCGGCCGTGACGGCCAGGTCGATATCGGCGGGGGCGGCGAGGGAACGTTCCGCGATCGATGCCGCGACCGACACGATCGAGGCGAGCAGCCGCTGCGCGACCGAGCCCGCCGTGTCCCGGACCACCGAGACCGCGCAGGGCCCGTCTCCGTCCCCGCCTGCCCTTGCCAGCACCGCGCGGGCGTCGCGCGCGGCGGCCGGGTCCGCCGCCGGGGTCACGGCCAGCACCCGCCGCCGGCCGACCGGAAGCAGCGGGTCCACGCCGAAGGTGCGCCCGGCCGGCAGCCCGTGCGCGGCGACCTCCGAGGCCACCGTGGTGCCCCAGACCGGAACCAGGACGACGGCATCGGCGGACGGCTCCGCACCGGTCTCGACGACGGCGCCTGCGGCGGTCAGCGCCGCACGCAGCGCGGCCGCGTCCTGGTTCTGCGGCGCGGCGCCGTGGACGAACACCGGGCGGTCCACGTCGCCCGTGACCGGCGGTTCCGGGGCCGGGGCGGGCGCCTCGGGGCCGTGGTCGAACCAGCCTCGTCCGGTCTTGCGGCCGTGCAGTCCGGCGGCCACCCGGTTCGGGGTGAGGTAGGAGGGGCGGAGCCGGTCCGCGTACCGGAATCCCTGCCAGATCGAGTCGATCACCGCGGCCGTCACATCCAGACCGGTGAGGTCCATCAGCTCGAACGGTCCCATCCGCAGGCCGAGCACGTCACGGGCGATCCGGTCGATGCCCGCCGGGTCGGTGACCGTCTCCTCCAGCAGCGCCAACGCCTCGGTGACCAGACCGCGGCCGGCGTGGTTGACCAGGAAGCCGGGGGTGTCGGCGACCGTGACCGCGCGGTGTCCGCAGCTCTCGACGAGTGCGGTGAGGGCCGGCAGGATCTCCGGGCGGGTGGCCGCGCCCGGCACGATCTCGACGATCTTCATCAGCGGAACCGGGTTGAAGAAGTGCAGCCCGGCCAGGCGGGTCGGGTCCTTCAGCGCCGCGGCGATCCGGGTGACCGACAGGGACGAGGTGTTGGTGGCGAAGACCGCCGTCGCGGGCAGCGCCTGCTCCAGTCGGACGAAGACCTCCGTCTTGGTGTCGAGGTCCTCCCGCACGGCTTCGATGACCAGTTCGACGTCCGGTCCCCCTGCCCACGGGTCGTCGAGCGGGATCAGCCGGTCCAGGGCGGCGGCGGAGCCCTCGGCGGACATCCTGCCCTTCTGCACGGCCCGTTCGAGCATGGACCGTACGAACTCCACGGCGGCTGTCACCGCCTCCGTGCGTACGTCGCACAGCTCGACGGTGTGTCCGGCGGTTGCCGCCCACTGGGCGATGCCGCGGCCCATGGCCCCGGCGCCGACGATCCTGATACGCATGGCGGTTGCGGTCCTCTCGGGGGGTGACATGTGATCCGTCTCAGCGAAGATAGACGCGGTCCGGGTCCACGTCCTCGCGCAGCAGCCGGAGTTCGGCCGCGGTCGGCGGCGGTACGGTCCCGACCGTGTCGGCGACCTTCAGGTCCCAGCCGGTGGCCGCCCGCACCTGTTCGACGGTGACGCCGGGGTGGACGGCGACCAGCCGCAGCTCCTCGCCGACGCCCGCGCGGGCCAGGATGCCCAGTTCGGTGATGACCCGGGTGACACCGGCGCCCAGCGGGCGGATGCCCTCGGCCAGCGCACGGTCGGGTCCGGGAGTGGTGCAGAAGTCGAGGGTGCCGGTGAAGGAGCGCGGATTGTGGCGGCGCATCACCACGAAGACCTCGCGGGAGTTGGCCATCACCTCGATGCCGCCGCCGGATCCGGGCAGCCGGACCGACGGGCTGTCCCAGTCGCCGATCACGGATGTGTTGAGGTTGCCCCAGCGATCGATCTGCGCTGCGCCGAGGAACCCCACGTCGATGTGGCCGCCCTGCAGGACGCAGCCGAAGAGCGCGGGCATCGAGAGCACCGCCTCGGCCCCGGTGATCAGCACCGCGTCGGCGATGGTCTCCGGAAGATGCGAGGGATGGGCGCCGCAGACCCCGGACTCGTACACGACCTCGATTTCCGGCGCGACGGTCAGATGTGCCAGCTCGGTGGCGAGGGTCGGCAGGCCGATCCCGGCGAACACCGTCCGGTGCGCGGCCAGTTCGCGGGACGCGACGACGGAGAGCAGCTCCGACGAGGTGATGGTGTCCGGTGCGGTGGTGGTCATGGTCCGCTCCTTCGTGCGTCCCGATTCCGTCGTCGCAGCCCTCGTGCCGGGGTTCGTCGTGCTGAGGTCTGCCGTCGGGTCTGCCGTGCTGAGGTCTGCCTCGTCGGGGTCTGCCGTACCTGCTTGCGCCGTACTCACAGACGCCGTCCGTAGTTCACCGGGCGGCTCAGCGCCTCGCCGACAGCCAGCCCCGCCCAGAAGTCCTCGCCGAGTCTGTCGACGTACTCGGCGTGATCGGCCGTCCCGCGCACCCATTCGTCCAACCACTCCTGCAGGCGCTGCGGATCCTTGCTGATGTGCGACCAGGCCCGGTAGAAGGCGTTGTCCCGGTCGTAGTACCCCTGGGCGAAGGAGGGGTGGGCGCCGCGCGGGCAGAGGACGACCGCGTCGACCGCGTGGGCGGGGACGAGCGTGCGGTTCGGGTCCGAACGGATCACCTCGTCGTCGACGATCTCCTCCACGACGACGACCGCCTTGTCCGCCGCGTACACCGCCTCGGCCTGGATGCCGGTCAGGCCCCACATCTGGGTGTTGCCGCTGCGGTCGGCGCGCTGGGCGTGGATGATCGTCACATCCGGGTTGACCGGAGGTACGACATAGATCTCCTCGGCCTCGCCGTCCGGGCCCGGATACGGCGAAGTGACCTTGCGCAGGGCGCTGTTGACGGACGGCAGATCGCTGCCGCCGTAGCTGCGCAGCGGGTGGAACGGCAGCCGCTGGGCGCCGGCGAGGTAGCGGCAGATCATCCCGTAGTGGCTGTACTCCTCGAGGGCGAGCGGCGCAGGGTCTCCCCTCTCGATGCGGCGCCGCAGCTCGCCGAGCGACCCGGCGGAGGAGTTGCCCACGAAGGAGGAGACCAGCCGCGAGACACAGCCCGCGGCGACCATCTGGTCCACCACGATGTCCGCGGTCATCCGGACGACGGTGAGGTCCCGGCGGCCCTGACGGATGATCTCGTGGCCCGCGGCGGTGGGGACGAGATGGGTGAAGCCTTCGAGGCAGACGGTGCCACCGTCGTGGACGAAGGCGGCGATCGCGGCCTTCATCGACCTCGTCTTGTCCTTCCGGTCCGTCGTGGCCACGGTGCTCCTCCGGCTCTGCGTGCGCCCTGTGTATGCGCGTCGCCCCACCGTGTCAGCGGCTATTGATTGCTGTCCAATACCAAATTAAGGTCACATCAAGACGTTCCAGTAATGAATCGAGGAGCGGGCATGGAGCTGCGTCATCTGTCCGCGTTCGTCGCCGTGGCGGAGGAACTGCACTTCGGGCGGGCCGCGAAACGGCTGCAGATGGCCCAGCCGCCGCTGAGCCAGCAGATCCGGCAGCTGGAGAAGGAGTTGGGCGTCCAGCTCTTCGAACGCAACACCCGGTCCGTGCGGCTCACCAGCGCGGGCGAGTCCTTCCTCCAGCCCGTACGGACCGTGCTCGACGACCTCGACACCGCGGTGCGTGCGGCGAAGGCGGCCGGCCGGGGTGAGTACGGACGGGTCACCATCGGCTTCGCGGGCGCCTCCAGCCATGAGACGCTGCCGCTCCTCACCCGTGCCGTACGCGCCGCCCACCCCGCGCTCGAACTGGTCATGAAGGGGCAGACGTACGCCAATGTCGCCCTCGACCGGGTCGCCGACGGCTCGCTCGACCTGGGGTTCGTCCGGCTGCCGGTGACCCAGCCGGGCGTGGCGTACCGGGTGATCGACGAGGAGGAGCTGGTGTGCGCGCTGCCCTCCGACCACCCGCTCGCCCGTCTGGAGAGTGTCCCTATCGGGGTCCTGGCGGAGGAGCCCTTCGTCTCCTTCCCCGCCAACACCGGCTCCACCGTGCGCGACGCCATGGTCGGGGCCTGCGAGGCCGCCGGGTTCAACCCGCGCGTGGTCCAGGAGGCGCCCGACTCGTACACCATCCTGGCGCTCGTCGCCGCGGGAGTCGGTGTCACCCTCACCGTCACCTCCGTCCAGCACATCCAGCAGAGCGGCCTCGTCTACCGGCCGCTGTCCGGGCCGCCCATCCGGCTCCAAGCGGCGCTGGCCTGGCGGGCCGACACCCCCTCCGCCGCTCTCCGGACAGTGCTCGCGGTGGCGGAGGAAGCCCTGCCCACCCCGGTCCGTCCGCCCACCCCGACGGGTCCGACAGGTCCGACGGGTCCGACAGGTCCGGCGGGTGCGGCGGGTCCGGTGGGGCGGACGGGCCGGGTGGGGGACCGAGCCACCGCAAGCCGCCATTGAGACGCGCCACGTCTTGAACCAGGGTGAACTGGATATTGGACCGGCTCAGTCACCGGGTGCAAGGGTCGGCGGCACACGCCCTCGCCACCGGAAGGGCGGCATACACCACCGGAAGGGCAGCACACGCCCTCGCCACCGAAAGGTCACGCCGTGCCCGACCAGCAGCTCGATGTCGTCATCTGTGAACCGTTGCGCACTCCCATCGGCCGTTTCGGCGGAGTGTTCGCACAGCAGACGCCGGCCGCGCTCGCCGCACGCGTCGTCGCCGAGGTCGTCGCCCGTACCGGCATCGACCCCGCCGCGGTCGACGAGGTGATCCTCGGACACGCCTACCCGTCCGCCGAGGCCCCCGCCATCGGCCGGGTCGCCGCCCTCGACGCGGGGTTGCCCGAGACCGTCACCGGCGCCCAGATCGACCGGCGCTGCGGCTCCGGCCTCCAAGCCGTCCTCGACGCGGCGATGCAGATCCGGGCCGGCTTCAGCGAGGTCGTCGTCGCGGGCGGCGTCGACGTGATGAGCGCCGCCCCGTACTACACGCACGACGGCCGCTGGGGCATCAAGGGCCCCGGTCTCCAGCTCCACGACGCGCTGGCCCGGGGCAGGGTCACCGCGGGCGGTGTCAACCACCCCGTACCGGGCGGCATGATCGAGACCGCCGAGAACCTGCGCCGTGCGTACGGCATCGGCCGCGCCGATCAGGACGCCCTCGCCCTGCGCTCGCAGCAGCGCGCCGGCCGGGCCGCGGCGGAGGGGCGGTACGACGCGGAGATCGTCCCCGTCACGGTGCGGACCCGCAAGGGCGAGACGGTCGTCACCGCCGACGAGCACCCCCGCCCGGACACCACCGCCGAACAACTTGCCGCGCTGCGCCCGATCATGGCGAAGTCCGACCCGGAGGCGACCGTCACCGCGGGCAACGCCAGCGGTCAGAACGACGCGGCCGCGGCCTGCCTGGTGACCAGCGCGGCCACCGCCGAACGTCTCGGCCTCACCCCGCTGGTCCGGCTGGTCTCCTTCGCCCGCGCCGGGGTGCCCGCCGCGACGATGGGAATCGGCCCCGTCCCGGCGACCTTGGCCGCGCTCGACCGCGCCGGGCTCACCCTCGTTGATCTCGACCTGATCGAGATCAACGAGGCGTTCGCCGCCCAAGTGCTCGCTTGCACCAGGGAGTTGGGCCTCGGTGACACGGACCATGAGCAGCGCATCAACGTCAACGGCTCCGGCGTCTCCCTCGGCCACCCGGTCGGCGCCACCGGCGCCCGTGTCCTCGCCACGCTGACCCGCGAGCTGTGCCGCCGCGAGGCCCGGTACGGCCTGGAGACCATGTGCATCGGTGGCGGGCAGGGCCTCGCCGCGATCTTCGAGCGCATCACGGCCTGAGGCGGCCCGGTGCGGTGGGACGGGCCCGGCGTCTCACCGCACCGGCGATTCGGTATCGGACCGCTCCAGGTCCCGGCCGGCGCCGCAACCGCCGTCACCCACGCGCCGACCAGCGGGCGGCGCGAGGAGCCGGGGCCGGACCCGCAGCGCGGTCAGGAGCGCCGCTCGGCGTCGTCGAGGCGTCACTCGGTGAAGCCTCGGGTTGGGTGTGGAGGACTTCGCGGGCCTGTTCGGCGGCGCGGACGACGCTTTCGCTGATGAAGTCGAGGAAGCGTGCGACGTTCTCCAGGCGGGTGGCGGCCGGGGTGTCGGGGCCGAGGACGGCGACGCCCTGGCGTGCGGTGGCGACGAGCTGGTCGTTGGACCGGGCGCTGGCGATCGTCGCCTGGTAGAAGAGTTCGTCGTCGACGACGTAGCGGTCGCGGCGGCGTTCGTCGCGTTCTCGGCGGACGAGGCTCTGGCTCTCCAGGAAGGCGATCGCTTTGGAGATGGACGCCGGGCTGACCTGGAGGCGCTGGACGAGGTCGGACGCGGTGAGGCTGCCCGCGTCGCTGGTGAACAGGCAGGTCAGCACCCGGGCCATCATCTTGGGCAGGCCCGTGGCCATGAGGACCGTGGTGAGCGTCTCCTCGTACTCGGCCACAGCCTTGGCGTCGCGTCCATGCGGCTGGGGAACCGACCCTGCCGCTCGGGAAGAGGCGGGCCCGCGCCGTTGGGCGCGGCGTTCGGTGGCGCGGTGGGCCAGGTCGGCCCGGTAGGCGGTGGGGCCGCCGTTGCGCATCACCTCCCGTGTGATCGTCGAGGTCGGACGGTCGAGGCGTCGGGCGATCTCGGCGTAGGGGAGGCTGTCGGCCAGCCCCAGCGCGATCTGCCGACGTTCCTGCTGAGTGAGCCTGCCTCCCGGCATCGCGATCTCCTCGGTGATCCTTCGTAGCGGTCCCTGATCTCTCACCATAGCGTTCACCCCCTACTCCATTGCAATGATCGCAGGAGACTTCGTTGCGTTGTTCTGAAGGTTATTGCAACAGATTCTCTGCTCTCACCTGCATATATGTGACTTCGATGCAACAAGTGTGTTGTCGAGTTATGGAAAGCAACGTAGCGTTTCTGGTGTCGGAAACAGCGAACGAACACGGGAGAGCACGATGCAGAAGTTCGACACCCCCGCCCCGATCTCCGCCGTCCTGGACATCCCCGCCGGACGCATCCAGTTCATCGCCGCCAACCGTGCGGACACCACCGTCGAGGTCCTGCCCACCAACCCCTCCAAGAGCCACGACACCAAGGCCGCTGAGCGGACCACCGTCGCCTACGCCGACGGCGTCCTGCGGATCCACACCTCCGAAACCACGAACCAGCTCTTCGGCCCCTCCGGATCCCTGGAGGTCACCGTCCAACTGCCCGCCGGCTCCCGCATCGAGGCCAAGACCGCCGGCTCCGAGCTCCGCGGCGTCGGCCGCCTCGGCGACATCGCCTTCGAAGGCGCGTACCGCCAGATCAAGATCGACGAGGCCGAGAGCGTCCGCCTCATCGCGGTCGACGGCGACGTCGAGGTCGGCCGGCTCAACGGCCCCGCGGAGATCAGCACCGAAAGGGGCGACATCCGGATCACCGAGGCCGTGCGCGGCACGGTCGTGCTCCGCACCCAGTCCGGCGACATCTCGGTCGGTGCCGCCGCCGGCGTCTCGGCCGCTCTGGACGCCGGCACCGACCACGGCCGCATCAGCAACGCCCTCAAGAACGACGGCACCGCCGAACTCGACATCCGCGCCACCACCTCCCACGGCGACATCACCGCCCGCAGCCTCTGAGGGCACCGAACCGGGACGAACGTGGCCACGCCTCACGCGAACAGGTGGAACACATGACGAAGAAGCGCACTTCCTCGACCGGTTCGACGTGGACCGGCATGGTGCCGGTCGACGATACGGCCCTGGCCGTCACCGACACCGGCGGTCCCGGCATCCCCGTGGTCTACCTCAACGGCCAGTTCGCCACCCAGGGGTACTGGCGGCGGGTCCTCACCGAACTGGGGACGGGGTGGCGGCACATCACGTACGACGAGCGGGCCCGCGGCAAATCGAAGCGTTCGGCGGACTACTCCTTCGAGGCAGCCGTCCGGGACGTCGACGCCGTCCTCGCGGCCAGGGGTGCAGACCGGGCGCTGCTGGTGGGGTGGTCCTACGGAGCGTTCGTCGCGGCGCACTGGGCCGCCCGGAATCCGGACCGTGCCGTGGGTGCGGTCCTGGTCGACGGCGCATTCCCGTACGACTGGCTCGACGAGGCCATGGAACGGCGGATCCGGAAGCTGTTCCGGCGGCTGGGCTGGTTCCTGCCGCTGCTGCGCCCGACGGGCCTGACCCCGCGGATGACGGCCGAACAGCAGGCGGACAGCAACATCGAGATCGGCGTGATCTCCCGCGAGCGCGAGCTCGGCCCCGTGCTGGACAACATCACCGTCCCGGTGCGGTATGTGGTCGCTTCGGGAACGTCCTTCGGGAGCCGCGGTGACGAGCAGGAACGGATACGCGCCAGTCTCGACGCGGTGACCGCCCGCAACGCGAACATCCGGATCGGCGCGAAGGTCGCCGGCAACCACGGTGCGATCCTGAGGAAGGAGTCCCCGGCCATCGCCGAGGCCGTACGCGAGGTCGCCGCCCTCGACCACGGGGAAGACTGAAGACACGACCGGCGCACCGACGACAACTACACGTCCTCGCCGCCGCTCTCGTCATCGTCCAGCTCGACCGATCCCGGTCGCGCAAGGGCCGCGGCCCCTCGCGCGGTGGGCGCGCGGCAAAGGCGCAGCGGCTCGGGCAGTTGAGGCCGGTGTGCTTGAGCGGGGAGACGCGAGGCAACGTCCTCGTCCAGGGCGTCGTGCTCCCGCCCGTGCGCGGGAAGGGCCCGAGGGCGGCCCGTTCATCGTGGTTCCCCACGCCGCGCTGTCGCACTGGACGGGAACGGAGGGCGATCACGACCGGGCCTGCGAAATGACGGACCTTCGTGGGAGTGCTCGAACTGCCTGACGGAGCCGAGGCGTTCGCCCTCGGGGACGAACCTCTCTCCACCGCCCACCTCCCCGGGCACCGAGTCCGAAGGGCGGCTGCACGGCCGGCCCCGGAACTGGTGTGGTCGGCGGCAGCAGGTCGGGGTCAGCCGTTGCCGACTTCTCGCGCTACGCGCTCCAGTCGGCGCCGGTACTTCTCCCACCATGCCTGATCTGCTGGTGGCAGGCTGTCCTTGCCCTCCAGGCACCCGACGGATCCGTCGACGAGCTCTCGCACGATGTCGGCGTGGCCGGCGTGCCGCTGGGTATCGGAGATCACGCGCACCAGGATGTGGTGCAGTGTCACCTCTCGCCGTTCCTCCGGCCACCACGGGACGTGACCGATCGCGTCAAGCGGCAGTGTCGCGATCGTGTTGTCGGAGTGCTCCCACGCCTGGTGGTACAGCCCGACGATGTCGTCGCGCGACTCGTCTTCGGTGGCCCACATGTCCGCGTTGGGTTCTGGGTCCTCCGTATACCACCAGGGCGGCGGCTCCTCGCCGAAGAACGGCCGCCCGAACGTGTCGCCGAAGTACCCCAGCTCCACGCCAGCGATGTGTTTGACCAGCCCCAGCAGGTTCGTGCCCGTGGGGGTCAGCGGGCGGCGGATGCCGTATTCCGAGAGCCCATCGAGCTTCCACAGCAGGGCGTCACGGCCTTCTTGCAGGTAGCGGAGAAGGTCTGCTTTCGGGTTCGGTTCGATCATGCTGGGCAGTCTTCCACCCAGCACTGACAGTCGGGCTCTACGGGACTGGGATCGCTCCGAGGGCTGGGCGGTGAAGTGCTTCTTCCGGTGTGATCGGCTGCGGCGGCAAGGAGACTTCGCGACTCGAAGCCCTCCAGCCGCGCGGAGCGCCACAAGGTCCTCTCCGAGCAGATCGGCATGCGTATCAAGGCGCGGCCCGAGCCGGGGAAGGCGGTCGCGCCGGCCCGCCGGTTCAAGGAAGCCGCGCCCGAGACGCCGGTCGTCCTCGCCGTTCGCGAGCGCGAGCGAGGAGTACGCCGACCGGCGCGAGCAACTCTTGCTGCGGGAGGACGTCGAGGCGAAGCGGGGCGACTGCCTGGTCGAGGTCGGCCCCCGGTGCCCGGCCCTCGGTGCCCGGTGCCGTCGCGCCGCTACGGGGTGCCTGGCGCCTCAGGTGATCACATGCCGATGGACTGGTACTCGGTGTAGGCGCTCAGGCCCGCCGGGCCGTACTCGCGGCCGAAGCCACTGGCCTTGAAGCCACCGAACGGGGCGCGCATGCCGCGGGGCGCGCCGTTGACGGTGAACGTGCCGGTGCGGATACGGCGCGCCACCTCAAGGCCGTACTCCGGGTCGGCGGTCCACACGCCGCCGGACAGGCCGTAGGGGGAGTCGTTGGCGATGGCGACGGCCTCGTCCTCGGTGTCGAACGGGATGACCGCCAGGACCGGGCCGAAGATCTCCTCTTGGGCGATCTTCATGGAGTTGGTGACGTCGGCGAAGAGGGTGGGGCGTACGTAGAAGCCCTTCTCCAGGCCCGGGGTGTCCGGTGCGCCGGGGCCGCCTGACACCAGGCGGGCGCCTTCGGCGATGCCGGCCTCGATGTAGGAGTGGACGCGCTGCTGCTGCGCCTTCTTGACCATGGGGCCGATCCAGGTGGCCGGGTCCGAGGGGTCGCCCACGGTGATGCTCTGCATCATGGCGGCGATCGCGTCGACGACCTCGTCGTAGCGGCTGCGCGGGGCCAGGATGCGGGTGTGGGCGATGCATGCCTCGCCGTTGTTGCCCAGCGACAGGCCCTTCAGGCCCGCCGCGACCTGGGGCACGTCCGCGTCCGGCAGGACGAGGGAGGCGGACTTGCCGCCGAGTTCCAGGCTGACGCGTTTGAACTGCTCACCGGCGAGGGCGGCGATGCGGCGCCCGGCCGTGGTGGAGCCTGTGAAGGCGACCTTGTCGACGCCGGGATGGGCGATCAGGTATTCGCTGACCTGGCGGTCGGCGGGCAGCACGCTGACCACGCCCTCGGGGAAGCCCGCCTCGACCAGGATCTCGGCGAGCCGCAGGCCGTCGACCGCCGTCTCGGGGGACGGCTTGAGGATGACCGTGCAGCCTGCCAGCAGCGCGGGAATGATCTTGACCAGGGCGGACTGGTGCGGTGCGTTCCAAGGGATCACCGCGGCGACGACCCCGACGGGGGCGCGGCGCACCACGGTGCGGTGGGCGCCCCGTGCGGGCAGCTCGGCCTCCCAGTCGAAGCCGGCCGCGATGTCGATGAAGTCGTTGCTCTGGTCTTTCAGGCTGCGCTGCAGCCGGCTGGTGAACCAGATCGCCGAGCCGTTCTCCGAGGTGATGAGTGCGGCCAGCTCGTCGGCACGCGCGGAGTGCAGCTCGTTGAACCGTGCGACCACCCGCTGACGCTCCTGGGGCGCCAGCCGCGGCCAGGGGCCGTGGTCGAAGGCCACGCGGGCCGCTGCCACGGCGCGGTCGACGTCGGCGAACGAGGCCTCCGGTACGACGCCCACCAGGGACTGGTCGTGCGGGGAGCGGACCTGCACAGTGCCGGAGGCGGCGGGGGCAGTCCAGACCCCGCCCACCAGCAGCTTGTCGAAAGTGATCACGATGTCCTCCCGAATCCGGTCCGGCCGGTTAGCTGAACGCCGTTCTCTTAACCTCTTCGACCGTAACAGAATGTCGTTCTCTTATGTGGGCCGGTCGCTATCCTGGACTGAAACGTGACAGCGAGCGAAGCGACCGAGGCAGGCGGAGAGAGCGGCATGAAGGAGTCCACGCAAGGGTTCATCCGCGCACGCAGCCCTGAGAACCGGGAGTTGCGCAGGCAGTCGATCCTGAACGCGGCCGAGCGACTGCTGGACAAGGCGCAGGTCGCCGACATCACCCTGCGCGACGTCGGCCGACAGGCGGGGATCGCCACCTCGAACGTGCTGCGGTACTTCGAGAACCGCGAGGCGGTCTTCCTGGAACTCCTCAATCGGGAGTACGGCGCCTGGCTGGACACACTCCCGGCAGAACTGGCGCCCGCTGACGGCGACGGCTCGGGGACGGCGTCGCCGGTGCGCGACTTCGCCGACGCCTACGCCGCCTCACTCGTCGCCCGGCCGGTGATGTGCGAGCTGGCGAGCGTGCTGGCCGGCGTATTGGAACGTGCGGTCTCGGTGGAGACGGTCCGCGCCTACAAACGCCGGGCGCTCGCCAACAACGACCGGCTCGCCGGCATCATCCACGCCCGCATGCCCGAACTGGACCAGGCGGCCGCGAAGGAACTGGCCTCGGCGACCATCGTGCTCATCGCCGGGCTGTGGCCGCTCGCCCATCCCGGCCCCACCGTCGTCGCGGCCGTGGAGGACCCCGCGCTGCTCGCCGCCCACGTCGATTTCCCCGCCCGGTACAGCCGCATGATCGAGCTGCTCGCCGGCTCCCTGCACTGCCCCGCCACCCCCTGATGCGAACGAGGAGGGGCTGCGGCGACCGCTTCCGCAACGCTGCCCACACCAGCCACCGCCACCGCGCGCGGCGCCCCGGTCCGGACGGCGCGCGCCGCCTCGGTGAGGAGTGCGCCGGGGCACACGGAGTCGGCGAAGAACCCGTCGGCGCTCTGGCCGCGCCAGGTGCGGGATCACCCTGCGGGCCTTCGCATGCAACGGCCGAGGCGCCTGCCATGATCGTTGTCATGGGGATACACATCGCACCGGCCGCAGTGGCCGACTTCCATCAGGTCCTGACCGATCACTCCCGTTACTGGGGCGAACGCGACCTCCGGTCGCTGCACCTGCGGGCGCTGGTGCAGGAGTTCGGTTCCACCTGCTTGGTTGCCCGAGCCGAGGACGGAATCAGGGGGTACGTCTTCGGGTTCGTCACCCCGGACGGCACCGGGTACGTGCATCTGATCGCCACGCGGGACGACGCCCGTGGCACCGGTCTCGGGCGTCGTCTCTATACGGCGTTCGCCGAAGCAGCGGAACGTCACGGTGCACGGCGGTTGAAGGCGATCACGTCGATCGAGAACACCGGATCAATCGCCTTCCATCGCAGCCTCGGCTTCGACATGAAGATCGTCGACGACTACAACGGCCCCGGCCGGGCCATGGCCGTCTTCCACCGAGATGTGCCGCTCAACGTCTCGTGGCCCTGACCGACAGCTGCCACTTGTAGTTGCTCCCCAGGCCGCAGAACCTCACCTCCGGCAGGGCGTAGTCCCTGCCCAGCGCACGGATTCACCGATACCGGCCGTGACCGGCGGTCTGCCCGTCGGCTGCTCACGATGCGACCGGTTCTCCCGCACGCTCGCGTGACCCACAGGTCGGGTACCGGTCCGGTCCGGCGGCTTGCCGCGCATCCGTAGAGGCAGGCGGCGCATCACAGGTCCGCCCCATCATTCTGTGCGGATGCCATCGGCCGATTCGGGGCTTCGCACTGAGTACGTGCGCGAACCCGTGCCGATCGGCCAGCCGCTCGGGCCCGACGGTCGGTAGCGTCGACGTTCACGAACAGTGTTGAACTGAGCGACGACGGCGAGGACTTCGCCCGCCCGGTCGCTCTCGTGGTGGAGACCGGCGAGCGCATGACCCTCACCGAGGACGGCCGGCCGCCGAGCGTGCTGCTCCCGGCGGCCGAAAGCCGCATGAGCACTCCGGCCGCCGCCACTTCCGCAAACTCCGTTGCACCGCCGCCCCGTTGGGCGGTCTGGGCCGCGCATCCGACCGCATTGGTTGTACTGCCGAGCGGGCTGCGGCGGATCGTCCTGGTGCTCGGCTGTCCGGCCGGCTACCTGGACGAGACCTTCGCGGCCTTCGAGACGCTCGGCGCGAAGGTCTGGATGCTGACGCTGAGCGTGGTCTGCGAGCTTCTCGCCGTTCCGACGATCGGTCTGGTGCGGCCCTGGGGCGAGGTCGTGCCGCGCTGGACACCGCTCATCGGAAGGCGCACCGTGCGTCCGATGGCCGCCGTCGTCCCAGCGGCCCTCGGTGCGGTGGCACTGACCGTGATGTGGGCCAATGTTCCCTGGCGGTGGACATACCCGCACGATGACATGACGGACGCGGGCGACCTCGTGGTCGGCATCCTCTACCAACCGCTGGTCCTGTGGGGCCCTCTACTCGCGGCCGTCACCGTCTCCTACTTGCCGCCGGCACGGGCCGCGGTGCAGCGTGCCTGGCGGCTCACCGATGCAGCCAGAGGGCGGAGGGCAGCGATCGTCACGGTGCCGTGAAAGACGTAGGTCCGCTCGTCGCAGCGGGCCGCCACGGCTCGAAGTGATGTGAGGGCATCGAACCGGGAGGGTGGACGTCGCCACGGGACGCCGGTCCGCAGCCGCAGGAGCATGTCATCGATCACCCTCCGTCCGCTGTCTCCTCAGCGGCGGTTTGCAGTCGCGGCGACGAAGGATTGCGGTGATCCTGGCAGGGGAGCGTGGCCGGCCTCGCACGGGCAGCGTGCGTCGGTGACCGCGCTGTACAGGAAGGCGACGGCCATGGCAGCGATGCCGGACAAGACACGGCTGGGGCACGGTGAGCCCGACAGCGAAAAGGTCAGCGGTGTGTCCATGTTCGCCGGGGCCGCGCTGATGCTCAGCGGGCCACTCAGCATTCTTATGGGCGCTTCCGGCATCGCAAAGGACACCTTGTTCTCCTCCTCGTCCCACTACGCCTACCGGTTCGGCCTAACCTCTTGGGGCGTGATTCACCTCGTGGTCGGAGTGGCGCTCGTTGTTGCCGGCCTGGGAGTCCTGGCAAACAAGAGCTGGGGTCGCGGGGCCGGCGCAGCGGTAGCGGGGATCAGCCTGATCACCCAGTTCATGTTCGTTCCGTACTACCCGGCGTGGGCCATCCCGATGATGACACTCGACCTCGTGATCGTGTTTGCGCTGACGAGGTTCCATATCGAGACCAGTGGCGGTCGGTGAAACCGGAGCAGGACCATTGCGGTGGAAACCTCGGCGGACGAGACCACGCGCGCCCGTGTCGAGACCGGGGCTGAACACCGGGACTCGCCCCACCGGATGAGGTGAGTTCCTGGCCTTCGCCGCCGAGCAGTGCCGCCGCGAGTCGGCGCCGCTGCGTCCGGCGGGTGCCGCGCCCCGGGAGGTGCGGCGCATGGTGCTCTGCGAGGCGCCGCGCCAGCGGTCCAGGAACGCGTCGGACAGGGTTCGGGCGGTGCAGCGGCGGGGCCACGGCACCCCTCGGACGATGTCCAGGACTCTGCTCCGTGCCACGTACGGCAACGACCCGCGGCCCGCCTCGCCATGTGTGCTCGGGGCCGAGGAGTGCGGACCGTGTGTGCTCGGTGTCGAGGGGGCCGGGCCGTGTGTGCTCGGTCTCGGAACTGAGGAGGCCGGGCCGTGTGTGCTCGGTACCGAGGGGTCCGGGCCGTGTGGGGGCGGTGCCGTACGGCTCTGACCGGCCGCTTCCGCCGAGCCGCGATCCGTCTTCGGGGCGCGCAGCGCGGCCAGTTCCGGACCGGCCGTGGCCCGTACGTCGTTGTCGCAGGCCACCGGGAGACCGGTGCGGTCCGCGAGGCCGGTGCTCAGTGCGGTGCGGCATCCACCCACGTCACCGGGGTGCATCGGCCATGGACCGGGGCGACGTCGGCCTCTCTTCCGGCACCGTCGGCCGTCGGCTGCGAGGGGGCGTTCATCGGACGGGCGGCAGACCGGCGGCGCGCAGGCGCCGGGAAACCAGGGCGATGGATTCGGCACTCAGCTGGATCTGCGGGAAGGCGGTGTCACCGCAATCGATGACGCCGAGCAGCTGGAGCGCCGCCTTGAACGAGCCGAGCGCCGAGGAGCTGCGGCCCATGTCCGCCTCGGGCCCGACGTCGACCATGGCGAACAGCTCGACGAGCCGCTCCTGCTCCTTCGCGGCCAGCTCCCAGTTTCCGGCCCGCGCGGCGTCGTACAGCCGGACATATCCGGCCGGGTCGACGTTGCCGATGCCCGGTACGACACCGTCGACACCGGCCAACAGGGCAGCGTCCACGGTGAGTTCGGATCCCGTGAGCACGCTGAACCGCGGTGCGGGACCGACCTTGCGGCCCTCGCGGCCACCCAGCTCCACCAGCAGTCGGCGCAGTCCGCCCTCGTCGCCGCTGCTGTCCTTGAGGCCGGCCAGTGTGCCGTCCTCGGCCAGTTCGCGCACCAGCGCGGTGGAGAGCTTGCTGTGCACGGCGACCGGGATGTCGTACGCGAACAGCGGCAGGTCGACCGCCGCGCCCAGCCGCCGGAAGTGCTGGGCGATCTCCTTGCCGTGGGTGCGGGTGTAGAACGGCGCGGTCGCCACCAGGGCGTCCGCGCCCAGTGCGGCGGCGGACCTGGCGTGCTCGACGACGCGTGCGGTGGTGGTGTCGATGACACCGGCGAGCACCGGAACCCTGCCGTCGGTCACATCGACCACGGTTTCCAGTGTTGTGGCGCGCTGCTCGTCGGTGAGGTACGCGACCTCGCTGGTGGAGCCGAGTGCGAACAGGCCGTGCACACCACCGCCGATGAGGTGCTCGACGAGGCGGGTGAGGGACGGGGTGTCGACCTCCCCCCGGCAGTCGAGCGGGGTGCAGACCGGCGGGACGACGCCGTGCAGCGGTGCGGTCAGAGACATGGTGAGGGCTCCAGCTCGGTTGATGCGCCGATCCATGCGCGCGGGACGACTGCACGGATCAAGACATGAGACGTAAGATGTCCTATGTCTGACCTCACCTTAAACAGATGCTCCTGCGACCGGTCAAGGGGCAATGGCACCTCAGGAGGACGTTGTGGCGCGCCCCACCATGGCTCAGGACATAGAGCGCCGGCTCAAGGAACTGATCCTGGAACGCAGACTCGCCCCCGGTGCCGCGTTGCCCACCGAGGCGGAGCTGATGGAGCTCTTCGGGGTCGGCCGGGTGTCGGTGCGCGAGGCACTGAAGGCGCTCCAGGCCGTGAATGTCGTGGAGATCCGCCGCGGCTTCGGCACCTTCGTCGGGTCGCTCTCCCTGTCACCCTTCGCCGAGGGGCTCGCCTTCCGGGCCGCTGTCCGGCACCGGCAGGGCGAGCCTGGGCTCTTCGAGCTGATGAAGGTGCGGGAGGCACTGGAGGCGGGACTCGTCGGCGCCGTCACGGCCGGCATCCCGGACGAGGACCTCGAAGTGCTGCGCGGCCTCGTCGCGGCGATGGAGGCCGAGGCCCGCGACGGCGGCCGGGTGGCGCGCGGCACCGACCGGGCCTTCCACCTCGCGCTCTACGCCTCGCTCGACAACCACCTGCTCAGCGAGGTGCTGGACGCATTCTGGGCGGCCATGGACCGGGTGCGCGAAGACCTCGACGACGACCATCAGGACCCCGTGACGACCTGTGCCCAGCACCGCGAGATCGTCGAAGCGGTCGCGGCCGCCGACGGAGACCGCGCGGTGCGGGCCATGCGTACCCACTTCGACGGCATCCGCACCCGCCTCGAACCGGGTCCGGCCCTGTGACCGCGTACGCGACGGGCTGAGGGGAGGCGGGGCCGGGGCTCCACGCCCTCCGGTCACCCCGGCCCGCTCCGGCCTGCCCCCGCCCGCCCTGCTCCGATCGGTGCTCGCCCGCTCCTGCCCGGCCCGCTTTAGCTCGCCCCGGTCTGCCCCGCCCCGGCCCGTCCTGCCCGGCCCCGGCCCGCTTTGGCTCGCCCCGGCCGGCCCCGGTCACCCTTCCGTGATTGCCCCCGTGATCGCGGTGACCGCCCTCCTCGCCGAACACACCCACCGGGGCAACTGCATCACGGTGGTCGCCACCCACGACCCGGCCGTGGCAGAGGCTGCCGGCCGGATCGTGGACCTGGCCCGGCTGACCGCCGTCGCGTCTCCGCCCGCGCGGCCCGGCCACTGAAAGGGCCGCCGACAGGACTCGTCACCGGCCGCTGAAAAAGGGGGTAAGGGGTCCTGTCGCCAGCTACTGAAAGGCGGCAACAGGCCCCGTCACCGGTCGCTGAAAGAGGGGTGACAGGACCCGTCATCGTCGATGCATGCTGCCGTACAGATAGCTCCTGGCACCGTTCAATGTGCCACGGCTCCACGCGTCCACGTCGGCGGGCCCCATCGCCGGCCAGTCGGGCGTGCACTCCACCAGCTCGCGCCCCAGCCTGCGGCCCAGCTCCACCAGGCGGGCCCCCTCGGCGGAGCGCTCGTCGGCGTACCGGGCCAGCGCCTCGGCCGCCGACGAGGAGCCGCGCAGTGCCCGCTCCAGACACAGCGCGTCCCCCAGCGCCTTGACCGCGCCGCTGGCGGTGTGCGGTCTGGTGACGCTCGCCGCGTCGCCCGCCAGCAGGAACGGCGCCTCGGCGGCCCGGGGGACGACGAAATCGGCGACCGGGTGGAGCGCCTGGGCAGCGTGCTCACCACGGGCGACGATGTCGGCCCACTCCGCCGGAAAGTGTTCCTCGGCGATGTACCGCACATACGCGGTGGAGACCGGGACCTGAGACTCCGTCGGCTTCGGGGGAAACCCGTAGATGGCGTAGGCCAGCAGCCGCGATCCGGGAACGGTCCCCGGAATCAGGTAGAAGACGCCGTGTCCGCCCGGGAACCCCAGCGTGATCCAGGAGCTCCGCAGGAGTTCCAGCGGCTTCGGATGGTCGCGGAGCGCGCTCAGCGGAATCGTGCCCCGCCACACCAGATACCCGGCGGGCACCGGCCGGACGTCCGGTGCGATCAGACCGCGGGTGACGGACCGGTGTCCGTCCGCCCCGACGACGATGTCGTACTCCTCCTCCCCGTCCTCGGTACGGATCAGGGCCCGCCCGGAGGGGGTCCGGCCGACGGAGTCGACGGGCAGCCCGCGGCGGTAGACGCTCTCCCCGACGTTCGCCCGCAACGCCCGCCACAACAAACCCCAGTTGCACGATGTCACCGGGGCTTCCTGCCGGGCCAGCTCACGCGACGACCGCCCACCGGACACCCGGGTGAGCCAGATACGGGTGGCCACGGGCGCGGTCGGCATGTCCGGCCCCAGGTAGCCGCCCGTCACCAGTTCCCGGTGCAGCGACGGCGGGATGACGATGCCGAACCCCCGGTCCTGCAACGCCGCGCCGCTGCGCTCGTGGACGCTGACGTCCGCCCCGGCCCTGGCTCCCGCGATCGCCGCGGCGCAGCCGGCGATGCTGCCGCCGACCACCCCGATGCGTAACCCTGTCACTGCCACGGTGCTACCACCTGTTCTCGGCTCCGGGAGGTACTGACCGTCCTCATCGTCGCACCGTGCACCCGGTCCGGTGCCGGAAGGAGACGTACGGCCATCCGTTCCCGGGGCACTCGGCGCTCCGTTCCCCGTGCACTCGGCGCCTCCCGGGGCGCGCCGCACCTCCGGTAGGCACAGGGCACACCCGGAGGTCCGGGCCGGTCACGGAGTCACGGTCACCGTCCTGCTGCCGGACGCCTACCGGACGCCTGCCGGACGCCTGCCGGCGGCGGCGCCCGGGTCGACGGCCTTCCTGATCGGCCAGGTCCTCCCGTTGTCGCAGGACATCTTCACCGTGAGGTTCCGCCGTGCCGCCGGGTCCTCGGTGTTGCTGAACAGCAGCCACGACGAGTGCGGATCCGACGGCGCGGCATGGGGGTCGTACCGCATCACCGAGGCGTTGTTCGCCGGGTCGGTGAGCTGTGTGTCCTGGACGAACGGGGTGTAGCCGACCCCGCCGTCGGTGGAGTACGCGATCGTCCGGTACGGCTTGGAACGGTTGTTGAGCACCACCCTGCCGTCCGAGAGCTCCACGGTCTTGTTCTCGTCGCCGCCGGGACCGACCGGGTGGCCCATTTTCCAGGTCTCGCCGTGGTCGTCGCTGTAGGCGCCGGCCGCGTAGTTGGCGCCGTTGATGCGGACGGCGTACTGCTGGACCAGCCGGCCCTTGTACGCGCCGTGCCGCACCTGGATGCCCTCCCCGGAGGCCGCGAACATGCCCGCCCAGGCAGGGTCCTTGATCTGCTTGGTGATACGGCGATGGGCCCAGGTCGGCCCGTCGTCGTCGGAGTAGCTGTAGTCGGCCTGGATGATGTCCGGATCGGCCTCGTCGTTGCCGGTGCCCGAGCCGAAGAACCCCTGGCTCACAGAGGCCGCGTAGGAGAGGGAGATCCGGCCGGTCACGCGGTCGACGAGCAGGCTGGGGTCGCCGTATCCCTTGGGGGCTGCATCCTTGCGGACCAATGGCCGGCCAGCCCCGGCGGCGGGCCTGCGAACAGGGAGCGCACCCAGGCCAGTTGCTCCCGCTGCTGATACGCCGCGCCGCCCTCGTGCCCGTTGAACGGGTAGACCCGTACGTCCTTGGGGCCCGCGTAGTGGTTGTAGGCGGTGAAGCAGGTGTACGGCGGAAGGCCCGAAATCTCCGCGGCCCGACGGAAGTTGCAGAGGAACGGCACGTCCGGCATCACCCCGGCCAGCCCCGGCACGAGACCGAAGACCGCCAGCGCGATGCCGCCGCCCTGACTGACGCCGGTGACGACGATCCGGCCCGGATCCACCTCGGGATGGGTGCGCATCGCCTCGACGCACCGCACCGCGTCGGTGAACACCCGCCGGTAGTAGTACGTTTCGGGGCTCTCGATGCCGCAGGTGAGGAAGCCGGGGACGGCGCCTGCCGCACCGGCGTCCGTGTCGGCAGTGGCGCCCTCCGCGGCCGACCAGCCCTGACCGCGGGTGTCCATGACGAGGTGTGCGTGGCCGGCGGACGCCCAGAGCAGGTTCTCGTGGGCGAGGCCGCGTCCGCGCCCGTACCCCAGGAACTCGACGACGCAGCCGAGCGGTTCGATGGCCGCGGCCGGCAGACGCAGCCAGCCGCGGACCGGTCGCCCGGCGAAGCCCGACAATGTCACATCGTACGTACGGATCTGCGGGAGCCCGGTGTCGACAGGGGTGTACACCGGCTTCTCCACCGGATCCTGGCCGCCTGCGGTGACCTGGCTCAGAGTGTCGGACCAGAAGGCATCGAAACCGGCTGGAACCGGCAAATCGGGCCGATAGGTGCGGCAGTCCGCGAGCGGGAGATCCGTCAACGGCATGGAGGTGCCCTCCTGGGTGTGACCGGGATACTGAACGCCGACTCTTAGGACAGAAGACGTCAGATGTCCTGCGGCACGCGGACCCTGGACAGCGCTCGCGGCAAGCATCAAGGCCCCTGTCGGGAGGAGGGAGATGCCGGAGGGGCCGGAATCCGGTGCCTCGGGAGGGTCCGCGGGTGGGTCAGTCCCGGCCGGCGTCGCGGGCGCGCGCCTCGGAGATCCGGCGCCTGACGGGGGCATAGTGCTCACCCAGCGCCTTCATGAAACCGGGTGTGTCCCCGGCCCGCGCGGTGTCCACGATGTTCTGGTGCGCCGTGATCGTGGCCATCTCGTCGGCGTGCGTGAAGCCGTCCAGATGCGGGGCGACGATCGCGTACACGTCCCAGAAGGCCATCGAGAGCTGGCCGATCAGCTCATTGCCCAGGGGTGCCACCAGCAGCGCGTGGAATGCCCGGTCCGCCTCGACGAAGCCGTGCCCGTCCTGCGAGCCGGTCTCGCGCATGGTGGCGACCAGGCCGTCCAGTGCGTCGAGCTGCCCCGCGGTGAGCAGCGAGACGATCCGGTCGGCCATTCCGCGTTCGAAGAGTTCGCGTACGTCGACGAGGTCGGCCATCACCTGGAAGTCGTCGTCGGGGGAGAGCAGTCCGCGAAAGGTCAGGCTCTCCACCAGGGCGGACAGGCTCAGCCTGCCCACATAGGTGCCGTGCCCGTGACGCACCTCGACGATGTCCAGCGCGTTGAGGATCTTGACCGCCTCACGGACGCTGGAACGGCTGGCGCCGAGCGCCTCGCACAGGGCCGGCTCGGTGGGTAGCGGGTCCCCGGGGCGGAGTCGCTCCGCGAGGATGTAGCGCTTGATGCCCTCGACGACCTCCTGCCGGAGCAGCTGCCGGCCGGGCCTCGTACCGGACATGTGTGAACTCCCCACCTCTTGACCCTTCTCGATTGTCAAGCTACGTTCCCACGCTATCAAGGCATCAGACATCTGACGTCTTATGTTCGGGTCCAGTGGGCCCCACGCATCTCTCGACCCCGCGTTCCCCGATGCGCTCCCCCGATGCGCTCCTCGACCCCGTGATCACCTCCGGCGCGACCCCGTACGCCGCCAACATGCACCTCTTCGAGGGCCTCGTGGACCTCGACCCGGCGACGCTCGTGGCCCGCCCCGCGCTCGCCACCGAGATGCCGAAGAAGATCAACGCCACCACCTACCGGGCCGCACTCCGCAAGGGCGCCACCTTCCACGGCGGCTCGCTGGTCACCGCCGACCGCGTCGCCGTTCTCCACCTCGGCCGGATCGTCGAAGAGGGACGTGCGAAGGACGTCGCCGGTACCCCCGCGCACCCGTACACCGAGGCACTGCTCTCCGCGACCCCCAGCCTGCTGGAGACCACCGAACGGATCGTGCTCACCGGACCGGTGCCTCGGCCACCAACCCGCCGTCCGGCTGCCCCTTCCGCACCCGCTGCTGGAAGGCGGACGACGCCTGCGCCACGGCCTTTCCCGCCCGGACCTCGGGCCCGGACGAGCACCGGTGGCACTGCGTCCACCCCCAGAACCCCGCCCCCTCCACCGGGGACCCGACCCCCGTACCGTCCGCAAGGAGCACCGCATGACCGCCCGGACTCCGCGTTACTCCGGAGTGATCCCGCCCGTCGTCACCCCGCTCACCGCGGACGGAGAGATCGACCAGCTCTCTCCGGAACGGGTCGTGGAACACCTCCTCGACGGCGGGGCCGACGGACTGTTCGCCCTCAGCAGCTCCGGCGAGACCGCCTATGTCACGCCGGCCCGGCAGGACGAGGTCATCAAGATCGTCACGGCGGCCTCCGCAAGCCAGGTACCCGTCCTCGTCGGAGCGATCGAGACCACCACCGGCCGCGCGATCGAGCGGGCCCGCGCGGCCCAGGCGCTAGGCGCCGCCGCCGTCGTCGTCACGGCGCCGTTCTACACCCGCACCCACGACACCGAGATCGACCGCCACTTCCGTGACATCGCCGCCGCCCTCGACGTACCGGTGCTCGCCTACGACGTGCCGGTCTGCGTGCACAGCAAGCTGGACCCGGAACTGCTCCTGCCACTTGCCGCGGACGGCGTGCTGGCCGGGGTGAAGGACTTCAGCGGCGACGACGGTGCGCGCGGCCCGCCCAGGTACGGCGTCCGCCACGGCCGCGGGGCTCGGCGCGTTCAAGACGGCCCTCATGCTGCGCGGGGTCGTCGCCACCAATGTGATGAGCCCGCCGATGCGACGACTCGACGAGGCCGAGACCGCCGCGATCGCGGCCTGCCTGGACCGGGCGGGCCTGTCCCGGACCTGAGCGAAACCGCAGAGGTCCGTCGGTACAGCACTTGCTGTACCGACGGACCTCTGTGATTCGTGCTTCTTGTCTTCGTGGTGCGGGTCAGCCCTTCGAGGCGCGGGTACGGCGCATCAGCAGGGCGCCACCGAGCACCATCGCGGCGCTGGCCCCGCCGGCCAGACCCATGTTGGCGTCCGCGCCGGTGTGCGCCAGCTGCGGCTCGTGGTGATGGTGGTGGTGCCCATGCGGCTTGTGGTGATCCGGCGGGCAGTCCGGGTGGTGGTGGTGCGGCGGCTTGTGGGAGGTCGGG
>NZ_JBHVPX010000010.1:173781-361233 GCF_042887155.1 Streptomyces sp. NPDC057963
CTGCGGCTCGTGGTGATGGTGGTGGTGCCCATGCGGCTTGTGGTGATCCGGCGGGCAGTCCGGGTGGTGGTGGTGCGGCGGCTTGTGGGAGGTCGGGGGCTTGTGCGGCGGGTGGACCGGCGGCTTGTGGTGATCCGGCGGGCAGTCCGGGTGGTGGTGGTGCGGCGGCTTGTGGGAGGTCGGCGGCTTGTGCGGCGGGTGGACCGGCGTCGGAGTGTCGGTGCCTGGGGACTCGGTCTCGCACTCGTTGCCGAACGCGGGGTCCAGCAGGCCGACGACGCCAATGGTGTTGCCGCACGCGTTGACCGGAACGTCCACGGGAACCTGGACGAGATTTCCGGACAGGACACCGGGGGAGTGGGTCGCGGCGCCCTCGGCGCTCGCCCCCTGGACGCCGCTGCCGCGCCCGCCGCCCTCGTTCTCGTTCTCGCACTTGTTGCCGAACGCGGGGTTCAGCAGGCCGATCACATCGACCGTGTTGCCGCACACGTTGACGGGAACGTGCACCGGCACCTGGACGGCATTGCCCGAGCCGACGCCCGGCGAAGCGACTGAGGCACCCTCGGTGGAGGCGTCCGCGAACGCGTACCCGCCGGAGGCGGTCAGAATGCCTGACGCCGCCGCCATCACCAGCACGCTCTTACTCAAGGCTTTTCGCATTGATTGCCCTTTCCTAGGACACGTCGCGCGAGCGCGAGGCTCGCGGTTCATTCATCAGGCGGTGCAGTTTCGGCCGAGGACGAAACCCCGGCGCTTTCCGGCGTGATCCGGCAAGTGGTGGTCGCGGCGGAGCGGAGGAACCATGTCGGAACATTCTTCTGTAATAGAGGAATCCACCTTCTGCCGGGTGAACGCCCAAGCCACACGCCTGGTGACACCCATAACGAGGAGAACTTGTCGAGGAAACTCGTATTTCGTGGAAATTTCGTGGCCACCCGAACGGATTACATGTATGGGTCCGCTCTGACGTCGCCCGGCGGCCTCGGCCGGTCAACCGGACCGGAGGGAAAGGTGGTTGACACCTCAACGAACAGTCGGACCGGGTAAACGCTTCTGCAGCATCTCAGGTGTCCTTTCGTACTCCCGTCCGGACACTCTCGGCGTTCGGGTGAACGGAAAGAACCAAACGTGCGGTCGCGAGTTGGGCAGGAGGCTCCGGTACGGGGCATCCGGTACGAGAAGGGTTAATCGTGATCAAGAAGGTTCTGGCTACGGGCGCTGTGGCCGCCTCCATCATCGGTCTGGGCGCGACGCAGGCCATGGCGATCGGCGACGCCGGCGGTACGACTTCGGTCAACGGCAACGGAGCCTCGCAGGTCTTCGGCAACGCCGAGACCCGTGGTGACGGCAGCCCGCAGTACGGCCTGGTTCAGGGCAGCCTGAACAAGCCCTGCATCGGCCTGCCGGCCAAGGTCAACGCCGGCTCGCTCATCGGTCTGATCCCGATCGCGGTCCAGGACGTCAACGTGCTGTCCTCGCCACAGAACCAGCAGTGCACCGAGAACTCCACCCAGGCCAAGGGTGACGAGCCGCTGTCGCACATCCTGAGCGGCATCCCGGTGCTCTCCGGCAACGGTGCCGGCAACAGCTGATCCAGCCGCAGTGACAGGCCCGGGCCGCCGGCGTTCCTCCTCCGCGCGGACCGGGCCTGTTGTTGCCCTTCCGGGTATCGGCACATCGGATGGTCCGACGATCCGGCACAGGACATCGGGCGATCAAACTGCGTCATTCGGGCGGTTTTCGAGAATCTTCTCCCTGAAGAGTTTCGTCTGCGGTCTTAAATCGTTACGAATTACACCGGCGGAGTTACGAGTGATCAGGACCGCGCTCGTGCGGCACGAAAGACGTGACCGCTCCGGACTCCGTCAAAGAAAGGGACAAACGTGAAGTACACCAAGGTCGCCGCCGTCGCCGCCGGAACCCTGATGGCGATGGGTGCCGCCGCGCCCGCCTTCGCCGACTCCGGTGCCGAGGGCTTCGCAGCCGGCTCCCCGGGCATCGTGTCCGGCGATGCCATCCAGGTCCCGATCCACATTCCGGCCAACGTCTGCGGCAACACTGTCGACGTGATCGGTCTGCTCACCCCCACCTTCGGCAACACCTGCTTCGACGTCTGACCTCCGGTCGGCCCAGCCGAACGCTCATGACGGGACGGCCCCGGAACGCATCCGATGCGTTTCGGGGCCTTCCCTCTTCTCCGCTGTCCGATCGAGCGGCGCCGAGAAAATGCGGGTCCGTGCAGTTGCCGGTACGCGGCCGGATCGTTACCCAGGATGAAAGCGGCAGAAGTCACAGCTAAAGAAGGCTGGTGCGGCGCGGATACGCGGCCGAAACGGATGCCGCTGCAGAAGGGAACCCGAAAGTGAAGTACGCGAAGACCGCTGCGTTCGTTGCCGGTTCCGTGGCTGCTCTGGGAACGGCTGCTCCTGCCTTCGCCGTTACCACCACCACGGCCCCCAACTTCAGCCTCAACGGCGGCGTCAACCAGGTGGTGGAGAGCGCACCGCAGGCTGTCGACCCGATCGTCGACACGGTCGGCGGAGCCGCCGAATCGATGCAGAAGAACGGCACCGTCACCAAGCTGGCCGACCAGGCCACCGGTGCGGCCAAGGGGGCGGCCCCGCTGATGGGCGGCCTGCCGCTCGGCGGCTGATCCTCACACCACGGCGGTTCCCCGTCCATGCGTGGCGCCGCGCCTCCCTCCGGTGTTCTGCATGCGACGAACAACCGGACGGCAGAAAAACCGTTCGAGTGAATCGGCACAACCATCCCCGTCGCCGTGAGTTGGTCACTGCGCTCCGGACAGGCGAGCAACAGAAAACCCAGAAGGGCTATTCAAATGATCAAGAAGATTATGGCCTCGGCAGCCGTCGCTGCTTCGATCGTCGGTGTCTCCGCCGCGATCGCCCCCCAGGCCATGGCCGTCGGCAACGACGGTGGTACGACGTCGGTCAACGGCAACGGCGCCATGCAGTCGTACGGCAACTCCGCCACCCACGGTGACTGGAGCCCGCAGTTCGCGCTCATCCAGGGCTCGCTCAACAAGCCCTGCATCGCCCTGCCGGCCAAGGCCAATGTCGGTTCGGTCCTCGGTGGCATTCCGATCTCGGTCCAGGACCTCAATGTCCTGTCCTCGCCGCAGAACCAGCAGTGCACGGAGAACTCCACCCAGGCCAAGGGCGACGAGGCCCTGTCGCACATCCTGAGTGGCATTCCGATCCTGTCCGGCAACGGCGTCGGCAACAACTAGAACCGCAAGGCTCCGGCTCGCGCGTCGCTGATTCCTCGGCCCCGTCGAGACCTTCACCACGTGCGGCTTCGAGCCCGCCTGCCCGCAGTACGTGAAACACCGTGGGGTCGGCGCATCCACGCGGCAGCCGTTCTTCGGCGGCTCGGATGTGCCGGCCCCACGTCGTGTGCCCGAAGGCTCCGTCGTCCCCTCGAAGGGGCGGGCGGACTGGGCCGGTTGCCGTAGTGGCGGCGGGCGTCACCCGTCGCACCGGGTAGGGGCCAACCATGGACCAGTACGACAGCCAGCATCCCTGCGGTCGGCAGCGGCGCGCACAGGACGTCACACCCATCTACGACCGGCTGCTCGCCGAATGGCAGGCGGCCCGGGGCGGGCCTGAACCGGCACCGCCCGCGCAGCCCGGCAGGCCCTGTGCGGGAAGCCGGGTTCCCGCCGCCCGTACGTCGGGCGAAGCCTTCGACGGGTGAGAGGAGAGCGTCGAACTCACACCGGATCGAACTCATTTGAGTGGTAGTGCAGAACCGACGCTTCTGTAGCGGGTTGATCAGTACGTTCCACAACGGGACGCTCCGAAAGGTGAAGCGTGATGAAGAAGATGATGGCCGGCGCAGCAGTGGCCGTGTCCCTGGTCGGCCTGTCCGCCGCCGCGGCCCCCTCGGCCATGGCGATCGGCAACGACGGTGGTACGACGTCGGTCAACGGCAACGGCGCCGTGGACTCGTTCGGCAACAGCGTGACCCGGGGCGATGGCAGCCCGCAGGTCCAGCTCGTCCAGGGCACGCTGAACAAGGCCTGCGTCGGTCTGCCGCTCAAGGCCAACGCCGGTTCGCTCGTCGGCCTGTTCGTGCCGGTCGCGGTCCAGGACATCAATGTCCTGCACTCGCCGCAGAACCAGCAGTGCGCCGACAACTCCACCCAGGCCAAGGGCGACGAGGCGCTGTCGCACCTCGTGAGCGACATCCCGGTGCTCTCGGGCAACGGTGTCGCCAACCACTGACGCCCACGTGAATGCGGGCGATCGCAGGGGAGAACCCTGTGATCGCCCGCATTCCGGTGTGTCGGCGACTCCGGGGCTCCGCGCATGGTGATGCCCACCGTTCCACGGGGGCGGTGGGCATCGGGCGTACCGGGGCGGCTCAGCCCAGGCTGCGTACCGGCAGGACGCAGTGCGCGGAGGTCATGATGACCTCCGGATCGGCGGCGAACGACCGCAGCAGTTCCTCGCCGACCGGTCGGCCCGGCGTGCCCTCGGGCCATGGACGGGTGGCGAACATCGTGTGCACCTCACCCCGCTGCTCGGCGGCGGCCAGCCACTCGGGCGGTGCGGGGTACTGCGCCATGAAGTGAGGCAGCGTCAGTACGGCCTGGCCGGCCTGGACCAGCAGCTTCACCGGGAGGCCCGGAGTCTCGGCGGCGTACACCGGACCGCCGCCGGCCGGCAGCCCGCTGCGGTCCAGGGCCACGCGCATCGCGGCCTCACCGGCGGCCGGGCCGTCCGTCCCGTCACCGAGCGAGTAGACGAGGAGGAAGGCGACGTCTGGGCCGCCATCGGGATGCTCGCCGCTCCATCCGATCAGTGTGATCGTGCCCAACTGGGCCTGTGTGAAGGTGCTGGTGGCGGTCTGGGGTGAGGTCATGCTCGGCACCATAACGGCCTGAGACCGGACGTTGTGCATGTGTATCACCTGATCGAGGGATATTTGCGTAGATCTCCGGCGGATGTGGTCCAGGTGCTCTTCCGGGAGCGGGGCGGCGGACGTCGTAAAACAAATGTGTTGACGGCGCCTGATGGCAGCGGGCTATCGTGTGCAGCGTTCCGGACGGCGGAGAAGAAGCGCCGGTGTCGGCCCCGTGCTTGAACCAGGAGGTGAGGACATTGATGACTGTCGCTGCGATGGGCGTTGCCCACAACCAGAAGAGCATCGTTCCCACCCCCGTGGTCGCCGGCTGACCTCTCTTCAACTCTCCGCGCCTGTACGCGCGTTGCCGGGACCACCCTTTGAAGGGTTTCCCTTGTCTTTCCCGACTTCTCCGTCTCTTTCCTCTTCTCTTCAGGGCTCCACCGCGTCGCATCCGCTGTCCTCGTACGGCTGGGACGACGACTGGGCCGCCGAGTTCGCACCGTACGCCGAGCGGGGTCTGCTGCCCGGACGCGTGGTGCGGGTGGACCGCGGGCAGTGCGACGTCGTCACCCCGTCCGGCACGCTCCGGGCCGACACCGCCTTCGTCGTTCCGCGCGATCCGATGCGGATCGTCTGCACGGGCGACTGGGTCGCCGTCGACCCCGACGGGGATCCGCAATTCGTACGGACGCTGCTGCCGCGGCGCACGGCCTTCGTCCGCTCGACGTCGTCGCAGCGTTCCGAAGGACAGGTGCTCGCCACCAACATCGACCACATCGCCATCTGCGTCTCCCTCGCCGTGGAGCTCGACCTGGGGCGGGTGGAGCGCTTCCTCGCGCTCGCCATGTCGAGCTCCAGCGGTGACGCGCTGCTGCGTGACGGGGCAGCCGCCGGCGACGGCGTCGCCGAGCCGATCGTGGTGCTGACCAAGGCCGACCTGGTGCCGGACACCGCCACCCTGGCCCACCTCGTCCAGGACATCGAGGCCATCGCGCCGGGTGTGCAGGTGCTGCCCGTCAGCTCCGCCACGGGGGAGGGGCTCGATGTGTTCGCCGCCATCGTCTCGGGCGGTACGAGTGTGCTGCTCGGGGCGTCCGGCGCGGGAAAGTCGACCCTCGCCAACACGCTGCTCGGCCGCGACGTGATGGAGGTGCAGGCCGCCCGTGACGTCGACGGCAAGGGCCGGCACACCACCACGACCCGCAATCTCCTGGTGCTGCCCTCCGGAGGCGTACTGATCGACACTCCCGGACTGCGCGGGGTCGGTCTCTGGGACGCGGAGACCGGCGTCGGCCAGGTCTTCTCCGAGATCGAGGAACTGGCCGGGCGGTGCCGGTTCCACGACTGCGCCCACCGGTCGGAGCCCGGCTGCGCGGTACTCGCCGCGGTCGAGGACGGCTCGCTGTCCGAGCGGCGCCTCGACAGCTTCCGCAAGCTGCTCCGCGAGAACCAGCGCATCGTCGCCAAGACCGATGCCAGGGTGCGGTCCGAAATGCTGCGCGAATGGAAGCGCAAGGGGGCCGAGGGCCGGGCGGCCATGGACGCGAAGCGGGGCCGGGTGCGGTAGCCGCAGCCCGCAGCCCGTCGGCCGCCTTGTCGACCGGGTTGACGTCCGAAAACCGCGAGTGCGGTACCGGGAGGTGCCGCACACTGGGCGGTGTGATGGACGAACAGACCAGGTACGAGGCGGTGAGCAGCCGCGACGCCCGTTTCGACGGGGAGTTCTTCTTCGCCGTCGAAACGACCGGCATCTACTGTCGGCCGAGCTGCCCGGCCGTCACCCCCAAGCGGAAGAACGTGCGCTTCTTCCCGACCGCGGCGGCCGCTCAGGGCAACGGTTTCCGGGCGTGTCGGCGCTGCCGCCCGGACGCTGTGCCCGGCTCGGCCGACTGGAACGTACGGGCCGACGTCGTCGGCCGCGCCATGCGGATGATCGGCGACGGCGTGGTCGACCGGGAGGGCGTGCCAGGTCTCGCCGACCGGCTCGGCTACAGCTCACGCCAGGTGCAGCGGCAGCTCAATGCGGAGCTGGGCGCCGGGCCCGTCGCGCTCGCCCGCGCCCAGCGGGCCCATACCGCACGCGTGCTGCTCCAGACGACCGCGCTGCCTGTGACCGAGATCGCCTTCGCGTCCGGCTTCGCCAGCGTGCGCCAGTTCAACGACACGATCCGGCAGATCTACGCCCGTACGCCCAGCGCTCTGCGGGCCGAGGCCGGGACGGGGTCGGGGGCGGCGGCACGGGAGGCGCGCACCACCGGGATCCCGCTGCGGCTCGCCCACCGGGGGCCGTACGCGGCCCGCGAGACCTTCGATCTCCTGGCCGGCGAGACGGTCGCCCGGATCGAGGAGGTCGCCGGCGAGCCCGGTGGCCGCACCTACCGGCGCACCCTGAGGCTGCCATACGGCACGGGCATCGTGGCGGTCGACGAGCGGTCCGCCGGGTCCTGGCTGGACGCCCGGATCCACCTCACCGACCTGCGGGATCTGACGACGGCCGTACAGCGGCTGCGGCGCCTCTTCGACCTGGACGCCGATCCGTACGCCGTCGACGAGCGGCTCGGGGCCGACCCGCGCCTGGCACCGGGCGTCGCCGCCCGCCCCGGGCTGCGCTCGCCGGGTGCCGCGGACCCGGAGGAGTTCGCCGTACGGACGCTGGTGGGCGGGGCCGGGGCCGAGCGGCTCGTCGAGATGTACGGGAAGGTCCTCGACGTGCCCTGCGGGGGGCTCACGCACGTGTTCCCCGAGCCGGGGCTGCTGGCCGGTGCGGTGGAGGAGGACCCGGCGCTGCGCGCGCTGGCGGCCGCGCTTGCCGACGGAGGCGTACGGCTCGACGCCGGGGCCGACCGCGACGAGGCCGAGCAGGCGCTGCTGCGGCTGCCGGGGATCGGCCCGGCAGCCGCGGCGCTCATCCGGACGCGGGCGCTGGGCGACCCCGATGTGGATCCGGAGAAGAGGCCCGAGGCGGAGCGGTGGCGGCCCTGGCGTTCGTATGCCGTACGCCACCTGAGCCTCTAGGAACCTTCGTCGAGGTCGCAGCTGCGGATCTTCTCCGGGTGGACGCGGATGGGTTCCTCGCCGGAGCGGGCGATCCGGTCATGGATTCGGCCTCACCGGCGCACCCCTCACCCGTCACCCGTCACCCGTATCGTCCGACGGTTCGGACCACGGACCCAGGACTTCGGGCCGGTGTTCAGGCGGGCAGGCCCCAGCGTGGTGCGGGCCCGTTCGCCGCGACCGGACGGATGGTCAGGTCCGGGCGGTCGCCCGCGGCCGTGATCAGCGCCGAGTCGCCCTTGCGGAGGTGGATGCGCACCGTACCGTCGGCCTGCTCCTCGTGCCCGAGCGGTCGTCCGTGCCGGTCGCGGATCTCGACGGGCCCTTCGATGCCGTGGCGTACGACGCAGGGAGCGCCCGCCTCACTGGTCACCCGTACCCAGCGGGTCCGGCCCTCCTCGCGTACCGCGCTGAGCAGGAAAGCGCCCTGCGTACGGAAGTCATGGACGGTCATCTCCCGCCAGGCGGCGGGCAGCGCCGGGAAGACCCTGATGGTGCCGCCCCACGACTGGCACACCATGTCGTGCAGCGACTGGGCCGCCGAGAGCGGGGTCTCGATGACGGGGCCCGACTCCTTGTACATGGTGTTCGCCTGGATGAAGCGGCTCATCAGCTGCCCGAGGTACTCCAGCGCGTCCTCGCCCTTGCCGAGCAGCGCGGACATCGACGCGGCGCCGGTGAAGGTGTAGCCCTGCAGGGCGCCTTCGAAGCCCACCCAGTGGGCGAGGGACCTCTCGATCAGCGCGCGTTCGCCGGGCGTCGCGCCGGTCAGCTCGTACAGCGGGTACACCGCGAGCATGTGCGAGTAGTGGCGGTGCGATTTCGCGAAGGGCACCCCGGCGCCGATCATGAAGCCGTTCGCGTCGACCGGGTACGGCGCGAGCCTGGCCAGGACCTCCTGCCAGCGGGCGGTCAGCGGGTCCCGGATGCCGAGCCGTTCCGCCGAGTCGACGAGGGTGCGGCAGCCCCAGCGCAGCAGCATCAGGTCGTAGTTGCAGTCGGGCGCGTCGACCCCGTACTCGGGGGAGAACGTGGCCGGGAGGTGCAGCCTGCCGTCCGATCCCGGCGCCAGGAAGTGCAGGTAGTAGTTGACGGCCTTGCGCAGCAGCGGGAAGAGCGTGTCGCGCAGGATCGACTCGTCCATGGTGTGGCGGTAGGAGAGCCATACGTTGTGCAGCGCCCAGGTCAGATTACCGACTTCGGGGGTGGGCGGGTCCTGGCCCGGGATGCCGACGCCGTAGCCGCCGTCGGTGACCGCCGCGCCGTTGACCAGCTGGGGGTCGGTGGTGCGGGGGATGCCGGCCGAGTCGGCCCGGTAGGGGGCGGCGACCTCGCGGGAGAGCTGGTCCCGGAATTCGCTCAGGGCCCGGGTGACGGCGTCCAGCTCAAGGTGGTTGGAGCCGTGGATCAGCCAGTACTCCAGCTGGACGTTGAGGTTCCACCAGGTGTTCGGCCAGGGGGTGGGCTCCAGCCAGGGGCCGGAGGTGGCCATCACGGGCGCGTCCTTGCGCGCCGCCGACGCCGTCTTGTACAGCTGGATCCAGTAGAAGCGCTGCAGCCGGGCATCGGGCAGGGACAGGAAGCTCTTCCGGTAGAACCGGTCCCACCAGGCGCG
Source organism: Streptomyces sp. NPDC057963 (assembly GCF_042887155.1). Taxonomy (NCBI): domain Bacteria; kingdom Bacillati; phylum Actinomycetota; class Actinomycetes; order Kitasatosporales; family Streptomycetaceae; genus Streptomyces; species Streptomyces sp. NPDC057963. Next base: position 183,323 of record NZ_JBHVPX010000010.1, read on the forward strand.
ATGGGGCGCGGCCAGCAGACCGTAGGGAAGCGCGGAAGCGGTCTCGACGGTACGCAGCGCACGGGCGCGGGCCGTCGGCGCCGGATGGGAGTGCGCGACCGTGGCGTACAGGGTGCGGGCCGCGCCCCTGGTGCGCTCCCGCCAGGCGGTGACGTGGTGGCCGCCCGCGAGCAGCGGCTGGACGGCGGCGGTGGTCCCGCCGTGCTGTTCGGTCACCGCGGGCGGGTTGCCGGCGTAGCCGTCCGGGAGGGGCTTGAAAGCGGCCCTCGGGCTGATCGCGTCGGCCGGGTGGAAGACCCAGCGAAAGTCCCGCTCGCCCGCGCCCGGGGTGACCTCCACGGCCAGCAGATCGCTGGTGGAGTGGACGAAGGCCCGGAGCTTCAGGGTGCCCGCGGTGGTGGTGACCGTGCCTTCGAGTTCGGCGGTGCGCAGCCGCATCCACCACTCGATGTCCGTGATGGTGCCGACCGGTTCCAGGGTGAAGTGGCCGATCGGGAGGCGGGCGAGGCCGAAGAGGGAGCCGAACTCGGGGCGGTGGTCCTGGACCTCGGAGTGCTGGACGTTGAAGCGGATGGCCGTGGTGGTGGCGCCGGGCTCGGCGTAGATGCCGGAGCCGAGGCGGCCGTTGCCCAGATACGGCCCCTCGTACCAGGTCGTCGGCAGCTTCTGCCAGAGCAGGTCGGCGTCGTCCAGGACCGTGCGCCAGGCGTCGTCGGGGGAGTGCACGCTGACCGGTGCCGGGGCGCCGGGGGCGGCGGGGGTGGCCGCCCGCGCGGGTGGGGTCGCCGCGCCGCCCACCACGAGTGCGCCGCCCATCGCGGTGCCGGTGGCGAGAACGCTTCTTCGGGAAGGGGCCGGGGCTTCGTTCCGGGACCGGCGGGAGGGGTCCGATGCTGAGGGCAAGGCGTCTCCTGGCGACTCGTACGCAAGCACATCGATTCATCCGAGCTATTCCTTCAGGGAAGGTAGGCGCGGGTCATCCTTGCGTCAATGGAGCAAGAGAGATCGGATGTGTTTCCGTCTATCTGGATGGCATCCATCCTGTTGTCCAGGAGGTGCGGGTCAGGTCCAGATCACCGCGCCCAGCCAGGCCCCCGTCACCAGCAGACATGCGAAGAGCTCGACGAGCACCGCGTAGCCGGTCGCCCGCATCACCGAGCGGACCGACGCCCAGCCCGCCCCGCGGCTGCCGAGCCGCAGCCGCTCCGCCCCGTAGATCGCCCCCACGTATCCGGCGATCCCGCCCACCACCGGTACGAGAAAGAAGCCCACGATCCCGCCGATCCCACCGAGCATCAGCGTCTTGCGCGGCGCCCCCGATTCGTGGGGGCGGCGAGGTGGCAGCAGCGGCTTCAGCGCCTGGTTCAACAGGAGAAGGGCGGTGGCCCCGATGAGTACGCCCCAGGCGGCCGGAGTCACGTCGGCCAGCGCCCACCACAGCACGGCGGCCCAGACGATCGCCTGCCCCGGAACCCCCGGCACCAGCACGCCGACCAGGCCGAGGAGCATGACCAGGCCGACGGCGACGAGTTGCCACACACCCATCTGACCAGCCTGCCGGAGTCCGGCCGGTCCCGCCCGTCAGCGCGGCACCGGGCAGGGGCCGTCGACGCAGCTCAGGGCCGTAGCGGCACGACTGGGACACCGTGCCGGGGTATGCGCCTGGCCCCGCTCGGCCCCGCGTCGTCCGGGACACCCGGCCCCGCACCGTCCGGCCCGCTCAGCTCCGCGTGGTCCGGGACACCCAGCCCCGCTCGTACGCGTGCCAGCCCAACTGCAGCCGGGTCGACACCCCGGTCAGCTCCATCAGGCCCTTCACCCGCCGCTGCACGGTCCGCAGCCCCAGCTCCAGCTGCTTCGCCACGCTCGCGTCCGTCAGCCCGGCCAGCAGCAGGGACAGGATCTCCAGGTCCGTCGGATCGGGCCCGGTGGACTCCTCCTCCATGCGGCCGCTCTCGCCGAGCCTGAGCGGCATCGCGTCGCGCCACACCGCCTCGAAGAGGCCCATCAGCGACTCCAGCAGCCCGGAGGCGTGAACCACCAGGGCCGCGGGCTCGGCGCCCCGACCGGTCAGCGGCACCATCGCCAGGGCGCCGTCGGCGACGACCAGCTTGGTGGGCACCCGGTCGACGACCCGGCACTGCTCCTCGCGGCTCAGCGCGGCCGACAGCTCCAGAATCCCGGACGGCAGCGAGAGCACCTCGCGCTCGACCACCACCCGGAACACCACCCCGCGCGTGGCGGCCTGCTCCTCGGACTCGTTCTCCATTCCGCTCACCGCGATCGGCTTCCCGGTGACCAGGGCGCACACCTCGCTCGTCGCACCCAACTGCAACTGATGGAAACGGTGCGCCACCGCGCTCGCGCCCGTCACCACCTCGACCAGATCGTGCACGGCCGGCTCGGCGGCCTCCGCCCGGTACTCCTCGGCGAGCAGCGCCGCCGCCAGCTCCGCCTGCTCCAGCTCATGGCGCTGCTGGGTCAGCAGCGCACCCAGCGCCACCCCGGGCGGCGCCGCAACCCAACGGCCCGTGCGGGACGACGACTGCGCGGCCAGTCCGTGCTGCTCCAGCCGGCGCAACGCGCGCTCCGTGTCCGACTCGGGAAGTGCCAGCCGGTGCGCGAGATCGGAGACCTCCGCGGCTCCCACCGCCACCAGCGCGCGGTACGCCGACTCCTGTATCTCATCGAGACCTATGGCTCCCAACATCCCCGGACCCCTCCCGGACGCACTGATTCCGCACGATGCCGCTGTCTTCGGGCGCCCGGTCGTGGCGGAAAGCGGCCACGGCGTAAACCCGCCGTGTACATCATCCCTTTATCGCCCGTCGCTCTGCCAATGTGGCGCCACCGCAGTACCGACAACCTCCGGAATACAGCGCTTTGTTCAAAGGTGTTCCGGTTTTACTTGGGGAGAGCGATGCGTCCGATATCGCGTACGGCGCTGGGAGCGGCCACCGCCGCCGTCCTGGCCGTCACCGCGATCGCACCGTCCGCGGCAGCGCCGCAGGACGACACGACCGCGAAGAGACCACTCACCGGAAGTGCGGCCGCCGGCGCCACGGCGGGCAAACCGGTCACCGTCACCCTGGTCACCGGCGACAAGGTCCTGGTGAGCACGGACAGTTCGGGGGCCTCGTCGGTCACCGCACTGCCGCGCGAGGACGGAACCGTCCCACTCGTGCAGACCAGGCAGTCCGGCAAGGACCTCTACGTCTACCCCGACACCGCCACCGACGCGCTGGCCGCCGGCACGGTCGACGAGGAGCTCTTCAACGTCACCGGACTCGTCCGCCAGGGCTACGACGACGCGAGCACCAAGTCGCTGCCGCTGATCGCCGTCTACGGCAAGGACGTGGCCCGCTCCGCACCCGCCACCCCGCGCGGCGCCGAGCGCGGACTCGCACTCGACGCCATCGACGGCGTCGCGCTCAAGGCGGACAAGGCGAAGGCCGCCGACTTCTGGTCGGACGTCACCAACACCCGTTCCCGCTCGGCCTCCGGGCTGAAGAAGCTCTGGCTCGACCGCAAGGTCCAGGCCACCCTCGACCGGTCCACCAAGCAGATCGGCGCCGATCTCGCCTGGGCCGCCGGATACGACGGCAAGGGCACCAAGGTCGCCGTCCTCGACACCGGAGTCGACGCCGAGCACCCCGACCTCAAGGGCCGGATCGCGGCCTCCAAGAACTTCACCGACTCCGACACCACCGACGACCGGCAGGGCCACGGCACCCACACCATCTCCACCGTGGGCGGCTCCGGCGCGGCCAGCGACGGCAAGAAGAAGGGCGTCGCCCCCGGCGCCGACCTGCTCGCGGGGAAGGTCCTCAACGACAGCGGCTCCGGCGCCGAGTCCTGGATCATCGCCGGTATGCAGTGGGCCGTCGATCAGAAGGCCGATGTCGTCTCCATGAGCCTCGGCAGCCCGACGCCGACCGACTGCACCGACCCGATGAGCGTCGCAGCCGAGGAACTGGCCCAGAGCAAGAACACGTTGTTCGTGATCGCGGCCGGAAACTCCGGCCCCGCGCTCAACACCGTCTCCTCGCCCGGCTGCGCCCCCAGCGTGCTGACGGTCGGCGCCGTCGACCGCGACGACTCCACGGCCTCCTTCTCCAGTCGCGGACCCGCGATCGGCTCGCACACCCTCAAGCCCGAGATCGCCGCGCCCGGCGTCGCCATCTCGGCGGCCGCGGCGGGCGGCCGCGGTGTGTACGCGTACCAGACGATGTCCGGTACGTCGATGGCCACCCCGCACGTCGCGGGCGCCGCAGCCATCGTGAAGCAGCGTCACCCGGACTGGACCGCCCAGCAGATCAAGGCGGCCCTGGTGTCGTCCGCGAAGAGCGACATCCCCGGTGACGTACGCGAGACCGGTGGCGGCCGCCTCGATGTGAAGGCCGCCATCGACACCACCGTCGTCGGCGCCCCCGCCGTCCAGGCCGGCACCTTCAACTGGCCGCAGGACAAGTCCGACCGCACCACGGTGGACGTCCCGTACACCAACTCCGGCTCCAAGCCGGTGAAGCTGTCCCTCAAGGTCCAGGGCGTCACCGGGAACGACGGCTCGGACGTCCGTTCCCCGGTTGCGAAGCTCGGCGCGAGCACCGTCACCGTTCCCGCCGGAGCCACCGTCGAGGTCCCGGTGACGATCGACCCGACCGCGAAGCTGAAGGCCGCCCAGTACGGCGACGTCACCGGACGCGTCCTGGCCACCGGACCCGGCGGCGCGAAGGTCTCGACTCCGTTCTCGATGTACGTCGGACCGGAGACCGTCACCCTGCGCGTCAAGCTCGTCGACCGCGCCGGCGAGCCCGCCGCGGGCTCCTCCTCGCTGGACGTCATCGGCACGGACACCGCGAGCGGTGAGCGGCGCTTCAACGAAGGCGCGACCGACCAGGTGTACCAGGTGCGCCCCGGCGCGTACTTCGTCTCCAGCTTCATCACCTCGCCGGACCCGAAGGACGCCACCGGCCGGATGGTCGACTCCGTCGGCTACCTCGCCAGGCCGCAGCTGAACGTCACCAAGGACACCACCCTGGTGCTGGACGCCCGCAAGGCCCATCGGGTGCAGGTGAAGACGGAGGACCGGGCGTCCGAGAACCGCTCCACGACGCTGTCCTTCGGTCGCAGCTGGGACGGCACCTGGCTGCACTCGGGCTCCATCACCGGTACCGGTGCCGTCAAGAACTACCTGGCCGACGTGCAGGGCACAGCGCACGACGGCGACTTCGAGTTCGCCAGCTTCTGGCGCGCGTACGCCCCGCAGATCGAGAAGCTCTCGGTCGTCGGGGGCGCCGACCTGCACGCCACCGCCGCGAGCACCGGATCCGTCAACCTCGACGGCACGGGCGAAGCCGCCCTCGTGGACGCGGGCACCGGCACCCCCGACGAGCTGAAGGCCGCCGGCGTCTCGGGCAAGATCGCCCTGGTCGCGGTCGACGACGACGGTTCCCTGGTGACCCAGGCCCGGAACGCCAAGGCCGCCGGCGCGAAGGCGGTCATCGCCCACCGGCCGTCCGCGGGCCCGTGGCAGCCGTCGGTCGGATACGGCGCGGCACCGCTGCCCGCACTCGGCATCGAGTCGGGTGAGGCCGACGCCCTGAAGGCCGCCCTGGCCGACGGCCCGGTCAAGCTGCGCTGGAAGGCCACCGCCGCCAGCCCGTTCGTCTACAACCTCGCCTTCCCCGAGACCGGCCCGGTCACCTCGGACCGCACCTACAAGGTCCGCGACGGCAAACTCGGCAAGGTCACCGCCCATTACGAGGCGATGGGCGTCCCGGCCGACTACGTCGACACGATGATCATCAACCGTCCGTACGGAGGGGCCTTCTCTGCCTCCTTCGACACCGTCGCCGTCCCCGGCACGCGCGCCGAGTACTACTCGGCGGGCGACACCGGCTGGGAGCGCTACCTCTCCTCCAGCTTCCCCTGGGGCGAGTACATGGTCGACCAGCCCCGTACGTACAAGGCGGGCGCGAAGCGTACGGAGAACTGGTACCGGGGCATCCCGGTGCCGGCCGCCCCGCGTGACGCCCAGGGCAAGGCCCTGCTCGCCGCGGAGCGACAGGACAACCTGATCGGCGTCGCCCCGGGCTTCTGGAGCGACACCGAGCACGCCGGCCTCCAGGGCTCCTTCGGAGACGTGGGCAACATGCGGCTGACCAGCGGCGGCGAAGTGCTCGGCGAGTCCGGCTGGCCGTCCGGGGTGTTCACCGTCCCGGCCGGGGACGCCGCGTACGAGCTGACCATGGAAACCGTCAAGACCGGCCAGCCCGCCGCCGTGTGGAAGCGGTCCACCCACACGGAGACCACCTGGAAGTTCCGGTCGAAGAGGGACGAGAACGTCTACTCGCAGGGGATCCCGCTCCTCTTCCCCGGCTACGACCTGATGACCGACGGGCTCAAGACCCTTCCGGCGAAGGACGGTCAGACGATCGGCCTGAGCGTCACCGGCCACGCCGGCTACACGCCCGGAAAGCTGACCGCCGCGAAGGTCTCGTACTCGTACGACGGCGGCGAGACCTGGACCCGGGCCACCACCGCGCAGCAGGGCGGCCACTGGACCGCGACCGTGAACCACGCGGGCGCGGCCGGCAAGCCGGTCACCCTGAAGACCGAACTGACGGACGCCAACGGCAACTCCGTCATCCAGACCGTGAACGACGCGTACGCCGTGCGCTGATCACGTCCTGACCGGTCCGCCGGGCGTCCTTCCCGTGGGGGGTGGGGCCGCCCGGCGGATCTTTTTCCATGGCCGCTGCCTCCGGGCGGCTCTTTCCACGGCCGCTGCTTCCAGGCGATCTTTTTCCGCAGCCGCTGTTCTCGGACGATCTGTTTCCATGGCCGCTGTTTTCGGACGACCCGTTCTCCGGACGGCCCGTTTTCGTACGACCCGTTTTCGTACGGCCCGTGCGGTCGAAAATAAGGGCATGAGTCAGCAGGGGGAGAGGCCCGCCGCCCACGAGGACGACTGGTGGCGCAGGCTGTACGACGAGACCGCCAGGGACACCGGGGCGACCGACGCGGCCGACAGCCTCGACGACCGCTTCGACTCGGCATCGGACGCGGTGAGCCCGGACGGGGGCGGGGGGATCGACCGGGCGGGGGAGGGGGCTGGGGAAGCGGTCGCGGTTCCGGCTTCGGTCACGTTCCCGGTTCCGCCTTCGGTTCCGTCTCCGGATTCGCCTTCGTCGGATGCACCGGGTGCGCGGGTCGAGCCTCCGCCCCAGCCCTCTGAGGTCGCGCCGTCCGAAGTGGCCGGGCCTCCGCCTCCGGCGCCCGTGCCCGCGCCTGTGGTGCCCCGGCCGCTGCGGGAGCGGGCCCCGTGGGAGCCGCCCGCCGCGAGCGTACGCGCCCCGGGGGCGGCCCCGGCCGGACCGCCGCAGCCGCGCACCTTCGCCACGCCACCGGTTCCGGCCGAGCCCCCGGCCGCCCCTGACCTGCCGTCGGCACCGGATCAACCGCCCTTGCCGCCCCTGCCGCCGCAGCCATCGCAGCCGCCGCAGCCGTCCGTCGCCGCCGGAGCGTCCGCGCCGGTGCCGCCTCTGCCCAGGCGGCCGGTGGCCGGGAGAACCGTCGCCCCGCAAGTCCCCGTCGCCGAGGCCGCCGCACGAGCGCCCGGGCCGGAGCCCGCATCCGTCCCGGCCCCGCGCCCCGTGATCGGCCATGTGGGTGACCGGCCGCCCACCTACGACGCCGAGCCCACCGCACTGCCCGTCACCGTCCCCCAGGAACTCGACGGCCTCGTCGCCGACACCGTGCTCGACGGCGCCCGGTACGGCACGTACACCCTGCGCGCCGCTTCCGTGCGCGGGGACTCCGCGCGGTTCCGTGGCGAGCCACGCCGCGATGCGCTGCTCACCGTACGGTTCGGGACCGACAGGAGCGCGCTCGTCCTGGTCGCCGTCGCCACCGGGGCCCGCGCCACGGAGCGGGCGCATCTGGCCGCGGCCGAGGCATGCCGCTCGATCGGCGCTGCCGTGGGCCGCAGCCATGTCAGGCTCTCCGAGGACATAAGGGCCGGCCGCCGGGGCGACCTCAAGTCCGGACTGCACCGTCTCACCGACCGCAGCTACGGCAAGCTGCGTGCCCGCGCCGCCGAACTGGGTCTCGAACCGGAGCAGTACACGGCGGGGCTGCGCTGCCTCCTGCTGCCCGCGGATCCCGACTGCCGCACCAGGATCTTCTTCGGCGTCGGCCCCGGAGGACTCTTCCGGCTGCGCGACGGCGTCTGGCAGGACCTCGAACCAGAGGCTCCGGAAGCAGGTGCCGCCGACGCCGACGCGGACACGGACGCCGACGTCGACGGAGCAGCTGTGGTCGGATTCGGCTCCCCGTTCCCGGCTTCGTCCTCGTCGCCGTCTCTGTCGCCGTCTCCGTCGCCAACCGTCGGGAGCCTGTCGGGCCCGCCCGCCCGGCCGGCTCAGCCGTTCCGGTTCCGGGCCTCGGTGGCCCGACCGGGGGACACGCTGCTGCTGTGCAGCACCGGCCTGGCCGAACCGCTGCGCGGCGAGCCCGCCCTGGCCCGGGAGCTCGCCGAACGCTGGACACCCGACCGGGCACCCGGACTCGCGGCCTTCCTCACGGACTCCCAGCTCAGGGTGAAGGGGTACTCCGACGACCGTACGAGTGCCGCTGTCTGGGAGGCGTAACCGCGCGCGGCATGGGTTGATGGATGCGGAGTCCGGAGGCCGAAGCGCGGAAAGGGTACGCACCCATGGCGAAGCAGAACGTGTCGGAGCAGTTCGTCGACATCCTCGTCCGGGCGGGGGTCAAGCGTATGTACGGGGTCGTCGGCGACAGCCTCAACCCGGTCGTCGACGCCATCCGCCGGAATTCGGGCATCGACTGGATCCAGGTCAGGCACGAGGAGACCGCCGCGTTCGCCGCCGGAGCCGAGGCCCAGATCACCGGGTCTCTGGCGGCCTGCGCCGGATCCTGCGGACCCGGCAATCTGCACCTCATCAACGGCCTCTACGACGCCCACCGCTCGATGGCCCCCGTTCTCGCCCTCGCCTCGCACATCCCGTCGAGCGAGATCGGTCTCGGCTATTTCCAGGAGACCCATCCGGAGCTGCTCTTCCAGGAGTGCAGCCACTACAACGAGATGATCTCCAACCCGCAGCAGATGCCGCGGCTGCTCCAGTCGGCCATTCAGCACGCGATCGGCCGAGGCGGGGTCAGCGTCGTCTCGATGCCGGGTGACATCGCCTCGCAGCCCGCTCCGGAGAAGTCGATCGAGCACGCCCTGGTCACCTCGCGGCCGACGGTACGGCCCGGTGACGAGGAGATCGAGAAGCTCTGCCGGATGGTGGACGCGGCGAAACGTGTGACATTGTTCTGCGGCAGCGGCACGGCCGGCGCCCATGCCGAGGTGATGGAGTTCGCCGAGCGGGTGAAGTCACCGGTCGGGCACGCGCTGCGCGGCAAGGAATGGATCCAGTACGACAATCCGTACGACGTCGGCATGAGCGGGCTGCTCGGCTACGGCGCCGCCTACGAGGCGACCAACGAGTGCGATCTCCTCGTCCTGCTCGGCACCGACTTCCCGTACAACGCCTTCCTCCCCGACGACGTGAAGATCGTCCAGGTCGATGTGCGGCCCGAGCACCTCGGCCGCCGCTCCAAGCTGGATCTCGCGGTCTGGGGTGATGTCCGCGAGACGCTTCGCTGCCTGACGCCGCGGGTGAAGCCCAAGACCGACCGCAAGTTCCTCGATCGAATGCTGAAGAAGCACGCCGACGCGCTGGAGGGCGTGGTCAAGGCGTACACCCGCAAGGTCGAGAAGCACATTCCGATCCACCCCGAGTATGTCGCCTCGGTGCTGGACGAACTGGCCGACGACGACGCCGTGTTCACCGTCGACACCGGCATGTGCAACGTCTGGGCGGCCCGCTACCTCTCACCCAACGGCAAGCGCCGCGTCATCGGTTCGTTCAGCCACGGCTCGATGGCGAACGCGTTGCCGCAGGCCATCGGCGCCCAGTTCATCGACCGGAACCGGCAGGTGGTGTCGATGTCCGGCGACGGCGGATTCACCATGCTGATGGGCGACTTCCTCACCCTGGTGCAGTACGACCTGCCGGTGAAGGTCGTAGTGTTCAACAACTCCTCGCTCGGCATGGTGGAGTTGGAGATGCTGGTCGCCGGTCTGCCGTCGTTCGGTACGGCCAACAAGAACCCGGACTTCGCGGCGATCGCGCGGGCCGCCGGGGCGTACGGCGTACGGGTCGAGAAGCCCAAGCAGCTCGAAAGCGCCCTCAAGGACGCCTTCAAGCACAAGGGCCCGGCGCTCGTCGATGTCGTCACCGACCCCAACGCGCTCTCCATCCCGCCGAAGATCAGCGCGGAGATGGTGACCGGCTTCGCCCTCTCCGCCAGCAAGATCGTGCTGGACGGGGGAGTCGGCCGGATGGTCCAGATGGCCCGCTCCAATCTGCGGAACGTTCCCCGCCCCTGAACGGGACGCGGGGAACGGGGCGCGGACGGGGCACGGGCGGGGTGTCGTGCCGGGGCCACCTCGTGCGAGGGCCACCTCGTGCCAGGGTCATCTCATGCCGGGACCACCTCGTGCCGGGGTCGTCTCACGCCGGGGTCAGCCGAACCGTCACGATCTGGAAGGGCCGCAGCGACAGTACGAGACCGTGCTCATCGGTGTCCGCTTCGTGCAGCGGCCGTTCCAGGAGGTCGGTGATCCGGGCCTGTACGACGGGGAACCCGACACGCAGTGTTGTGTCGGCCCGCCCGCCCGCGGACTCGTACAGCCGCACGATCACATCGCCGCTGCGGTCCTCGGCGAGCTTCACCGACTCCACAGTGACCGCCGGATGGCCGGTGCTGAGCAGTGACGGCAGGGCCGGGGCCACGGCTGCTCGCAGCGGCAGATTGAGCGCCAGCCCTTCCCGTACCGCGTCCGTGATCTCGCCGCCCGGTGCCAGCGCGTACCTGAACCGGTGCGTACCGAGGTCGGTCTCCGGGTCCGGGCTGCGCGGGGCGCGCAGCAGCGTCAGCCGTACGGTCGTGCCGAGGCCCGCGCCGTGCGGGGTACGGGTCACCTCGTGCCCGTACGTCGAGTCGTTGAGCAGGGCGACGCCGTAGCCCGGTTCGGCGACCCGCAGCCAGCGATGAGCGCAGATCTCGAAACGGGCGGCGTCCCAGCCGGTGTTGTCGTGCGTGGGACGGTGGATGTGCCCGAACTGGATCTCGGCCGTGGACCGTTCGGCGTGCACGTCGAGTGGAAACGATGCCTTGAGGACCTTCTCCGACTCCTGCCAGTCCACCTCCGTCTCGATGTCGATCCGCCGGCTGTTCGCGGCCAGCCGGATCTCCTGCACGACGCGCGAGGCCCCGAACGACCGCATGACACGGACGGCGGCCCGCAACGGCCCCTCCTCGACCAGTTCGACGGAGTCGGCGTCGGTGAGATCGGTACGGGTGCGACGGTAGTGCCGGTCGATGTCCCAGGCATCCCAGCGATTGGGGTGATCCGGATGCAGTTGGAGCAGGTTGGCCCGGTGGCCGGGGGCGAGGACGTCCCGTCCGGCGCCGAGATCACGGACGGCGGCGATCAGTCCGTCGCTGTCGATGACGACCCGCAACAGCCCGTTGTCGAGGACGAAGCCCTGGTGCGCCGAACCGGCTGCCGGCCCCTCCGCCGAGGCACTCGCCGATTCACCTACAGAGTCACCTGTCGGTTCACCCACCGGTTCACCGACCGACTCACCCACCGATTCATTCGCGGATCCGGTCGGCGGCTCACCCGCGTACCCGGACGCCGTGACCGTGTGCTCCGGTGCCGCCGAGCCGTCCAGCAGGCCCGCGCCCAGCCCGGGTGCCTCGGCCAGCACGGCTGTACGCCCCTCGCCCAGCGACTGCACCCGCGCGCCGGAAGGCAGCACCGCACTCGCCTCCGCGTCCAGCTCGACGACCTGACTGCGGTGATACGGCGAGGAGTTGAGCGCCACCAGACCCTCCGGTCCGCCCAGCGCGGACACCGATTCCGCGACCACGTCGGCCAGCTCCTCCCGCACCCGGTCGTAGGTCTCGCGTGCCTCCCGGTGCACCCAGGCGATCGACGAGCCCGGCAGGATGTCATGGAACTGATGCAGCAGGACCGTCTTCCACAGCCGGTCCAGCCGCTCGTACGGGTAGGGGTGACCGGAGGTTCGCAGGGCCGCCGCGGTCGCCCACAACTCGGCTTCGCGGAGGAGGTGTTCGCTGCGCCGGTTGCCCTGCTTGGTCTTGGCCTGGGTGGTGTACGTGGCCCGGTGCAGCTCCAGGTAGAGCTCGCCGGACCAGACCGGCGCCAGCGCGCCGTACTCCTCCTCGGCCGCCGCGAAGAACGCCGACGGGCTCTCGATCCCGACCCGTGGTGACCCCTCCAGATCCTGGAGCCTGCGTGCCTTCTCCATCATCTCGCGGGTCGGGCCACCCCCGCCGTCACCCCAGCCGAACGGGACGAGAGAGCGTGTCGCCACCCCCTTCTCGGCGAAGTTCCTCTCCGCATGGGCGAGTTCGAGTCCGTGGAACTGTGCGTTGTAGGTGTCCACGGGCGGGAAGTGGGTGAAGACCCTGGTCCCGTCGATACCCTCCCACCAGAAGGTGTGATGTGGCATTTTATTGCTCTGGTTCCAGGAGAGCTTCTGGGTCAGGAACCACTTCACCCCCGCCAGCCGCGCCAGCTGGGGGAAAGCAGCGGTGTAGCCGAAGGAGTCCGGCAGCCAGATCTCCTCGGTCTCCACTCCCAGCTCCCGCTCGAAGAACCGCTTGCCGTGCACGAGCTGCCGGGCCAGCGCCTCGCCGCCCGGCATGTTGGCGTCGGACTCCACCCACATCGATCCCACGGGGACCCACTGTCCGTCCGCCACGGCCTGCTTGATCCGCTCCCAGACGTGCGGTTGATGCTCCTGCACCCAGGCGTACTGCTGGGCCTGCGACGCGGCGAACACCAGCTCCGGATAGTCCCGGGACAGCGCGGTGACACTGGCGAAGGTGCGTGACGCCTTGCGCACCGTCTCGCGCAGCGGCCACAGCCAGGCCGAGTCGATGTGCGCGTGCCCGGTGGCCGAGATCCGGTGCGCGCTCGCCGACGCCGGGCGGGACAGTGCCTCGGCCAGCTCGTCCCGGCCGGCTCGCGCCGTACGTGCCACATCGTGCAGGTCCAGCGCGTCGAGCATGCGCTCGAGCGCCCGCAGGATCTCGTGGCGCCGGGAACGGTCGACGGGCAGCTCCCGCATCAGTTCGGAGAGCACCTCGATGTCCAGGACGAGGTGCCAGACCTCCTCGTCCAGTACAGCGAGGTCGGCGGAGGCGAACCGGTAGAGGGGCCGGTCGCCGGCCGTCAGCACGTCCCCGAGCGATGTCGGGGCGAAGCCGTGCTCCAGCACCGCCGGATTGGCTGCCGCCTCCAGCAGCAGCGAGACCGGTTCGCCGCCCGTAGCCGGGGAGGCGACCGTCAGATGCCGATTGCGCGGATGGATGCCCTTGAGCGGGATGCCCGCCGCGTCGTACAGCATTCCCTCGGCCTGGAAACCGGGGCCCTGACCGGAGAACCCGGGGTCGACGACCACCTCGACCCGGAACCCCGCCCATTCCTCCGGCACGGTTCCCTCCAGCCGGAACCAGCTGGTGGACCACGGCCTCCCCCACTCCGTACCCGCGCTGAACGGCTCGTACGTTCCCTCCAGCGCCCGATCCACCGGCACGGGTTCGCCGGAGAGGTGCTGGGCCGAGAGGGTGAGCGGGGTCCGGGCCGAGTACTGGGCCGGGCGGATGAACTGGTGAAGGGCGCGTTCGAGGCGGTCCTCCACCAGGGTGCGGTCGTCGTGCATCACAGTTCCTCGGGGTCGGCGCCTGGGCGGTGTCCGTAGCTCCACTTCCCCGGCGACGCCACCTGCACCCCTGCGAACGGCGCGAGGGGGTGACGGATCGGCGGGGTGACGTCGCGAGGCGGTGACGTGGTGACGGGGCGAGGCGGTGACGGGGCGAGGCGGTGAGGCGGTGACGGCTGATCAACTGGCCCTGCACACACCCTTGGCGCCTCCGAAGCAATGTGACATATTACTGCCGTGCTCACGAGACAGCCCCTGGATGTCGTCATCGTCGGGGCCGGAGTGGTCGGCGCCGCCTGCGCCTACTACGCCTCCCGGTCCGGACTGTCCGTCGCCGTCGTCGACCGCGGACCGGTCGCCGGAGGCACCACTGGAGCCGGGGAGGGCAACCTCCTGGTCTCCGACAAAGTGCCGGGACCAGAATTGGAACTGGCCCTGTATTCCGCCGACTTGTGGCGCCAACTGTCGGAAGAACTGCCCGCTGACATCGAGTACGAGCTCAAGGGCGGCCTGGTCGTGGCGGCGTCCGGGGAGTCCTTGGCCACCCTGTCCACGACGGCTGCCGGCCAGCGGGAGGCCGGGGTCGAGGCGTACCACGTCGCATCGGACCGACTCCGCGACGTCGAGCCCCACTTGGCACCGAGCCTTGCCGGAGGCTGCCACTACCCGCAGGATGCGCAGGTCCAACCGGCACTGGCAGCAGCCGGGTTGTTGCGGGCAGCCGGGCGCGCAGGAGCGTTACTGCACTCCGGGGAGGAGGTCGTCGCGATACTCAGGGATCCGAAGGGCGCGGTACGCGGGGTGCGCACCGCACGGGGCGAACTGCGTGCACCCGTGGTCGTCAACGCGGCCGGCACCTGGGGCGGCGCGCTGGCCGCGCTGGCCGGGGTCGACCTGCCGGTCCTGCCGCGCAGGGGGTTCGTACTCGTCACCGAGCCCCTGCCGCGACTGATCAGGCACAAGGTCTATGCGGCGGAGTACGTGGCCGATGTGTCGAGCGGATCCGCGGCGCTGCAGACCTCGCCCGTGGTGGAGGGAACCCCCGCGGGGCCGGTCCTGATCGGGGCCAGCCGCGAACGGGTCGGTTTCGACCGGACGTTGTCCGTCCCGGTGATCGCCCGGCTGGCCGCCCAGGCCGCCGCACTGTTCCCGGTACTGGCGGATGTACGGGTGCTGCGCGCTTACCACGGGTTCCGCCCCTATCTGCCCGATCATCTGCCCGCGATCGGCCCGGACCCCCGGGTACCGGGCCTCTTCCACGCCTGCGGCCATGAAGGAGCCGGGATCGGACTGGCCCCCGCGACCGGTCGGTTGATCGCCGACGCGATCGGCGGTCGGCAGCCGGTACTCGATCTCGGCCCCTTCGCGCCCGACCGGTTCGACGCGGCCCCCGTGCCCCAGGAGAGGAACCTGTGAGACGCATCCGTGCACGTACCCCCGCCGAACTTGTCCGGGCCCGGCCCGAACCGGAGTTCCGGCTGACCTTCGACGGGCACCCGATCCGCGGGCTGCCGGGCCAGACCATCGCCGCCGCACTCTGGTCGGCGGGCATCCTGACCTGGCGCACCACACGGGTCCACGGCCGGCCACGGGGAGCCTTCTGCGGCATCGGCGCCTGCTACGACTGCCTGGCCACCGTCAACGGACGCCCCAACCAGCGGGCCTGTCTGCTGCCCGCGCGTCCCGGCGACGCCATCACCACGCAGGAGGGCGACGGCCATGCCCCACTCGACGGCTGATCACCGGCCACAGGACCCGGATCGCGCCGAACTCGCCGTGGTGGGTGCGGGCCCCGCCGGTCTGGCGGCGGCCGTGACAGCGGCCGACCACGGGCTCGGCGTGGTCCTGCTGGACGCGGCCGTCGCGCCCGGCGGTCAGTACTACCGCAGCCCGGCCGACGGGCTCGGCGCCACCCGGCCCGCCGCCCTCCACCACCGCTGGCCCGTCTTCGCCGAACTCTCCTCCCGGCTCGCGGCGCACCGTGACTCCGGCGCGATCCGTCATCTCCCCGACCACCACGTGTGGACGGTCGAACGAGGCGTCGGTGGCGACTGGATCCTGCATGCCGTCACCGGAGCCGAGGGGGAACGCCGCTCCGCGGTGCGGGCCGGCCGACTGCTGCTGGCGTCAGGCGCCCACGAACGCCAACTGCCCTTTCCCGGCTGGACACTTCCGGGCGTGGTGAGCGCCGCCGGCGCCCAGGCCATGCTCAAGTCCGGCCTGGTGCTGCCCGGCCGGCGCATGGTCGTCGCGGGGAGCGGGCCGCTCCTGCAGGCCGTCGCGCTGTCGCTGGCGCGTGCCGGTGCGAGCGTCCCGGCACTGGTCGAAGCGTCCGGATACGGGGGCTACGCGCGCGCCCCACGGGTGCTGGCCGCCAACCCCGGCAAAGTGGTGGAAGGGGCCCGGTACGCGGCGGCGCTGGCCCGCTCCGGAGTCCGCGTGCTGACCCACCGGGCGGTCACCGACGTACACGGGGACAACCGGGTGGAAGGGGTGACCGTCAGTCGGTTGGACCGCCATTGGCGTCCCGTGCCCGGATCCGGCCGCGAAATCGCCTGCGACGCGCTCGCCGTGGGGCACGGGCTCGTTCCTCAGCTGGAACTCGCCGTGGCCGCGGGCTGCGGTACGTGCGTGTCCGCCGACGGTACGCACGCGGTCGTCCTGGACGAGCAGCTGAGGACCACCACGCAGGGCGTGTGGGCGGCCGGGGAGACCGGCGGCGTCGGAGGCGTTGAGCTCGCCCTCTGCGAAGGCGAGCTGGCCGCGCTGTCGGTCATCCGGGAGTTGCGGGGCGGGGAGCGGAGGGGAGAGGCGCGCAGGACGGTCGCTCTGCGTCGGTCTCGTCGACGTATGCGGGCCTTCGCCGCGCTGATGGGTGCCGTGCACCGGCCGGGGGAGGGGTGGAACGCCTGGCTGACTGGCGACACGGAGGTCTGCCGTTGCGAAGAGGTCACCGCAGGCCGGATCCGTTCCGCGTGCGAGGAGCTCGGTGCCGCCGACACCAGGACCGTCAAACTTCTCACCCGGGCGGGAATGGGCTGGTGCCAGGGCCGGACGTGCGGATTCGCCGTCCGCGAACTGGCCGGCGCACACGGCACCGGACACAGCGTCGGACGTGACACCGGACATGGCACTGGACACGGCACCGGAGTCGGCGGGGCGCCGGAGGGCCCCGACCGGCGCCCGCTGGCCTGCCCCGTGACGCTGTCCACGCTCGCCGACCTGGCCGATCCCGGATAGACCGCCCGCCCGGACAGAGCCACCAGGACAGAACCGCTCGGAAAGAAGCCCCCAGACACAACGTCCCAGACACAACCGCCCGGACACGATCACCTGGGTAGAACCCGCCTGGGTACCACCGCAGCCATGCCCCGACACGCTTCGGTATCGCGTGCCGCTCACCGCTGTCCGCGCTTCCCTCTCGCCTCACTGTGACATGTCACACCTCTCAAGGAGCCACGATGCAGACGAACACCCGCCCGCGCACCCGCCCCTGGCACGGTGTCATGGTCGCCACGCCGATCACCCTGCGCGACGACTGCACGATCGACTACGACGCCTATGGCGCGCACGTCCAAGAACTCATCGCGGCCGGTTGCGACGGGGTAGTGCCCAACGGATCGCTGGGGGAGTACCAGACCCTGACCGACAGCGAACGCGAGCAGGTGGTCAAGGTCGCCGTCGACGCGGCGGGCGACGGCAGCCGCGTCATGCCCGGGGTCTCCGCCTACGGCAGCGCGGAGTCACGACGCTGGGCGGAACGGGCCGCGGAGGCGGGCGCCGGCTCCGTACTGCTCCTCCCGCCGAACGGCTACCGCTGCGAGGACGAGGCGGTCCGCGCCCACTACGCCGATGTGGCCCGAGTCGGGGTCCCGGTGGTCGCGTACAACAACCCGTACGACACCAAGGTGGACCTGACACCGGCCCTGCTCGCCGCACTCCATCAGGAGGGCAGCATCGTGGCGGTCAAGGAGTTCAGCGGTGATGTCCGAAGGGCCTACGAGATCGCTGAACAGGCCCCCGGCCTCGACCTGCTGGTGGGTGCCGACGACGTACTGCTGGAACTGGCGCTGGCCGGGGCCGTCGGCTGGATCGCCGGCTGCCCGAACATGCTGCCCTCGTGCTGCGTCGAGCTCTACCGGGCGGCTGTGACGGGTGACATGGCAACCGCGCTGCCGTTGTACCGGGAGCTGCACCCGCTGCTGCGGTGGGACTCGAAGCCGGAGTTCGTCCAGGCCATCAAGGCATCCATGGACGTCGCCGGACGCCACGGCGGCCGTACTCGACCGCCGCGGCTCCCGCTTCCCGCCGAGGACGAAGCGGCCGTACGTGCCGCGACGGAGAAGGCGCTCGCCGGGGGTCTCCACTGAGAACGGCACCCGGCCCGTACGTCCGGGCGGAGCCGCACCTGGCCCCGCCCGGACCGGCCGGTTCCGTCCCGTTCCCGCGTTCCTCGTGCACGCCGTGACCCATCAGGAGGAGCCTTGCAGACACGTCACATCTTCCATGCCGTCGACTCGCACACCGAAGGCATGCCTACCCGCGTCATCACCGGCGGCGTCGGTACCGTCCCCGGTGCCACGATGGCCGAACGGCGCAACCACTTCCAGGAGCACCGCGACGCCGTTCGCACCCTGCTCATGTACGAACCGCGCGGCCACGCCGCCATGAGCGGCGCGATCCTCCAGCCGCCCACCCGGCCGGACGCGGACTACGGCGTTCTGTTCATAGAGGTCTCCGGCTTTCTGCCGATGTGCGGGCACGGCACCATCGGGGTGGCGACCGTCCTGGTGGAGACCGGCATGGTGGAGGTCACCGAACCCGTCACCACCGTGCGGCTGGACACCCCGGCCGGGCTCGTCAGCGTCGATGTACAGGTGACGGACGGCGCCGCCACCGCCGTGACCCTCACCAACGTCCCGGCGTTCAGCGTCGCGCTCGACCGGACGGCGGACGTCCCCGGCTACGGGAAGCTGCGCTACGACCTCGCCTACGGCGGGAACTTCTACGCGATGCTTCACCTGTCCGACCTCGGGCTGCCCTTCGACCGGGCGCGCAAGGACGACATCCTGGCCGCCGGGCTCGCCCTGATGGACGCGGTCAACGCCACCGACCGGCCCGTCCACCCCGAGGACCCCGGCATCCACGGCCTCAAGCATGTGCAGTGCATCGCGCCCGGGTCCGACGCCCGCCACTCCCGGCACGCGATGGCCATCCATCCCGGCTGGTTCGACCGCTCGCCCTGCGGGACCGGCACCTCGGCCCGCATGGCGCAGCTGCACGCACGCGGTGAACTCCCCCTGGACACCGACTTCGTGAACGAGTCCTTCATCGGCACCTCCTTCACCGGACGGCTTGTCCAGGAGACCACCGTGGGCGGGCTGCCGGCCGTGGTCCCCACCGTCACCGGCCGCGCCTGGATCACCGGTACCGCACAATTCTTCCTGAACCCGTCCGATCCCTTCCCCGAAGGATTCCTGCTGTGAACCTGCCCCTGCTCGGCGCCGACGACATCGAGGCCCTGGGACCGACCGGAGCCGTGGACGCACTGGAGTCGGCGCTGCGCGGGGGACTGGACCCGGAGACGGCCCCCGCCCGGCACCATGTCACCGTGCCGGGCGGGGAGCTGCTCATCATGCCCGCCACCACCCGGCAGGTGACCGGGGTGAAGATCGCCGGGGTCGCCCCGGACAACCCGGCGCGCGGCCTGCCCCGGATCACCGGAAGCTATCTGCTGCTCGACGCCGCCACGCTGCTGCCGCTCGCCCTGCTGGACGGGGCCGCGCTCACCACCTTGCGCACACCGGCCGTGTCCGCACTGGCGATCCGCCACCTCACCGGGCCCGTCCTGCGCCACCTGGTGCTCTTCGGGACGGGCCCCCAGGCGTACGGACACCTGGCGGCGGTGCTCGCGGAACGTCAGGTCGAACGGATCACCGTGGTCGGCCGCAATCCGCACCGGGCCGAGGCACTCGCCGGGCACGCGCGCCGGACCGGGGTGGACGCCCGCGCGGGGCAGGGACAGGGGCACGGTGCCGGTGAGGTCGCCACGGCCGATCTGGTGCTCTGCTGCACCACCTCCGCCACCCCGCTGTTCGACGGTTCCCTCGTACCGGACGGGGCGACGGTCGTCGCGGTCGGCTCGCACACTCCGGGCGCCCGCGAGGTCGACACCGCGTTGGTGGCGCGCTCCGCCGTCGTCGTCGAATCACGGGCGGCGGCGCTGGCGGAGGCGGGCGATCTGCTGATCCCGCTGGCGGAGGGGGCCTTCGGGGCCGAGGACATCGACGGCAACCTCGCCGAGCTGGTGACCGGTCGCGACCTCCGCGGAAAGCTGTCCGGCTTCGAGGGCCCCCGGTTCTTCAAGAGCGTAGGAATGGGCTGGGAAGACCTCGCCGTGGCCGCGGCGGTGCACCGGAATTCGGCGCCTTGAACGAGTTGTCCACAGCCTCGGAACGACGGGCCCTGGCAGAAACGTGACATTGTATTCTGAGGCCCCGCACGGCGCTGGAGGAACAGATATGGCCCGCCTGACGACGCTCAACGTCATCTCCGCGCAGGAGCACTTGCGTGACCGGGTGGCAAACGCCCTCAGGGCGGCCCTGATCGCAGGGGAGCTCCGTCCGGGCATGATCTACTCCGCTCCCGCTCTCGCCGCCGACTTCGGGGTGTCCGCCACCCCGGTCCGTGAGGCCATGCTCGACCTGGCTCGTGAGGGCCTGGTCGAAGCGGTACGCAACAAGGGCTTCCGGATAACGGAGCTGACCGCGCAGGATCTGGACGACTTCACCGAGCTGCGGGTCATGATCGAGGTTCCCACGGTCGGCCGCATCGCCCGGATGGGCCGGACCAAGGAGCTGGAGGCCCTGCGGCCACTCGCCCGGGCGATCGTCGCGGCCGCCGCCGAGCACGACATACTCGGCTACCTTGAGGCCGACCGCCGTTTCCATCTCGAACTGCTCGGTCTGGCGGGAAACCGCCGCCTGGTGGAGGAGGTCGGCAATCTGCGCAAGCGTTCCCGCCTGTTCGGGCTGAACCGGCTCGACGAAACGGGGTTGTTGGTCCAGTCGGCGGAGGAACACGGCCAGTTGCTCGATCTCTTGATCGCGGGGAACGCGGAGGACGCGGAGCGGTGCATGCTGGGTCATATGTCACATGTCAGGAATCTCTGGGCTGAGGACGAACCCGATGACGCGGGCGCGGGAGGCAAGCGGATCAGCAGGGTGAGGATGCCGGCCGCAGAGGCCTGACCCACCGCTCGCCGCCCTTCCGCAGCCGCCCCCGCCTGCAATCGTCGTCCGGCACCCTTCCGTCAACGGCCGCCGGTCAGGCGGCTGTTGACGCCGTTCTCAGGCCCCGGTCTCCAGCAGCGAGGCCATCCACTCCTCGATGCCGTCGGCGGTGCGCGGCAGCGCGGACGACATGAGGCGAGCGCCGTCGGCCGTGATCACGAGGTCGTCCTCGATCCGCACCCCGATCCCGCGCAGCGACCGGGGCAGCGTCTCGTCATCGGGCTGGAGGTAGAGCCCGGGCTCCACGGTCAGCACCTGACCGGCCTCCAGCCGCCCGTCCAGATAGGTTTCGGCACGCGCCTGAGCGCAGTCGTGCACGTCCATGCCGAGCATGTGGCCGCTGCTGCAGAGCGTGTACCGGCGGTAGAAGCCGTTGTCCGCGTCGAGCGCCTCGTCCGCCGGCATCCGCAGCACGCCCCACTCGTGCAGCCCCTCGGCGATGACCCGCATGGCCGCCATGTGGAAGTCACGGAATCGGGCCCCCGGGCGCAGGGCCGCGATACCCGCGTCCTGTGCCGCCAGCACCAGCTCGTAGACCGCTCGCTGTACGGGTGAGAAGCGGCCGGAGAGGGGCAGGGTGCGGGTGATGTCGGCCGTGTGGAGCGAGTCGGTCTCCACCCCGGCATCCAGGAGCAGCAACTGGTCGGGTGCCAGCGGTCCGTCATTGCGGATCCAGTGCAGGACGCAGGCGTGCGCCCCGGCCGCGGCGATCGTGGAGTAGCCCGGACCGTTTCCCTCCAGCCGGGCCCGCAGGTCGAAGACGCCCTCGATCCAGCGTTCGCCGCGCGGGTGCCGCAGTGCCTGCGGCAGGCTGCGCACCACGTCCTCGAACCCCGCCGTCGTGGCATCGACGGCCTGCTGCAACTGCCCTGTCTCCCAGGGGTCCTTGACGAGCCGGAGTTCGCTGAGCACCGCTTCGAGCCCGGCCGGGGCCGACCGCCCGAGCGGGAACGGACGGCAGGAGTACAGGAGTTCGTCGACGGACGGGTCCACGCCGTCCAGCACCCGCACCGGTGGCTGCGGCCCGGTGAGCAGCTTCTCCCAGGCGTCCAGATGTGCGCAGCGGATGCCGGTCAGCAGGGCGGCCTCCGCCAGGTCGGGCCTGCGGCCGACCCAGAACTCCCCGTATCTGCGGTCGCGGTAGAACTCCTGGCCGGTGCGCGGTGACCGGGGCCGCAGATAGAGCACCGCCTCGTGGCGCTCGTCGCCGTCCGGTTCCAGGACGAGGACGTGGCCGGCCTGGTCCTCGCCGGTGAGGCCGGTGAGCCAGGCGTAGCCGGTGTGCGGCCGGAAGCGGTGGTCGGTGTCGTTGGAGCGGATCGCGAGCGCGCCCGCCGGGATGATCAGGCGCTCGCCGGGGAAGCGGGCGGCCAGCCGGGCCCGGCGGGCGGGGGTGGCGTCGATGGAGGGGACACGAAGGTCCGTCGGCAGCAGGGACTCGGCCCACCTGGTGCCCATGAAGGCGTCCAGGGCGGGTGACACCGGCAGATCGTGGCTGCCGGTGCGGGGCGCGGAGAAGGAACGGGACACGGGCATTGCTCCTCGGGGGCTCTGTGGGACCGGGGCCGGGGCCGCAGCTCCGGCTCTCCGGGGACGCGGTGGCGCGGCGGTCGGGGAACCGGTGGTGGCGGCCGGCGGGTTCGGGGCCGCGTGTCATATCCCGTACTGCGACGAGAAGTTGTCGCGCGGATGAATGTGCGCGAGAGGGGTTCCAAAGAACATGTGACATGTGCCATTGTACAGCGCGCAAGAGGAACGGAGCCGTGCTCATGTCACGACGTGAGTGCAGTTCAGGCCCGGTCAGCCACCGGCCTCTTGCATTCCCCCACAGCCGCGCCCTGTCGCGCGGTCACCACTCCGCTGGGAGGCGGCACGTGAAGAACCTGATGGTTCGACAGAGAATATCCGGATTGTCCACTGTGGTCCTGGCAGCATGCCTGGGTGTGGGCCTGTTCACGGCACCGAGCCAGGCCGTCGAGCAGCGCCCCGCCGCGTCGGCCGCCCACTCCTCGGGCGCCGCCCAGGAACGGACGGAAACCCGGTCCCAGGACATCGGCGGCCCCACCGCCGAGGCGCTGACGGCACCCGCCGACGATGCCGCTCACGTCGAACGCACGTCGCTCAAGGCCGCCGACCGGCCGCCACTGTCCGCGTCCAAGGACGCGCTCAAGCGGGACTACGACGACCAGGCCACCGCGCTTCCGAGCCACCCGGCACCTTCGATGAAGGCAGAGAAGCGCCGCGCCAAGAAGCTCGGCACGGCCGCGGCCGAGTGCAACACCACCGATTTCACCAACAACACCGGAAGCGCCCTGGTCGAGAAGGTCAAGGCGGCGACCACCGACTGCGTCAACACGCTGTTCCGTCTCAAGGGCCAGGACGGCTACAACGCCTTCCGCGAGGACCAGATGGTCACCATCGCCGATGCCATGCGCGACGCATCGGCCTCCTACCCCGGTGACAGCAGCACCGGCATGCCCCAGCTGGTCCTCTTCCTCCGGGCCGGCTACTACGTGCAGTACTACGACCCCGACACCGTCGGACAGTACGGGCCGCGCCTGCGCACGGCCATCCAGGGCGCGCTCGACGGCTTCTTCGGCTCCTCGCACGCCTTCGACGTCACCGACGCCAACGGCGAGAGCCTGTCCGAGGCGATCATCCTGATCGACAGCGCCGAGGAGAACGCCCGCTACCTGAACATCGTCAAGCGGATGCTGGCCGACTACGACTCCTCGTACAACAGCTCCTGGTACATGGTCAACGCCGTGAACAGCGTGTACACGGTCATGTTCCGCGGTCACCAGGTGCCGGAGTTCATCAGCGCCATCGAGGCCGATTCCAGCGTGCTGAACTCCCTGCGCGACTTCGCCGCGAACCACCTCGACCTGCTGGGCACCCAGCAGTCGTTCCTGGTCTCCAACGCGGGACTCGAGCTCGGCCGCTTCCTCAAGGAGGACTCGCTGCGCGCCAAGGCGAGCCCGCTCGCGATCGACCTGATGGGCAAGAGCTCCATCGACGGCCCCACCGCCCCGCTCTGGGTCAATCTGGCCAAGATGGTCGACGCCTACGACAAGGACAACTGCGCGGCCTACGGCGCCTGTGATCTCGCGGAGCGTCTCGAGAAGGCCGTCCTGCCGGTGAGGCACACCTGTAGCGACAGCATCACCATCCGGGCGCAGGACATGACCGCGGAGGAACTCGAAGCCAGCTGTACCAGCCTGCGCAACCAGGACGCCTACTTCCACGAGGTGGTCCGGGACAACGGGGCGGTCGCCGACGACAACAACAAGACCATCGAGGTCGTGGCCTTCGACTCCAGCACCGACTACCAGACCTACGCCGGAGTGATCTTCGGTATCGACACCAACAACGGCGGCATGTACCTGGAGGGCGACCCCAAGGCCGTGGGCAACCAGCCCCGGTTCATCGCCTACGAGGCCGAGTGGGCCCGCCCCGACTTCCAGATCTGGAACCTCAACCACGAGTACACGCACTACCTCGACGGCCGCTTCGACATGTACGGCGACTTCGCCGCCGGAATGACCACCCCGACCGTCTGGTGGGTGGAGGGCTTCGCGGAGTTCGTCTCGTACTCGTACCGCAAGGTCACCTACGACGACGCCGTCGCCCAGGCCGCCAACCGCACCTACACCCTGCGGACCCTGTTCGACACCACCTACGACAACGCCGACCAGACCCGCGTCTACAACTGGGGCTATCTGGCCGTCCGTTACATGCTCGAATCCCACCGCTCCGACGTCGACACCCTGCTCGGCCTCTACCGCAAGGGCGACTGGGACGGCGCCCGCACCCTGCTCACGTCGACCATCGGCAGCCGTTACGACGCCGACTGGAACACCTGGCTGGCCGCCTGCGCGGCCGGTGCCTGCGGCGGCGGGTCCACCAACCCGCCCGGTGAGATCACCGAGTGCAAGGACGCCGACACCCGGATGCTGGGCCAGAACTGCATGCGCAGCGGGCTGAAGGCCGTCAAGGGCGACTACGCCTATCTGGCCGTCCTCGTCCCGGCCGGCACCACCCAGCTGAAGATCACCGCTTCCGGCGGCACGGGTGACGCCGATCTCTACTACAGCTCGCAGGAGTGGGCGACCACCAAGGTCTACACCGACAAGTCCGTCGGCGCGGGCAACGAACACACCCTGACCGTCAACAACCCGGCGCCGGGCTACCACTTCATCAGCCTCTACGGCACCGAGGCGTTCGACGGAGCCAAGGTCACCACCGAGTTCTGATCCCTACGACCCCCACGGTATCGGTCGGCCGAGTGGTGATCCCGCTCGGCCGACCGGTGCCGTTCCTCTCCTGCGGGCCGCGTCCGCCGGACACGGCCCGCAGCTCACAACAGCCGCAGGGTGCCCGGCCCGTCGTTCCGCAGAATCTCCACGAGCTGTTCGAAGAGCGTCGGTCCGCGCCCCGCGAGGGCCTCGTCGAGCCGGTGGTGGAACGCCGCCCGGTTGCTGGGGTGGGCCCGGCCCAGGCTCCGCCGCAGCTGCCGGGCCGTCTCCTCGTGGCCCAGGGCCTGTGCGGAGAGTGCGTGCTCCCGCCACTCGAAGACGAAATCGCCGTCGTCCGGAGTGCCCATCCCGCCGTGCAGACAGTCCGCGAGGGCGTCGAAATTGCGGCCGAAATATCCGCCCGGGCCGTTCACGGCCTCGCCGATCACTTTCCAGAACTGCTCCAGGCCGGTGACCCGGGAGCCGTCGATCACATAGGTCACGGTCATGGCAGGGAGCGTACAAGCCGCGGAACGTACACGTCGGGGACCGTGCGGGCCGTCGGGTTCGCCGGTCCGTGATCCGCGCCGCAGGTGGGGGTCTACGGCGCGGATCGGCTCGGAGGGGCCGGGCTTCAGCAGCCCTGGTCGATCAGGTCGAAGGTGGCGTAGTGGTCGCTGGTGTAGTAGTCCTCCCGCGCCTCTTCGCCTGTGATGACGCGACGCGCGCCGCGGGTCGGGGAGCCGGGGGTGACGACCGTGTACTCGTGGTAGTAGCCGGTGCTCTGGCTGGGCAGGACGCCTTCACGGTTCTGGAAGACGGAGCCGTCCTGCGAGTACGGGAACGGGCCGCCCGCCTCGATCAGATCGAGGGTGTCGTGCGCCTGGGCGGGCAGTGCCGAGTAGCAGATGCTGCCGACCGACGTGATGCCGGCACCCGTGGTGGCGACCGGGTCGGTCGCGGCGGTGGCGGTCGTGGTGACCGGGCCGCCGACGAGGAGAACGGACAGGAGGGCGGCAGCGCCGCCGAGCGTGGTGATCCGTGGGGGGATTCGCATGACCACCATGATGACGCGCGTAGACACGGTGCCGTCAACGCCAACCGATGTGAATTTTTTGGAAGTTAACCGGGGGGACGGAAATGTGTCGTCGATGTGTCCGAGGACCCGTGGGCCGTTCCGCCCGCCTGTTCACTTATTGATGTGTCGACAAGCGTGACAGCCGGTCTGCGGGGCATGCATCCCCGTGGAGATGTTCCTCGAAGGCGTTCGACGAGACGGCGAGAAGGGGGCGATTCACTGTGCGGGCGGGGGAAATGATGGAGCGTCAGGGAGATGCCGATTCCAAGGCGGAGGGGGCGGCCCGCGAGCCAGGCGCGCAGGGGCAGCGGCCGGTCCGGCTGCATCGCAGACTGGCCCGTACCGACCTCGCGGCCGTGAGTGAAGTGCGGGGCGCGTTACGGGAGTTCCTGCGCTACCGGTGGCGGACCGAGCCGGCCGAGGTGGCGGAGCTCCTGCTCAGCGAGCTGGTGACCAACGCACTGATCCACACGAGGCACGGCGCGGTCGTCACGGTGAGTGTGGCGCCCGCCCAATTGCGGGTGGAGGTACGGGACTTCGCGTCCGGGATGCCCCCGTCGTGCGTACCGGACGCCGACGACGGTACGCACGGCCGGGGGCTGTTCCTGGTGCGGAGTCTCGCGGACGCCTGGGGGATCGGCACCCACCCCCTGGGCAAGGTCGTCTGGTTCGAACTGGACGGCGAAAGGCCCTGAGAACCCGGAGTGGACCGGGCCATCAGGGCCTCTTGCGGCAGACCGGCGGAACGCCCGCGGATCTGTGTGGACCAGCGGATCCGTGGATCAGCCGAACTGCTGCTCCAGGTCCTTCAGTTTCCGCTCCAGCGAGTCGAGCCGGGGCAGTGCCTGGGTGTCGTCCTCGGCGGTCAGGTCGACGGTGATCGGATCATTCGCGTTCCGCTCCGGGGCGCCGGGGTTCGGCCCCGTCACGGCTTGCAGGGATGGCCGGGGGCGCAAGGGCAGTTGCCCCGGCTCGGATATGGCGGGCTCCACGGCGGACGCCGACGTCGGGGCGATCGCCTGGATGTCCACCTGGGTGCCGCCCCGGCCGACCCGGCGCCAGGCCCGGTTCTGCCGGTTCAGCGCCTTGATGTGGGCCCGGTCCAGCTTCTCCTGGTCCTTCCTGCGGAGACGGTTCTGCTCCTTCTCCCGCCGGTCCTCACGTACCTCCTCGACGGCTTCGTCCAGGGTGCGCACGCCCTCCAGCAGCATCAGCGACCAGGCGCCGAAGGTCTCCCGGGGGGCGCGCAGCCACCGTACGATCCGGATCTGCGGCAGCGGACGGGGCACCAGGCCCTGTTCGCGCAGCGCGGCCCGGCGGGTCTGCTTCAGCGCCCGGTCGAAGAGCACGGCCGCCGAGAGCGACATCCCCGCGAAGAACTGCGGGGCGCCCGCGTGGTCCACTCCACGCGGCGCGTGCACCCAGTTGAACCAGGCCGCGGCGCCGGCGAACGTCCATACGAGCAGCCGTGAGCCCAGCGCCGCGTCACCGTGGCTGGCCTCGCGCACCGCGAGTACGGAACAGAACATCGCGGCCCCGTCGAGGCCGAACGGAACGAGGTATTCCCAGCCCCCGGAGAGGCCGAGGTTCTGCTCGCCGAAGCCGACGAGCCCGTGGAAGGAGAGAGCGGCGGCGACCGCCGCACAGCAGAACAGCAGGATGTACGAGGCGGTGGCGTACAGCGCCTCCTTGCGTCTGCGACGCTCCTCGCTGCGTTCCCAGCTGTCGTCGGCAGCGGAATCGTCGGCGGCGCGCTTGCCGCGTGCGACCACCGCCACCGCCGCCAGGACCCCCACGAGCAGCACGGCGCCCGGAAGCAGCCAATTCAGCGATATGTCGGTCAGTCTCATGCGCGGTCCCTTGCGTCGCGTAGGGCATTTCGGGCGCCATGATTGCCGAAACCCCATCATGCACAGGGGGTTTCGGGGCAAGAGAACGCCATTGGGTTGGCAGCGCATACGGATAGCCGGGATCTGATCGAATATTCGTACGCGGCCAATGATCTGCGTTCGAATAGTACTACCCGTGCGGGTGGTGTGGATTCAGTGAGCGAGCGTCAGTTTCCGTACCCGGTCCGCGTCGCAGGTGCGGGGGCAGGTGACGCAGGTGTCGTCGGGACGGAGCGTGTAGAAGAGGCAGCAGCTCGCCCGGTCGCGGGTGGGCAGCGGCTCGCCGTCCGGCCCGGTCAGTTCACGGAAGCCGGCCGAGCCGACGTACGGCTTCGTGGTCCCGGGCAGGAGCGCCTCCAGCTCGGTCATCGCCCGCCGCTCCTCGCCCAGCAGATGGGCGATGTACCAGAGCCCCTCGACGATTTCGTCCGTCGCCATGCCCCACAGGGCCCGCCTGCCGCGCCGCATCCGCGGTCCGAAGCCGTCCAGCACCGGGCCGATGTGGTCGGCGACCGCGGCGAGCACCTCGGCGCGCAGCGCGGCCTCGTCGGGGACCACCCGGGCGCCGGGCAGTCCCGCCGCCGGATCGTCCGGGAGGCAGGCGAATTCCCTTACGCGGACGGTCAGATGGCCCAGCGCCCGCTGGAACGCCACGTCCTCGACGGGGATCCGGGGAACGCGCCGGTGCAGGAACCACGGCACCGTCACCAGCAGGCAGGCCGGCCAGGCGTACCGGTGCAGCCCGAAGCTGGCGACCACGTCGGGCCGGGGCTGCTGCCCGTAGTCCCGCAGCACCTGCGCGTGGTCCCAGGCGAGGAAGGCGTCGAGAGCGGCGCCTCCGGCCGCGAGCTCGTCCGCGCCCACCCAGCCGGCGCCGCGCGGAGCGGCGTCATCGTCCGTCAGCACCTCGACGCGCAGCCCGGGGAAGACCTCGGCCAGACGCGCGTACGCGCCCGTCGTCGCGGACGCGGTGGTGCCGGGAAGCAGGGTGGGGAGTGTCATGCAGGGACCACCAAATCGCGATCGTTTGCAGGTAAGCCTTACCTTACCCGAATAGATCGATGTTTGAACTGGGGCCTGCTCCGCCTATCGTGCAGAGGGGGCATGGCGCACGCGAGCCGAGCCCACGGCAGGCCGAGGAGGTCCGAGTGGAGCAGGGCAGAGCGCCGGAGCAGGTGAGACCGTCGTGCGCGCCCGCCGCGTCCGCGCCCCCCTCGACGTCCGTACGGGTGCCCGAACAGGCGCGTGGCGAGCAGGCGCGTGGCGAGGGGACACGCAGGGAACAGGCGCGTGGCGAACACACCCACGGCGAGCAGCCGTCCCCGCGCGCGGGGGTGCAGCGGTACTCCGTACGCGGCCAGATCCTCGATGCCCTGCGCGCCGCCCTGGTCGACGGTCAACTGGTCCCGGGCCAGGTCTACTCCGCCCCCGCCCTCGGCGCCCGCTTCGGTGTCTCCGCTACGCCGGTGCGCGAGGCGATGCAGCAGCTGGCCGTCGAAGGCGCCGTCGAAGTCGTACCGAACCGCGGATTCCGGGTGTCCCAACGGGGCCCGCGCGAGCTGGCCGAGCTGGCCGAGGTACGGGCCCTGATCGAGGTCCCCGTCATACTGCGGCTGGCCCGCACCGTCCCGCCGGCCCGCTGGTGCGCCCTGCGTCCGCTGGCCGACGCGACGGTGGCGGCCGCCGCGATGGGCGACCGGGCGAGCTACGCCGAGTCCGACCGGGCCTTCCACAGCGGCATCCTCGCGCTCTGCGGCAACGAGCAGTTGGTGATGGTCGCCGACGAACTGCACCGCCGCTCCCAGTGGCCCCCGGGCAACAACCCCGTCACCCGCCGTGCCGACCTGCTCGCCGACGCCGCCGAGCACACCGCCCTGCTCGACGCGCTCATCGCCCAGGACCTGGCCGTCGTGCGGTCGCTCGTACGGGAGCACTTCGCCGGCGCCGAGAACTGAACCGGAACGGCCCGTCCGCCCCACATCCCGAGCGGGTTACGCTACGCCTCTGATCACATGATCGTTCTTGGGGGCGGGAATGGCGGGAGGCCGGGCGTCACTGCCGGTTGCCGGGTTGCTGATGGCGGCGCTGGCGCTGGGAGCGGCCGGTTGTACGCAGGAGACCGGCCGGGATGCGGCGGTCCCGGACGGGGGCCCGGTGTCCACGTCCGCACAGCCGTCCGCGACGCCGTCGCGGACCTCGGCGGGTGTGCCTGCCGTGACGCCTTCCGCACCGGCGAGGCCGCCCCGGACCCCGACCCCGACCGCTTCGCACACCGCCTCCGTACCGGTGCCGCCGATACGGAAGGCCGCCCCGCCGAAGTCCCCGATCGCACCTCCGCGACGGGACAGCGGCGGATCGCGTGACAAGCCCCCCGCCGTGCCGCAGAACCCCAACCGGGGCCCCCACCCGCCGCCCGCACCGCCCCGTCCGACGCCGGCTCCGGAGTGGAGCGCCGCCGGCTGGAAGCCGGGTGACCCGGTCGAGGACCGCACCTGACGTCCACCGTCCGGTCGGGGACGGCGTCCCCTGTGCGCGGGCCCGATCGGGGTCCACGCCTCGCCTTCACCGCTCCGGTCGCGGAACGCGTCCGGAGCTCACCGGTCGGCTCGCGACCGCCGCCTGCGACCGTCGCCTGCCGCCTGCGGCGGCCGGTGCCGGTGCGGGGGCTCAGTTCGCTTCGGCCGTCTCCGGGGGCGGTGGGTCCAGGTGCGGGGCCAACCAGGTCGGTACGCCCCCGAGCAGCCGGAAGAGCCGCCCCGCCTCGGCGCGCAGCCGGGTCGCCGCCTCGGGCTCCGGCTCGGAGTCCGCGAGGGCGATGAGGGCCGGAGCGGTACCGATCAGATAGCCCAGTTCCTCCCTTATCCGCAGGGACTCGGCGAAGCCGTGCCGGGCCTCCGCGCGTTCGCCCTCGCGCAGGGCGAGCAGGGCGAGATGACGCCAGGTCGAGGAGAGCAGCAGGGCGTCGCCCTGCGCGGTGGCACCGGCGTGGGCCCTGCGGTACGCGGCACGCGCGGCCTCCGGCGAGTCGGCGATGTTCTGCGCGATCAGCCCCCGGCGGAAGTCCAGCAGCGGGCGGCCCGGCGCGGACGGGGCGAGCAGCGCGGCGGCCCGGCTCAGGGCGACACTGGCCTCGTCGGCCCGGTCCCGTACCCCCAGCAGCGTCGAGGCGTACGCCAGATGGCCGCGCTCGCAGGCGGCCGCGCCGCGTTCGGCGTCGTCGTGGGCCAGTGCCTCGGCGGTGCGCAGGGCGTCCTCGGCATCGGTCCAGCCCTGCCCGGTGTACAGGCACCGCTCGATCAGCAGGGCCGTCCGCTGGAGTGCCGCCGCCGGATCGATGGCGGCGTCGTGTTCGAGCAGCGCGGCGGCGTCCGTCCAGCAGGCGCGTGACCGCAGCCGCCATACCGCTGTCTGGAGCGGCGGATCGTCATCTGCTGTCGTTCCGGAACCAGACATGGCGGTATACGCCACATTGCCCTCCCCGAGCGCGCCATCGAGCTGTTGGGTCTGGCCGCATCTCAGCACGGAATGGCACGCCGGGCCAAGGGGTCGGGTCAATGTCAGGTGAAAGATTTCACAAACGACCGGACCCGCCGAGAGCCGTGGCAGGGCCCGGAAGTCAGCTCATACGCAGGGCGAGGAAGAAATCGAGCTTGTCCTCCAGACGCGAAAGGTCACGCCCCGTCAACTGCTCGATTCGCCCGACCCGGTAGCGCAGTGTGTTGACGTGCAGATGGAGCCGGGACGCGCAGCGGGTCCAGGAACCGTCGCAGTCCAGGAACGCCTCCAGTGTCGGGATCAGCTCCGCGCGGTGGCGCCGGTCGTAGTCGCGCAGCGGGTCGAGCAGCCGTGCGGTGAACGCACGGCGCACGTCGTCCGGGACGAACGGCAGCAGCAGGACGTGCGAGGCCAGCTCGTGATGGCCGGCCGCGCAGACCCGGCCGGGGCGGGCCGCCGCCACCCGGCGGGCGTGCCGGGCCTCCTCCAGCGCACCGCGTAGCCCCTCGGGCGAATGCACGGCCGCGCTGACACCCAGTGTCAGCCGGCCGTCGTCGGCGAGGCCCGCGGAGAGCGGCTCGCGGACGGCGGCGAGCAGCACATCGGCGTGCAGCGCGCCCTCCGCCTCGGCGGGGGCCGCGTCGGGGGCGGAGCCGTGGGCCCCCGCGGACGTGGTGGCGGGCAGCGGCAGGAGGGCCACGGCCTCGTCGCCCGTGTGGGCGACCGCGATCCGGTCGGCGGAGTCGGGGCCGGTGACGGCGGGATCGACGAGGATCTCCTCCAGCAGCGCCTGGGCCACCGGACCGCCTGCGACGGCGGGGCCGGAGCCGCCGGCCGGGGTGCCCGCGACGGAGCCGGCCGGTCCGCCCGCGGTGGCGGAGCCCTCCGCGCCGCCCCACTCGACCCGGGCCACCACGACCTGCCAGTGCGGCGCGGCGCCGAGACCCGGCAGCAGCACCGGGGCGGCCACCCGCAGCCGGGCGGCGATCTCGGCCGGCGGGGCACCCGTCTGGACCAGTTCCAGGACTTCCTGGGCGAGCCTGCGGCGTACCGTACGGGCGGCGTCGCGCCGGTCCCGTTCGACCGCGATCAGCTGGGTGACGCCCTGGAGCAGATCCAGCCGGGCGGGCGGCCAGTCGCTCGCATCCGCCTCGACCGCGAGCAGCCAGTCGGAGAGCACCGACTCGCGCACATCCCGGGAGGCCGGCAGGGCGGCCCGGCCGGTGTTGCGGATCGGGAAGAGCGAATACGTGGTGCCGGCCACCGTGGTCCGGTGCGGGGCCCGGCGACCGGTGCGGGTGGCGGCCAGGTGGTGGCCGGCGAGCTCCGCGCCGACCGGTCCGGCCAGCGGCACGTCACCGGCGCCCGCGATCTGCCGGCCGGTGGGGGAGAGCACCCAGGCACGCAGGTCGAGGTCGGAACCGAGCAGGTCGAGCACCACCTCGGGGCCGCCGCCCGCCGGACCCGAGGTCATGAGCCTGCGGTGCCGGTCCACGACCGCGGCCAGATCGCCCGCGCGCTCGCCGGACACCTGGCGCACCACATGCTCGGTGATCGTTGCGAACGCGACGGTCTCGTGGACGGCGAAGAGCGGCAGCCGGTGCCGAGCGCACGCCTCCACCAGATCGCCGGGGATGTCACCGAGCTCCGCCTCGCCCGCCGCCAGACCGGCGACCCCGGCACCGGCCAGGATCCGTACGAACGGCTCCGAGTCCGTCGTGTCACGGCGCCAGGCCAGGCCCGTCAGGACCAGCTCGCCGCCCGACAGATAGCGGCTGGGATCCCGCAGGTCGGTGGTCATCACGCCGCGGACGGCCCTGTCCAGCTCGTCCTCGCCGCCGAGCAGCCGCAGGCCCAGCGCGTCGGTTTCCAGCAGTGCGCGCAGCCGCATCTCGTCGCCGCCGATCTCTTTCGTTGGTGCGGGTGAAAACTGGTTATTGCGGTGAGGTTACTGACCCCCGCCATTCGTTCGAATCTACAAGACGAGGAGATCGACCAGCCAACTCCTTCATGGTTTCGGTGACTGCACCAGGTGGAGCACGGCTTGTGTACTGGGCCCCACACCGCGTCGACACCATAGGAACGACCAGTCGAGGGCCGGCCGTCCCCAGCCCCGGCGAACGAACCCGATTGAGAAGAAGAGAGCCACTCATGGACTTCCTTCGCCCCGCCAGCTGGGAGGAGGCGCTCGCCGCCAAGGCCGAGCACCCGACGGCTGTGCCCATCGCGGGTGGCACCGATGTGATGGTCGAGATCAACTTCGACCACCGGCGGCCCGAGTACCTCCTGGACCTGAACCGCATCGGAGAGCTGGCCGAATGGGAGGTGGGCCAGGAGACCGTACGGCTCGGAGCCTGTGTCCCGTACAGCCACATCATGGAGCACCTGCGCGCCGAGCTGCCCGGACTGGCGCTCGCCTCGCACACCGTCGCCTCGCCGCAGATCCGCAACCGCGGCGGCGTCGGCGGCAACCTGGGCACCGCGTCGCCCGCCGGAGACGCCCACCCGGCGCTGCTCGCCGCGGGCGCCGAGGTCGAGGCCGCATCCGTACGCGGCACCAGGATGATCCCGATCGACGCCTTCTACACCGGTGTCAAACGCAACGCGCTGGCCCCGGACGAGCTGATCCGGGCCGTGCACATCAAGAAGGCCGACGGGCCGCAGCAGTACTCCAAGGTCGGCACCCGCAACGCGATGGTCATCGCGGTCTGCGCCTTCGGCTTGGCGCTGCATCCCGAGACCCGCACGGTCCGCACCGGCATCGGCTCGGCGGCCCCCACGCCCGTACGGGCGAAGGAGGCGGAGGAATTCCTGAACGCCGCGCTCGAGGAGGGCGGATTCTGGGACAGCCGCACGATCATCACCCCGTCCATCGCCTCGCAGTTCGCCACGCTCGCCGCCGGTGCCTGCAACCCGATCGACGACGTGCGCGGTACCGCGAGCTACCGCAGGCACGCGGTCGGGATCATGGCCCGCCGCACCCTCGGCTGGACCTGGGAGTCGTACCGCGGCAACGGCCGCAGCACCGAAGGAGCTGCCTGATCATGCGCGTCAATTTCACGGTCAACGGCCGCAGGCACGAGGCGGACGACGTCTGGGAGGGCGAGTCCCTCCTGTACGTGCTGCGTGAGCGGATGGGTCTGCCCGGCTCGAAGAACGCCTGCGAGCAGGGTGAGTGCGGCTCCTGCACGGTCCGTCTGGACGGTGT
The DNA here is from genome assembly GCF_042887155.1 of Streptomyces sp. NPDC057963. Lineage (NCBI taxonomy): Bacteria > Bacillati > Actinomycetota > Actinomycetes > Kitasatosporales > Streptomycetaceae > Streptomyces > Streptomyces sp. NPDC057963. Next base: position 218,352 of record NZ_JBHVPX010000010.1, read on the forward strand.
CCCGGTCTGCTCCTGCCTGGTCGCCGCCGGCCAGGTGGAAGGCCGCGAGGTCGTCACCGTAGAGGGCCTCGCGGACTTCGCCGCCCACCGATCCCGGGCACACCCCGGCAGCGGCTGCGCATCCGGTGCCTGCGGCACCGCGCTGGACAAGGCCCGGCAGTGGGAGGCGAAACCGGCCGGTGCACAGACCCGGGACACCGGTGAACTCTCCCCGATCCAGCAGGCGTTCATCGACGCCGGCGCCGTGCAGTGCGGCTTCTGCACCCCCGGCCTGCTGGTCGCCGCCGACGAGCTGCTCGAACGCAACCCGGAACCGTCCGACGCGGACATCCGCGAGGCGCTCTCCGGCAACCTCTGCCGTTGCACCGGCTACGAGAAGATCCTCGACGCGGTCCGCCTGGCGGCCGCCCGCGCGGAAGAAACGGTCTGACGATGGGCGTTACCGGCAACCCCACCAGCATCAATCAGGGCACCCGCACCAAGGGCGGCATCGGCGAGTCCACGCTGCGCCCCGACGGCATCCTGAAGGTCACCGGAGAGTTCGCGTACTCCTCCGACATGTGGCACGAGGACATGCTCTGGGGCCACACGCTGCGCTCCACGGTCGCGCACGCCGAGATCGTCTCCGTCGACACCTCGGAAGCGCTCGCCACCCCCGGCGTCTACGCGGTGCTCACCTACGACGACCTGCCGACCTCGGTGAAGAACTACGGGCTGGAGATCCAGGACACCCCGGTCCTCGCCCACGGCAAGGTCCGCCACCACGGCGAACCGGTGGCGCTCGTCGCCGCCGACCACCCGGAGACGGCCCGTCGCGCCGCGGCGAAGATCAGGATCGACTACCGCGAACTGCCCCTCGTCACCGACGAGGCCTCCGCCACCGCCCCCGGCGCGCCCCTCGTCCACGAGGGCCGCGACGACCACCACGCGGGGCACGTACCGCACCCCAACATCGTCCACCGCCAGCCCATCGTCCGCGGCGACGCGGACGCGGCGGCGGCCCGCGCCGATGTCGTGGTCAGCGGCGAGTACGTCTTCGGCATGCAGGACCAGGCATTTCTCGGCCCCGAGTCCGGACTCGCCGTGCCCGCCGAGGACGGCGGCGTCGACCTGTACGTCGCCACCCAGTGGCTCCACTCCGACCTGCGCCAGATCGCCCCCGTCCTCGGCCTGCCCGAGGACAAGGTCCGCATGACGCTCTCCGGGGTCGGCGGCGCCTTCGGCGGCCGCGAGGACCTGTCGATGCAGATCCACGCCTGCCTGCTCGCCCTGCGCACCGGCAAGCCGGTCAAGATCGTCTACAACCGGTTCGAGTCCTTCTTCGGGCATGTGCACCGTCATCCCGCCAAGCTCTGGTACGAGCACGGCGCCACCCGCGACGGCAAGCTGACCCATATGAGATGTCGCATCGTACTGGACGGCGGAGCCTATGCCTCCGCTTCTCCGGCCGTCGTCGGCAACGCCTCCTCGCTCAGCGTCGGCCCGTATGTCGTCGACGACGTCGACATCGAGGCCGTCGCGCTGTACACCAACAACCCGCCGTGCGGTGCCATGCGCGGCTTCGGCGCGGTCCAGGCGTGCTTCGCCTACGAGGCGCAGATGGACCGGCTCGCCGCCGAACTCGGCATGGACCCGGTCGAGTTCAGGCAGCTCAACGCCATGGAACAGGGCACCGTCCTGCCGACCGGGCAGGTCGTCGACTCGCCCGCCCCGGTCGCCGAGCTGCTGCGCCGGGTCAAGGCCAGGCCGCTGCCGCCCGAGCGCCAGTGGGAGGTGGCGGGCGAACAAGCGGACGTACGGGCCCTGCCCGGCGGGCTGTCCAACACCACGCATGGCGAAGGCGTCGTGCGCGGCGTCGGCTACGCGGTCGGCCTCAAGAACGTCGGCTTCTCCGAGGGCTTCGACGACTACTCCACCGCCCGGGTGCGCATGGAGGCCATCGCCGGCGAACCCGTCGCGACCGTGCACACCGCCATGGCCGAGGTCGGGCAGGGCGGCGTCACCGTCCACGCCCAGATCGCCCGTACCGAACTCGGCGTCGCCCAGGTCACCATCCACCCGGCCGACACCCGGGTCGGGTCCGCCGGCTCCACCTCCGCCTCCCGGCAGACCTATGTCACCGGTGGCGCCGTGAAGCACTCCTGCGAGGCCGTCCGCGAGAAGGTCCTGGAGATGGGACGCCGCAAGTTCGGTACGTACCACCCCGCCTGGGCCACCGCCGAACTGCTCCTGGAGGGCGGCAAGGTCGTCACCGACGGCGGCGAAGTGCTGGCCGATCTGGTCGACGTGCTGGGGGACGAGGCCGTCGACATCGAGCTGGAGTGGCGCCACCGGCCCACCGAGGCGTTCGACCTCCGTACCGGACAGGGCAACGGCCACGTCCAGTACTCCTTCGCCGCGCACCGCGCGGTCGTCGAGGTCGACACCGAACTCGGCCTCGTCAAGGTCGTCGAACTGGCCTGCGCCCAGGACGTCGGCAAGGCGCTCAACCCGCTCTCCGTCGTGGGGCAGATCCAGGGCGGCACCACCCAGGGCCTGGGCGTCGCCGTCATGGAGGAGATCATCGTCGACCCGAAGACCGCGAAGGTGCGCAACCCGTCCTTCACGGACTACCTGATCCCCACCATCCTCGACACCCCGACCATCCCGGTCGATGTGCTCGAACTCGCCGACGACCACGCCCCGTACGGGCTCCGCGGCATCGGCGAGGCCCCCACCCTGTCGTCGACCCCGGCCGTCCTCGCGGCGATCCGCGACGCGACGGGCCTGGAGCTCAACAGGACACCGGTACGCCCCGAGCACCTCACGGGCACCTGAGTCCCGGCTCCTCCCGGACTCTCCGGGCGGTGCGCGCCTCCCCGGAACGTCGCAGTTCCGCCGCCCGCACCGCCCGGAGCCCCAAGTGCCGTGCAGTCCACGGCCCTTGGCGTACGCAGCAGTACCGCGCTACCTGCACATTCCACTCTGCATGAACAGTTCGCCTCGGGCCGTCCCCCGGGTCGTGCCGCCAGCGCAGTCATCCCAAATCCCGCATTTCGATTCATCATCGCGGGTGCCCCTGTGAACCTTGGGAGTCAGGCATCATGACCCAGCAGTCAGTGGAGCCCGGGACCATCGCGGAGGACGCGGGCTCCGGCTCGCGCGTTCCCGCCGGAAGATCCTGGCTCGACCGGTACTTCCACATCTCCGACCGTGGCTCCACCGTCGCACGCGAAGTGCGCGGTGGCATCACGACCTTCATGGCGATGTGCTACATCCTTCTGCTCAACCCGCTCCTGCTGTCCGGGCCGGACGCGGCGAATCACCGCCTCGGCCACGCCGGGCTGATCACGGCGACCGCGCTCGCCGCCGCCGTCTCCACCCTGCTGATGGGCTTCATCGGCAAGGTGCCCCTCGCCCTCGCCGCGGGACTCTCCGTCTCCGGTGTGCTCGCCACCCAGGTGGCGCCCCACATGACGTGGCCGCAGGCCATGGGCATGTGCGTGATGTACGGCGCGGTGATCGTGCTGCTGGTCGTCTCCGGGCTGCGCGAGATCATCATGAACGCGATACCGCTGGCCCTGAAGCACGGCATCACCATCGGCATCGGCCTGTTCATCGCGCTGATCGGCCTGGTCAACGCCGGCTTCGTCGGCAAGGGTGCCCCGGTCACGCTCGGCGTGGACGGGCAGCTCTCCGGCTGGCCCGTACTGCTCTTCTGCGTCACCCTGCTGCTCATCTTCATGCTGCAGGCCCGCAAGGTGCCCGGCGCGATCCTGATCGGCATCGTCGTCGGTACCGTCCTCGCCGTCGTCGTCAACGCCGTCGGTGACATCAGCCCCGAGGCGTGGGGCGGCAGCGCACCCGAACTGCGGGGCAGCGCCGTCTCGATGCCCGACTTCGGGCTCTTCGGCCAGGTCGAGTTCGGCGGCTGGGGCGACATCGGCGTCATGACCGTGGGCATGATCGTCTTCACTCTGGTCCTGGCCGGCTTCTTCGACGCGATGGCGACCATCATCGGCGTCGGCACGGAAGCCGGGCTCGCCGACAGCAAGGGCCGGATGCCCGGCCTGTCCAAGGCGCTGTTCATCGACGGCGCGGGCGGGGCGATCGGGGGCGTCTCCGGAGCCTCCGGCCAGACCGTCTTCATCGAGTCGGCGACCGGCGTCGGCGAAGGGGCCCGCACGGGTCTGTCCTCCGTCGTCACCGGTGTGCTCTTCGCCGCGGGGCTGTTCTTCACGCCCCTCGCGCAGATCGTGCCGGGGCCGATAGCCGCCGCCGCGCTGGTCGTCATCGGCGCGATGATGATGCAGAACGCCCGCCATGTCGACTGGAGCGACCGCTCCGTCGCGGTGCCGGTCTTCCTGACCGTGGCCCTGATGCCGTTCACGTACTCCATCACCGCCGGTGTCGGCGCCGGGGTGATCTCCTTCGTCGCGCTCAAGGCGGCGCAGGCCAGGTTCCGTGAGGTCGGCGCGTTCATGTGGGTGCTGACCGGAGTGTTCGTCGTGTACTTCGCCCTCAGCCCGATCGAGAGTTGGATCGGCGCCAAGTAGGCCGGTCCGTACCGGGACCGGCCGGCCCCTCCGCACACCCGTAGAAGGAGAAACGCCATGCTGGACATCGCCGAGCAGCTCAACCGGTGGGTCGAGCAGGGACGCGACTTCGCCGTGGCCACCGTCGTGGCGGTCGGCGGGAGCGCGCCCCGGCAGCCGGGAGCCGCCCTCGCCGTCGACCGTGACGGCACGGCGATCGGATCGGTCTCCGGCGGGTGTGTGGAAGGCGCGGTCTACGAGCTGTGCGGGCAGGCCCTCGACGACGGACGGACCGTACGGGAGCGGTTCGGCTACAGCGACGAGGACGCCTTCGCGGTCGGTCTGACCTGCGGCGGCGTCATCGACATCCTGGTGGCACCGGTCCGTGCGGACGACCCCGCACGGGCGGTGTTCGCCGCCGCGCTCGCCGCCGCCGCACGCGGGGCGGCGGCGGCGGTCGCCAGGATCACCGACGGGCCCGCGGACCTCCTCGGCCGCCCACTGCTCGTCCGCCCCGACGGCTCGTACGTGGGCGGGCTCGGCGGACATCCGGAACTGGACCGCACCGCGGCGGCCGAGGTCCGCGCGATGCTGGACGCGGGCCGCACCGGCTCCGTCACCGTCGGAGCCGAGGGCTCACGCTGTGGACAACCACTGACTCTGCTCGTCGAATCGAGCGTCCCACCGCCCCGGATGATCGTCTTCGGTGCCATCGACTTCGCCTCGGCACTGGTCCGGGCGGGAAAGTTCCTCGGGTACCACGTCACCTTGTGCGACGCCCGCCCCGTCTTCGCCACGAGGGCCCGCTTCCCGGAGGCCGACGAACTGGTCGTCGACTGGCCGCACCGCTATCTCGCGGCGACCGACGTCGACGCGCGCACCGTCCTGTGCGTCCTCACCCACGACGCCAAGTTCGATGTCCCGCTGCTGGAGCTGGCGTTGAGGCTGCCGGTGGCGTACGTCGGAGCGATGGGCTCGCGCCGCACCCATCTGGAGCGCAACGACCGGCTGCGCGGGGTCGGCGTCACGGAGCTGGAACTGGCCAGGCTGCACTCGCCGATCGGCCTCGACCTCGGCGCCCGTACCCCCGAGGAGACCGCGCTGTCGATCGCCGCCGAAATCGTCGCCGACCGGCGCGGCGGCAGCGGCGCACCGCTCAAGGGCGCGCACACGCCGATCCACCACGAGGGTGATGGGACGCCGACGGGAGTGATCACATCGGTGGCCTGAAGCGGCCTCCGTACCGTGATCGTTCCGGGGCGGGTTGCCGCCACGGCGGATTCACGCCAGGTGTGAACCTGACAGTAGCCGTGCTTTTGGCTTTTAGATCTGCTGCATGACATTCACATCCTCCTCCGCTTCCGGCCGGGCGAGATCCGCCCGCGCGGGTCGCCGGGCTCTGCTCATAGCGACTTCGGTCGCCCTGGTGAGCGGCGCGATGCTTCCCGCAGCGGGCTCCGCTTCCGCGGCCGCAGACCGGCCCGGGGCCGCCGGCCGCCAGGCCGCCGCCCCTGTCAAGGAGTACGACATCACCCTGCTCACGGGCGATGTCGTGCACTACACGGACGGCGTCGGCAAGCAGGACACCGTCACCGTGGACCGGCCCGACGGCGCGGTCGGCGGCGTGCATGTCCAGCAGGCCGGCGACGACCTCTACGTCCTGCCCGACGAGGCCGAATCCCTGCTCGCGGCGGGCACGTTGGACCGCCGGCTGTTCAACGTCTCGGCCCTCGCCGCGATGGGGTACGACGACAAGAGGTCGGACGGCATCCCGCTCATCGCCACCTACCCGGCGAGCCGGGGCCGTTCGCTCCCCGCCGCCCCGCGCGGCGCCGAGAAGACCCGCACCCTGGGCAGTATCCACGGTGCCGCGTTGAGGGCGGACAAGGACACCGCCCGGGCCTTCTGGAACGACATCTCCCGTACGCCCACGGCCCGTTCGCTGGGCGACGGCATCGCCAAGCTCTGGCTCGACGGCCGGGTAGAGGCCGCGCTGAAGGAATCCGTCCCGCAGGTCAACGCCCCGCAGGCATGGGCCGAGGGCTACGACGGCAAGGGCTCCAAGGTCGCCGTCCTGGACACCGGCATCGACGCCACCCACCCGGACGTCAAGGACCGCATCCTCGAAACCAAGAGCTTCGTCCCGGGCGAGGAGGTCGTCGACAAGAACGGCCACGGCACGCACGTCGCCTCCACGATCGCGGGCTCCGGCGCCGCGTCGGAAGGCGTCAACAAGGGCGTGGCCCCGGGCGCCGGCCTGATCGTCGGCAAGGTGCTCAGCGACGAGGGCTCCGGCGCGGACTCCGGCATCATCGAAGCCATGGAGTGGGCGAAGGCCGAAGGCGCCGACGTCGTCTCCATGAGCCTCGGCTCCAGCATCCCGGACGACGGCTCCGACCCGATGTCCCAGGCCGTCGACGCCCTTTCCGCCGACGGCGGGCCGTTGTTCGTGATCGCCGCGGGCAACGCCTACGGCGCGGGCACCATCGGCTCACCCGGCTCGGCGGACAAGGCGCTCACCGTCGCCGCCGTGGACAAGAAGGACAACCGCGCGGACTTCTCCTCGATGGGTCCGCTCGTCAGGTCCTACGGTCTGAAGCCCGACCTGTCCGCACCGGGTGTGGACATCAACGCGGCTGCCTCGCAGGCCGTTCCGGGCATCAGCGGGATGTACCAGTCGATGTCCGGTACGTCGATGGCGACGCCGCATGTCGCGGGCGCCGCAGCGATTCTGAAACAGCGTCACCCCGACTGGTCCGGTCAGCGAATCAAGGACGCGCTGATGAGCTCGTCGAAGAAGCTCGACGCGTACACCCCCTACGAGCAGGGCACCGGCCGGCTCGATGTGAAGGCGGCGGTCGACACCACGATCGAGGCGACCGGCTCCGTCGCGGTCGCCTCCTACGACTGGCCGCACTCCGCGTCCGACCCGGTCGCCCAGCGGACCATCACCTACCGCAACACCGGTACGAAGGACGTCACGCTCGACCTGGCCACGGACACGGACGCCGAGGCCTACACCCTGTCGGCGAAGCAGCTGACCGTCCCGGCCGGTTCCACCGCCGAGGCCGTGCTCTCGCTGGACCCGTCGAAGGTCGCGAGCGACACCCGGTTCTCCGGTCAGGTCATCGCCAAGGACGCGTCGGGCGCCACCGTCGCGCACACCGGCTTCGCCCTGAACAAGGAGCAGGAGCTCTACGACCTGACGCTCAGGCTCCGTGACCGCGACGGCAAGCCGATGGACGGCCAGGTCGTCCTCGCCGAGCTCGGCGACCCGAACCTGGACGTCGTCCAGGTGTCGGGAGAGACCACGCTGAGGCTGCCGCCGGGCAACTACACCGCATGGACGGCCGCCGACATCACCGGTGACCGCGCCGACTCGAAGGCCCTGGCCTTCCTCGCGGCCCCCGAGACCATCCTCGACAAGGCGACCACGGTCACCCTCGACGCCTCCAAGGCCCGCAAGGTGAGCGTGCGGACGCCCAAGGAGACCGAGACCCGGCAGCTGCGATATGACATGGCACGTACCGCACCGGACGGTGTCGTCCAGCGCGACGCGTACCAGATCCCGTTGATCTACGACGAGCTGTGGGCGAGCCCGACCAAGAAGGTCACACAGGGCAGCTTCTCCTTCCTGACCCGCTGGCGGCAGGGCGAGAAGCAGATCGGCCTGACGGCCGGCGGCCGCGATGTGCCGGTCGCCCCGCAGGGCGGCGCGGCCATCGCCGAGGACAGCAGGAAGAAGCTGGCCGGAGTCTTCGCGGGCACCGGGGCCGTGGCCGACTACAAGGGCCTCGACGTCAAGGGCAAGGCCGTCGTGATCCGCCGCAGCGACGCGGTCGCTCCCGCCGACCGGCTCGCCAACGCGGTGGCCGCGGGCGCCGCGGCGCTGTTCGTCGTCAACGACGGCGACGGCGTCCTGATGGAGAGCTACACCCCCTACGGGACCAAGGGCGCCATCCCGGTCGCCTCGGTCCAGCGCCTGGCGGGCGAGGACCTGATCGCCTCCGCACGGCACGGGGCGAAGCTGACGATCGATCAGCGCCTGTTCGCGCGCTACGTGTACGACCTGGTCGACCGCCACGACGGCGTCATCCCGGACCGTTCGCTGGAGTTCGCCCCGCCCGCCCGTCAGCTGGCGAAGGTGGAGAACACCTTCTACAGCCACAAGGGCGTCCTCGGCGGCGGCTACCGCTACGACATCCCGGACTACGGCCCGGGTATCGGTTTCGAGGAGTACGAGAAGTTCCCCGGCACCCGCGACGAGTGGGTCACCCCGCTTCCGGGCGCCTCCTTCTGGTACGAGAACCACTCGGTCCTCGACGCCGACGGATCGGGCACCGCCCAGGAGATGCGCAGCGGCGAACTGGACTACAAGGCCGGCCGCACCTACCCGGCCGAGTGGTTCGCGCCGATCACCCGCCCGCGTCTGGGCACCGGCTACTGGGGTCCGTTCCGGTCCGTCAACAACGACATCCAGTTCAACTTCACCCCGTGGACGGACTCGGGCACGGGCCACTCGGGCTCGATGCCGGAGGACGAGTACGACACCACCACCACTGCCTTCTACCAGGGCGACACCCTGATCAAGAAGGTCGCGGGCCGGGCAGGGTACGCGTGGGACGTCTCGTCGCAGAAGCTGCCGTACCGCTTCGTGCTCGACTCCGCCCGGGACGGCGACGTGTGGAAGACGTCCACCCGTACGCACACCGAGTGGAACTTCGTCTCGGGCGCCATGGACGAGAACGGCCCGTACCAGGCCGACATCCCGATGCTCCAGCTGGACTACAAGGTCGACACCGACCTCGCCGGCGATGTCACCGCCGGCAAGTGGACCGAGATCGGTCTCTCCTCCGGCACGCAGGAGTGGCTGGACGGCGCGGTGAAGGCCGCCAAGGCCTCGCTGTCGGTCAGCTACGACGACGGGAAGACCTGGAGCGCGGCGCAGTTGCGCAAGGACTCGGCCGGTTCCTGGACCGCCCGGTTCAAGACGCCGAAGAAGGGCGGCTCGTTCGTCTCGCTCAAGGCTCACGCCGAGGCGGCCGACGGGCTCGGAGTCGATCAGGAGATCATTCGGGCATTCGGCCTGAAGTGACCTGCTGAGCTCCGTTCCTGAGGCGGCCGCACCTCCCTGACCGGGGTGTGCGGCCGCCTCTTTTTGGTTCCCTTGGTGACCAAAATTTGTCAGCTTTGCCCGTATATGGCGGGCGATAAGGAGAGAAAGGGACTTATCGCGGTGCGGTGCAAGTTGCCACGGTGGCGTCGGCAGGTTTATAAGAGGAACGTGGCCGAAGCGATTCCGGGAATTCCGGGGACTGCCGCCACGGAGGTTTCCCATGTTTCTGACTCCGTCCGACACGGAGAAATTGCTGCTGAGTGTTGCCGGAATGGTTGCCCGGGACCGGCGGGAGCGCGGTGTGCGCCTCAATTACCCCGAGGCCGTCGCCCTGCTCGCCTGCTGGGCCATGGAACGTGCCCGTGAAGGCGCCCGCGTCAGCGACCTGATGACCGCAGGGCGGTCCGTCCTCACCCGCGCTGACGTGCTCGAAGGCGTCCCCGAGATGCTGCACGACGTCCAGGTCGAGGCAACCTTCCCGGACGGGCGCAAGCTCGTCACGATCACCTCGCCGATCCCGTGATCCCCGGTGAGATCCGGACCGGATCCGGCGTAGTGAAAATCAATGACACCCGTACTCAATTGAATGTGACCGTAGTGAACGACGGTGATCGGCCCATTCAAATCGGATCGCATCTGCATTTCTCCGACGCGAATCCCGCCCTTTCCTTCGACCGGCCCCTGACCGAGGGATTCCGGCTCGATATTCCCTCCGGTACGTCCCTGCGCTTCGAACCCGGAGTCGGTGCCGAAGTCACCCTCGTCGAACTGGGAGGCCACCGGAAGGTTCCCGGCATCGTCGTGCCCGGCACCCGTACCGCACGAACGGACAACATGTGACATGGCACAGCTGACTCGCGCCGCCTACGCGTCGCTCTACGGCCCCACCGCCGGGGACCGTGTCCGCCTCGCCGACACCGACCTCTGGATCGAGGTCGAGGAGGACCGCTGCTTCGGTGGCGACGAGGCGGTGTTCGGCGGTGGCAAGTCCATCCGCGAATCCATGGGCCAGGCCACCACCTCACGTGCCGACGGCGCCCTGGACCTCGTCATCACCAATGCCGTCGTCCTCGACCACTGGGGCATCGTCAAGACCGACGTCGGCGTCCGGGCCGGCCGGATCGTCGCCCTCGGCCGCTCCGGCAACCCCGACATCAGCGACGGCGTCCACCCCGATCTGGTGATCGGCCCCGGCACCGACGTGGTCTCCGGCGAGGGCCGCATCCTCACCGCCGGAGCCGTCGACACCCACGTCCACTTCCTGATGCCGGAGACCCTGCACGAGGCCCTCGCCACCGGCACCACCACCGTCATCGGCGGCGGCACCGGAGCCACCGAAGGATCCAAGGCCACCACCGTCACCCCCGGCGCCTGGAGCCTCGCGATGATGCACCGGTCCCTGGACCGCGTCCCGCTCAACATCATGCTGTTCGGCAAGGGTTCGACCGTCGGTGAGGAGGCACTGCGCGAGGCGGCGCTCGGCGGTGCCGGCGGCTACAAGGTCCATGAGGACTGGGGCGCCACCCCCGCCGCCATCGACGCCGCACTGAAGGCGGCCGACGCCTACGGCCTCCAGGTCGCCCTGCACGCCGACAGCCTCAACGAGACCGGCTACGTCGAAGGAACCCTGGGCGCCATCGCCGGACGCGGCATCCACGTCTTCCACGCCGAAGGCGCGGGCGGCGGCCACGCCCCCGACATCATCACCGTCGCCTCCCACCCCAACGTCCTTCCCGCGTCCACCAATCCGACGCTCCCGCACACCGTCAACACCGTCGCGGAGCACCTCGACATGCTGATGGTCTGCCACCACCTCAACCCGCGCGTCCCCGAAGACCTCGCCTTCGCCGAGTCCCGCATCCGCGCCACCACCATCGCCGCCGAAGACGTCCTGCACGACATCGGAGCCCTCTCCATCACCTCCTCCGACGCCCAGGCCATGGGCCGGATCGGCGAGGTCGTCTGCCGCACCTGGCAGGTCGCCCACACCATGAAGCAGCGCTTCGGAGACCGCGGCAGCGAACTGCCCGCCGACAACGAACGGGCCCGCCGCTACATCGCCAAGTACACGATCTGCCCCGCCGTCGCCCATGGCATCGACCATGTCGTCGGCTCCGTCGAACCCGGCAAGCTCGCCGACCTGGTGCTGTGGGACCCCGCCTTCTTCGGCATCCGTCCCGCCGCCGTGATCAAGGGCGGCATGGTGGTGTACGCGCCCCTCGGCGACGCCAACGCAGCGATCCCGACCACCCAACCCGTCCTGCTGCGCCCCACCGCCGCGGCCGACGCCGCCCCGCATCTCTCGGTCAGCTTCGTCGCCCCGGCGGCCCTGGCGGACGGACTCGCCGAACGCCTCGGTCTCGTACGGGAATTGGTCGCCGTGCGGCCCACCCGCCACCTCACCAAGGCGGACCTGCCGAACAACACGGCGCTCCCGGACATCGACGTCGATCCGGAGACCTTCGCGATCCGTATCGACGGAGAGCCCGTCGAGCCCGCGCCCGCCACCGAACTGCCGCTCGCCCAGCGGTACTCCATGTTCTGATGACGGGCCTGGCACCTCTCCTGCTCGCCGACGGACGGCTCCCGGTCGGCGCGTACACCTACAGCGCGGGCCTCGAACCGGCCGTCGCGGCCGGCCTCACCCGTGACCGCATCCCCGCACTCCTGCGAGCCCGGCTGAGCACCGCGGCGGTCACCGAGGCGGCCGCCGCCGTACTCGCCCTGCGGGCCGCAGGACAGGACCCGGTGGACTACGGCCCCGTACAACAGGCCCTCGCGGCCCGGACCCCCGCCGCACCCCTGCGCGAGGCATCGGCGACGCTCGGCCGCGGCGTGCACCGCCTGGCGCGACGGCTCGCCCCGCACCACCCCGCGGTCACCGCCCTGTCCGCGATCCGTCCCCGCCCGCTGAGGCCGGTCGCGCTCGGCGCCCTCGGGGCCGTCATGAAGGTGTCGGAGGAGGAACTCGCCCACGCCGTCGTCTACGACGAACTGCAGACCGTCGCCTCCGCGGCACTCAAGCTGCTGCCCGGTGACCCCCTCGACACCGTCGCCTGGATCCTCGCCGCGGAGCCGCACGCCACGGCCGCGGCGGCCGAGGCCCTCGCCGTACGGAACCCGGCCGAACTGCCCGCCCGTACGCCCCCGCTCACCGAACAGTGGGCGCTCGAACACGCACCACGAGAACGGAGACTCTTCCTTGCCTGACCAGCAGTCCGACCGGCAGCGAGACGTACGAACCGCCCAGGGCCCCCACCGGCACGAGCATCCCCGGCACCCTCCGCACGACCACCGGCCGCGCGCCCTGCGCCTCGGCGTCGCGGGCCCGGTCGGCACCGGCAAGAGCTCGATCCTCGCCACCCTGTGCCGCGAGCTGGCCGGTGAACTCGCCATGGCCGTCGTCACCAACGACATCTACACCGACGAGGACGCCCGTTTCCTCCGCTCGGCCGGCGTCCTGCCCACCGAGCGCATCCGCGCCGTCGAGACCGGTGCCTGCCCGCACACCGCGATCCGCGACGACGTCAGCGCCAACCTCGACGCCGTCGAGGATCTGGAGGAGGCGTACGGACCGCTCGACCTGGTGCTCGTCGAAAGCGGCGGCGACAACCTCACCGCCACCTTCAGCCCGGCCCTCGCAGATGCCCAGCTCTTCTGCATCGACGTCGCCGGCGGCGGGGACGTCGCCCGCAAGGGCGGCCCCGGCATCACCGGCGCCGACCTCCTGATCATCAACAAGACCGACCTGGCGCCCTACGTCGAGGTCGACGTGGACACCATGGTCGCCGACGCCCGGAAGGCCCGCGACGACCTGCCGGTCCTCGCCCTCTCGAAGAACGACCCGGCGTCGATCACCCAACTCGCCGACTGGGTACGGGCGGTGCTCGTCCGGCACCGCAACGGCACCCACATTCCCACCGACCCGGGCCCCATGGCACCCCACAGCCACAGCCACGGCGACTCGTGACCCGGCGGACGGCCGCCCCCGCCGAGCCGGGCGACCCCACCGTCGTCTCCGTGGAACGCGACGCAGCGGGCCGCCACGTCGCCCGCGAGCTGCGCCCCGGCGCGTTCCTCGCCCCCCGCCCCCTGCTGCCGTCCCCCGACCGCGTGCGGATCGCCCTGGTCGGTACCCGGGCCGGTTTGCTCGCGGGCGACGATCTGCTGCTGCACATCGCGGTCGGCCCCGGGGCCCTCCTGGAGCTGGTCGAACCGTCGGGCCTGGTCGCGTACGACCATCGCGGTGGCACGGCGAGGTGGCGGGCCCGGGTCGACGTCGCCGGGGGCGGAGAACTGCGCTGGGACGCCCGGCCGTTCGTGATTGCGACGGGCGCCCGGGTCGAGCGCTCGATGGACATCGCGCTGGCGTCCGGTGCTCGGATGCTGTGGCGCGACACCCTGGTCCTGGGACGTTCCGGTGAGCGGGGCGGCAGCCTGCGGGCGACCACCCGTGCCACGTACGACGGCCATGAGCTGCTGGTCGAGGACCTGGATCTCACGGACCCGGAGCTGCGCGAACTCCCTGGCATCCTGGGCCCGAACCGTGTCGTCGGCTCGGTCACCTCCCTCGGTGCGAAACCCGGCGGAGCGCCCCACCCGTACCGCATGGAACTGGCCGGCCCGGGGACGCAGGTGCGGCTCCTGGACACGGTGGCGCCGGCGGTCGAGGCGGAGCTGTCCGCGGTCTGGGCGGACTGGCTCTCCGCCTGAGGCATCTCCGTACCGTGGAACTCGACGGCGCCCCGTCGGCGATTTCTGCATGATGCCCCGTCAGGACTGGATGCGCCGACGGGTATTCCCCCGCCCGGTCCGGGGGATTTCCCCATGGTCGCCACGGAACGCCCGTGGATAGCCTGCGTCGAGCAACGGCCCCGAGTGGGCCGGAGATCGATGAGGCGGATCCAGGGGGAGAGTCATGCGTTGGCCCAGGGTGTTCATGGCCACAACGATGGTGGGAAGCGGTCTGATCGGGCTCGGCGCGTGCGGCCTCATCGACTGGAACAGTTTCGAGGACGACGCCCGGGTGCCGCAGAGGATCACCTCCGTCAGGCTGGATCTCGGCGCCGGCCGGGTGAATCTGCGGGGCGTGCCGAAGGGCACCGAGGCATCTTTGCACCGCTCGGTGCGCTACCGGGGAGACAAGCCCCATGGCGCGTCGCACCGGGTCGAGAACGGTGTCCTGGTGCTGAGCGGCTGCGGCAACGAGTGCTCGGTGTCCTACACCGTCGACGTGCCCGCGGGACTCCCGGTCTCGGGCGGAACCTCCTCGGGCTCCGTCGTACTGGCCCGAGTCGGGGCGGTGGACGTGACCACGCACTCCGGACGGATCGAGCTGGACGGAGTGACCGGCCCGGCCGATGTGCACACCTCCAACGGCCGGATCGAGGCGCGCGGTCTGGCCGGTCCCGTCCGGGCCAGGACCTCCAACGGGCGGATCGAACTGACTCCGCTGAACCCGCAGGACGTCCGGGCCGAAACCTCCAACGGGTCCATCGTCGTCACCGTGCCGACCGGCCGGTACAGGGTCACCGCCAGCACGCACCACGGTCACAAGAACATCGGCATCGACAACGACCCGGCGGGCAAGCACGAGATCGATCTGACCACCACCAACGGCTCGATCACGGTCAAGAACGACTGATCCGGCCGACCACGGCCAACAGCTCGATCACGGTCAGGAACGGCTGATCCGGCGGCGGCCGACCGCGCCGCGCGCCACGACGGCCGCACACAGTAGCGCGGGGGCCGCCGCGACCGCGAAGCAGACCGCCGTCGGCAGGCGGCCCACCAGCAGACCCACCGCCGCAGTACCC
This sequence comes from Streptomyces sp. NPDC057963, assembly GCF_042887155.1. Taxonomy (NCBI): domain Bacteria; kingdom Bacillati; phylum Actinomycetota; class Actinomycetes; order Kitasatosporales; family Streptomycetaceae; genus Streptomyces; species Streptomyces sp. NPDC057963. The sequence continues at coordinate 233,798 of NZ_JBHVPX010000010.1, forward strand.
GCCGAGGACCCGGCGTTGACGGCGGTGTTGACCCACGCACCCGCCTGTGTGCGGCTGCCCGTGCCCACGGACTCGTCCGCGACGAGATACGCGGTCGTCAGGGCGGGGGCGACGAACACCCCTGCGGCGGCGACCACCGCGACCAGCACGTACACGTCGGGCGACAGCCCGGCCGCCACCATCGCCACCGCCAGGCCGGCGGCCGGGACGGGCAGTCGCACCCGGTGCGACGCACGCCAGGAGACGGCACCGTAGGCGAGCCCGCCGACCGCGCTTCCCGCCGAGAGAGCGGCCAGCACCCAGGCCACGGCCGCTCCCCGGTGGTGCTGCTCGGTGAACGCCACCACCAGGAGATCCAGGGCCCCCAGACACAGCCCCACGGACGCTGCCACGAGCGCGGCGTGCCGCAGCCCCGCCATGCCGAGCAGCCGCTGCTCACGGGGCGCGTCCCGCGACCCGGCGGCCTTCTCCGCCGGCGGTGCGGCGCCTATGCCGCGCACCGCGGGCGAGGACACCAGCGCCAGGGTGCCCACCAGCACGAGTGCGGCACTGGTCGCGACGCCCGCCGCGGGGACGGTGAACCCGATGAGCACGCCCACCAGCAACGGCCCGGTGACGAACAGCAGTTCCTCGGCGACGCCGTCCAGGCTGTACGCGCGCTGCAACAGCTCCCGTTCCGGAACGAGGCTGCTCCACACGGTCCGCATCACCGGACCCAGCGGCGGTGTGCAGGCGCCCGCCGTCACGGCGAGTGTCCCCAGCAGGAGCGCGGAGGCCCCCGGCCGCCAGGTGGCGTACGCCAGGGCGGCGAGCAGTGCGGAGTAGACACCGGCCATCGGCGGCAGGGCCCGGTGGGGCCCGTGCCGGTCGATCAGCGCGGCACGGACGGGGGAGAGGAAGACGCTGGTGGCGCCGAACAGGGCCATGACGGCGCCCGCGGCCGAGTACGAACCGGTGGCGTCCTTCACCGCCAGCATCAGGGAGAGGGAGACCAGCCCGTACGAGAGCCGTCCCAGCAGTGCGGCACCGAAGGTGCGGGAGGCGTGGCGGGTACGCAGGACCGTGGCGTACGACGGGTTGCGCGAAGGCGCGGGTGAGGGCGAGAGCATGGGGACATTCCTCGTGAGGGCAGCGCGGTGCACGGCGCTGCGGGCATGCGGGGACTCCGAAGGGCCGCACCCGGTGGGAGGGGGTGGGTGCGGTTAGTACGGGGTCCTACGCACAGGAGAGGAACATGCCGGCCAACGTACCAGGGGGAGAGGTGGGTTGTGGAGGGTGCGCCAGGAAGGAGGGCGGGGGCGGGCAGGGGCCGGAAAAGCGCTGTGAGGTGTGACAGCACGTCGGGTAGCGTCGGCGTACATGTCGCCCTCCCCCTCCCGTAACCGTCCTCCCTACGACGCGGACGAGCGGACCCAGCTCGTCGGCTGGCTCGACATGCAGCGTGCGGTCGCCCGCTGGAAGTGCGACGGGCTGTCGGAGACGGACGCCCATCGGTCCGTCCTCCCGTCCTCGCCGCACATGACGGTGGCCGGTGTCATGTCACACCTCCGCTGGGCCGAGCACCTCTGGTACGAGGTCGTCCTGCTGGGCCGTCCGGCCGTGGGGCCCATGTTGGACGGGCCCGAGGACGCCGACATGATGGTCGAGGACGTCCCGCTCGCGGAGCTCATCGACGCCTACGACCGGCAGATCGCGGTGTCGAACGAGATCATCGCGGCGCAGTCGCTCGACGACGTGGGCCGCCACCCGGACTTCGACGCCTCGGCCGCGAGCCTGCGCTGGATCATGTTCCACATGATCGAGGAGACCGCCCGGCACGCGGGCCACCTGGACGCCATCAGGGAGATCCTGGACGGCGAGACGGGCTACTACTGACCCGGCCCCCGGGCCGCACACACCTCGTCGGCCGCCCACCCCCGCCGCACCGCATCATCGGTCGACCCCGCCTCGTCGCCCGCACTCGCCTCGTCGGCCGCCCACACCCTGGCGGCTGCATCCATCTCGGCAGAGTCAGTCGGTGATGCCGGTGTTGGCTGCCAGGATGTCCGCAGCGGTCTGCCGGAGTCGTGGGAGGTATCCGATGACTTCGTCGGCGCGGTGGAGGAGGTCTTCGGTGGACGTGACGCCGAGATCGGCGACGGCCTCACGGAAGGCCGGCAGGCGCGCGACGTGCAGGTCCGGTGCGTCAGCGGCCAGGACGGCGTGACAGCGTGCGAACGTCGCGATGATCCAGAAGACGGCTTCGCGGTGGTCGCCCCGCTCGATGAGCTGCCGGCTTCCCTCGATGGCGATCGGCCGTGCCTCGGCGGTGATGTCGCTGCTGAAGAAGAACGGGGTACGGGCGACCCGCGCGGCCGCGTCGAACGTACGGGCCAGCTCGTCCAGATGTTGCCCCGTCCTGCGGGCGGACAGCCGCGCGCATCCCAGGAGCTCCAGCAGCTCCGGATACCGGTGCGCCTGCCCGTAGTCGGTGAGGACCGCGCGAGCCGCCGGGTAGCGCAACCGGACGGTGGGGTTGCGCAGGGCGGCGACGAGCAGGACATGGGTGGTCACCCCGGTGGGGAACAGCCAGGCCGTCACCTGTTCGTGGAAGGGCGCCGAGGTGTCGAACGCGGCGAGGCGGGTCTCGATCCGGCGCTCCGCGTCCAGGCATCTGCGGCGCACCCAGGACCGCTCGGCGAACCGTTGCGACACGTGCGCCCGCAGTCCGCGCAGGTGGCCGGTCGGGTCGGCGATGACCGTGTCGCGGCGGAAGCTCCCCGCCAGGTGGTAGGAGGAGAGTACGTCGTCCGCCGAGGCGAGGTCGTCCCACGACACATGGCTGACTTCGAGCAGCGCACCGCGGAAGCGGAGCTTGCCCGGCTTGTCCGGCGGGTCGTGCTCGGCCGTGACGACGACGATGTCGACGTCGGAGAAGGGGGAGAGTTCGGCCTCGTCCGGCAGGCCGACCGTCGATCCGCTGAAGTAGGCGCCGCGGAATCCGGAATCGGGTCGGGCGTGCTCTTCGACCCAACGCGCCGCGGCCGCTCGGGCCGTACCGACTCTCATACCGAGTCCTTTCACTGCTCTTCTGCCACCCACTGCTCGGGACGCCGGTCTGATGGAATCACGGCATGACAAAGCTGCTGCACCGAATCGTCCAGGGGCTCGATCGCTTCCACGCCGCCCGGCCGTGGGACCACAACGCCCACTACCACCGGTGGATTCTGCGTCAGCTCCCCAGCAGTTGCGACAGAGCCCTGGACGTCGGCTCCGGCGCCGGAGAACTGGCCCGGCTCCTGGCGGCACGGGCGAAGGCAGTGCACGGAATCGACTCCGACCCGGACATCGTGGCACGGGCTCGTCAACTGACCGCCCCGGCCGCTCCGGTGACCTTCGCCGTCGCGGACGCGCCGAGCGGGATTCCGCCCGGCCCCTACGATGTCATCACCTGCGTCGCCACTGTCCACCACCTGCCGTTCACCAACGCTCTCACCCGCTTCCGGGGGCATCTGGCGCCCGGCGGAACCCTGGCGGTGGTGGGCGTCGCCCGGGAGGCGACCTGCGGGGACCACCTGCTGGGTCTCGCCTCGGTTCCGCTGAATGTCGCCATGGCCTTGATCAAGAACAAGGGGCGCAGGGTTTCCCTCCCCGGCTCCATGACCGCAAGGACCCGGCCGGCCGAGATGACCTACGCAGACATCGTTCATCAGGCGCGTCAGGTGTTGCCCGGTGTGAGACTGCGTCGCAGGCTGTTCTGGCGCTACACACTCGTATGGCGCGACGGCCCCGGCGGGCGCTGACCGCGACAAGAGGCGAGAACCGGGCCGGTACCCGACGAGAGGCGAGAACCGGGCCGGTACCCGACGAGAGGCGAGAGCCGGACCGGCCCCTGACGACAGGCGAGAGCCGGGTCGGACCGCGACGAGGAGAGAGAACGGAACCGATTGCGATGAGGAAGATCATCCTGATGATGTCGACGTCGCTCGACGGCTTCATCGAGGGGCCGGGCCGTGAGATCGACTGGCACCTGGTCGACGACGAACTGCACCGGCACTTCAACCAGCAGCTCAGGACCATGGGCGGCTTCCTGGACGGCCGTGTGACATATGAGCTCATGGCGGGGTTCTGGCCGACCGCCGACTCCGACCCCTCAAGTACCGCACCCGTGGCGGAGTTCGCCGGAATCTGGCGGGACATGCCCAAGATCGTGTTCTCCCGGACGCTGGAGCGGGCCCAATGGAACACGACCATCAAGCGGGAGGTGGACATCGGCGAGATCACGGCTCTCAAGGCACAGCCCGGCGGAGACCTGGCCCTCGGTGGTGCCGATCTCGCCGCGTCCTTCATGCGGCACGGCCTGATCGACGAGTACCGCGTCTATGTCCACCCGGTTCTCATCGGACGGGGCAAGCCCCTCTTCCCGGCATCGGACACCGCGACCGCCCTCCGCCTGACCGAGACCCGGACCTTCGGCAATGGGGTCGTGCTCCTGCGTTACGAGCGGCCCACGGCTGCTCCACCGGAATGAACTCCACGCGTCGCGGAGGCGTCCCGGCTGTTCCACCGGGCCACGCGAGGGGCTCTCCCGTATAACTGCCGCACTGTCACGAGAACTGGCGAGAACTCACTCACGAACCCTGACAGGAGCTGACGGCAACTCACTCGTGAACACGGACGAGAACTCGCGAGAACTCACGAGCTCTGACGAACTGGCGAACCGATGGACTGGCGAGAGGGCAGGCGATGACACTCGGCGTAGAGGACCGCATGGCGATCACGGAACTGATCGGCCTGCACGGGCATCTGATCGATGACGGTGAACTCGACCGGCTGGACGAGCTGTTCACCGACGACGTCGTCTACGACGCGTCGGCCCTGGGGCATGGATCGATGCACGGGCCCGGGGCCGTCCGGGACGCGGCACGGGCGATGGGGGAGCACGGCCCCGTGGGCCACCACGTCACCAACATCGTCCTCACCGAGGTGAGCGACGACCAGGTGCGCGCCCGGTCCAAAGGGATCGGCATCAGGGCGGACGGCATGTGCGGAAGCGTGACGTACGAGGACCTGATCGTGCGCGGCGAGAAGGGGTGGCGCATCAGCCGCCGCACGATCTCCGCGCGACGCGCTCCGTCCGGCACGGACAAGCGGCCCACATGACATGTCACATGTGTCGCTCCTTCCGCACGGACAAGCCGCACATGACATGTCACATATGACGCCCCTTCCGGTACGCACAAGCGCCCCACATGACATGTCACATGTGCTCAGGCGCCACAGGCCGACGCTGACAGCGCCCGTTCCGCCACTGGAAGGGGCGCCGTCGGCCGGGCCGGGTCCGGGCGGCACGGCAGGTCGCGTCAGGTGTCCAGCATGCCCGACGTGTCGATGACCTGCCGGATCGCCCGGCCCGAAGCCAGCTCCTCCATCGCCGCGTTGATGTCGGCCAGCGGCAGTGTGCCGGTGTGCATCCGCTCCACCGGCAGCAGGCCCGCCCGCCACAGGTCCAGAAACCTGGGAATGTCGCGGCGCGGGACCGCGTCGCCCATGTACGAGCCGAGCAGGGACTTGCCCTCGCCCGCGAACGCCAGCGCCGGGACCTCCAGCAACCGGTCGGGGGCGGGGAGGCCCACCGAGACGACCTTGCCGCCCCGGGCCACGGCGGTCAGGCACTCCGCCATGACCTTGGGGCTGCCCACCGCTTCCACCGCCAACTCGGCTCCGCCGGAGGTGAGTTCGCGAATGGCCTGGAGGGCCTCGTCCGGGGCGTACACGTGCGTCGCCCCCAGCCGGAGGGCCAGTTCGCGCTTCTCCCGGACCGGGTCGACCGCGATGACCGGATACGCCCCGGCCGCGCGGGCACCCAGCACCGCGGACAGGCCCACCCCTCCCAGGCCGTAGACCACCGTCGACTGGCCGGGCCGCAGGGCCGCCGTGTTGATGACGGCTCCGGCACCGGTCAGGACCGCGCAGCCGAACATCGAGGCCACCGTGAACGGGATGTCCTCGGGGATCGGCACCACCGACTCCTGGGCCAGCACCGCGTGTTCGGAGAACGCGGAGACGCCCAGCTGGTGGTGGACCGGTTCACCGGAGGCGTCGGTCAGCAGCGACGGGCCGTGCAGCAGCGCGCCCGAGCCGTTCGCCGCCGCTGCCTGTGCGCACAGGGCCGGGCGGCCCGCCGCGCAGTCGCCGCAGAAACCGCAGCTGGGTACGAAGACCAGGGCCACATGGTCGCCGGCGGAGACCCGGCGGACGCCCGGTCCGGTCTCCTGGACGACGCCCACTGCCTCGTGGCCCAGTGCCATCGGCAGCGGGCGGACCCGGTCGCCGTTGACCACCGAGAGGTCCGAGTGGCAGAGCGAGGCAGCCGCGATGCGGACCAGCACCTCGCCCTCGCGCGGGGCGCCCAGCTCCAGCTCCTCCACCTCCACCGGCCGGGTCGCGGAGTAGGGGCGGGCCGTCGATACCCCGCGCAGCACCACCGCACGGGTCTTCATGCCCGCACCTCCGGACGCGGGGCGCAGCGCAGCACGTCGCGGCTCTCCAGCAGCGGGACGACCTTGCCGAGCACGATCTCCTGGAAGTGCGGGGTGGCGCAGTGCGCGGTGAAGTCGGCCTCGGAGGAGTACTCCTCGTACAGCACGATCGCCCGGGGGTCCTCGGTGCCCTGGTGGACCCGGTAGGCGAGGTTGCCCGGCTCCTTGCGGGAGGCGGCGGCCATCGTGTCGAGCAGGGGCAGGACGGTGTTCTCCTCGCCGGCCCTGGTGCGGTAACGGGCGACGACTACGTAGGTCATGGGGCTTTTACTCCTGGGGTGTGGCGGGCCTCTTCAGGGCGGTGGGCGGGACCGGCGGCAGCTGGTCCCGGCGCAGGTGCCAGAGGCGGGGGTCGGACGTGGCGGCGGCGGCCGACCCGAGGGCCAGCGCGAGCGCCACGTCCGCGGCGGTTTCCACGAAGCCCGCGGCGACCGACGGGGACATGGCGCGCTGCGCCTGCGCGGTCATCCGGGCGATGATCGGGGCGGGCATGATCTCGACCAGGTCCGGCGCTCCGCGCGAGATCGCGTCCGTGGAGCGGCGCAGATTGGACCGGTCGGTGACGAACACCTTCATCATCGTCAGCAGGCCGAGCGGACGGCCCTTCTCTATGAGGGAGAGCCGGGTGCTGACCACGCCGTGCGCGCCCATGTTCTTGATGAACTCCAGCGCGCCCCGGTCCTGAGCCAGACCGGGGCTGCTGTCCACGTTCACGAACACGGTCTTCCCCGCCCGGCCCAGCGCCGGCACGACCTGGGGCAGCTGCCCCACCGCGAGCGACGCGACGATGCACACCTTGGCCGGTGCGGTCAGGAACTGGCGCAGCGGCTGGGTGCCGACGACCGACGCGACGACCGGCACCTCGGCGAAGGCCGAGGCGAGCCGGGGGTCGAGTGCGGCACCGGACCGGGACGGAGAAGGGGTCATGGCAAGGGCCTGCCTGGGGAAGGAGGGTTCGCGGCTGCTGAGGTCAGTTCAGCGGAGACGTTCCGAATCGGCTGGGAAGGCCCAGTTTGCCAGGGTTGAGAATGCCGGCCGGGTCCAGGGCCTTCTTCACCGCGACGAAGGTGGCGAAGCCCGCCCCGAGGGATTCCTCCAGGTAGGGACCGCGCAGCAGACCGCAGCCGTGGTGGTGGCTGAGCGCCGCGGCGTGCTTGATGAGTACGGCGTTGGCCGCGTCCCACACCGAGCGGTACCAGTCGCGCCGCGACTCGGGAGCCACGTCGCCGCGCAGCGAGAAGTAGACGCAGGCGCCGTCGGTGTATGCGTGGGACTGGTGGGCCGAGGCGGCCAGGGTGCCGGGCACCGACTGGATCGCGGCGACCACCTCGTCGTAGATCACCGGGAGATCGGTCCAGGACGCGGCCATCTCCAGGGTGTCGGCGACGAAGCCGGGGCCGGGCTTGAAGCCGTCGGCGGACTTGCCGACCAGCATCCGCTCGTCCAGCCAGCGCTCGAACACCGCCTTGCTGTCCAGCTCGGGGCCGTACGCCTCGCAGACCTCGGCCGCCACCTTGATCGAGGCGTCGACGATGGCCGGGTCGCCCTCGTCCGCGATCAGCAGGAGGTTGGTCTCCGGGGGGCCGAAGTGGGTGCCCGACTCCAGGGTGTCGTAGAGACGCAGGACGGCCGGGGTCGCACCGCGCTGCATGATCCTGCGGCAGGCGTCGAGGCCCTCGGCGAAGGTCTTGAAGCCGTATGCCACGGCGTTGGCGTACTCCGGCAGCGGGTGGACCCGCAGACGCGCCGAGACGATGACGCCGAGGGTGCCTTCGGAGCCGACGAACAGCTGGCGCAGGTCCGGGCCGACCGCGGCGCGGGCGTAGTCGCCGTACGTGGCACGCGTACCGTCCGCGTGCACGACGTCGACGCCGACGACCATGTCCTCGATCTTGCCGTAACGGGTGGAGAGCTGACCTGCGCCGCGGCAGGCGATCCAGCCGCCGACCGTGGAGACGGCGAAGGCGGACGGCCAGTGGCCGGTGGTGACGCCGTACTCCTCCTGGAGCTGCTTCTCGAAGAGGTCGCCGAACATGCCGGCCTGGACGTCCACGATGTTCGACTCGGCGTCGAAGCCGGTGATCTCGTTGAGCCCGCAGACGTCGAGGACGACGCCGCCGAAGACGGGGAGCGCCGCGCCGGTGACGTTGGAGCGGCCGGCGGACGGGGTGACCGGGATGCCTGCCTCGTGGCAGATCCGCAGCACGGCCGCGACCTGGTCGGCGTCGGCCGCCTCGACGATCACGGCGTTCGGCGTCGCGGGACGGCCCTCGGTCTCGCCGATCATCGAGCCGGCCCACCAGTCGCGGGTCCGGGTGACGACCTCGTCGCGGGAGGTGTGCACCGCGTGCGCGGCCCCGCGCAGTGCCTCGATCACGGTGTCGGGGACCTCGACCGGGTCCACCTGGAGGGCGGCCTCGCCGTCGCCGATCGGGGTGTTCCGGGCCCACTTGGCGAAGCTGGGGGCGCCGATCGTGTAGTTGCCCCGGTTGAACGGGTGGGTGATGGTCTGACGGCTGATCATGCTGCTGCCCCTTCGAGGAGTACGGACTTTTCGTGACGGACGGCTGCGAGGTATTCGGAGACCGAACGCTCCACCTCGGCCTCCGTGAGGTTCAGTTCCCGGCCGAGGATCGCGCCGACGGCCTCGGCGGCGTCCACGGACGCGTCCCGGGCGAACAGCCGGGCGCGCAGCCGCCGGGAGAGGACGTCGTCGACCGAGCGGGCCAGCTCGGCGCGGGCCGCGTACACGACCTCCGCCCCGGTGTACGGGAGTCCCGCGACGATCGGCTCGGCCAGCGCCGGGTCGTCCTGGATCAGGTCGCCGACGAAGCGGGCCTCGGTGCCGAAGCGCTCGCCGAGGTGCGCGGCGATGCCGCCGGACGCCGCGACGGCCTCGGCGTCGTAACCGGCGCCGCCGAGCAGCGGGAGGTCGGTGGTGCGGCTCTTCCCCTTGCGGCCGAGGACCGCCATCACCTTGTCGATGACGAGTTCGCCCATGTGCCGGCTGGTGGTGAGCTTGCCGCCGGTCACCGTCACCATGCCGGTGCGGCCGACGGTGATGTGATGGTCGCGCCGCATGTCGAGCGTCGCGCCCTCCTTGCCGCCGACCAGTGGGCGCAGGCCGCCGATGGAGCCGACCACGTCGTCCGGGGTGAGCTTCCCCTCGAAGGCGGTGTTGGCGCCCTCCAGCAGGAAGTCCATCTCCTCACGGGTGCAGTGCACATCGTCGGGCGAGCCCTGGTAGTCCTCGTCCGTGGTGCCCAGCACGACGCTGTTGCCCCAGCGGGTGCAGGTCGCGCGGCGGGCCCGGCCGGGGATCGGCACGGTGACCGTGCAGTTGATCCGCACCTTGTCCCACGGCACCACGATGTGGACGCCCTTGGCGGGCCTGACCTGCGGCTTGTGACCGTCGTCCGCCTTTGCGTCGAGCTCGTCGGTCCACACCCCGGTGGCGTTGACGACGGCTCGCGCACGGATGTCGACGGTGTCGCCGTCCGCCGAGACCCGGGCGCCGGACACCTTGCCCGTCTGCATCAGCAGGCCCTCGGCCTTCGCCCCGTTGAGGACCGTCGCGCCGAGCGCGGCGGCGGTGCGGACGATGGTGAGGACGAGCCGGGCGTCATCGGTACGGGCGTCGAAGTACATCAGCCCGCCCTTGAGGTTCTCCGCGCGCAGCGTCGGCGCCTGCGCGAGGACCTCCGGAACGGTGAGCCGCTGATGGAGCTTGCCGATCCGCCACCCGCCGACCAGGTCGTACGTCCACAGCAGACCCTCGAAGCCCTTGGCGAGGCGGGCGTCGAAGATGCCCTCCTTCTCCAGGATCGGGAAGAGGAACGGCAGCCGGTGCACCAGGTGCGGGGCGTTCTTGCGGAAGCGGTGCCGTTCCAGGAGCGAGTGCCGGACCAGGTTGACGTTGCCCTGCTCGATGTAGCGCAGACCGCCGTGGACCATCTTCGAGGACTTCGACGACGTGCCGGAGGCGAAGTCGTCCTTCTCGACCAGCGCCGCGCGCAGCCCGCGCGAGGCCGCGTCGAGCACGGCGTACGCCCCGGTGATGCCGCCGCCGATGACGAGTACGTCGTACGTGTCGTCGGCCAGCCGGCGCTTGAGGGCTGCCCGGTCGAGCAGCAGGGGCGTTCGGCGGGTCGCCGCGGCGCTGCGCCGCGGTTTCCGGGCGGGCATGGTGATCACAACATCAACTCCTGGTGTTTCGGTGCGGCGGCCGTGGTCGGGTGCGCGCCGCCGGTGCGACGGGCGGGGCCGTCAGTGGGGGGTTCGGGGTTCGGGGTTCTTCAGGGGGAGCAGCGCGGGATCGCCGAGATGGGCGATCAGCACGTCGCGCCAGGCGGACCGCTGCTCGGCACGCTCGGCCGCCGTGATCGACGGCTCGAAGATCCGGCCGTGCGGCTGTGCCTCGACGACCTCTTCGAGCGAGGGCCACAGGCCCTGGGCGACGCCGGCCAGATAGGCGGTGCCGCGCAGGCTGGCGGTCGCGGAGTCGGAGACCCGTTCCAGCGGCAGGCCGGTCAGGTCGGCCTGGATCCGCATGAGCGGGTCGCTGCCGGAGACCCCGCCGCCGACCCGGAGCCGGGTGAACGGTGTGCCCATCGTGTCGGCGACCCCGTCGATCAGGTCGCACACCGAGTGCGCGATGCCGTCCAGCACGGCGCGTGCGAGATCGGCGCGGGTGGTGGCGAGGGTGAGCCCGGTGAGGGATGCGGTGGCCTCCGGGTGCCAGACCGGCGTACGGACCCCGGCGAGCGCCGGGACGAAACGCGGGGTGCGGCCCGGCCGGGTGGGGACCCGGCCCGCCTCCTCACCGAGCTCCTTCGGCGATGCGAACAGCCCCAGGTCGTCACAGAGCCAGCGCAGTGCCGAACCCGCCGTGGAGGTGTACGCCTCCAGGCTGTAGTGGCTGATGTCGCCCTGCCGCCGGCCGGGCTGGGCGAGCACCCCGGAGATGTCCCGCCGGGGCAGGGCGGGCGTGGTGCCGGTCGCCGCGTCGACGAAGGCGCCGGTCCCGTACACGCACATGCCCTGCCCGGCGGCGAGGCCGCCGAGCGCGACGAGTGCGGCGTGCTGGTCGCCCATGGAGGCGGCCAGCGGGACGGCGATCCCGAGGGCGGCCGGGTCGGTCGTGCCGAATCCGGCGTCGTCGGAGCGGAGCTCCGGAAGCAGGTCGAGGGGGAAGCCGAGGTGGCCGATCCACTCCTCGTCCCAGGCGTGCCGCTCCAGCAGATAGCCACCGGTGGACGCGGCGTTGGTCGGGGTGGTGGCGTGCACGGCGCCGCCGGTGAGGCGCCAGATCAGCCAGGTGTCGACGGTACCGAAGAGCAGCCGGCCCTCGCGGTGCGCGGCGGCCACGTCCGGGTGCGCGGCGATCTGGCGGGCGGCCCAGAGGAACGGGGCGCGGGCGCCGACCGGCCGGCCCTGCCGGGCGAGCAGGGCGGCGTCCCACTCCGCCTCGTACGCGGTGAGCTCCTGCGCGTGACGCCGGTCCTGCCACACCACCGCGGGCAGCAGCGGCTCTCCGGTGACCCGGTCCCACAGCATCGCGGTGGCCCGCTGGGTGGAGAGCGCGACCGCGGTGATCCCGATGCCGTCCTCGCGGGCCCGGCCGACGGCCCGGCGCGCCACCTCGACGGTGGCGCTCCAGATCTCCATCGGGTCCTGCTCGACCGAGAGGTCGTCCGGATGGCTGACCTTGATCGACCGGTAGAACACCTCATGGGCGGCGCCAGAGTCGAGGACGACTCCGGCCCTGGTGCCCGTGGTGCCCTCGTCGATGGACAGCACACCGCGCCGTGGGGCGGCGCCGGGGAACGTCTGCGTCATTGCAGCCCTTTCTTCGAGACCATCGCGAGCTGTGCGGAGGGGATACGGAGGCGGTACGGGGGAGGGGACCATCGTGTGACGCGACAGGTCCGGCGGCGGGTCAGCGCGCGGTCACGGACTCCGCGGATTCCGCCGGGCCGGCCCCGGCGCCGACGGAGGCACGGTCCTGTCCGGCGACCTCGTCGGGCGACGCGGCCTTCGTCGGGTCCCACTTGATCGCCAGGCAGGTGACCAGGCCGAGCAGGGGCACGACGGAGAGCACCAGGAAGGTGTCGGCGAGTCCCAGCGAGTCCTTGATCTGCGGGAAGACGTACAGCCCGACGACACTGCCGAAGCTGCCCACCATCCCGGTGACACCGGTGCCGAGCGCGCGGACATCACTGCTGTACGAGAGCGCGGCGATGGACTTCCCGTTGGCGCCGGGGCCCGCGGAGTGGCAGAGGATGAACAGCACCGGCAGCAGGAACGCCACGGCCGTGGGCACCTTCTCGAAGGTCAGTCCCATCGCGAGCAGCGCGACGAAGACCCCGGCGAAACCGGCGGCGGAGCTGAGCCGCAGTCCGAGCCGGCGGCCGAAGTACGCGGACAGGAGCCCGCCCGCGATACCGAAGGCGTTGAAGACCATCGAGCCGATGGTGGCCTTCTCGAAGCTCTCGCCGAAGATCGTCAGGCTGATCAGCGGGAGGTACCAGCCGACCGCGAAGTACTGCATCGACTGCCCGAGCGAGATCACCGAGGAGAGAACCGTGCGCGGCAGGTACTCGCCCTTGAAGAGCAGCCCGGCCTGGCGGAAGCCGATGGCGGGAGCGGCGGTGGCGGCGCGGGTCGCCTCGTCGGGCTTGCCGGCGACGGCCTTGATCCGGTAGATCCGGTCCAGGTTGACGACCGCCTCGTCCAGCCGGCCCTTGCTCGCCAGCCAGGTGGGACTCTCCCGGAGCATCAGCCACTGGCCCAGCAGCAGCGCGGCGGCGACGACCGCGGCCGAGCCGACCGACCAGCGCCAGATGTCCGCGCCGACGTCCAGATTGAAGAAGACCAGGGCGAGCGCGAGGTTGCTGGTGGTGGCGACGTACCAGACCGCCTGCCACAGGTTCAGCCGGCCACCCAGCTTCGCGGGGGTGTACTCGGCGAGCAGCGCCATGGCGACCGCGAAGTCGATGCCGTACGCCACGCCCACCAGGACCCGGCCGAACCAGACGACGGTGAAGTCACCGGCGAAGGCGGCGAGCAGGGCGCCCGCGATCGCGAAGACCTTGGCGATGAGCAGCGGGGGGACGCGGCCGATCCGGGTGGCGAGCCAGCCGCCGACCGGGTTGAAGATGATCGCCAGGGCCGGAGCGGTGGCCGTGAGGATCGAGACCTGGGTGCTGGTCAGCTCCATCTGGGACGTCATCGGCCCCAGACCGGCGCTCAGCGCCGCATTCGAATAGGCGTCGAGAAAGAGCCCGCCGAACACGAGAAACCAGATGACTTGCGCCCGGCCGGTGATCTTTCCCAGCCCATCGATGAGCGCAACGACGTCGGCGACGCCTTTGACGCTCGGACGTTGTGCCATGAATCCGCCTTCGAGGAAGACCCATCGGCGGCACGGGGAGCACAAAAAACAGGCATGACGAAACCACCGACAGGTGGTCTATGTCTGTGCCTGTCAAAACACTGCGGAAAGCGCCGCAGCACGTGAACTGCTGGAAGTACGAACTACGCAGTGAGGTTAAGAACGAGTCAGGAGGAACGTCAAGGGTTTCCGGCAGGTTACACAAACGTGACGCGTGCCCCGAAGGCGCTACGGCGCGTGATCCGGGTCCTGCCGGCCCGGGACGCCCCGGCGCGCAGCACGGCGGTGCGCGCCGCGTCCGCCCGGCACGGCGCCGTCCGGCCGTGCCGCCGGCCGGCCGGGCCTCGTGCAGGGTGATCGCGTCACCGCGCTCCGGATGCCTCCGCTGCCCGGGGGACGACGAAGCCGGCCGAACACATCCGCGGTCCGTTGTCCCGGACCCACCGCCCGCGTTGGCGCGCGTGGTTGGCGCCGGGGCGGGTCCCGTTGCGTGGTGAGCACCTCGGGAGGGCGGCGGCGACCGGTGTCAGTGCCGGTCGGCACCATGGTGATCATGAGTCACAACATCGCGTACTCCACAGCGGACCGGGCCGACGTCCTGACCTACCTCGGCAGCAACGGCAATCTGACGGCGGACCAGCTGCGCCGCCTCGACGGCATGCGCAAGGACGCCCAGGCCCATCAGGACGATCTCGACCACCAGGGTGTCGACTGGGGCCTGTCCGTCCCCGACGCCCTGGACCACCTGATCGCCGGGCGCGCCGACGCGGACGCGGAGTGCGCGGGCAACGCCTACCACTCCGCTCTGCAACACATCATCGACCACAACGCCTCCGACCCCTCCCAGTTGGGTACCTACTCCAGGCCCTCGACGTTCTTCGGCCTGGTGGACGACGAGATGCGCCGCCTCGACGTGCCCGCCGGCCTCCTGCCCCACGGCTACCTCTTCGGCGGGCCGCCCGACGGCTTCCCTCACATCCCGCACTCGATGGACGGCTACCCGGCCATCGGCCACCTGCCGCTGGCCAGGACCAAGCCCGCCGCCGACGCCTACCGCGCCGTCCTGAACAGGATGGACCCGGACCTCCGGTACGACGTCCAGGAACTCATCGGCATGCTCGACTTCGAGCACCGCGAGTGGGAGTACGCCACGAAGAACATCGACTGGTACACCCAGGACACGCTCTTCTTCAAGCTCACCTGACCGACCAGTGGAGAGAGGGAGAGGGCCGGCCGGCCCGCTCTCTGTCCGCAGCCCCGGCCCCGGTACCGCACGACTCGGGGAAGCGGAGCGGTATCGCGTACCGGGTCG
This sequence comes from Streptomyces sp. NPDC057963, assembly GCF_042887155.1. NCBI lineage: Bacteria > Bacillati > Actinomycetota > Actinomycetes > Kitasatosporales > Streptomycetaceae > Streptomyces > Streptomyces sp. NPDC057963. The sequence continues at coordinate 249,024 of NZ_JBHVPX010000010.1, forward strand.
GCAATGTTGCGGGCCGGGAAGTTGCCACATACTGCACAAGCGGGTGTGGCGGGGCCGGTGGCAGGATTCCGCGCATGACCGAAGTCCGGGAAGTGAACTGCCGTCCCCTCCACAGGAACCCCTTGTGGTTCTTCGTCGGGATCGGGGCGGCCGGGGCGATTGTCGCCATGGTGCACACGGTGTACCGGGGCCCGGACCTGTGGCTGGGCGTCGGCCTGCTGCTCGCGTCGGCGGGCATCGCGGCGCTCCACGGGGTCACCACCCGGGTGAGCGCCGACGCGTACGGCCTGCACTCCCGGACGCTGCTGCACCGCTGGAGCGTGCCGTGGCAGGACGTCGTCGACCTGCGGATCCGTCTGAAATATGCGAACACCCCCCGGGCCCCGGAAACCCGTCACGTCAGCCTGCTGCTGCGCGACGGACGCAAGCGGATCCTGCCCCTTCCGCGGAGCGGGTCCTCCGACGACCCGGACTTCGACGCGAAGCTGGACGCGCTCCGTACCCTGCACCGCCGTTACGGGGCCCCGGAGTCGGACCACCTTTCGGTCGTCTCGTACCGCACCGCCGGGCGCGGCTGGGCCGGGTCGCTGTGCCTGTGCGCGTTGTTGCTCGCGTGCGCGGGCGCGGTCGCGTGGTCCGTGCCGAACACCGCCTCGCATTTCCGGGCGTGGAAGTCGGCCACGCCGTGCACCGCCGAGGTGGCCGCCACGGAGCGCGGCGACTGCCTGACCACCGTGCCGGCCGTGATCGCGCGGACCGAGGCCAACCAGCCCAAGCGGAGCAGCTGGCTGTACTTCGCCCACGGGCGGCCGCTGGATCGCCTCGCGGTCTCGCGGGAGGACGCCCAGGGGTTCCGGCCCGGCGACAGGGTCGAACTGACCGTCTGGCGCGATGCGGTGCGGGTGGTCTCCGGAGAGCACTACGTGTGGCGCGAGCACATTCCCGCGGGAGGGGAGCCGGCCGTCGTCGCGGCCGTGCTCGCCCTTGCGGCGGGGTACCCCGGTGCCCGGGTGCTGGTGCGCCTGCGCGGACGCCGGCTGCCCGACGACGAGGTCCTCCCGTCGGCCCTTCCGTTCGTGGGTGTGCTCGTCGGTACCGCTCTGTGGCTGCTGCCGCTCTGCTATCTCCATCCCACGGCCCCGCTCGCCTCTGCCACGGCGATCACGTGGGCGGCCGCGGGCTCGCTGGTCACGCTGGGCCTCTCCGCCTGGGCCTGGCGTGCCACGCGCGTCTCTACGCCGGGAGCGGCCGGAGAGGCCGGCGAGGCCAGGGAGGCCCGAGAAGCCAGGGAGGCCGGAGGGACCGAAGGTTCCGGTGGGAAGGAAGAGGTGTTCCTGGCCGCCCGGTTCCTGGAGCACACCGACTACAACCCGCACGGCTTCGGTACCCACGTCGTCCTCGGGGACGGCCCGCCCGCGGTGACACCCCACCCCGGCCCGGGACGGTTCGCGGCGAGACGGATACCGGTGGAGCGGCTCACGGTGAAGGACCTGCGGCGCGTCCGGGGCAGCGACGGCGACACCGTTCCCAGCAGCTGGCACATCGCCGAACTCGACGACGCGGGCGAGCCGGTCCGCCTCGCGGCCGCCCCGGCCGACCTGACGCGCATCATCCGTGAGCTGGATTCTGCGAAAACCCCGTGAAGACCCCCGCGAGCCCCGTGAGCACCAAGAGCCCCGCGAGCCCCGCGAACGCCGAGTCGTGACCGCCTCGCAGGCGCCGTTGTAGGCTCGCCGACTCCGCGGGAGCGCCCACCGTGAGACCGGCCGGCGCCTCTCGCGCGGGCCGCCCGGCCGGGCGCACGCTCCCGCGCGGGAGATGGCACGGGTGGCACGGGCCGGAAGAAGGCAGCGCCCGATCGATCGGGTGGCAGCGCCTCTTCCGGCCCTTGTGCGTTGTGGTGCGGTGTACCCGGGCCGGCCCACGCGAGAACCGGGGCTCCTGTGTCGGTATCGGTGTCGACGGCACCGGATCACCCGGGCATCAATTCCGGACAAAGCTCCGTTTCCTGGCGCTTTGTCAGCGCTTTGTCAGCGCTTCAGGCATTGGTCTTGACCAATGTCGCATTCTGTGAAAATTATGGGCATGGTCGCCACGAAATCTCTACAACCACCCCTGCGGGAGAACCAAGTCCCATGCGCATAACCGCAACCGCCGCAGCTGCCATGCTCGGCGGAGCTCTCGTCCTCGGCCTCACGGCCTCCCCGGCCGCACAGGCCGCGCCCGCCGATGCGGGCGGCTGCGCCACCGACGCCTTCGGGATCGCCGGCAAGTACGGCGAGTTCGTCCTCGGTGACGACGTCCACTCGCCCGACGCGGAGGGCGCTGTGGCCGTCGGCGGAAACGCCGACTTCCGCGGCGGATTCAGCGCCGCCAACGAACTGTCCGCGGCGGAGGTCGACGCGCTGCCCGGCCGTGCGGCGCTCGTCGTCCGCGGCGACCTGGTCAACGACGGGTCGGTCACCGCGGTGATGAAGGGCGACGCGGTCGTCGGAGGCAAGGTCCGCGACCGCGCCGTCGAACTGCACTCCGGCACCTTCCGGCAGGATGCCCGGCTGATCGACTTCGACGCGGAGTTCGCCAAGCTCCGGGCCTACTCCTCCGCGCTGGCCGCGGAACCGGTGACCGGCGGCGCGGACGTGAGGCTGGACGGCGCCAAGCTCACCCTGGAGGGCGGCAACGCCACCCGCAACGTCTTCGGGGTGACGGCCGATCAGCTGGAGCAGGCCAAGGACATCTACCTCAAGGTCCCGGCCGGCGCGACCGCGATCGTCAACGTCAGCGGCGACACCTACGACATGGCCAAGGCCGGCACCACCGGCTTCTTCCTGTCCGGCGGCCAGGACTACGTGCTGGACGACAAGCTTCAGAGCGCCTCCGAGGGCAAGGTCCGTGCCCGGCTGCTGTGGAACTTCCCCGAGGCCCGCACCCTCACCAAGAGCAGCCGGGCGGCCTGGCCCGGCAGCGTGCTGGCACCCCGGGCGCACCTGGAGCTGGGCACCGCCGCGCCGGTCAACGGCTCGGTGTGGGTCGCCTCGCTGCACGGCTCGGGCGGAGCGGAGACGCACCACTTCCCCTTCAGCGGCTGCCTCCCGGAGACCGGGAAGACCCCGTCCGCCACGCCGACGCCCAGCGGCACCCCCGAGACCGCACCGCCGGTGGACAGCACGCCGTCCGCCTCCGCGACACCGCCCTCGGAGGGCGGTGCGCCGTCCGGTGACTCCTCCCGGCCCGCCACGGCGGCCCCGCCCCCGTCGGACAGCACGGCGCCCGGCACCGGTGGTGGCGACCTGGCCTCGACGGGCAGCAGCGGCACGGTCCCGCTGGTCATCGGCACCGTTGTGGTGCTCGCCGCAGGCACCGGTCTTGTCGTGGCGGCCCGCCGCCGGTCCAAGCGGGCCTGACATCCGATGACCGACCGGGCCCCCGGTGCACCACCGGGGGCCCGGTCGGCGGGTGGAACGTCCCGCTTCCGGGGCTCGTCAGCGCCCCGCCTGCAAGGCCGCCCAGGTGGCCGGCCCCGCGATGCCGTCGGCCGTCAGGCCCCGGCCCGTCTGGTAGGAGCGCACCGCCGTCGTCGTCTCCGGGCCGAAGCTCCCGTCGATGCCGACCGTCGAGCCGAGCGCCGCGGTCAGCGAGCGCTGGAGCCGCTTCACGCCGTCGCCCGAGTCGCCCTGCGCAAGGGACGCCGTAGGGCCGGCCGACAGCAGCGCCGTCCAGGTCCTGGCTCCCACGACACCGTCCGCGTCCAGCCCATGGACCGACTGGTACGCCGTCACCGCGCTCTGCGTGGCCGCGCCGAAGCTGCCGTCCACCGCGCCCACCGGATGCCCCTGCTCACCCAGCAGTTGCTGAACCGCCCTGACCTGGGCGCCCGTCGAGCCGCTTCGCTGGATCGCGTACGCGGTGAAGCTCAGCCCGTCACCGCTGTCGCCGCCGGTGTCCCCGCCCACCAACTGCATGTAGCGCGCCCAGTCCCAGTACGGGCCCGGGTCCGTGTGATCGTTGCCGGGCGCCTCGCTGTGGCCGATGATGTGCGCCCGGTCCTTCGGAATTCCGTACCGGTCGCACAGGTAGCCGGTCAGGGCCGCCGATGAGCGGTACATCGTGTCCGTGAACCAGGACGGGTCGTCGATGAATCCCTCGTGCTCGATGCCGAGCGTCGAGGAGTTCTGGCTGCGGGCGTGGTACGCGGTGTCGCCGTCGCGCACCATCTGGGTGATCTCGCCGTCGGAGGAACGCACCACATAGTGGGCGCTCACCTCCGCGGTCGGGTTCTGGAACCAGCTGATCGAGCCCGCGTACGAGCCCTGGGTGACGTGGACGATCACCTTGTCGATCTTGGCCGACCGGCCAGCGGCGAAGTTGTTCGCATGGGCCGGAACCCACAGGGCCGACGGGTAGTCGGCGCTCTCGGTGCGTACGGTGGCGGCGGTGGCGAGCGGACCCTTCTGCGGCGAGACCGGGCGGCCGGTCACCGAGATCCGCTCGCCGCCGGTGACGACGGCGTCGAGCCCCTGCGCCAGGAAGGTGTACACGGTGTCGGCGTAGAGGGCGGCGGTGCGCCCCGTCGAGCCGCTGTACCGGGCGACGGCCGGGTACCAGGCATTGATGTCGTCGCGCTCCCGGTCGTCGAGGCCGAGCTTGTCCGCGTAGCCGCGCAGCACCGCCGCGCCGCCCAGGATGTTGGCGTCGGTGTCGGCGCGGAGGTCGGCGAGGGTTTCGCCGGTGAGGGCGGCCGCCCGCTCCAGCGTCCGGTTCGCGGGGTTGCTCACCAGGTGCATCACGCCGTACCCGTTCGCCTGGCTGGGGCGCCCGGAGTGGCCGTCGAGATGGGTCTCGCCGTATCCGACGGCGGCGAGCAGATCGCGCGGTACGTCGAATTCCGCGGCCGCACGTGTGAATGCCCGGTTCATGGGGCGGTCGGCGGGCGGGGCGGCGAAGGCCGGAGTGCCGGTCGCGGCCAGGACGGTGGCGGTGAGGGCCGCCAGGACGGATGCGCGGGCCCTTGCGCGGGCGGCGGCTCGTCTGGGCATACCTGCTCCTGCTCTGTGGGGGAGAAGAACGGCCCCCCGGGCCCGAGTGGGGTGGGCCGAGGGGCCGAAGCCCGCACAGCGTATCGATGTGTTCAGGCCATGACAATCATTGGTCCGCGTGTCGAACTCCCTGTCACTCCGATGCGGTTGAAGCGCAGGCCGGGCCGTGCCCGGCCGCCGGTTCGGCGGGTACGGGATCACGCTGCCGGGGGAGAGCGGGCAGGCCGGGGAGGGGCCTTCCGGGTGCCGCCCCGGCCCGATGGGCCGCAGCCGCGGCCCTCGTCGACGACGTGCTGTCCTCCCGGGCCTGTCCGCGCGCCGGCGAACCGGCCCGCCGGTACCCGCCGACCCGGCCCCGCTGGACGGCCGGAGCCGAACCGGGGTGCCGTCCTACCAGCGGTCGCGGTGGATGACGTCCGCCACCGGGCGGCGCCGGACCGGGCCGAAGTTGCCCTGCGGCCGGCCGACCGGAATGGCGGCGAAGGTGTGCATGTCCTCGGGGATGCCGAGAGCGGCCTTCCACTCCTGCTCCAGCATCAGGTGCCAGATGGTGATGTTCGCCGCGAGCCCCAGCGCGCGGGCGGCGAGGAGCAGGTTCTGCACGCCCGGGTAGACGCAGGAACCCTCGGCGAGCGCCTGGAAGCGTGTCTGGGTGTTCATCATGCGCTCGGTCCCGGCCGGGCCGAGCGCCTGCGAGGAGGCCAGCAGCCCCTCCTCGTCCAGCCGCGGCTCGGGGAACCGGTAGCAGGGCACGATCAACGCCGGCGTATCGGCGAAGTGGTCGCGCTGGTACTCGATCGCGGCGACCATGCGGCCGTACGCCGCGTCGTCCATGCCCTTCGGCGGGTACTTCCCGGTCGTCGCCAGATAGGCGTCCACACACCGCTTCCACAGCGGCGCGAGCTGCGCCATCACCTCGCGGTCGGTCACCACCACGTACTCGTAGCACTGCATGTTGCCCCCGCTGGGGCCCCAGACCGCGGCCTGTACGAGCCGCTCCAGCGTCTCGTGCGGGACGGGATCCGGCTTGAGGCGCCGCATGGCGCGCATGGTGGACATCGTGGAGAAGAGAGCGGGTCCGTCGGACCTGGGCGCATCTATCGGCATATCTGTCGTCATGATCGCGGAGTCTACGGGCGAAGCCCCGGCGCCGGGAGGCCTGTTGGGCGGGCCGGGTGGGAGCGGCCCGCGCGATCCGATCCCGCCGCCGCCCCGATCCGCGCGGACAGCGGATTCGCACACCTGGACGGCCCCCCTCCGCATGGGGGAACGCGGACCGGAGTCCCCTTCACGAAGGCGTATAAAGGGTTCCTCCGGACCAGCCGGCGTCCCCCGAATGGCACTCACACCTCACGCGGCAGGCGTCACCGCGTACGAGAGCGCAGGAGTGCCGCATGAGCACGGCAGAAGAGATCAACACCTTGCTGGTGGCGAACTTCGGAACCGACCCCCATGCCATCCGGCCCGAGGCATCGCTCCGTCAACTCCGGCTGGACTCCCTGGCATTGGAGGAACTCCGGCTCCTCATCGAGGACCGGATGGGCGTCGATCTGGACGATGTGCAGCTGACCTCGCGGGACACCGTCGCGCAACTCGTGGCCGCCGTGCACGGCAAGGCCGCGGCGTGACGGCCCGCCCGCAGTGCCTCCCGCCGTTCGCCGCCGCCGTCACCGGAATCGGTCTGGTCACCGCGGCCGGTACGGGGGCCGAAGCCACCTGGCGCACGGTCTCCGAGGCCGTCACCGCGCCCTCCGTCCTGCGTCGGCCCGAACTCCACGACCTGCCCTGCGACTTCATGTACACCATCACCGGCCTCGACACGAGGGCCCTGCTCGGGGTGGCCACCGCGCGGCTGATGGACCGCTTCTCGCAGCTCGCCGTGATCGCGGCCCGTGAGGCCGTCGCCGACGCCGGACTCGACCCCGCGGTCTGGGACGGCGGACGGGTCGCCGTCGTCATCGGCTCCGCACACGGCGGACTGCCCTTCTACGACGAACAGCACGCCGTCCTCGCCGAGCGCGGCGCACGCCGCGTCTCCCCGAAACTCGCCCCGCTGACCGTCGTCAACGGAGCGGCCAGCAGCGTCGCCACGGACCTCGGCGCCCGCGGTCCGAGCCAGGCCGTCTCCACCGCCTGCTCGTCCGGAACCGTCGCCATCGGCACCGCCCACCAGATGCTCCGCACCGGCGCCTGCGACCTCGTCATCGCGGGCGGCGCCGAATCGGTCTGCTCCCGGCCGCTGATCGCCAGCGCCTGCCAGCTGAAGGCCGTCTCCACCCGGCGCGACGACCCCGAGGCGGCCTGCCGTCCGTTCGACACCCATCGCGACGGCTTCGTCGTCGGCGAGGGCGCCGGACTCCTCGTACTGGAGCGGCCGGAACACGCCCGCGCCCGCGGCGCCGCCATCCGCGCCTACGTCGCCGGGTACGGGGCCTCCAGCGACGCCTACTCCGCCGTCGCCCCGGACCCCGAGGGCCTGGGTATCGAGCGGGCCCTGCGTACGGCGCTCGCGGACGCCGGGGTCGGCGCCCGGGACATCGGCCATGTCAACGCCCATGGCACCTCGACCGTTTCCAACGACCTCATCGAGGCGACGATGCTGCGCCGGGTCCTCGGCGAGCACCCCCTGGTCACCTCGACGAAGGCGATGACCGGACACACCCTCGGCGCCGCGGGCGGCATCGAAACCGCACTGACCGCACTGGCGCTCCAGCACCGACTGGTGCCGCCCACCGTGAATCTCGACGCTCCCGACCCCGAGATCCCTCTCGACGTGGTGCGCAAGGAGGCCCGCGCGGGAACGTTCGACGTGGCCGTCAAGACGTCGCTCGGTTTCGGCGGGCACAACGCCGCACTCGTTCTCACCAGGGCCTGACCCGGAAGCGAGGACCACCATGGCCGAGGAGATCATCCGGACCCTGTCGGTGCACGGGCTGCGCTACGGCTACCGGCTCCTCCGGCAGCCCCTGCCGCGCACCGAGCCGGTCGTCGTCCTCGGCGGTGCGCTCCAGGGCATGTACGGCTGGCCGCAGATGGACGACCACCTGGGGCCGCTCGCCTCGGTCGTCACCGCCGACCTGCCCGGCATGGGCGGCGCCGACCCGCTCCCGTCCGGCGCGGGGGACGACATCCTGCTCGCCGCCGTAGCCGGAATCATCGACGACCTGAACGTGCCGAAGGTCAACCTCTTCGGGTTCTCCTACGGCACATCGATCGCCTTCGGCTGCGCACGGCAGTACCCCGGCCGCATCGCCCGGCTGGTTCTCGGCGGTGTGCCGGCCCACATCAGCGACGGCCAGCGCACCCAGTGGGGCCGCGCCGTCGACCGGCTGGCGACCGGTGACATGGCGGGGCTCGCCACCCTGGCCGCCGCGGCACTGATGTGTCTGGACCCGGAACGCACCGTCCACCGACGGGAGTTGGCCCGACGCTACGTCCAGCGTTCGTTCCTGTACGCCCTCACTCATTCCCCGCACGCCGCGCAGTCGCTGCACCGGGCGCTGGGGCACCGGCCGGACTTCTCCGGTGGACTGACCGGTGTGCCCGCCCTCGTATTCGCGGGCGAGCACGACACGGTCACCTCGCCGGAACGGCAGCGCGCGTTCGCCGCCACGATCGAGGGCAGCAGGTTCCTCACGATCGGGGAGTCCGACCACTGGGTGGTCCTGGAACGCCCGGACGACGTCGCGGACCTCGTCGCCCGCTTCTTCACCGACCGCCCGCTGGAGCCGGCACCGGGACTGGCCGCCCTCCCGCACCAGTCGGCCGGCGCGCGTCCGGTGCCGAGGGCGTGAGGGGCGGCTCGGACCGTGGACCGGAGCGCGATGCGGGTGGGCCCGGCCGGCCCCACCCGCATCGCGCGCTTTCGTGCGGGCCCGCAGGTCAGTGCCTGCCGTGGCCCCGCGCGGTGACGTCCACCCGCACGATCTGCGGGTCGTGATCGCTCGCCTGATCGGCGAACTCCGCGTTGATGTGCACCACGTCGTAGTCGAAGCGGCGGATGCCGGGACTGGTCAGGATGTGGTCCAGCGTCTGCGAGTTGCCCTCGTACACGTAGCTGTACTGCTCGCTCGCAGGCAGCGTGGTGATCAGCGGCTTGAGCACCTTGCCCCTGGTCAGCGCGTCCATCGTCGGTGAGAAGGCGAAGTCGTTGAGGTCGCCGAGCGTGATGACCCGCGCCGAGTCGTCCGCGGCCAGCAGCGACTTGACGAAGGTGTTCACCTGCGCCGCCTGCTTCACCCGCTTGGCCTCGGAGCTGCGCGCCGGCTCCTGGTACCGGCCGTGCAGGGGCTGGTCGCCTCCCTTGGAGGTGAAGTGGTTGCCGATGACGAAGACCGGCTTTCCGTGGAAGCGGAATTCGCCGACGAGCGGCTTGCGGCTGTCGGCCCACGCCTCGTCGGCCGGGGCGATCCGGCCGGGCGACGCCGAGAGGGTCACTCCCTTCCTCGTCTTCACCGCGGTCACGGCCGTGGTCGCGGTGCCGCCCGGACGGTCCACGAAGTCGACCCTCTTGGGATTGAAGAGGAAGACATTGCGGATGTTGCCGCCGGGCTCGCCGCCGTCCTTGCCGTTCTCGGGGGCGACGTACCGCCAGGCGTACCGCGGACCGCCCGCGGCGACGATCGCGTCGGTGAACCGCTTCAGCGTCGCCTCGGATCCGACCGTGCCGTCGTTGACCGCACCGTTGTCGTCCTGGATCTCCTCCAGCGACACGATGTCCGGGGAGGAGAGGTTGGCCGCGATGCCTGCGGCGAGGGTGTCGAACTTGGCCTGCTCGTCCAGCGCGTCCAGGTTCTCCACGTTGTACGTGGCGACGGCGAGCTCGTTGCCCTTCTGCCTGCGGGTGACCTCGCGCCGGAGGTGGTTGTCGGTGAGCGTGCCGAGCTCGGTGGCCTGGAGGTTGTAGCCGCCGAACGACGCGTAGTCCATGACACCGGTGGTGGTGCCGGAGAGCACGTCCCCGACATCGGCGACGGGGACCGGCCGGGCCGGATCCAGGGACATCACCTTGATGCGGCCGGTGTTCTGGTCGCTGTACGAGGTGTAGAGCGTGCCGCCCCGCCGGGTGCGGTTCTCGTTCGGCTTGACGGTCACCCAGACCTCGTCGTAGGCGGTCGTCGCACCCGTCACCCGGGTGTCGGAGATCCGCACCCGGGTGCCTTCGAGCGACTCGTAGAGGTCGAGGGCGTACGCCGACGGGTCGAGGGGCAGCGAGTCGATCGAGCCGCCGCCCGCCGAGGGGACGTAGGCGTCCGGCACCGAGGCGGCGTCGAGCACGACCGGGGCGGGCAGCGCGTTGCCCGAGGACAGGACCGTCGTCTTCGGGGCGGTGATCTCGGTGATCGACTGGGTGGCCGACGACGGGTAGTACTCGTCCACCTTGCCGCTGACCAGCACCGAGTCGCCCACGGCGACAGCCGGCGCGGCGGATCCGGTGAAGACGAAGACGCCCTCGGCGGTACGGGCGTCCGCGTCCGGCGCGGGGTCCTGGATCCAGAAGCCGCGCGAACCGGCGGTCCGTACACCGGTGACGATGCCGGGGACGCCGGTCACCTCCCGGCCCTCCAGCGGCGACACACGGGTGGTGCCCTGGATGTCGTGGATCCGCACGGTGCCGGGCTCGGTCGGGCCGCCGGGGTCCACCGGACCGGACCCGCCGGAAGTCTCACCGGCCGCGTTGACCGGCGCCGGGGAACCCGCGGTGAAGTCGGCGGCGTTGTCGTCGGTGTCGGCGAGGGACGTGCCACGCGCCACCGAGGAGGTGTTCGAGGCACCGGCCGCCGGGCCGCTGCCCTCCCGTACGACCGCGGAACCGTAGCCGACGAGGTCGACGATCCGCGTGTCGGCCGCGCAGTCGGCCGCCGTCTTGCAGGTCAGCGGGGTCGTGCCGGAGACCAGCGCCACGGTTCCGCCGCCGGCCGCCATCGCGACCGTGCCGGTGGCGTCCGGCGTCGGCAGAGCGACGGTGCCACCGGTGCCCGCGGCCTCGGCGACGAGGTAGCGGCCGCCCGGAGCGACGGATCCGGTCAGCGGGGAGACCTGCCACAGCGATCCGGCGGACGGGGCGGCCGGCAGGTACTGCACGCTGAAGCCGGACAGGTCGTACGCGGCGGAACCGGCGTTGGCCAGCTCGATGAAGTCACGGGTGAGGGTCGCACCCGAGTTGCCCCCGCCGCCGTACACCTCGGAGATCACGGCGGTCGAGGACGGAGCCGCGAGGGCGGCGGGCAGCGCGGTGGCCGAGAGCGTCACGGCGACGGCGCCGGCCAGCAGGACGGAACGGGGTCTGGATATGTGCACGGTGGGCTGCTCCCGAAGTGTGGTGAGGGCAAAAGCTATGCGCGTAGAACCAGCCGTGACAAGACATCAGAAGTTAATTCCAGAAATCGCTCCGGCGGCCCGGAGGTACTGAGCGCGCCTCGCTCGACAGGCAACCAAGAGGTTGCCTACGGTGAAAGGGGCCAGAGGCGAGGGCGGGCGACGGCGACGCGATGGCGGCGATGGACGCGATATTCAAGGCGCTCGCCGATCCGAGCCGCCGGGAACTCCTCGACCGGCTCGACGCCCGGGGCGGCCGGACGCTGCGGTAGCCGGGCGAGGGCCTGGGCATGAGCCGGCGGGCGGCGAGCAGGCATCTGGCGGTGCTGGAATCGGCGCTGCTGGTCACCGTCGTGCGCAGCGGCCGGGCGGAGCTGCACCACCTCAACCCGGTGCCCGTCCAGGAGGCCGCCGAACGCTGGATCGGCCGGTACGAGCGCCACCGCCCGGACGCGCTGTCCCACCGTGAGCAGAACCTGGAAGGAACGGCCATGGACAAGCCCGAGTTCGTCTACGTCATCTACATCCAGACCACCGCCGAGAAGCTCTATCAGGCGCTGACCGACCCGGAGTCCATCAAGATCTACATGGGCGGCTACGGCCCGGACTCGACATGGGAGGCCGGCGCGCCGGTCCGTTGGAAGATGGACCCGGACGGCGAGTTCGAGGAGGTCGGTCAGCGGGTCCTGGAGGCGGAGCCGGGCAAGCGGCTGTCGTACACCTGGCACACCCTCCAGCCCATGCACCGCCAGATGTTCGACTTCGCCTCGGACCAGGAATGGGAGGAAGCCGTCCGGGAGCGGTCGAAGGTCGCCTTCGACATCGAGCCGGCCGAGGAGCCCGAGATGGGCATCAGGCTGACGATCACCCACGACGGTTTCGACAGCCCGGACAGCAAGATGCTGGAGGGCGTCAGCGGCGGCTGGATCGCGATCCTCTCGACGCTCAAGACCCTGCTGGAGGGCGGCAAGTTCCTAGACGAGCCGGCCTGAGGGCGGGCCCGCCCGACGCGGGGCGGTCCGGGCCCCGGCCCCGGTCTCCGGGCGCCGACGCGCACGTTGCGCCGCCGCGCCCGACGACCCCGCCCTCGACGCGGAACTGCCCGGAGGCATCCGGCCGAGGGCGGGATCGAGGACGCGGGGAACCCGGAACAGGGATCAGGGATCAGGCCCCGGGCACCCGGTCGAGGAAGCCGCTGACCGAGGCGATGCGTCCGTCGTCGTCGAGCTTGAGCACGTCCGACCCGGCGACGGGGGCCGAGCCGTCGGTGGCGGAGACCAGCTCCCAGCTGAAGCGCACGATGTCGTGGTGCCCGTCCGGGGTGCCGGTCAGCCGGAACTCGAAGCCGGGGAACTGCTGGTGGGCCCCGTTGATCGTGGCCGTGAGCTCGTCGTGGCCGCGCACGTCCGCCACCGGGTCGGTGTAGGTGGCGGTCTCGGTGAAGGCGGCCGCCACGGCCTTCTCCAGGTCCTCGGGGGTGGCCGCGTTCCAGGCGACGAAGTAGCGCTGGACGGCGTCCTCGTATGCGGTCATCGTGCTGTCCTCTCCTTGCGTCCCGGCCCCTGGGGCCGGGCTCCCGTGTGCTGGTGAGGAACACGATGTCCGATGACGCGGAAGGCGTCGATTACCTCCGAGGTCATGGTTCGGGCGCGGCCGGTGCGGTGTCGCACCGCGGCGCCGTGGAGCGGGCACGAGAGCCGTCGGGCGGCGACGGGGAGGGCGCGGCGTGGAACGGGCGGCGTAGGGCGCTGCGGAGAAGAGGCGGCGCGGCGCGGAAGAAGCCCCGTACCCTCACACCTGGCTGTCCGGGACGACATGCATGGCCGCTTCCTCGGCCGACGCCGCCGCCCCGTCGATCCCGACGTCCTCGGCCGCCAGAGTGTCCGGCTCATCGATGTCCAGCTGCCGGGTGAGACGTCCGGCGCGCACCGAACCGACCTCCGTGTCCCAGGGTTCGCCGTCACCGTCGGACAGATCTCCCACGTCGTCACCGGCGACGTCGGCGACCTCGGGCAGCTCCCGTGCCAGACGGCTCTCCAGCGGCTCGCCGCTGTGCTGTTCGGCGGCCGTGGTGCCCTGGTCCTCCACCGCCCACGGTCGCTCGGGCGGGGAGTAGCCCTCGTCGAGGAGGTCGGTCAGCCCCCGGTTGTCCAGGGTGTCCTCGATGTCGAGCTGCTCGACGGGGTCGGAGGCCTCCGGCTGCTGGGGCTGGTAGACATCGTCTCCCATGTCGGCATCCTTCATGGTCTGTCCCTTCCCGGTTTCAGGGATCCCGGTCGTGCATGCCGCGCACGCGACTCGGGGAAAAAAGGGGGCGTACATGCGGTATGTGTGCGGTATGCGCCCCGGTGCCGTCGAACCGCCCGTATGGGTTCAGGATAAGTGGCCGGGGCGTGAGACCGCAGCCGTGGGCCGCAGGCCGGGCGCCGGGGGCCCGTCCGAGGCACGATGGAAGTGGCAGGTGGACCATGTCCTGCCGCCATCGGTATCGGGAGAATCGCCATGGACTACCCGGAGAGCTATGAGCTGGTGTTTCAGGCGTTCGCCGTGGAGGACGACACGGTGACCGTGCGGCGCACGGCGCAGTCGGGTGCGGGCGGGTACCCGATCTACGAGGACGAGACCGGAATCGTGCGGGCGGAGATCAGCGAACGCGGAGAGGTGCGCATGCTGGCCAGCGGCGGACACCAGGTGCTCGGCACCCCCCTGGTGGTGCGGGAACCGAGTGCCTGAACCACCAGGGGCCCGTCCGCCGGATCACCGGCGGACGGGCCCCTGGCGGTTCACCGCTCCGTCGGGACCGGGGCCGTCAGCCCTCGGTCCAGCCGTGGTTCTTGGCGAACTGCAGCAACCCGCTCCGGATCTGCAGGATCTGAGCACCCGTCAGTGTCGGCGCCGACTCCAGCAGGAGGTCGGTCACCTCCTTGGTGTACTCGGACGCACTGAGCACATCGCACAGGGTGTCGTCGTCCGCGGACCCCGGAGCATGGACCGCGACGGGCCTCGGAGGAGTCAGCGGCTTCCCGTCGGGACCCTCGGCGAGCCGGACGGACGACGCCTTCAGCCCCCGGTCACCGTCCTCGATCTCGAACTCCACCGCCGTACCCGTGTGTACGTAGGACTCCGGGATCAACATGTCGTTCACATGGAGAAAGACGTCCTCACCGCCGTGATCGGGCGAGATGAAACCGTATCCCCGTGCGCCGTCGAACCGCACCACGCGACCAGAAACCACACCAACCCCCAAGAAAGAATCGGGCCCCTTGCCCGTTGCCACACATGGCTCGACCGGAGAATAGCCCGCGCGACCGGGCGGCGCGACCCCATCCGGGGAATCGCCGGAATCGCTTCACCTGGGCCCGCGCGCCGGCGGGGGCGCGGTTCCGGACGCCAGCGGGGAGCGGGCCAGCTCGACGCAGCCCACCGCGATCAGGGTGAGGGCGACCAGCTCGGGCAGCACCCACCACCCGGTGCGCAGGTGCTCGCCGAACAGGGTCACCCCGTACAGCACGCTGATCAGTGCGTCACCGAGGGTGAGCGGCGGCTGGACGGCGACCAGCGTGCCCGCCTGGAGGGCGTTCTGGAGGAGGAACAGCGCCCCCACTCCGGCCGCGGCCGTGGCGTACAACTGCCAGGACGTCAGGAGCTCCACCGCTCCGCCGCCGTCTTCGAGCCGTGCCATGGCGTCTTTCATGAGCGCGGCCGTGAGTGCGTACCCGCATGCGGCGGCGAGGCCGAGCAGCGCGCCCCGGAGATTGCCCCGCGTGCTCAGGGCCCCGCCGATCAGCACGGCCTCGAAGACGCCGGTCAGGATCAGTGTCGGCACCCAGGCAGCCCCCCGCACGGATGCGCTGCCGCCGTCCGGTGCCGCGGAGGCCATGCCCAGGGCCAGTCCCAGGGTCATGGCCGCCACCGCGAACCAGAGCCGGCGGGGCAGCCGTACCCGCATCACGAACCCGGCCATCAGCAGTGTGGCGGGCAGTTCGATCACAAAGATCGGCTGGACCACGGCGATCGGTCCGGTGGCCAGCGCCACGGCCTGGCACACCGCCGCGACGATCACCAGGCCGATCCCGCCCAGCCACATGCGCTGGCGCAGCAGATGCCCGATCAGCGACAGACGCATCGCCTCGGCGTCGGGGACGGTGCGGGCGGCGCGGCGCTGGAGCACGGAGGCCGCGCCGTTGCTGAGCGCGGTCAGGACGGCGAACAGGACGCTGATCACCGAACCATGATGCGGGCGGCGGGCCCGCGATCCGGGGTCCTGCGGTACGGCGGCATGGCGGGAGGCGGGAGGCGGGAGGCGGGAAGGCGGCATGGCGGGAAGGCGGGAGGCGGGAGGCGGGAAGGCGGCATGGCGGGAAGGCGGGAGGCGGGAGTGGACCGCGGCCGCCCATGAGGACAGAAGGTGTCCGCAAGCCCGCGTACCGTGCCGTCCATGGCCCCGAAGCGGAGCACCGCCGCGAAGACGAACCCCGCCGCACCCGTCGTGCTCTCACCGCGCGCGCTGGGCCGCGCCACGCTGGAGCGGCAGCTGCTGCTGCGCCGGACCTCGATGTCCGCGAAGGACGCCGTCGAGCATCTGGTCGGTCTCCAGGCGCAGAACACCAAGCCGCCGTACTACCAGCTCTGCGCCCGCCTCGACGGCTTCGCCCCCGCCGAGCTCGCGGAGCTGATGGAGTCCCGCGAGGTGGTCCGGATCGTCACCCTTCGCTCCACCATCCACCTGCACACCGCGGCGGACGCGCTCACCCTGCGCCCGCTCGTCCAGGCGGCGCGCGACCGCGAGCTCAGGACCTTCCGCAAGGGGCTCGCCGGGGTGGACCCGGACCGGCTCGGGGCGCTCGCCAGGGAGCTCGTCGAGGAGCGGCCCCGTACGCCCAAGGAGATCCGCGAGGCGCTGCTGGCCGAGTGGCCCGAGGCCGATCCGCAGGCACTGGGCGTGGCCGCCCGCTGTCTGCTGCCGCTGGTCCAGGTCACCCCGCGCGGGGTGTGGGGGAGGAGCGGCCGGGTCGCGCTGACCACCGCCGAGCACTGGCTCGGCAGCCCGTCGGAGCCGGTCCCCGCACCCGATGCCGCCGTGCTGCGCTATCTCGGTGCCTTCGGGCCCGCCTCCGTGCGGGACATGCAGACGTGGGCCGGGCTGACCAGGCTGCGCGAGGTCTTCGAACGGCTGCGGCCGCGGCTCATGACCTTCCGGGACGAGAACGGCATCGAGCTCTTCGACCTGCCGGACGCCCCGCGCCCCGACGAGGACACCCCTGCCCCGCCGCGCTTCCTGCCCGAGTTCGACAACGTGCTGCTCGGCCACGCGGACCGTACGCGTGTCATTCCGCCGCGGTACCGGGGGCGCAACGGGAACGGCAACCAGTCGTACGGGACGGTGCTGGTCGACGGATTCCTCGCGGCGATCTGGCGGCTGGGCGGCGGCGCCGGGGCGGGCGCGGGGCCCGGGGCCGGTCCCGGAGCGACGACCCTCACCGTGCAGCCGCTCGGCAGGCTGAGCCGGGCCGATCGCGACGCCGTCACGGAAGAGGCGGTACGGATGCTCGCCACCCTGACGACGGCTGCCACCGACGCGCACGGATACGACATCCGGTTCGCGACGTTCGTCGACTTCGAACGATGAGCACCCGCCCACACGCTACGGCAGCAGCCCCGCGCGCCGGGCCGCCACCACGGCCTCCAGCCGTGTGTGCGCGCCCAGCTTGCGCATCGCCGAACGCAGATAGCCCTTCACCGTCTCCGGCCTCAGCCCCAGCCGCTCCGCCGCCACCGCGTTCGTGGTCCCCGCCGCCACACAGGCCAGCACGTCCACCTCGCGCGGCGCCAGATGCACACCGCAGGGCTTCGGCACCCGGGCCCCGGCCGCCGAGGCGAGCCGCCCGCACACCGAGAGCAACTCGTCGCGCAGCGCCGGATCGGCGACCTTCGGCACCAGGGCGCGCAGCTCGCGATGCGCCTCGCGGACGTCCTCCCACGCCTCCGGCGGGGCCGCCGGATCCGTGACCTGTTCCCGGGTCACGGCCAGGAGCTGCTGCACCTCGTCCCGCACGACCAGGGCCTGCTCCACATCGCGGGCGGCGGCGACCGCCGCGTCGAACGTGCGATCGCCGAGCGCGACCGGCTCACGCAGCGCCCCGTACAGCAGGCCGCGCACCTTGCGCCGTACAACGACGGGCACCGCGACCACCGCGCGCAGGCCCTCCGCCGCGACCGCCACGTCGTACTCGTGGCTGATGTGGCGCGAGGAGCGGTAGTCGGTCACCGCACAGGGACGGGACAGGGCGATCGACTTGCCGCCGAGCCCGCTGCCCGCCGAGATGACGAGCCCGCGCAGGGCGGCCGACCGCGCCCCGTTCAGCTCGGCTATCCGGGCGTGGCGGGCATCCGAGAGCAGCCCGCCGAAGGCCACGGGCAGACCACTGATCCGGCGCAGCCGCAGCAGCGCCGCCTGCATCTCGACCGCATCGACGGATTCCGGCACGCTGTCGCCTCTCTGCCCGGTCCCTGCCCGGCTCCGGAGGCACGGCAGCCTCGCTCGCCGCACCCCCGTTCGGGGGTGGTGAGACCTGGGTCACTGTTTACATGATGTTAAGCGACCGGTCCGGTCCGCAATGAGGAGGGCACATGTCGGCAACCAGCGCGACGGAGACATTCCGGGCCGCCAGGGACTTTCTGCTCCAGCACCGCGAGGACTACCACGCGGCCTACCAGGGCTTCCGCTGGCCCCGGACCGACCATTTCAACTGGGCGCTCGACTGGTTCGACGCCATCGCCGAGAACAACGACCGCACCGCCCTGCACATCGTGGAGGAGGACGGCGGCCGCACCGAGGTCTCCTTCGCCCGGATGTCCGCCCGCTCCAACCAGGCCGCGAACTGGCTGCGCGCCCAGGGGGTACGGGCCGGGGACCGGATCCTCGTCATGCTCGGCAACCAGGTCGAGCTGTGGGAGACGGCCCTCGCCGCGATGAAGATGCGCGCCGTCGTCATCCCCGCCACCCCGCTCCTCGGCCCGGTCGATCTGCGCGACCGGGTGGAGCGCGGCCGGGTCCGGCACGTCCTGGTGCGGGACACCGACACCGCCAAGTTCGACGAGGTGCCCGGCGACTACACCCGGATCGCCGTCGGCGCGGACGTGCCCGGCTGGCTGTCGTACACCGGCGCCGACGACCGGCCGGAGACCTTCGAGGCGGAGCGGGAGACCGACGCCGACGAACCGCTGATGCTCTACTTCACCTCCGGCACGACCGCCAGCCCCAAACTGGTCGAGCACACCCATGTCTCCTACCCCGTGGGCCACTTGTCGACGATGTACTGGATCGGCCTCAAGCCCGGGGACGTCCACCTCAACATCTCCTCGCCGGGCTGGGCCAAGCACGCCTGGTCGAACCTCTTCGCGCCCTGGAGCGCCGAGGCGACCGTCTTCATCTTCAACTACACCCGCTTCGACGCGGGCCGGCTGATGGCCGAGATGGACCGCTCGGGCGTGACCAGCTTCTGCGCCCCGCCCACCGTCTGGCGGATGCTGATCCAGGCCGACCTCTCCCAGTTGAAGACCCCGCCGCGGGAGGTCGTCGCGGCCGGTGAGCCGCTGAATCCGGAGGTCATCGAGACGGTGCGGCGCACCTGGGGCGTCACCATCCGGGACGGCTTCGGCCAGACGGAGACCGCCGTCCAGGTCGCCAACACCCCGGGGCAGCTGCTGAAGGCCGGTTCGATGGGACGGCCCAGCCCCGGCTTCACGGTCGAGCTCCTCGACCCGGTCACCGGCGAGCCCGGCGCCGCCGAGGGGGAGATCTCCCTCGATCTCTCGGACCGTCCGGTGGGCCTGATGACCGGCTACCACGGCGACCCGGACCGGACCGCGGAGGCCATGGCCGGCGGTTACTACCGCACCGGTGACATCGGTTCCCGCGACGAGGACGGCTACATCACCTACGTGGGCCGCGCCGACGACGTCTTCAAGGCGTCCGACTACAAGATCTCGCCGTTCGAGCTGGAGAGCGCGCTGCTGGAGCACGAGGCGGTCGCCGAGGCCGCCGTCGTCCCCGCCCCCGACCCGGTACGGCTCGCGGTGCCGAAGGCGTACATCGTGCTCGCGGAGGGCTGGGAGCCGGGACCGGACACGGCGAAGGTGCTGTTCGCGCACTCCAGGGCGGTCCTCGCCCCGTACAAGCGGGTCCGCCGACTGGAGTTCGCCGAGCTGCCCAAGACCGTCTCCGGCAAGATCCGCCGCATCGAGCTGCGTGAGCGCACGGCCCGGGGCACCGGCACCGAGTACGACGAGGGGGACCTGCGATGAGTGAACTGTCCTACGCGCACGGCACCGGCACCACGGCGCTGCTCGGCGACACCGTCGCGGGCAATCTCGACCGCGCGGTCGAGGCGTTCGGGGAACGCGAGGCGCTCGTCGACGTCCCCTCGGGGCGACGCTGGACATACACCGAATTCGGTGCCGCAGTCGACGAGTTGGCCCGTGCGCTGATGACGTCGGGGGTGGCCAAGGGGGACCGGGTCGGGATCTGGGCGATCAACTGCCCCGAGTGGGTCCTCGTGCAGTACGCCACCGCCCGCATCGGCGCCGTCATGGTCAACATCAACCCGGCCTACCGCGCGCACGAGCTGGAGTACGTGCTGAAGCAGGCCGGGATCTCGCTCCTGGTCTCCTCGCTCTCGCACCGCACCAGCGACTACCGCGCACTGGTCGACCAGGTCCGCGGCGCCTGTCCGGCCCTGCGTGCCGTGCACTACATCGGCGACCCGTCCTGGGACGCCCTGCTGGCCGGGTCCGGGTCGGTGACGGAGGATCAACTCGCGTCCCGCATAGCAGAGTTGTCCTGCGACGACCCGATCAACATCCAGTACACCTCCGGTACCACCGGCTTCCCCAAGGGAGCCACCCTCTCCCACCACAACATCCTCAACAACGGCTACTTCGTGGGGGAGCTGGTCGCCTACACGGAACAGGACCGGATCTGCCTGCCCGTCCCCTTCTACCACTGCTTCGGCATGGTCATGGGCAACCTCGGCGCCACCTCGCACGGCGCCTGCATCGTGATCCCGGCGCCCTCCTTCGAGCCCGCCGCCGTGCTGGCCGCCGTTCAACAGGAGCGGTGCACCTCGCTCTACGGCGTCCCCACCATGTTCATCGCGGAGCTGGGTCTCCCCGACTTCGCCTCGTACGACCTCTCCTCGCTGCGCACCGGCATCATGGCCGGATCGCCCTGCCCGGTCGAGGTGATGAAGCGGGTCGTCGCCGAGATGCACATGGACGAGGTGTCCATCTGCTACGGCATGACGGAGACCTCGCCGGTCTCCACCCAGACCCGCCGCGACGACGACCTGGAGCGCCGCACCGGCACGGTCGGCCGCGTCATGCCGCACATCGAGGTCAAGGTCGTCGACCCGGTGACCGGGGTGACCCTGGAGCGCGGCGCGGCGGGCGAACTCTGCACCCGGGGCTACAGCGTGATGCTCGGTTACTGGGAGCAGGCCGAGCGCACCGCGGAGGTGATAGACGCCGGCCGCTGGATGCACACCGGGGACCTCGCCGTGATGCGGGAGGACGGCTACGTCGAGATCGTCGGCCGGATCAAGGACATGATCATCCGTGGTGGCGAGAACGTGTACCCGCGGGAGATCGAGGAGTTCCTCTACGGCCACCCGAAGATCGCGGATGTGCAGGTGGTGGGCGTACCGGACGACAAGTACGGGGAGGAGATCCTGGCCTGCGTCATCCCGAGGGATCCGGCGGACCCGCCGACCCTGGACGAGGTGACGGGCTACTGCCGCGAACAGCTGGCGCACTACAAGATCCCGCGGCGGCTGCAGATCCTGGCGACCTTCCCGATGACGGTCAGCGGGAAGGTCCGGAAGATCGAACTGCGGGAGGGCTACGGCCGCCAGGAGCGGACCGCCCCGGGCGTCGTCAGGCGGCCTCGATGATGTCCCCGGCAACGCCCCGGGTCGCGGCCGCCCATTCGATCAGCAGCACCTCGTAGGCGGCGGACTCCACGGAGGACCAGTCCTGGCCGGCTCGCGCGTCGACCAGCGCCCGTATCGCCTCGTTCGCCTCGGCGGCGGACGGGGGCGTCGGTCGGGCCGTGCGCGACGGGTCGGTGGGTGGGGTGTGCCGTGGAGTTAAAGCCATGTCCCCTACCTTAAGGCCCGCCACTGACAGCGGCCCGAACATTTGTGGCCCCTGGCTCGAACGTGACCGATTGCACTCACTGTTGCCGGCCGGTTCCGCTGAGGTGCGGGCCGGGCTCGGTGCGCGGGATCTCGCGGCGCATGCAGACTCTCGGCCAGCGGTCCAGGCCGTGTTCCGCCTCCTCCGCCCTGATCTTCCGCAGCCCCTCGGTGAGTTCGGATTCCGTGAGCGTACGGAAGCCGAGGCGGGTGTAGTACGGGGCGTTCCACGGGACGTGGGAGAAGGTCGTCAGCGTGAGCGCGCTCAGCCGCCGGTCGGCCGCCCATGCGGCGAGATGGTCGATGAGGGTGCTGCCCAGTCCGCGCCGTGCGGCGGACGGATGGACGGAGACCTGCTCGATGTGGGCCGCGCCGTCGACCGGGTCGGCGATCAGATAGCCGACCGGGCGGTCGTCGGCGTCCGCGGCCACCCAGGCGCGGCCGGCCAGGCGGTAGCCGTCCAGCAGATCGAGGGGCGGAGGGTCGTCGTCCGCGATGGCGGTCATGCCGAGCGCGCGGAACGGTTCGCCGGCGGCGCGCTCGATGTCCTGGAGCAGCGGCAGATCGGAGCGGCGGGCGGTACGGATACGCATACGGTCAGTATGGCGCCCCGGAAGATCTCAGGCCCCGGCGCTGATCAGCTCGTTCGCAGGACTGTTGGCCGGCAGCGGCGTTCCCGTGACGTCCATCAGGAAGAGCGGGAGGCCGAGCCCGTCCGCGCGGGCTTCGGCATCCTCGGCGTAGCCCGCGAGTGAGAAGAACACGCTCGTGACGGACGCGCTGAGCGCGTGCAGCCAGAGGCACTCGACGTCACGCAGGGCGGTCGGGCGGGTGGTGGCGTCGACGCGGGCGATCAGTCCGGTGGCGCGCAGGTCGATCCGCTCGGGGGAGCGCTCCGCCGGCTGTACGACATCGTGGTAGCCCAGCCAGTTCAGATACAGGGCGGCGCAGGCGACCGCGTCGGGTGCCGTACGGATCGGCCGCGGCCGGAACGCGGGCCGGGGCGGCGGCGCCGTGCGCGGCAGCGGGATGTGGGACGGCCGGGCGGACCGGCCCCCGTCGGCGGGGGAGGCGGTGGCGTCGGTGTCGTGGGAGGCTGCCGGCGGACGGACCGGTATCCGCAGCACCGCCCCGCACGGGCAGTACAACTCCGGCTGCGGCCACTGGTCGAGGCGCCCGCAGGAGCGGCAGCGCACCCCCACCCAGTCGTCGTTCCAGGTGCGGTGCGTGATCGGTACGACCGGGGCGCCGCGCAGCACGGGCGGGGCGGTCGGCGCACCGCACGGGCAGGGGTAGACCGGCGCGCTGTACGTGTGGGCGCGGCGGCAGGCCGGACAGCGTACCGGCACCGACTCCACCATGATCTCCCTCCGGCTCCGGGCGTGCGCCCCGGCGACGGGCCGCCCCGGCGCACCACGACGCGCCGGCGCCGACCCGTCCGGGCCCGCTGCGCTCCGCACCCCATCGTCCACCAGGAGCGAGGTGCTGGGGAGCGATTCGGCGTACTTCGCGGACCGGCGCGCGGGTCGGTCCGCCGTGCGCGGACTCCCTTGACGGCCGTCCGGCCGCACTTTAGATTGATTTCCGTATAACAGAATCAATTTTCCGCTATACGGAATTGGTGCTCTCAGGTGGCGCGACAGAGCCCGACTCCACCAGGCCCGAGCAGGAGCACTCAATGCCTCGAATGACCGCTGCCCGAGCGGCAGTTGAGATCCTCAAGCGCGAAGGAGTCAGCAACGCGTTCGGTGTGCCGGGCGCGGCGATCAACCCCTTCTACGCGGCCCTCAAGGCCGCCGGCGGGGTTCATCACACGCTCGCCCGCCATGTCGAGGGCGCCTCCCACATGGCGGAGGGCTACACCCGCGCCCGGCCGGGCAACATCGGTGTCTGCATCGGCACCTCGGGACCGGCCGGCACCGACATGATCACCGGCCTGTACTCCGCGATCGCCGACTCGGTCCCGATCCTCTGCATCACCGGACAGGCCCCGACCGCCGTGCTCCACAAGGAGGACTTCCAGGCGGTCGACATCGCCTCGATCGCGGCGCCCGTCACCAAGGCCGCCACGACCGTTCTCGAAGCCGCCCAGGTCCCGGGCGTCTTCCAGCAGGCCTTCCAGCTGATGCGCACCGGCCGGCCCGGCCCGGTCCTCATCGACCTGCCCGTCGATGTCCAGCTCACCGAGATCGAGTTCGACCCCGGTCTGTACGAGCCGCTGCCGGTGCACAAGCCCGCCGCGACCCGCAAGCAGATCGAGCGCGCCCTGGAGATGCTGAACGCCTCCGAGCGCCCCCTGATCGTCGCGGGCGGCGGCGTCATCAACGCCGACGCGTCCGCACTCCTGGTGGAATTCGCCGAGGTGACGGGGGTTCCGGTCGTCCCGACCCTGATGGGCTGGGGCGCCCTCGCCGACGACCACGCGCTGAACGCGGGCATGGTCGGCCTCCAGACCTCGCACCGCTACGGCAACGCGAACTTCCTGGAGTCCGACTTCGTCCTCGGCATCGGCAACCGCTGGGCCAACCGCCACACCGGCAAGCTGGACGTCTACACCCGGGGCCGCACCTTCGTCCACGTGGACATCGAGCCCACCCAGCTCGGCAGGATCTTCGCCCCCGACCTCGGGATCGTCTCCGACGCCGGGGCCGCGCTGGAACTGTTCGTCGAGGTGGCACGCGAGCTGAAGACCGCGGGGAAGCTCAAGGACCGCTCGGAGTGGGCCGCGTCCACCCAGGAGCGCCGGGCCGCGCTGCAGCGCCGTACGCACTTCGACAACGTGCCGCTGAAGCCGCAGCGGGTGTACGAGGAGATGAACCGGGCCTTCGGACCCGAGACCCGGTACGTCACCACGATCGGCCTCTCCCAGATCGCCGGTGCGCAGCTGCTGCACGTCCACCGGCCGCGCCACTGGATCAACTGCGGCCAGGCGGGCCCGCTCGGCTGGACCATCCCGGCCGCGCTGGGCGTCGCCACGGCCGACCCGGACGGTTCCGTCGTGGCGCTCTCCGGCGACTACGACTTCCAGTTCATGCTGGAGGAGCTGGCGGTCGGCGCGCAGCACCGCATCCCGTACGTCCACGTCCTGGTGAACAACTCCTACCTGGGCCTGATCCGTCAGGCGCAGCGCACCTTCGGCATCGACTTCCAGGTCAACCTGGAGTTCGAGAACCTCAACTCGCCGGAGGTCGGCGGCTACGGGGTCGACCACGTCAAGGTCGTCGAGGGCCTGGGCTGCCGGGCGATCCGGGTCACCGAGCCGGACCGGCTGCTGCCGGCCTTCGAGGAGGCCAAGAAGCTGGCCGCGGAGTTGCGGGTGCCGGTGGTCGTCGAAGCGATTCTGGAGCGCGTGACGAACATCGCGATGAGCGGCACGGACATCGCGTCCGTCGACGAGTTCGAGGACGTCGCGACGGACCCGTCCCACGCGCCGACCGCGATCCGCCCGCTCGCGGTGTCCTGACGACCCGTCGGCCCGTCCGCGGCCCCCGCCCCCGACAGCCGGGGCGGGGGCCGCGTCCTCGCCGGGCCGGTGCGCCGTCCTCCGCCCCGGCCGGAACCCGGGGCGGAGCCGGGAAAACGGAGAAGGGCGCGGAGCACGGGACCGTATCCGTACTCCGCGCCCTGGCACGGGAGAACACAACAGGGGTCGCGGCGGCGGCGACCGGGCGGGCGGCCCTCCTCTCCTTCAGGTCAGGAGGGGAGCGGACACCTGCCCCCACCACCGCACTGGCATCGCACGGCCGCCGCGACCTCGTCCTGCCCCCGCCGCACGACACCCCTCATCCGGGTGTGCGGCGCGAGCAGGGCTCGGTGGGAGGCTCAGTCCTCGCGCAGGGCGCGGACGGCCTCCTCCACGCGCCTGCCGTAGTCGGCGTCGGCCGCGTGGAAGTGGGCGAGGTTCTTCTCGACGACGTCGTCGCGGCTCACCCGGGAGAGACCCCCGGCGATGTTGGCGACCAGGCGTCCCTTCTCGTCCTCGGACATCAGCCGGTACAGCTCGCCCGCCTGGGAGAAGTCGTCGTCCTTGGCATGGGCGGGCGCCGCGTGGGTGCCGGTCCAGCCGTGGACCGCGAGCGGGGCGGAGAGCGCCGCGCCGGTCTGGGCCGGGCCCGCGTACGAGTTGGGCTCGTAGTTCTTGTCGTGACGCGCGCCGTTGCGGGTGGCGTGCAGCCCGTCGCGGCCGTAGTTGTCGACGACCGCGGTGCGCGGCGCGTTCACCGGGAGCTGGGTGTGGTTGACGCCCAACCGGTAGCGGTGCGCGTCCGCGTAGGCGAACAGGCGGCCCTGGAGCATCTTGTCCGGGGACGGGCCGATGCCGGGTACGAAGTTGTTCGGGGAGAACGCCGCCTGCTCGACCTCGGCGAAGACGTTGTCCGGGTTGCGGTCGAGGACCAGCCGGCCCACCCGCCGCAGCGGGTGGGCCGCGTGCGGCCACACCTTGGTCAGGTCGAACGGGTCGAAGCGGTAGCCCGCGGCCTCCGCGGCCGGCATGACCTGCACGTACAGCGTCCAGGACGGGTTCACCCCGCGCTCGATGGCCTGGAGCAGGTCCGTCTGGTGCGAACTGCCGTCCTTGCCCGCCAGTTCGGCGGCCTGCTCACTGGAGAGGCAGCGCACCCCCTGGTTCGTCTTGAAGTGGTACTTGACGAAGAAGGCTTCGCCCTCGGCGTTCGTCCACTGGTACGTGTGCGAGCCGTAGCCGTTCATGTGGCGGTACGAGGCGGGGATGCCGCGGTCCCCCATCAGCCAGGTGACCTGGTGCGTCGCCTCGGACGCGTGGGCCCAGAAGTCCCATACGTTGTCGGGTTCCTGACGGCCCGTGAACGGATCGCGCTTCTGCGAGTGGATGAAGTCGGGGAACTTGACCGGGTCCTTGATGAAGAACACCGGGGTGTTGTTGCCGACCAGGTCGTAATTGCCCTCGTCCGTATAGAACTTGAGGGCGAAGCCGCGCGGGTCGCGTACCGCGTCCGCGCCGCCCAGCGAATCGGCGACGGTCGAGAAGCGGATGAACGTCTCGGTGCGCCTGCCGACCTCGGAGAGGAAGTCCGCGCGGGTGAACGCCGTGATGTCATCGGTCACTTCGAAGTAGCCGTACGCGCCGGAGCCCCGGGCATGGACCACGCGCTCCGGTATGCGTTCCCGGTTGAAGCGGGCCAGCTTCTCCAGCAGGTGCTGGTCCTGGAGGAGGATCGGGCCACCGACGCCGGCGGTGGCGGAGTTCTGGTTGTCGGCGACCGGGGCGCCTGACTCGGTCGTAAGCACACGCTGCGTCATGGTGTCGGGGCGACCTTCCGTACGAGAGCTGCTGAGCTGCTGAACTGCGACGGCCTGGGGCTCCAGGAGCGTAGATACGCCCCGAACCCGGCGTCAACAGTTTGTTGAAATCAGGAATCAGGTGTTCCGGACGGCGTCGACGCCTGGGCGCGACAGGACAGGTGTCGGCGTCGACGCCATCCGGAAGTCTCCGGGTGCCGGGCCCGGCGGGGCCCGGACGGTCAGACCTGGACCGGCCGGCCCGACAGGCGCTCGACCGAGCGCAGCAGTGCCGAGTGGTCGAGTCCGCCGTCGCCCTGGGCGCGGAGCGAGGCGACGAGCTGGGCGACCACGGCGCCGACGGGCAGCGCGGCACCGACGCGGCGGGCGGCGTCCGTGACGATGCCCATGTCCTTGTGGTGCAGGTCGATCCGGAAGCCCGGCGCGAAGTCCCGCTTCAGGAAGTTCTCCTTCTTGCGCGTCAGGACCGTCGAACCGGCCAGCCCGCCGTTGAGGACATCCAGCGCGGCGGCGAGGTCGACACCGGACTTCTCCAGGAAGACGACCGCCTCGGCGCACGCCTGGATGTTGACCGCGACGATCAGCTGGTTGGCGGCCTTCACCGTCTGGCCGGAGCCGTGCGGACCGCACCGCACGATGGTCCTGCCGAGCGCCCGGAGGATCGGCTGCGCGGTGTCGAAGTCGGTCTGCTCACCGCCGACCATGATCGACAGCACGGCCTCGGTCGCACCGGCCTCGCCGCCGGACACCGGGGCGTCCAGCACCCGGATGCCCTTCTCCTTCGCGTTCCTCGCGAGGTCCACCGAGGTCTGCGGAGTGATCGACGACATGTCGATCAGCAGCGCGCCGCGCCTCGCGTTCGCCAGGATGCCGTCGGGCCCGTACGCGACGGCCTCGACCTGCGGGGAGGCGGGCACCATCGTGATGACGACATCGGCGTCCCGGACCGCCTCGGCGATCGAGCGCGCGCCCGTGCCACCGGCCGCGACCAGCCGGTCGATCTTGTCCTGCTCCAGGGTGTGACCGGTGACGTCGTACCCGGCCTTGATCAGGTTCTCGGACATGGGGGAGCCCATGATGCCGAGGCCGATCCACGCGACCTTGGGGAGGTTGTTGCTCATGAGGGTGCCTTCCGGTAAGCGTGTGTACGAGGGGGAGCCGCCCGCCCTCAGGGGGCGGCCCGCGCGGTGGCCGGGAGCCACTCGAAGGCCTCGGCGCTCGGCCGGTCGCCCGGCTTGTACTCCAGGCCGACCCAGCCGTCGTAGCCGGCCTCGGTCAGCTCGTCGAGGAGACGCTCCAGCGGGAGCGAGCCGGTGCCGGGTGCGCCGCGTCCGGGGTTGTCGGCGATCTGGACGTGACCGGTCTTCCCGGCGTACGCCGCGATGGTCCGGCCGAGGTCCTCGCCGTTCATCGACAGGTGGTACAGGTCCAGCAGGAACTTCGCGTTCCCGAGCCCGGTCGCCGCATTGACCCTGTCCACGACGTCGATCCCGGCCGGAGCGCTCACCAGGGGGTAGAGCGGTGATTCCGGCTCGTTGAGCGTCTCGATCAGGAGGACCGCTCCGATCCGGTGGGCCGCGCGGGCGGCGGCGGTCAGGTTCTGCAGGGCGAGTTCGTCCTGCGCGGCAGGGTCCACGCCGTCGACGCGGTTGCCGTAGAGCGCGTTGAGGGCCTTGCAGCCGACCGAGGCGGCGAATCCGGCCGCCACTTCGACATTGGCGCGGAAGCGGTCCGACTCCTCGCCGGGCACGGAGAGCGCGCCGCGGTCGGGACCGGGCAGCTTCCCGGCGTAGAAGTTCAGTCCCACCAACCGCGTACCCGCGTCGTCGAGCGCCTTCTTGAGGGCGTCGAGCTCGGCCTGCGGCGGAGTGGGGGTCTCGACCCAGGGCCACCACAGCTCGACCGCCGTGAAGCCGGCCGCGGCGGCGGCCGCGGGACGCTCCAGGAGCGGGAGTTCCGTGAAGAGGATCGACAGGTTCACATCGAAGCGCTGGTCCGGGTAGCCCATGAGGATCTCGGGGCTCCTTCCGTATTGCGGAAGTTGATTTCTGCGTAACGGAAGATTGCCCGGAGGGGGGAGGGCTGTCAAGGGGGTGCCCGGAATCCGGGCCGGGTGCCTTCGCGCGGGTTGCGCGAGGTGGAGCCGGAATTGCACGGTTGCCGAGGGGGTGCGGGGCGGGACAGGGTGGCTGGTGCAGCCGGCGCGGCCGGCTCGGCCGCCGTACTCGGCGCCCACGCCCGATGCCCACGCCCGACGCCCGCACTCGACCCCACACGAGGTGCCTCGCATGAACCACGCCACCAGCCGGCGCACCGTCCTCGGAGCCCTCCTCGCCGGCGCCGCCCTGTCCGTGGCCCCCGCACCGCCGCGCCCGGCCCGGCAACCGGGGGCCGCGCCGGACTCCGGGCCCGCGGTCGGTTCGCGCCCGCGCGGCACCGGGCCGTTGCTGCTCGGCACGTACACCTCGGCCGAAGGCGGCGGCACGGGCATCGGCACGGCGGGGTACGACGCCGCCACCGGGGCGGTCTCCGGCGGCCCCGTGATCACCGGCGTCGAGAACCCCTCGTACCTGGCCATGCATCCCTCGGGCACCACCGTGTACGCGGTCGACGAGCAGGAGCGCGGCGGGGTGACGGCCGTCGCGCTCTCGCCCGACGGCAGTCACCGGGTGCTCGGAACCCGCAGCACGGGCGGGGCGGGACCCACCCATCTCTCCGTCCACCCCACGGGAAGGTGGCTGCTCACCGCGAACTACACCGCAGGCAGTGTCGCGGTGCACCCCGTCCGGGACGACGGCTCGCTGGGGGAGCGCACGGACCTGGTCGCCCACACCGCGCCGCCGCCCGGCCCCGGCCAGGACGGGCCGCACGCCCACCAGATCATCACCACCCCGGACGGCGACCACATCCTCGCCGTGGACCTCGGCAACGACTCCGTGTACACCTACCGGCTCGACGAGGAGCACGGCACGCTCGCCCAGGTCTCCTGCGCGGCCCTGCGCCCCGGTGCCGGACCGCGCCACCTCACCTTCCACCCGGGCGGCCGCTTCGCCTACCTGGCCTGCGAGGTCGACAACACCGCCGTCGTCTGCGGCTACGACCCGGCCACCGGCATCCTCTCCCCGGGCGCCCCGCAGCCCACCGGGACCGGCGCCGGCACCAGCTACCCCGCGCAGTTCCTGGTCACCGGCGACGGCCGCTTCGCCTACCTCGCCAACCGGGGGCACAACAGCCTGACGCGGTACGCGGTCGAGGACGACGGGGCAACGCTGCGGCTGCTCGGCACCGTGCCGGCCGGCGGCGACTTCCCCCGCCAGATCGCCTTCTCGCCGGACGGGCGGCTGCTCTTCGCCGCCAACCAGAAGTCGAGCACGGTGACGGCCTTCCGGGTCGACGCGAGGAGCGGCGGCCTGACCCGCACCGGCGACGCCTTCCCCGCCCCGGTGGCCGTCTGCGTGCTCCCGTACCAGGCGCCGGGACCGTCCCGCGAGTGAACGGGACCCTCCGCGCGGACGGGGGCGGCCGTCACCGGACGCCCCCGGCGCCCGTCCGTTAGGGTCGGGCCCCGGGCCGCGGGTCCACAAGGACGCGGCGAACGCACCAGGGAGGCACAGTGCGCTTGAGAGTGGAGTTCACCACCGAGCCCTTCGATCTCGACGAGGCGCCCGCCCACGCGGTCGTCGCCCGCGAGGTCATCCAGAACGCCGAGCTGGACGCCGTGGACGTCGGCCCCTTCGGCAACACCGCGGAGGGCGGCGCGGACGAGGTGCTCACCGCGGTGGACTCCCTGCTGCGCCGCGTCCTGACATCGGGTGCCACCCGGGTGTCGCTCCAGGTCAACGTGATCGGGGAGGGCCCGAAGTGACCGAACCGGCGGACCACCCCCTCGTTGCCGCGGTCAAGCCGCTCGTCGACGCCATGGGCGCCGAGCTGCTCGGACCCGAGCGCGCTCAGCCCGACGACGTCGTGCTGGCCTGGGAGGGTGAGGACGTCATAGCTGTCCGGCTGCCCCAGCTCTCGGAGTCGCTCGACCACATCCTGGCCGCTATGGAGCGCCGGCACGGCATGCCGCTCGCCGAGCTGGACCGCAGGACCAAGCAGTCGGTCGTACGGGCCCTGGAGGCACGCGGTGCCTTCTCCGTACGGCACGGTGTGGAGACGGTGGCGGGCGCGCTGGGGGTCAGCCGCTTCACCGTCTACAACTACCTCAACAGGGAAATCGCCGCCAAGGGCGAGTAGTTGAGGCCGCAGGTGGGCGAAGGCCGTCGAGGGCCGCGCAGGGCCGTCGTCCCAGGCATGGGGCGACGGCCTTTTGCGTGCGCGTAATTTCAACAAAGTGTTGACGTGGTGTTGTCGAGGGCGTTAGCTATCCGCAGCCCGACCGACGCGAAGCGCAGCGACGCCCAGCGAAAACAGCCACGGAGGCTCCCGTGACTTCGAGCTCCACGCCGGGCCTGGCCCGGTTCAACACCCTGGCGGACGACGAGGCCACCACAGCGTTGCACGAGGTGTGTGCCAGTGCGGCATGGGGAAGAGCGATCCTCTCCCGACGCCCGTACGCCACCGCGGAGGCCCTTCTCTCCACCGGTGACGCCGCCACGGCCGCGCTGACCCCGGAGGACCTGGCCGACGCGATGGCCGGTCACCCGCCGATCGGCCGTCCGAAGCCCGAAGACCCGGCCTCCTCCCGCGAACAGCGGGGGATGGCCGACGCCTCCGAGGAACTCAAGGCCGAGATGCTCGAACTGAACCTGGCCTACCAGGAGCGGTTCGGGCACGTCTTCCTGATCTGCGCCACCGGGGCCACCGGTGAACAGATGCGCGACGCGGTGAAGTCCCGGATCGGGAACCCGCCCGAGCAGGAGCGCGGGATCGTGCGCACCGAACTGGGCAAGATCAATCGCATCCGGCTCACCCGCCTCGTAGAGGACATCTGAGAACAAGGAGCGTGACGGCCTTGAGCACCGACACCACCGCATCGGTGTCCACCCACATCCTGGACACCAGTACCGGTCGCCCCGCCGCATCCGTCACCGTCGCGCTGGCCGCCCGCGGCGACGGCGATGCGCAGTACGTGGCGCTCGGCGGATCCGCGACGGACGCGGACGGGCGCTGCAAAGATCTGCCGGCCCTGCCGGAAGGCACCACCCACGTACGGCTCGTATTCGACACCGAGTCCTACTTCAGCAGCCAGAAGCAAGCCGAGGTGCAGCAGGACGCCCCCCGCGCAAGGGACAGCGGTGCGTTCTTCCCGGAGGTGGCGGTCGCGTTCGCCGTCACCCCGGGCGAGCACTACCACGTACCGCTGCTGCTCAACCCGTTCGGCTACTCCGTTTACCGAGGGAGCTAGCAGACAATGACCGTCCATTCCCACCAGGCCCGCCCTGTGATCCTCGGCCAGAACCAGTACGGCAAAGCAGAGAACCGCGTCGTCAGGATCACGCGGGACGGCGACACCCACCACATCAAGGATCTGAACGTCTCGGTCGCCCTCTCCGGCGACATGGAAGACGTCCACTACTCCGGCTCCAACGCCCATGTGCTGCCGACCGACACGACGAAGAACACGGTGTACGCGTTCGCCAAGCAACACGGCATCGAGTCGGCCGAACAGTTCGGCATCCACCTCGCCCGCCACTTCGTGACGTCGCAGGAGCCGATCAGGACGGCCCGGATCCGGATCGAGGAGTACGCCTGGGAGCGCATCGCCACCTCGGACGCCAACTCGCAGTTCATCGGCGCCGACGAGGTCAAGCACTCCTTCGTGCGCAGGGGCCAGGAGACGCGCACCACCCAGATCACCTTCGACGGCGAGAAGTGGCAGATCATCTCGGGGCTCAAGGACCTCGTCGTGATGAACTCCACCAACTCCGAGTTCTGGGGCTACGTCAAGGACGAGTACACGACGCTCAAGGAGGCGTACGACCGCATCCTCGCGACCGAGGTCTCCGCCAAGTGGCGGTACAACTGGACCAGCGACGACGCGCGGATGCCGAACTGGGAGAAGTCCTACGGGCAGGCGCGCAAGCACCTGCTCCAGGCCTTCGCCGAGACGTACTCCCTCTCCCTTCAGCAGACCCTGTACCAGATGGGTTCGCGCATCATCAACAGCCGCAGCGAGATCGACGAGATCCGCTTCTCGCTGCCGAACAAACATCACTTCCTGGTGGACCTGGAGCCGTTCGGGCTCAAGAACGACCACGAGGTCTACTTCGCGGCGGACCGCCCGTACGGCCTGATCGAGGCCACCGTGATACGGGACGGTGCCGAGCCGCAGATCCCGGTCGACATGACCAACCTCTGACGCGGCGCTGAGCCGGTTCCCGCCCGCGCACAGCCGGGCGGGGACCGGCCGGACCGGAGGGAACTTCCATGGCACAGCCTGCACTCGGGCCGGCAGAAGCAGAAGCAGAAGGCCCGTGTCCCACCCCACCGGAGACCTCGGTCCACCCGGTGGACGAAAAGCTCCGCCCCTCGCGGCTCGTCCCCGCCGCGCTCCAGCACATCGCCGCCATGTACGCGGGCGTCGTCACCCCTCCGCTCGTCATCGGCCAGGCCGTCGGCCTCGACCAGGCGGGCATGACCCGGCTGATCGCGGCAAGCCTCCTGATCGCCGGATGCGCCACCCTCCTGCAGACCCTCGGCGTCGGCGGCTTCGCCGGAAACCGGCTGCCGTTCGTCAACGCCGCGTCCTCCGCCGGAATCGCCCCGATGCTCGCCATCGCCGAGACCACCGCACCGGGTCACCAACTCCCCGCGATCTACGGGGCGGTGCTCGTCGCCGGAGTCTTCTGCCTGGCCGTCGGACCGTTCTTCGGCCGGCTGCTCCGCTTCTTCCCGCCGCTCGTCACCGGCGTCGTCATCACCCTCATCGGCGTCACCCTGATGCCCGTCCCGGTCTCCTGGGCGCAGGGCGGCGACAAGGGAGCCGCCGACTTCGGAGCGGCGAAGTACCTTGCGCTGGCCGCCTTCACGCTCGTCGTCATTCTGCTGATCCAGCGGTTCGGTCGCGGCTTCCTCAAGCAAGTCGCCCTGCTGATGGGGTTGTTGACCGGAACCTTGGCCGCGATCCCGTTCGGACTCGCGGACCCCTCCGCGCTGAAGTCCGCACCGGTCGCCGCCCTGCCCAACCCCTTCGCCTTCGGCGCACCCGAGTTCAGGCCCGCCGCGATCCTCTCGCTCTGCATCGTCATGCTCGTCCTGATGACGGAGTCCGCCGCCGGAATGCTGGCACTCGGCGAGATCTGCGACCGGCGCACCGACGGCCGGACCCTCACCCGCGGACTGCGCACCGACGGCATCGCGACCCTGCTCGGCCCGGTCTTCGGCGGCTTCCCGACGAGCGCCTTCGCCCAGAACGTCGGCGTGGTGTCACTGACGAAGGTACGCAGCCGCTACGTCGTTGCGGCAGCGGGCGGTGCGCTGCTGGTCCTGGGCGCCTTCCCGGCACTCGGCGCGGTCGTCTCCCTGGTGCCGATGCCCGTCCTCGGCGGCGCCGGCATCGTGCTGTTCGGCTCGATCGCGGTGAGCGGCATCCGTACGCTCTCCGAGGCCGGACTCGACGACAGCTCCAACATCGTCCTGGTCGCCGTCGCGCTCGGCGCGGGCATCGTCCCACTCGCCGCGCCCGGCTTCTACGCGGGATTCCCGTCCTGGGCACAGACCGTGCTGGGCTCCGGCATCAGCGCCGGAGCGCTCGTCGCCGTCCTGCTCAACCTGTTCTTCCACCATCTCGGCACCCGCAGCCGCCCGGCTGCGGCACTCAAATCCTCCTAGGGTCCTGCCGTGCCCGCATCGCCGGAAAGAAAAGGACGCGCCATGGCAGCATCGGCAGCCCCTGAGCAGCACGTGGAACGCATCGTCATCGAGAACTGCTCGATCGCGACCGTCGACGCCGACGACACCGAGTACGCCTCGGGTCATGTCGTCGTCGCGGGCCGTCGCATCGAATCCGTCGGCGCCGGCCGGGCGCCCGGGGGCCTGGAGGACGTCGTACGCCGCATCGACGGCACCGGGCATCTGGTCACCCCCGGTCTGATCAACACGCACCACCACTTCTACCAGTGGATCACCCGGGGCCTCGCCACGGACCACAACCTGTTCGACTGGCTGGTCGCGCTGTACCCGACCTGGGCGCGCATCGACGAGCCGATGGTCCGTGCCGCCGCGCAGGGCTCCCTCGCCATGATGGCCCGCGGCGGCGTCACCACCGCCATGGACCACCACTACGTCTACCCGCAAGGATCCGGCGACCTGTCCGGCGCCATCATCGGGGCCGCCCGCGACATGGGCGTACGGTTCACCCTCGCCCGCGGTTCCATGGACCGCAGCGCGAAGGACGGCGGGCTGCCGCCGGACTTCGCCGTGGAGACCCTCGACGGCGCACTCGCCGGCACCGAGGCGACCATCGACGCACACCACGACGCCTCCTTCGACGCGATGACCCAGGTCGCCGCCGCGCCCTGCTCCCCGTTCTCCATCTCCACCGAACTCCTGCGACAGGGCGCTGAGTTGGCCCGGCGCAAGGGGGTGCGCATGCACACCCACGGCTCGGAGACCGTGGAGGAGGAGAAGTTCTGCCACGAACTGTTCGGGATGGGCCCGACCGACTACTTCGAGTCGACCGGCTGGCTCGGCGACGACGTGTGGATGGCGCACTGCGTCCATATGAACGACTCCGATATCGCGGCCTTCGCCCGTACCGGAACGGGCGTCGCGCACTGCCCTTCGTCCAACGCCCGGCTCGCCGCGGGCATCGCCCGGGTGCCCGACATGCTCGCCGCCGGCGTCCCGGTCGGCCTCGGCGTCGACGGCACCGCCTCCAACGAGTCCGGCGAACTCCACACCGAACTCCGTAACGCCCTCCTCATCAACCGCCTCGGCGCCCACCGCGAAAAGGCCCTGAACGCCCGTCAGGCCCTGCGTCTGGGCACCTACGGCGGCGCGCAGGTACTCGGCCGGGCCGGCCAGATCGGCTCCCTGGAGCCGGGCAAGCTCGCCGACCTGGTGCTCTGGAAGCTGGACACCCTCGCCCACGCCTCCATCGCCGACCCGGTGACCGCACTCGTCTTCGGCGCCGCGGCCCCCGTCACCCTCTCCCTCGTCAACGGCAAGCCGGTCGTCGAGGACAACCACCTCATCACCGCGGACGAGGACGCCATCGCCCGCGCCACCCGCGACGAGGCCCGCCGCCTCGTGCGGATCGCCGCCGGAGCCTGACGCTCCGGGACACCCCCGATACCGGCCGGCCGAGGGGGACGGCCCTCGGCCGGCCGCCGTGGAACCGAACGGGGTCCACGGCAACCGGGGCGGGGCGCGTACACGCACGTACGCGTCCCCGCCCCGGTGATCCAAGCTGCCCGCACCAGCTGCACGATCTGCTCCACCTGCACCCACGCCCCACTTGCACCACCTCCCTGACACCCACGTCGCCGCAGACGTGTACCCGACCGGAGGAACCGCCGTGGCAGCTACGCCCAGGTTTCGCAACGACGCAGACGCAGCATCCGACACCGACCCCCACCCCGTCGCCGAGTCGGCATCGGCAGACCGGAAACACCCGGTCGACGAAACGCTCCCTCCGCTGAAGATGTTCACCAGCGGCCTCCAGCACGTGGCCGCGATGTACGCGGGTGTGGTGGCCCCGCC
Organism: Streptomyces sp. NPDC057963; assembly: GCF_042887155.1. Lineage (NCBI taxonomy): Bacteria > Bacillati > Actinomycetota > Actinomycetes > Kitasatosporales > Streptomycetaceae > Streptomyces > Streptomyces sp. NPDC057963. Next base: position 285,499 of record NZ_JBHVPX010000010.1, read on the forward strand.
GATGATCGTGGGCCCGGCCGTGGGCCTCACCCCCAAGGAGACCGCCTTCCTGATGGGGGCGAGCCTCTTCACCGCGGGCCTCGCGACCCTGCTCCAGACCCTCGGCTTCTGGCGCATCGGTGCCCGGCTGCCGTTCGTCAACGGTGTCTCGTTCGCCGGGGTCACCCCGATGGTGGCGATCGGAAAGGACCGCGGACACGACGGCATCGCTGTCATCCTCGGCGCGATCACCGTGGCCGGCCTGCTCGGCTTCCTGCTCGCTCCGTACTTCTGCAAGCTGGTCCGCTTCTTCCCGCCGGTCGTCACCGGCACCGTGATCACATTGATCGGGCTGTCGCTGCTGCCGGTCGCCTTCAACTGGTCCCAGGGCGGCGACGCCACGGCCGGCGACTACGGCTCGACGACCGACATCACCATGGCTGCGGCCACGCTGGTGATCGTCCTGGCACTGCGCAAACTGCTGCGCGGCTTCCTCCAGCAGATCGCCATCCTGCTCGGACTGGTCCTCGGCACACTGATCGCGATCCCGGTCGGCATCACCGACTTCGGTGCCATCAAGGACGCCGGCCTGATCGGCTTCCCGGCGCCCTTCCACTTCGGCCCACCGCAGTTCGAGGCCGCCGCGATCGTCTCCATGTGCATCGTGATGCTGGTCTGCATGACCGAGTCCACCGCCGACATGCTGGCTCTCGGCAGGATCGTCGACCGTCCGGCGGACGAGCGGACCATCGAGGGCGGCCTGCGCGCCGACACCCTGGGCAGCGCCATCAGCCCGCTCTTCAACGGCTTCATGTGCAGCGCCTTCGCCCAGAACATCGGACTGGTCGCGATGACCAAGGTCCGCAGCCGCTTCGTGGTCGCCGCCGGCGGCGGCATCCTGATCGTGCTCGGGCTGGTCCCCGTCGCCGCGTCCGTCATCGCGCTCGTCCCGCTGCCCGTCCTCGGCGGCGCAGGCATCGTGCTCTTCGGATCGGTCGCCGCGAGCGGCATCCAGACACTGGCGACCGCCGCGCTGGAGAAGGGGGAGAACGCGCTGATCGTGGCGGCGGCCGTGGGCATCGGCCTGATCCCGATCGCCGCACCGGACTTCTACCACGCGTTCCCGAAGGACGCGCTTGTCGTGCTCGACTCCGGGATCTCGACCGGGTGCGTCGTGGCGATCGTGCTCAACCTGGCCTTCAACCACCTCGGCGGGAAACGGGGTGCGGATCCGGCGGAGCAGGAGTCGCGGCAGGGGGCGAAGCAGGAGAGCCCGGCGGCCGCGTCCACGGCGGCAGCACACTGACGCAGACGCGTCCCGGCTTCGCCCGGAAACGGCGCTGCGGCGCGTACGACGCCCCTCGCGGGAGCCGTACGCGCCGCAGCCGTGGGCCGGAGGTGCGTCAGCCGATGTGGTAGCTGTCGCCGTACACCTTCCAGTCGAGCGGCGGATCCAGGTTCAGATTGCCCTTCTTCAGGAAGACCCGCTGGGCGGTGTCCACGCGGCTGGTGTCGGAGTGGGCCTCCTCCTGCTGCATCGCCCAGACCCGGGCGTCGAGGAAGGCGTTGAGATACGTGACCTCGTTGCCGCCCTGCGACGGCGGCTTCGCCTTGGCGAGGGCCCGCTTGCGGATGGAACTGAAGCCGGTGCTGTCGCCGCCGTCACCGTGCATGACGATGGCGTCGTAGTACGCGAACTGGCCGAGTGTGCCGATGCCGTCGGCCTTGCCCTGGCCGACCGCGGGATCGAAGTACACCCGGTCCCGCTCGTCGTCCTGCGCCTGCTTGAACGCCGAGTCGGACGCGGCGGTCGCCCAGTCCTTCGTGAAGTTCGGGTCGAGACCGCTGTGCGAGTCGGTGCCGTTGACCTTCCGCAGCGCGGGCAGGTACTTCGCGAGGACGTTGCCCGGCTTGCGCTGGGTGTACAGCTCGACGAGGTCGAGCATGTCGCCGGTGCCGGAACAGAAGCCTATGATGCCGGCGGTGTAACCGCGGCCGTCGTCGATGTCCTCGATGTACTTGTACTGCGACTTCCAGTTGAGCGAGGAGTTCTCCGCGCTGGAGACCAGCTTCATGGCGATCTCCTTCTTCGCCGGATCGTCGAGGCCGGTCGCGGCGGCGGCCCGCGGAGCCGCCGCGGTCCGCTGCTCCGCCGTCTGCTGTGCCGCCGGGTGGGTGGGGGCTCCGGCGTGGGCCGCCACGGGGACCGCCGTGAGGGCCAGTCCGGCCGCGATGGCCGCGAGGCGCACGGATGATCGGGTAGTGCGACGTGCGGTGCGCTTATGGGGAGCGTGCACCAGTCCTCCAAAGGGAGTTCGTCGTTCCATTGGTCTGTTAGGAAGCTTTCCTATCAGAGTGGAGGGAGCGGCGTACACCCCTACGACACAAGGGAGTCGGGAACGTGCCGTGCTCCGGAACACGGGACGGCCCCGCATCGCGAGGCGCGATGCGGGGCCGGAACGCCGACCGGCGTCAGCAGTTGAGGTACGCCACGTGGATCCAGACGCCGGTGGGGCCGCCCCACAGGTCGCCCATGACCCAGTTGCCCTGCCGGCCGCGGTAGTTGAGGTTCTGGCCCTTGTTCACCTGGCCCAGGACCTGGTACTCGTTGCCCGGTCCGCCGCGGAAGTTCACCCCGTTGTCGTTGACGGTGCAGACCGCGGCCGGCGCCTTCGCGGCCTGCACGGCGGCGGGGTTCTGCACGGCCTGCGCGGCGGGGCTGAAGGCCAGTCCCAGACCGGCGGTCAGGACCGCGGCGGCCAGCATCATCTTCTTCATCATGTGGATTCTCCTCCGTAGTCCGGCCCACGTCAGCGTGGGCCGGTCACCAGCCCCAACGGAGCCGCCGTCCCTCGGGTCACGGGCCCGGGGCGCCCGTCGGGCGGGAGTGAAAGCGCAGGTCATATGGCACGTGCACCGGCGCACGCGGCTGATGGGCCGGACGCTCCTCGCGCCCGCCGATCGCGGGTTTGACGGGTGCCGCGAGGACAAGTGCCCGCTCGTTCGCCTGTAGCGTCAGGGGCATGGACGATCAATCTGTTGTCGACGTCGGCGATGTACGGCTGGCGTATCGGACCTGGGGCGACCCCTTCGGCTCCCCCGTGGTCCTGCTGCACGGCCTCGGCGGCTCCGCCGCGAGCTGGGAGGCGGCCGGGAGCCTGCTCGGCGAGGAGTGGCGGGTGTACGCCCTCGATCTGCGGGGGCACGGCGAGAGCGACTGGCCCGACGAGTACTCCGTCGAGCTGATGCGGGACGACGTCCTCGGCTTCCTCGACGAGTGCGAGCTCGACCGGGTGGGCCTGGTCGGCCACTCGATGGGCGGAGTCGTCGCCCACCTGCTCGCCCAGGAGCACGCGGACCGGGTGGAGCGACTGGTGCTGGTGGAGACCCCGCCGCCGTTCCCGGGTGAGCCGGAGCCGGCCGCCGAGCCGGAGGGGCCGGTGGACTACGACTGGGCCGCCGTCGCTCCGATCCGGGCCGAGGTGTCCGACCCCGACCCCGAGTGGGCGGCCGGGCTCGGCGAGATCGTCGCGCCGACGCTGATGATCGCCGGCGGCCCGGAGTCCACCATGCCCCAGGGGCGCCTGCAGGACATGGCCTCGCTGATCCCGGACTGCCGGCTGATCACGATCGGGGGCGGTCACCGGGTGCACGAGGTGCATCCCGACCAGGTCGCCCAGCAGATCACGGAGTTCTTCACCAGCTGAGGAACCGGCGGCGGCCGGCCCGCGCCGGGCCTGTCGGGCCCGTGCCGTGCCGTAGCTCGCCGGGACCGGGCGAGGGGCGGAGGACCTGCTGGTTCCCGCCTCGGCCCGCATGGGCCGCCCCGCACACCGCCTCGGACCGGCCCGTTCAGTCGCCCGGTCGCCAGTCCGGGCGGCGGCCGCTCATGGCGACGGTCCGGTCGACGAGGGACGCGTCGGCCGGGACCGGGACCGGCCGGCCGAAGATGCGCTCGGACCGGGGGACGGCGTCGTTCGGCGTCAGCATGGCCAGCGAGACGCGAAGGCCCGCCTCGTCCGCCTCGTACGTCTGGCCGGTCGATCGTGCCAGGTCCCAGCCGTGGATCACCAGTTCGTCCAGCACGACCACCGCGGCCACCTCGCCCGGCATGTCGACACCGCCCGCCCTGGTCATTCCCTGTCGGGCGGCAGGATCGCGCCAGGCCGTCACCAGCTCGTCGAGCAGCGGCGGCAGCGTTTCGCGCCAGTCGCCGGCGAGGACCGGAAGGGTGGAGTCCGGGGCGGTGTCGGTCGTCGGACCGAAGCTCTTCCGCGCGGCGTCGCGGAAGGCCGCGCTCAGTCCGGCCACATGGGCGAGGAGCTCCCGGACCGTGTAGTCGGGGCAGGGCGTCGGGCCCGCCAGCCGCTGCTCGTCGATGCCGTCGAGCAGGCCCGTGATCTGCCGGGCCGCGGGCTCCAGATCGATCGTGTGTGTTGTCTCCGTGTGCGTGTCCATACAGTTCAGACCGCTCCGGCGCCCGGAACTCATCGCTCATCGCACGACGCGTCCCCCAAGGGCGATCCGGCTCGCGAACGCCGCGCCCCGCGCCGCCATCCGGTCCAGCGGCGCGAACGGTACGGCGGGTTCGCCGTCGATCCGGAACATCCTGTTCCGCGCTCCGGCAGCGAGACCCGGCCCCACGGCACCGGCCGACCGCACGCCACCCCGCGTACCGCGCCCGTGGATCACCGGCGTCCGATCGCCTGCGCACACCGGCACATTGCGGAACGTTCCGCTCCACCCTCTTGTCGTCGACCCCCACGCCATGCGATACAGGTCTGGACCATTGCCCGCCGGATGGAAGGCACGACCGTGCAACGCCCCCACGCAACCGCCGCGTTGGCCTGTTCCGCCGCTCTGCTCCTCGCCGCGCTCACCGCCTGCGGCTCCGCCCCCGAGGCCGACACCCGCAAACCCACGGCGCCGGGCCATGTGACGGCGCAGGCCAGCAGCGCGACCTCGGTGCACGTCATGTGGGAACAGGCCTCCGACAACAAGGCGGTCACCGGCTACGAGGTCTACCGCGGGGGCGAGAGGGTCAGGACGGTCCCGGCGGCCAAGGTGATGATCGACGTCGACGGGCTGACCGCCTCGACCGCGTACACCTTCACCGTCCGGGCCCGTGACGCCGCCGGGAACCTCTCCGGGCCGAGCGCCGCCGCGACCGTCACCACACCCGCCCCCACCCCCACCGACCACGAGCCGCCGACGCGTCCGGTGAAACTGCGCGGCGCGGCGGACGGCAGCCGGGCCGCGAACCTCTCCTGGGGCGGCTCCACGGACGACGTCGGCGTCACCTCGTACGACATCTACCAGGAGGGCTCCCGGATCCACAGCGTGCCCGGCACCCGGACCACGGCGCATCTGACCGGTCTGCGCCCCGGTACCGTCTACACCTTCACCGTCCGCGCCCGCGACGCCGCCGACACCTCCTCGCCGGACAGCAACGCCCTGGATCTCACCACCGCGTCCGCACCGGGCGCACCCGCCGGCACCGCCCCCACCGACCTGCGGATCACCAACCGCGTCCAGGGCAAGGAGTACGCCGTCGACCTGGACTGGAAGCAGCCCGAGACGGGCGGGGAGATCCCCGCGTACCAGCTCTTCATGGACGGCCGGCTGACCACCACGATCGTGTGGGGCTCCACCCCGCCCACGGGCCGGGCGGGTTACCGGCTCACCGTCGCCGACCCGCGCGGCACCCGCTACTCGATGAAGATCCGCGCCAAGCTGCCGGACGGTAAGTGGGGAGACTTCTCCGCCCAGCGCACGGTCGTCCTCGGCGACTGAGCCTGCGCAGGGTCCGTCGGCGCAGGGGCACTGTCCCGGACGGGCTCAGCCGGTGACGCGGACGGTCTCCACCCATGCCGGGGGCTGCGGGGCGGCCGGGCCGATGAGCGCCGCCACCAGCCGGCAGGAGGGGGCCTCCTCCGGCCAGGGCGTGTAGCCGTCGGTGAGCACGACCACGATGTTCGGCCGGTCCCGCGCCGCGAGCGCGGCGGCGATACCCACGCGCATGTCGGTGCCGCCGCCCCCGCCCAGGGTGATCTGCGCGGCGGCCGTCACCCGGGACACGCTGCGCACATCGGCGTCGCAGGCCAGCACGGTGACGCGGTTGCCCCGGATGCCCACCTCCCGCAGCACCCCGGTGACCTCCGCCAGCGCCGAGGCGAGCTCCTCGTCACCCATCGACCCCGAGGTGTCGATGACGACGGCCACCCGGGGCAGCGGACGGCGCAGGCTGGGCAGCACGACGCCCTGGAGCGCCGCGCTGCGGCGGGACGGCCGGCGATAGGTGTAGTCGATCGCTCCGGCGGCCCAGGCGGCCGCCTCCCGGACGGCGCCCGCGAGCGCCTGCCGCCAGTCGACCGTGGGCTCCATGATCTGGTCCGCCCAGCGCTCCCAGCCCGCCGGAAGGGTGCCCCGGCTGCGCCGGTGCGCGCGCATCGCCTCCGCGGTGTGGCGCCGCAGCGCCTCGGCCTCCACCGGACCCAGGCGGTTCGGCCCGTCCTCCCCGGTCAGCTCCCAGGGCACCGGTTGTCCATGGGCGCCGGACCCGCAGTCGTGCGGGGGCGGACCCGGCGGCAGATGGGGGAGGTACGCCTCGAAGAGCTGCCCGGTCGGCAGGCCGAAGAGCCGCGGCTCCATCCGTCCGGCCGGCAGGGGCAGCCCGTCGGCGATGAGGTCGTCGTTGATCTCGCAGTCCTGGGCGACATTGACGCGGTGCGGGTCGCGCTGGTCGGCGGCGGGCAGCCGTCCGGCGCGCCCGTGGTGGTCGCGCAGCAGATGCGCCACCTCGTGCACCCACACCGCGGCGAGTTCCGCCACCGGCGTCGCGTCGACGAAGGCGGGGGACACATAGCAGCGCCAGTGCCGGTCCACGCCCATCGTCGGCACGCCGGTGCTCGCCACCACCGACAGCGCGTACAGCGCCGAGGCCAGATAGGGCCGGCCGGTCGCCGCCCGGTAGCGGGCGGCGAGCAGCTTGGTCATGTCCAACTGGGGCCGCCCCGGGGCGGTTTCCGGTTCCGGCACCGACGTGTCCGCCTCAGCCGATCTGCGGCAGGGCGCCGGACAGCTGCAGCAGCTCCAGGAAGGCGTCGATGCCCTCCGGCACCGACCAGTCGGTGTCCCGCATCGCCGCCAGATCCACCGCCGCCCTCGCCGCCACATCGGGCACACCCGCGTCGACGGCCTTCGCCAGCACCGTCCAGCCCGCCTCCCAGCGGCGCCTGGTGAGATCGCCCTGGACGGCCGCGACGACGGCGATGAGGAAGGCCAGTTGCCGGTCGCCGCGTTCGGGCAGGGCGAACGCGGCGGGGTTCGCCAGTACGCGATCGGGGTCGGGCAGGTCGAGGTTCTCCAGGTAGGACAGCAGCTCGATGCCCGCGCCGTCCCCCACGGCCCCGGTCAGCGCGGCGGCCACGGCCTCCCGCCCGGCGCCCGTCGCGTACCCGGTGGCGAGCAGCCGCAGTGCCATGTCCCAGGCCCGCGGGGACGGCCAGGCCCGGCCCCGGCTCTCCGCGTCGGCCGGGATGTGGTGGACGAGCCCCGGCCGCGCGGTCAGAAAGCCGGAGACCGCGCCGCGGGCCCGCGCCGCCGCTCCCGGAACCCGGGCGGCGTCGACGACCGGCACGGCCACCTCGGGCCACGTACCGGCCATACCGCGCGCGACGGTGCGCGGGTCGTGCGTCCACTGGAGGTGTACGAAACGGTTGGCGAGCGGTGGGCTGAGGTGCCAGCCGTCCGCCGCGCTCGACGGCGGATTCGCCGCCGCCACGATGCGTACGGACTCCGGCAACGTCAGGCTGCCCACGCGGCGTTCGAGCACGACGCGCAACAGCGCCGCCTGCACGGCCGGGGGAGCGGAGGACAACTCGTCGAAGAACAACAGCCCCCGGCCGGTGCGCGCGAGCCGGACCGCCCAGTCCGGCGGGGCCATCGGCACCCCGGTCACGGCCGGGTCGTCACCGACGACCGGCAGCCCCGCGAAGTCGGAGGGCTCGTGCACACTGGCGATGACCGTCTCGAGACCGAGGCCGAGCCCGGCGGCGAGCTGCTCCATGCCGGCCGACTTGCCGATGCCCGGCTCACCCCAGAGCAGCACCGGCTGATTCGCCGTCACCGCCAGTGCCAGCGCCTCCAGTTGCGGATTGGCGGCGGCTTCGGTCCGCGAGGTCCGCAGCCTGCGGTTCAGCTCGTCGGCGGCGTCCAGCGGTCCCGGTGCGGCGGCCGGAGGCTGCGGTACGGGAGGCTGTTCCGGTGCGGCGGGAGGCCGCGGTGCGGGCGCCGGTCCCGGTGTGCCGGGGGCGATGGTGCTCACCCGTCCTCATCCTCCTCGTACTGGTCGTCCTTCTCTTCTTCCCACTCGTCCCACCATTCGGCCCCGATGTCCGGATGCTCCTTCTCCACCCGTTCCCTGAGGAAGGCCAGATCCGTCCGCCGGTACTTGCGGATCACCTGGCCCAGCGAGAGTTCCATCGGGTCGACGACATCGATCCGCGCCCCGGCGTCGATCAGCGCCGTCACGAGTTCCGCCGAACCGCCGTCGCCGACCGCCACACAGAGCGGGGTGCGTTGCCGGTGGTCCAGGGCCTCCAGGTCGAGACCGGCCGCCAGGAGCCGGGGCAGCAGGGGCTCGTGGTCGAGGAGGTGCAGCACATGGAGCAGGCTGCGCTGCCCGCCGTCCCGCACCCGGGGGTCGACGCCCGCGTCCAGGAGTTCCAGGACCCCCGGTGTGTCCCCGTGCTGGGCGCGCAGAAACAGCTCCCGCAGTTGCACCCGCAGGGCCTTGGGCAGCCGGCCGGTGCCGGAGGTGCAGGTGTGCTCCACGGCGAAGCAGCCGGTGACGGCGCCGCCGAAGGCCCGCAGCGCGTTCTCGCGCGCTCGCTCCTGCGGGCTGTGCGGGGAGCCGAGTTCTCCGTCGCGGAAGACGACCTCGTGCCATTCACCACGGCACCTGACCCGCACCGGCGCGGGAGGCGTCGGTCCCGGCGGCCCCGCCGCCGCGCCGAGGCCGGGGAAGAGGGACTCGGCGACCAGCGGATGCAGTTGCGCGGGCGTCAGAGCGCCGACCCGCAGCAGATCGAGGTCCGGGGGCCGCTGCCGGAGCGCCGGGGGGAGGGGGAGAACGTCCCCGGCCGCTTCCTGCTGGACGAGCCTGATCCGCAGACGTCGGTCACTGCCGCGGCCCGTGAACTCCAGCAGGACGTCGGCACGCCAGTCCTCGGCGATCCGAAGGCGCGACGCCCCGTGCAGCTCCGCGTACCGCCCGGCCTCCGACGCCAGCCGGGGAACGTCGAGTGCCAGATGGGCCAGGACTGACTCCGGCGTCGCCCGGTACCGCGACGGCGTTTCCGGCTCGGTCGGATCCAGGTCGATGCCGACCACCGCCAGCGATGCGGTCACCTGGCCCCGCTGGTACAGCAGCGTCGCCCACTCGGCGCGGGCCACCGGGTCACCGGCGCCCGGGTCCGCGTCGGGCAGTTCGTCCGCTCCGAGCGGTGTGCCGTCGGCGTGGAGGAACGGCAGCCGGTCCGCACCGCCGGCCCGTGCACGCAGTTCGTCGGTGCGGCGCGCGTCCCACAGGTAACGGCGGGCCCGCCAGTCCGTGACGCCCGGACGGAAGGCACCGGTTACGGTGCCGGCCCGCACCGCCCCGAACCGGAGCGAGATCCCCTGCGGTCCGTCGGCCATGGGCGGAGTGCGCAGGTACAGGTACGGGGCCGCGGCCCCGGGCAGCTGCGCCGTGCCGCCGTAGCCCGCCAGGACTACGGTCAGGTCGGTGGCGAGCGTCGAGCGCCCGCCCAGCACGCGCGGCAGGTGCCAGCGCACCAGGTCGGGTACCAGATGAAGGAGATCGGACTCAAGCGCTCCGGCCACGTCCGGCCCGTACCGCGCGGAGACCTCCGGCAGATCGAACGCCGCGTCGAACCGGGCCGCCGCGCAGGCACCCCGCCAGTCCCCGGCCGCGCGCCGTTCGGCGGACGCCTCGATCATCCACCGGGGCACCGCGTACCGGCGTACCTGCCGCAGGCTCGCCATCTCCTCCGGGTCGAAGAACCGGACCGCCTCGTCCGGGCTCACCGGTAGACGCTCCTGACCGCGCGCAGGTCCGCATGGGCACCGCGGTCCGGGCGCAGTCGCGCCGCGAAGGACCGCTTCACCTTGCGGGGGAGCCCGGGGCCCAGCCCCACGTACTCCAGGCACGAGTCGGCGTCGACAGCGGCGAGCAGGGTCTTCGCGCCCCGCCCGGTGAGTCCGGTGTGGCGCAGTTCCAGCCGCCGCAGCGGACTGCCGTGCAGCGCACCGGCCAGCGCGTCGGCCCCGATGTCACCGGTGACATTGGACGGGGCCCCGAGGCTGCGCTCCGAGGGCGGCCGGCCGAGATCGAGTCCTTCGATCCCGTCGAGCGCGTCGGCCAGGGCGCGCGCCCCGGCGGGCCCGATCCCGTTGCCGCCGAGGCCGAGCCGGACCGGGCGGGCGGGGTCGGCGGCGGCCGCGAGCACGGCGGCCCCCGCGTCACCGAGGTGGTTGGACGGAAGGTACAGCTCCCGCACCCCCGCGTCCCGGATCAGCGCGGCCAGCAGCGGGGCGGCCTCGGCGCCGAGGCCGTTGCCCCCGAGGAACAGCCGCTCGACGGGCCGGGACCGTCGGCTCAGCACGGCCAGCAGGGCGGTGAGGCCCTCGGCGGTGAGGCCACTGTTCACCAGGTCGAGGGTGCGCAGAACGGTGTTGCGGCGGAGCATCGGGACGAGCGCGCGGACACCGGCGTCACCCACGGGATTGCGTTTCAGCCACAGTGCCCTGACGGTGTCGTCCCCGCTCAGCGCCCCGGCGAGTGCCGTGACTCCGTCGGGTCCGATGCGATTGCAGCCGAGGTAGACCGTGCGCAGCCCGTGGCCGCCCCGGCCCAGTGCGCCGGCGACGGCCCGCGCGCCCTCGTCCCCCAGCGAGTTGGTGCCGAGCAGCACATGCGCGGCGTGCGGGGAGCCGGCGACCGCGGGCATCACCCGGGCCGCGCCCGCCGCCCCGAGTCCCTGCTTGCAGAGGTCGACCCGCCCGTCCGCCCGCAGCGCGCCGAGCGCGAAGGTCTCGTCGGTCTCGACGGGGCGCGCCGCTGCCAGCCGCTCCAGCAGCGGATCCAGCAGGGCCGCGTCGGCGAGCGGAATGTCCGGGTGCTCGATCGCGGGACAGCGCACGGGCATCGGCTGCAACATCACTACTCCCCAGGTCCCCCGCCGGTACCCGGCCAGGAGAGGGCGACCGCGTCCTCCGCCCGCTCGGGACGAACCGACGCCATCGACTCTTCTCCACGAAAAGGCGGCAAGACCGGTCGGATTCGAACCGACGTCCTCCAGCTTGATGCTAGGGCGCGACGACCTCTGCGCTACAGCCTTGCCGTACGTGATCCTAACCGCAGCGGCATCAAATTCGCACACCAGTACCGTTGTTGAAGAATGGTCTGTACCTCTTGACGAGTTGGTCCAGACCATTTAGTTTCCCCTGTGCTCCATGGCACCACGGAATCCCGCTCCCCCTCAGGACCGCCTCACCGGTCCCTGCCTCAAGGGAGAACCATGTTCGAGCACATGACCTTCAGAAGGAGAACGGCGACCGCCTCCGCCGCCGTTCTCGGACTCCTCCTCGCGCTGCTGTCCCTGCAGTCGGCACCCGCACACGCGGCGGGCAAGCTGACAGCCACCTTCACTTCCGCCGACAACGGGTCGTGGTGGAAGGGGACCTACGTCCTGCGCAACGACACCGACACCGCCGTCACGGGGTGGAGCCTCGAATTCGACCTGCCCGCCGGGGTCGCGATCGACACCTCCTACAACGGCACCGTCACCACCCAGGGCAGCCACATCACCGCGGTCAACGCCCACTACAACGGAACCGTCGCGGCGCACAGCACCACCGAGCCGTACAGCTTCTGGTTCGTGGCCACCGGTCCGATCACCGCACCGACCGGCTGCCGGGTCAACGGCGACAAGTGCGACGGCTCCGCGGACGTGCCGCCGGGCGCGCCGAGCGGGGTGAAACAGACCGACGTCACCGCCCGCACCGCCTCGCTGTCCTGGACGGCGGCCGCGGCGGGCGACTTCCCCGTGGCGTCCTACGACATCCTCGCCGGCGGCAAGGTGGTCGGCACCGCCACCGCGGCCACCACCGCGACGGTCACCGGACTGACCCCGGCCACCGCCTACTCCTTCACCGTCCGGGCCAAGGACACCCGGGGCAACACCTCCGCCGAGAGCGCCCCGCTGGCGGTCACCACCGTCGACCCGGCCACCGACACCTCCCCGCCCACCGCCCCGGGCTCGCTCCGCTCCACGGCGGCCGACTCCTCGTCCGTCACCCTGGCGTGGACCGCCGCGACGGACAACCAGCGGGTCGCCGCGTACGACATCTACCGGGGCGGCGTCCTGGCCACCACGGTGTCCGGCACGACGACCACCGCCACCATCGGCGGACTCTCCCCCTCGACCTCGTACACCTTCACCGTCAAGGCCCGTGACGCGGCGGACAACGCCTCCCCGGCCGGCAACGCGCTCACGGTGAAGACCGACGACATCGTCGGCACCGGCAACTACGCCAAGGTCGGCTACTTCGTCCAGTGGGGCATCTACGGCCGCCAGTACTTCGTCAAGAACCTCCAGGACTCCGGGGCCGCGGGCAAGCTCGACATCGTCAACTACGCCTTCGCCAACATCGACCCCGCCAACCTCACCTGCCTGAACGGTGTCACCAAGGGAACCACCGCCGACCCCGAGGACCCCGAACAGGGCACCGGCGCCGGAGACGCCGACGCCGACTACGCCCGCCCGTTCAGTGCCGCCCAGTCCGTCGACGGCGTCGCGGACGACGGCTGGGGCAAACTGCGCGGCAACTTCAACCAGTTGAAGAAGCTCAAGAAGCTCCACCCCGACCTGAAGATCGTGGTCTCGCTCGGCGGCTGGACGTACTCGAAGTACTTCTCCGACGTGGCGGCCACCGACGCCTCCCGCAAGAAGTTCGTCTCCTCCTGCGTCGACATGTACATCAAGGGCAACCTGCCCGAGTACAGCGGCGCGGGCGGCCCCGGTACCGCGGCCGGCATCTTCGACGGCTTCGACATCGACTGGGAATGGCCGGGCACGGGCACCGGGCACCCCGGCAACCACTACTCACCGAACGACAAGGACAACCTGACCCTGCTGCTCGCCGAGTTCCGCAAGCAGATGGACGCCCTCGGCGGCGGCCACCGCCTCCTCACCGCCTTCACCCCCGCCGACCCGCAGAAGATCGGCGACGGATGGGACCTGGGCAAGGTCTTCGACTCCCTCGACGTGGCCAACGTCCAGGGCTACGACTTCCACGGCTCCGGCAGCGACAACTCCTGGGAACCCGACCGCACCGGCCATCAGGCCAACCTCTACACCGACGCCCAGGACCCGTACGACTTCCACTTCAGCGCCGACGCCGCCATCAAGGCCTATACGGACGCGGGTGTCGAACCCCGCAAGCTGACCCTCGGCATCCCCTTCTACGGCCGCGGCTGGCAGAACGTCACCGACGGCGGAGCGGCGGGCGAATGGCAGTCCGCCGGAGGCGCCGCCCCCGGCCAGTTCGCGGAGGAGGCCGGCACCCGCGGCTACGCCAACCTCATCGGCGCGTACCCGACGATGACGGTCCACCACGACGAGCAGTCGGTGTCCACGTACGGCTACACCGGCAACCAGTGGTGGTCCTTCGACGACATCTGGTCCATCGGCAAGAAGACCGCATACGTGAAGGACAGGGGCCTGCTGGGGGTGATGGTCTGGGAGATGTCCGGCGACACGCCCCAGGGCACACTGCTCAACGCCCTTGACACCGGACTGAAGTAGCCGACCGCAGGCGCACGGTCCCGTGGGGGCGCACAGACTCCACGGGACCGTGACGGCTCACCCGGCCAGGACCCGACGCCGGCCGTCCAGGCACCCGGGGTGCCCGCCCGGCGGCCGGTACGGCGCTGGATCCGGGGCCGGCCGGGATGTGGGTGCGGGACATCACCGCGATCGACCCGTCGGCGGGGCCGAGCCGGGCCCGAGCCGGGCCCGAGCCGGGCCCGAGCCGGACTCAGGCCAGCTGCTCGTATGCCGGCAGGGTCAGGAAGTCCGCGTAGTCCTGGTCCAGGGAGACCTGGAGGAGGAGGTCGTGGGCCTGCTGCCACCTGCCGGACGCGAACGCCTCGTCGCCGGTCTCGGCGCGGATCGCGGCGAGTTCCTCGGCGGCGACCTTGCGGGCCAGGTCCGCGGTGGCGTGTTCGCCGTTCTCGAAGACCACGTCCGCGTTGATCCACTGCCAGATCTGCGAGCGCGAGATCTCCGCGGTGGCCGCGTCCTCCATCAGGTTGAAGATGGCGACCGCGCCCATGCCGCGCAGCCACGCCTCGATGTAGCGGATGCCGACCGCGACGGCGTTGCGCAGGCCGTCGTACGTGGGCTTGGCGTCGAGGGTGTCGATGGCGATCAGGTCACCCGCGGCCACCGAGACGTCCTCGCGCAGGCGTTCCTTCTGGTTCGGCCTCTCGCCGAGGACCGCGTCGAAGGAGGCCATGGCGATCGGGACCAGGTCCGGGTGGGCGACCCAGGAGCCGTCGAAGCCGTCGTGGGCCTCGCGGTCCTTGTCGGCCTTGACCTTCTCGAAGGCGACCTTGTTGACCTCGGCGTCGCGGCGGGACGGGATGAAGGCCGCCATGCCGCCGATGGCGTGCGCGCCGCGCTTGTGGCAGGTCCGGACGAGGAGTTCGGTGTACGCGCGCATGAACGGGGCGGTCATCGTCACCGCGTTGCGGTCCGGGAGGACGAACTTGGCGCCGCCGTCGCGGAAGTTCTTGACGATGGAGAAGAGGTAGTCCCAACGGCCCGCGTTCAGCCCGGAGGCGTGGTCGCGGAGTTCGTAGAGGATCTCCTCCATCTCGTACGCGGCGGTGATCGTCTCGATGAGGACGGTCGCGCGGACCGTGCCCTGCGGGATGCCGGCGTAGTCCTGGGCGAAGACGAAGATGTCGTTCCAGAGGCGGGCCTCCAGGTGCGACTCCGTCTTCGGGAGGTAGAAGTACGGGCCCTTGCCGAGGTCGATGAGGCGCTGGGCGTTGTGGAAGAAGTAGAGGCCGAAGTCGACCAGCGCGCCCGGCACCGGGGTGCCGTCGAGCTGGAGGTGGCGCTCGTTCAGATGCCAGCCGCGGGGGCGGGTGACGACCGTGGCGAGCTCGTCGGCCGGCTTCAGGGCGTACGACTTGCCCGACCGGGAGTCCGTGAAATCGATGGTGCGGGTGTAGGCGTCGATCAGATTGAGCTGGCCGAGGACGACGTTCTCCCACGTGGGGGCGGACGCGTCCTCGAAGTCGGCGAGCCAGACCCTGGCGCCCGAGTTGAGGGCGTTGATGGTCATCTTGCGGTCGGTCGGGCCGGTGATCTCCACCCGGCGGTCGTTGAGCGCGGCCGGGGCCGGTGCGACCTTCCAGGAGTCGTCCGCGCGGATCGCCGCCGTCTCGGGAAGGAAGTCAAGTGTGGAGGTACGGGCGATCTCGGCGCGGCGCTCGCCCCGGCGGGCGAGCAGCTCGTCACGGCGGGGCGTGAACTGCCGGTGCAGCTCGGCCACGAACGCGAGAGCCGCGTCGGTCAGGACCTCGTCCTGCCGGGGCAGGGGCTCGGCATCGACGATGGCCAGCGGGGACGGCGCTGGTGCGGACATGAGCTGTCACTCCTTCAGCGGGCGGTGCGGGCGGCGTCTCACAGTCGCCGGATCGCCTGAAGCGGCACGGCGTGCCAGGACTCCGGGATACGGCCGTGGTCGCCGTCTGAGAGGCAGAGGGCTTCTGACCAGTGGATAGTAGTTTCCTCATGGTGGAAGTTCAATGGTTTGTTGATGTCGAGATTCTCCGGGTCGACACACGTGGGACGGCGTCGGCGCGGCGTGCCGGTCCGCTCACTCAAGGCGCTTCAGGTCCTCCACCGTGTCGATGTCGTACGCCTGAGCCACATCGGAACACTCGACGAGCGTGATCGCATCGCGGTGGGTCCGCAGATACGCCCGAGCGCCCTGGTCGCCGACCGCTCCGGCCGCGACGTCCGCCCACCGTCCGGCCCCGAACAGCACCGGATGGCCGCGCTCACCGCGGTACGAGGCGGCCACGAGGCTCGTCCGGGAGCGGTACGCCGATCGCACCCTCGCCACCGCGTCCGCGCCGATGCCCGGCTGGTCGACGAGGAGGACGAGCGCCGCGTCCGCCCCCGTACCGGCCAGCGCCCCGAGCCCCGCCCGCAGCGACGAGCCCATGCCCTCGGTCCACCCGGGGTTGACGGTCACCGCGCAGCCGACGAGGTCGGCGCGGGCGCGTACCTCCTCGGCCGCGGCGCCCAGGACCACGTGCACCCGGTCGCAGCCGCCCTCCCGCAGGATCCGTACCGCGTGCTCCACCAGCGGCCGGCCGCGGTGTTCGAGCAGTGCCTTGGGCCGCCCGCCGAGTCGCCGTCCGCCGCCCGCGGCGAGCAGCAGCCCGGCGACCACCGGGGTCCGTGTCGTTCGAGTCATGCGGACTGGATACCCCGGGCGCACCCGCTTCGCGCAAGCGGACGGCGGCGGCGCGGTCACGGATGGGCGGGTGACCCCGTCCATTGAGCGACCATGCGCATCACCCGTACGGGACCCCCGAATTCCGCCCGCGGAGTGGCGCTCGGCACCTTTCATGGCGTTAACTTGCGGGCATCCCCGGACACTTGACCACAGACGGGGACCCGGTCGGAACACCTGCACAAGGACGTGCGAGGGGGAGTGCTTTGTTGCGAAGCGTGGGGCAGACGCGGGTGACCAGCAGTGGCGAGGATCCGAGGGTCGCGGAGCTGCGCACGGCCGTCTCCCGGCTCCGCCGTGAGCTGGCGGGGCATCCCGGGGAGTTCCCGGACCGAGGGATCGCCGAGGACGAACTGGCCGCGCTGGACGCGATGGCGATCAGCGGCGCACCCGAGATTCCCCGGCTGCGCCGTTCGCTGCTGCTGATCGCGGGGGCGATCGGCTCGGTCAGCGCGCTGGCCTCCGCGCTCAGGGACGTACGCGTCGCCGTGGACCTCTTCGGCGAGCCGCCGCGCCCCTGACGTACGACGCCCCGGATCAGCGGCGGATCAGCCGGCGGGCCGTCGCCGCCGCGACCGCCGAGGTACGGGAGTCCACGCCCAGCTTCGCGTAGATGTGCACCAGGTGGGACTTCACCGTCGCCTGGCTGAGGAAGAGCCTCTTGCTGATCTGCAGGTTCGACAGGCCCTCGCCGACCAGCTGCAGGACTTCCAGCTCACGCTTGGTCAGGGCCTGCCTCGGGGTCCGCATGCGGTCCATCAGCCGGTGCGCGACGGCCGGCGCGAGCGCCGAACGGCCGGTCGCGGCGGTGCGCACCGCCGCCGCCAGCTCCTCCGGCGGGGCGTCCTTCAGCAGATAGCCGGCGGCGCCCGCTTCGACCGCGGCCAGGATGTCCGCGTCCGAGTCGTACGTGGTGAGGATCAGGACGCGGGGCGCGCCCGCCTCAGCGGTGATGGCCGCGGTGGCCCGGGAGCCGTGCATTCCCGCGCCGAACTGCAGGTCCATGAGGACGACGTCGAACTCCCCGGTCGCGGCGAGCGCGACGGCCCGTTCGGCGGTGGCCGCCTCGGCGACCACGCGGAAGTCGGGTTCGGCGTCCAGAACGGCCCGCAGCCCCGCCCGCACCACCGGATGGTCGTCGGCGAGCAGCAGCCTGATCGGGGCGGGGGCGGGGGGTGTCATGCGGCATCCAGTCCTGTCCGGCCGTCGGGGAGGGGGAGCGGGAGGGTGAGGGCGACGGCCGTGCCCTGACCGGGCGCCGACTCGACACTGAGCGTGCCGCCCAGCGAACGGGCCCGGGAGCGCATCGCGGGGAGCCCGAAGCCGCCGGTACCGGTGTCCGCGGCGACCGGCCCACCGTCCCCCGGGACGAAACCGAGGCCGTCGTCGACGACATCCAGGGAAACCGACGTCTCCATGAAGCTGAGTGTGATCTCCGCACGCCCCGCCTCCGCGTGCCGCACCGTGTTGGCCAGCGCCGACTGGGCGATGCGCAACAACGCCACCTCGTACGGAGTGGGCAGCTCCACCGGTGAGCCGCTGACCGCGAACCGCACGGTGAGGCCGGGGCCCGTGGTGCGGGCCGAGAGGCGTTCCAGGGCGGCCGCCAGGGAGCCGTTCTCCAGGTCGGGCGGGGACAGGGCGCGGACGAAGCGGCGGGCCTCGGCGAGGTTGTCCTGCGCGGCCTCGCGGGCCCGGCGCACGTGCGCGGTGGCGGGAGCACCGGTGGGCAGGGTGCGTTCGGCGGCGCGCAGCAGCAACTGGATGCTGGACAGGCCCTGGGCCAGGGTGTCGTGGATCTCGCGGGCCAGCCGCTCGCGTTCGGCGAGCGTGCCGGCCGAACGTTCCGCCTCGGCCAGCTCCGCCCGGGTCGACATCAGCTCCTCGATGAGCTCGCGGCGCCGTTCGCTCTCCCGGAACAGCGCCTGGTACCCGAGGACCGTCGCGACCGCGACCGCCGCGCCGAGCAGCGGGCCGATGAAGGCACCGGGGGTGACGGCCCGGCCGTGCAGAACGAAGGCGGCGATGGCGGCGGCGGCGGTGACCGCGACGGCCGGCAGGGCCCAGCGCGTCGGCAGCAGATGCAACTGGAGGAAGTAGAGCGGGAAGGCCACCCACAGGGCCTCGGGCGACAGGACGAGCAGCACCAGCCAGACGGCGCCCAGCAGTGCCAGCCACAGGGCGGCGGCGCGGTTGTGCGGCTGGACGGCGGGGGCGAGCGCGCCCGCCGCGTACGCCCCCGCCATCACACAGGCGACCACGGTGACGGCGGTGGCGTGCGGTGCGCTGTCACCGACGGCCCGTACCGCCGCGAGCGCGAGCAGTCCCACCAGCAGCGCGTGCAGACAGATCCGCAGCGCGGCGACGACGGGGGGATGGGCACGTGAATCCATGATTCGTCCAGCGTAGACGGGCGGTGCCCGCTTCCGGTCAATCGAAAGGTTGATGCCGGGCCCCACCGCCGAGCGATGTTTCCGCAGGTCCGCGCGGCCAGGCTGGAGCCATGTTCGTCGCATGGAGAGATCTCCGGTTCGCCAAGGGCCGGTTCGCGCTCATGGGCTCGGTCGTGGTGCTGATCACGCTGCTCGTGGGTCTACTGTCCGGTCTCACGGCCGGTCTGGCCCGGGAGAACACCTCGGCCGTCACGGGGCTGAACGCCGACCACCTCGCGTTCGCCGCCCCGCCCGACGGCCGGTCGGTGTCCTTCACCGATTCGACCGTCGAGGAGAAAGCCTGGCGGAGCTGGGCGAAGCAGCCCGGCGTGCGGGACGCGGAGCCGCTCGGCATCCGTACGCTCAACGCCGCCACTGTCGAGGGGAAGCGCACGGCCGCGGTCTCGGCGTTCGGTGTTCGGCCGGGCGGGCGCCTGGCCCCCGCCGGGGGAGCGCCGGTCGGCGCGGGGAAGGTGGTGCTGTCCGAACAGGCCGCCGACGACCTGGGGGCCGGGGCCGGGGACCGGCTGCGGCTCGGCGGCACCGAGGTCACCGTCGCTTCGGTCGCGGCAGACGCCTCGTACAGCCACACGCCGGTCGTGTGGACCTCGCTGGACGACTGGCAACGATTCGGCGGGGCCGACGGCGACCCGGCGCGGCACGCCACGGTGATCGCCCTGACCACCGCCGACGGCGCCGATGTCGCCGCGGGCGACAGAGCGGCGGGCACCCGCACGCTCTCCCTCGCGGACTCCCTCACCGCGATCGGCTCCTACCAGGCCGAGAACGGCTCGCTCCAGCTGATGCGCGGCTTCCTCTTCGCCATTTCGGCCCTGGTCATCGGCGCGTTCTTCACCGTCTGGACGATCCAGCGCAGTGGTGATGTCGCCGTCCTCAAGGCACTCGGCGCCTCCACCCCGTATCTGCTGCGCGACGCGCTCGGGCAGGCCGTCGTGATGCTCGCCGCCGGCACGGGGGTGGGCACCGCGCTGGCCTCGGGCGCCGGCGCGGTGATCAGCGGCGGTGCCGTGCCGTTCGTCCTCGACGCGACGACCGTCCTGGTCCCGGCTGCCGTGATGATCGTCCTCGGTGCCGTCGGGGCGGCCCTGTCCATCCGGCGGATCACCGCCGTCGACCCGCTCACCGCACTCGGGAGTGCCCGATGACCCTCACCCTCGCCGATGTCACCCTCACCTATCCCGACGGCGACGGCCGGCTCACCGCGCTGGACCGGGTCTCGCTGGAGGTGCCCGCCGGTTCCCTCACCGCGGTCGTCGGGCCGTCCGGCTCCGGCAAGTCCAGCCTGCTGGCGGTGGCCGCGACCCTGGTCACCGCCGACGAGGGCCGGGTCGTCGTCGCCGGCAGGGACACCGCGGGGCTCGGCCGTGCAGAGAAGGCCGAGCTGCGGCGCGAACGCGTCGGGATCGTCTTCCAGCAGCCCAACCTGCTGCCGTCCCTCACCGCGGCCGAACAGCTTCAGGTGATGACCCATCTGTCGGGCGGCGCCGTGCGCGGCGCCCGCGGCCGGGCGCTGGAGCTGCTGGAGGCGGTCGGCCTCGCGGACAAGGCCGGCCGCAGGCCCCATCAGCTGTCGGGCGGACAGCGCCAGCGGGTCAACATCGCGCGGGCGCTGATGAATGATCCGGCGGTGCTGCTCGTCGACGAACCGACCAGCGCGCTCGACCACGAGCGCGGGGCGGCCGTCCTCGACCTGCTGGTCGCACTGACCCGGCAGCGCTCGACGGCGACGGTGATGGTCACGCACGACCGGGCCCATCTGGAGCGTGCGGACCGCACGGTCATGATGGACGACGGACGCCTGACGGCCCCCGCACCGGCCTGAGGCGGTCGGGGCCCCGACGGCACGGGGCCCCGGCGCCTCAGCCGGTGGAACCGCTGCCGGCCAGCGTGTCGGACAGCTCTCTCGCGGCCTGCTGCAGGATCGGTACGATCCGCTCCGTCGCCGCCTCCGTCACCCGGCCCGCCGGGCCCGAGATCGAAATCGCGGCCGAGGTGGGCGAGTCGGGAACGGAGACCGCCAGGCAGCGCACCCCGACCTCCTGCTCGTTGTCGTCGATCGCGTAGCCGGCCCTGCGGACCTGCTCCAGCGCGTCGAGGAAGTCGTCCGGGGTGGTGATCGTCTTCTCGGTGGCGGCCGGCATTCCGGTACGGGCGAGCAGCGCCCGTACCTCTTCCGGGGGCGTGTGCGCCAGCAGTGCCTTGCCGACGCCCGTGGAGTGGGGGAGCACCCGGCGGCCCACCTCGGTGAACATGCGCATCGAGTGCTTGGACGGCACCTGCGCCACGTACACGACCTCGTCGCCGTCGAGCAGCGCCATGTTCGCGGTCTCGCCGGTCTCCTCGACCAGGCGCGCGAGGTACGGGCGGGCCCAGGTGCCGAGCAGCCGGGAGGCGGACTCGCCGAGCCGGATCAGCCGCGGGCCGAGCGCGTAGCGGCGGTTCGGCTGCTGGCGCACGTACCCGCAGACCACCAGCGTGCGCATCAGGCGGTGGATGGTGGGCAGCGGAAGCCCGCTGCTCGCGGAGAGTTCACTCAGCCCGACCTCGCCCCCGGCGTCCGCCATCCGCTCCAGCAGATCGAAGGCGCGCTCAAGGGACTGCACACCACCACTGGACGCGGCGGGCTTGGAGTCGGATGTGCTGGCGTGGGACGGCGGCACGTCAACGGTCCTTTCGAGGCGTAAGGGCAAGTCAGCAGAGTACCGGGCGCTTTCGGATCGGCCCACTGCTCAGGGTGCGGCGTCCTGGCCGGTCAGAGCCCCTTTGTCCCGGTGTCCGCAGTCGGCGGGCCGGTTCCGCGGTGCCGCACTGGTCCCATGCTACGTTCCGCTCTTCGAAATTTGTCTTTTACTTTGTGGAAACCTCCAGTCGTGGGTGCGGGTGGTCCGGCGGGGTCCCGGCGAGGAGAGTGGGGTCTTGACGGGCCTGAATCCCGAGTGAAGACTCCTTCAACAGTTCGTTGAATCTGTCAGCGGCCGAAAGTCCGAAGTGAGGAGCACGGGTGTCCGGTGCGGACGTGAAGCTGGTACTGCGCTCGACGCGTGTCGCCACCCCGGACGGGACGCGCCCCGCAGCGGTCGCGGTCGCGGGCGGGAGAATCGGTGCCGTCCTGCCGTACGGCACCGAGGTGCCGCCCGGCGCCCGGCTGGAGGACTTCGGTGACGACGTCCTGCTGCCCGGACTCGTCGACACCCATGTCCATGTGAACGACCCCGGCCGCACCGCGTGGGAAGGCTTCCGCACCGCCACCCGCGCCGCGGCGGCGGGCGGCATCACGACCCTGCTCGACATGCCGCTCAACTCCCTCCCGCCGACCACCACCGTCCCGCATCTGCGCACCAAGCAGCAGGTGGCAGCCCCCAAGGCGCACATCGATACCGGATTCTGGGGCGGGGCGGTCCCGTCCAACACCCAGGACCTGCGTCCGCTGCACGAGGCCGGGGTCTTCGGTTTCAAGTGCTTCCTGTCGCCCTCCGGTGTCGACGAGTTCCCGGAACTCGACCAGGAGCAGCTGGCCCGGTCCATGGCCGAGATCGCCGGCTTCGGCGGGCTGCTGATCGTGCATGCCGAGGACCCGCGCCACCTGGCCTCCGCCCCCCAGCGCCGCGGGCCCGCGTACGCCGACTTCCTCGCCTCCCGGCCCCGGGACGCCGAGAACACCGCGATCGAGGGACTCCTCGCGCACGCCAGGCGGCTGAACGCCCGGATCCATGTGCTGCACCTGTCCTCCGGCGACGCGCTGCCGATGATCGCCGCGGCCAGGCGTGAGGGTGTACGGGTCACCGTCGAGTCCTGCCCGCACTTCCTCACCCTCACCGCCGAGGAAGTCCCGGACGGGGCCACGGAGTTCAAGTGCTGCCCGCCGATCCGGGAGGCCGCCAACCAGGACGCGCTGTGGGACGGCCTGGCCGACGGGACGATCGGCTGCATCGTCTCCGACCACTCGCCGTGCACCGCCGACCTCAAGACGCCGGACTTCGCCACCGCCTGGGGCGGCATCTCCTCCCTCCAGTTGGGCCTGCCCGTCATCTGGACCGAGGCCCGCAAGCGCGGCCATTCACTCGACGACGTCGTCCGCTGGATGTCGGCCGCCCCCGCCGAACTGGCCGGGCTGGCCCGCAAGGGGGCCATCGAGGCCGGCCGCGACGCCGACTTCGCCGTCCTCGCCCCCGACGAGACCTTCACCGTCGACCCCGCCGGACTCTTCCACCGCAACCAGGTCACCGCCTACGCCGGCAAGACCCTGCACGGCGTCGTGAAGTCGACCTGGCTCCGCGGGCGGCGGATCGCGGCGGACGGCACCGTCGGCGAACCCACCGGCCGCCTCCTCGAAAGGAACCACTGACCATGACGGCGACAGCCCGCTTCACCGGCGACGCGAATCCGTACGGCGGCGGCGACCCGTACGCGGACTACCGCACCGCCGATCTCCCCTTCACCGACCTCGTCGACCTCGCCGACCGGCGCCTCGGCGCGGGGGTGATCGCCGCCAACGACGAGTTCTTCGCCGAGCGCGAGAACCTGCTGAATCCGGAACCCGCCGAGTTCGACCCCGAGCGCTTCGGCCACAAGGGCAAGATCATGGACGGCTGGGAGACCCGGCGCCGCCGCGGTGCGGTCGCCGACCGGCCGCACCCGGCGGACGAGGACCACGACTGGGCGCTGGTACGCCTCGGCGCACCCGGAGTCGTACGCGGCATCGTCGTCGACACCGCGCACTTCCGCGGCAACTACCCGCAGGCGGTCTCCGTCGAGGCGGCCTGCGTCCCCGGCTCCCCGTCGCCCGAGGAGCTCCTCGCGCCCGGGGTGAAGTGGACGACGCTGGTACCGCGTACGGCCGTCGGCGGACACGCGGCCAACGGATTCGTCGTCGCGGCCGGGCATCGCGTCACCCATCTGCGGGTCAACCAGCACCCCGACGGCGGGATAGCCCGGCTCCGGGTGCACGGCGAGGTCGCCCCCGACCCGGTCTGGCTGGCCGCGCTCGGCACCTTCGATCTGGTCGCGCTGGAGAACGGCGGCACGGTCGAGGACGCCTCCGACCGCTTCTACTCCCCGGCCGTCCACACCATCCAGCCGGGCAGGTCCCGCAAGATGGACGACGGCTGGGAGACCCGGCGCCGGCGCGACAGGGGAAACGACTGGATCCGCTACCGGCTGGTCGAACAGGCGGAGATCCGGGCCGTCGAGATCGACACCGCGTATCTGAAGGGCAACTCGGCGGGCTGGGCGAGCCTTTCCGCCCGCGACGGGGACGGCGGCGACTGGACCGAAGTACTGCCCCGGACCCGGCTGCAGCCCGACACCAACCACCGCTTCGTCCTGCCGGACGCGGTGCGGGCCACGCACGTCCGGATCGACATCTTCCCGGACGGCGGCATCTCCCGGCTGCGGCTGTTCGGGTCACCGACCGAGGAGGGGACCGCGCGACTGGCCGCGCGCCACCGCGAGCTGGGCGGATAGCTTCCCCGCCCGCCCGCGTGCCGGACGGGCCGGTGCCCGACCCGTCCGGCATCGTCCGGGTGTGCCCGATGAGTCCGTGTCCGGGGCTTGTGCGACCCTGGACGCATGATCTTCATCGCCGTCAAATTCACCGTTCGCAGTGGCGAGCGTGACAACTGGCTGCCGGCCGTCGAGCCCTTCACGCTCGCGACCCGGAAGGAGCCGGGCAACGTGTTCTTCGAGTGGTCGTACAGCGTCGAGAACCCCGACGAGTTCGTCCTGCTGGAGGCCTTCGCCTCCCCCGAGGCCGGCGAGGCCCATGTGAAGTCGGAGCACTTCGCGGCGGCGATGGACCTGATGGCGGATCTCGTCGCCGAGACCCCGCAGATCATCAACGTCGAGGTGCCGGGCGAGGGCTGGTCCCGGATGGCGGAGGTCACCCCGCGCTCGCGGTGACGCGCCCCGCCGATGTGCCCGCGCATGCCCGCGCGGGCACATCGGCGCGACGGCCCTCTCAGAACTCCTCGTGGACCTCGGGATCGCCGCCGAACCGCCGCTGCGGCCCGGCCGAGATGCGGGCCGGCCCGTCCGGCGTCAGTCCGAACCCGAACAGGTCGAGGTTCTCGTGCTGCCGTCCCGGATCGGCCGACTTCGGGATCGGTACGGCACCGAGCTGGGTGTGCCGGCGCGGCACGGCCTGCCCGGCGTCACACCGTGCGCCTCCGCAATGGCGACCAGCTCCGGGTCGGCCGGCACTTTCCGGCCCCGGGCGAGCGGGCTCCAGCTCTCCGTGACGATGCCCTTGGCGGCGTGCACGGAGCGCAGTTCTTCCTGCGGGGGCGCGGATGCGTCTCGATCTGGTTGACGGCGGGCAGCACCCCCGTCTCCCGCTCCAGCCGGTCGGTCTGGGCCGCGGTGAAATCGGAGACGCCGATCGCACGCACGAGACCGTCCTCGCGGAGCCGGACCAGCGCCTTCCAGGTGCCGACGTACAGATCGAGCCGGGGCAACGGCCAGTGGATGAGGTACAGGTCCACGTACTCCAGCCCGAGATTGCGCCGGCGGACCGGCACGGGGCGCCGTCCGGCGCTTGCCGCTGCGACGCCGTCCGGGAAGCCCCTCGCCGGGCCGGCCCGGTTCGGCCCGGTTCGGCCCGGTTCGGCCCGGTGCGGGCCGGTCCGAAGCCGTTGGGCGGGCCGTTCGCGGAGCAGGATCAGGCCGTGTGGCCGCCGTCCACCGCCAACTCCGCACCCGTGATGAACGCCGCCTCGCCACTCGCCAGGTAGGCGATCAGGGAGGCCACTTCCTCCGGCGTGCCGAACCGGTCCAGCGCGGTCGCGGAGCGCTGTCCGGCGGCGAACGGGCCGTCGGCCGGGTTGAGGTCCGTGTCGACGGGGCCGGGCTGGACCAGGTTGACCGTGATGCCGCGCGGGCCGAGCTCGCGTGCGAGCGCCTTGGTGAGGCCCGACAGCGCCGATTTGCTCATCGTGTAGAGAGTGGAGCCGGGGCCGCCCGCGTGACGGCTCAGCGCCGTGCCGAGCGAGATGATGCGGCCACCGTGCCCCATCAGCTCCGCCGCCGCGCGGCAGGCCAGGAAGACCGCCCGCACGTTGATCGCGAGCACCCGGTCGGCATCGTCCGGGGTGAGGGTCCCGATGGGGCCGAGGACGCCGATGCCGGCGTTGTTGACCAGGACATCGAGCCGGCCGAGCGCGTCCGCGGCACGGTGCACGGCCGCCGGGGCGGCGTCCGGGTCCGCCGAGTCGGCGCGCAGGGCGATGCCGCGACGGCCGTACGACCGGATCTCCTGGACGACCGTGCGGGCGCCGTCCTCGTCCCGCACGTACGTCAGCGCCACATCGGCGCCGTCCCGGGCCAGCCGCAGGGCGGTCGCCGCACCGATGCCCCGGCTGCCGCCGGTGACGAGGGCGGTCCTGGCCGTGCCGGGGGCCGTGGTCGTGCTGTTCGTGGTCATGGAGGGTCTCCTGGTCCGTGGTTCCGGTCGGGCGTGTCCGGGGACGTGGCGCCAGGTCCTGCGACGCCCGGGTCCTCCGGCACGGACAAGGAAAGATCTTCCGAGCGGCGGAAACCGGCGGGAATCGGACGCCTAATCCGGTGCGGTCGCGAGCGGGGTCCCGCCGGGTCGGCCGAAGCGATCCGGACGGCGGCGACGGCGGCTCGGGCGGAGGGGTTCGGCGGGTGGCCGATTCCACCGGTGGGTGAACGGCACAGCAGCCGCCGCGGGTGCCGACCGGTACTTTGATCGTTCCGCGTGTGAGCCGTCGAGGTCTCCACAGCGTGTCCGCAACGGTTCCCCCCGCCTGCCGTGGGGAACCCGCCGTGGAGAACCAGGAGAACTCCTCGATCGCCGTGCCCGCCCTCGCCCCGCCCCGCCGGGCCCGGCTCACCGATCTGCCCGTGCTGCTCGTGGCCGTCGTCTGGGGTTCCAGCTACCTCGCGGCCAAGGGCATCACCACCGCGCAGACCGTCGTCGCCGTCCTCGTGCTGCGCTTCGCCGTGGTGCTGCCCGTGCTGGTGGTGGCCGGCCGGCCGGCGCAGGCTGCGGGCGCTCAGCCTGCTCCTCGGTACGGAACCGCTGTGGGCCGCCGCCGTGGGCATCGCCATCGGCGGTGAGCGACTCGGCGTCCTCGGCGCGATGGGTGCCCTGCTGGTGCTCGCCGGTACCGGCTGGGGCCGGCGGGCGGTGGCTCCGGCTACTCCTTGAGCCGGTCGGCGGCGACCATCACCGCCACCCCCGTCACGACCAACACGATGTCGACGAAGATCGCGTGCGGGGCGATGAAGTCCAGCCGTCGCACCACCGTCCAGAACCGGAACCACCCTGTCCATTCGTGGAGGAGTCCGGCGACCCCCTGGGCGAAGACGAGGAAACCGGCCGACTCGCAGAGTTTCTTCATGGCGAGAGCCTCGCGGGCGCCGTCCCATCACCGCGTCGGCCGCCGGACTGCGGGGCTCGGCCGAAAGTCTCGCGTCGCGCGACTTTGGTCGCTCGCCGCGCCCGGACGGTCGGGTCACCTGCCTGACCTGGGTAGTTTTGTCGTATGACGCGTACGGAGTACCGCTGGCTGCTGCCCTCGGCGATGGCCGACCCCGAGCTGCCCGGCGACCAGGGCGGCCGCGCGCGACGCACCGTGCGGGACTGGGTCGTCGACCTCACCGCCTTCCTCTGCGCGGCCGGAATCGGCCTGCTCACCGCGGCGGCGATCGACGCGGGCCACACCGCACCCGAAGGCGTCGTCTTCATCGACTGCCTGGTGGGCGCCGCGGCCTGCTGCGCCCTGTGGGTGCGGCGGCGCTGGCCGGTCGGTGTCGCGGTGGGCCTGACCCTGCTCGCCACCGTCGAGCCGGTCGCCGCCGGAGCCGTGCTCGTGGCCCTGTTCAGCGTGGCCGTGCACCGCCCGTTCCGGCCGGTGGCGGCCATCGGCGTGCTCGCCCTGCTCGTCGCGCCGGTGCAGCCGTATCTGCGCCCCGACCCGAACACCTCGTTCGTCGGGTCGACGGTCATCGGCGTGCTGCTGTCCCTGCTGGTGCTCAGCTGGGGCATGGTCGTACGGTCCAGGCGCCAGCTCGTCGTCACCCTGCGCGAGCGGGCCCGCCGGGCCGAGACCGAGGCGGAGCTCCGGGCCGAGCAGGCCCAGCGGCTGGCCCGCGAGGCCATCGCCAGGGAGATGCACGACGTGCTGGCCCACCGGCTGACCCTTCTCAGCGTCCACGCGGGCGCCCTCGAATTCCGTCCCGACGCACCCCCGGCCGAAGTGGCGCGCGCCGCCGGGGTCATCCGGGACAGCGCACACGAGGCGCTCCAGGACCTCCGCGAGATCATCGGAGTCCTGCGCAGCCCGAGCGAGAGCGACGGCAACCGGCCGCAGCCCACTCTGGCCACCCTGGACTCGTTGATCGCGGAGTCCCGGCTGGCCGGTATGGACGTCGCTCTCGACTACCGCATCGCCGACCCCGCTACGGCGCCCGCGGCCACCGGCCGGACGGTCTACCGCATCGCGCAGGAGGGCCTGACCAACGCCCGCAAACACGCACCCGGCGCCGGGGTCTCGGTCACGGTCGCCGGCGGACCGGGCGACGGCCTCACCATCGAGGTGCTCAATCCGGCACCGACCGCACCGTTCGAGCAGGTCCCCGGCTCGGGCCAGGGGCTCATCGGCCTCACCGAGCGCGCCACTCTGGCGGGCGGCCGCCTCGACCACGGAGCGGAACCGGGTGGCGGTTTCGGTATCCGGGCCTGGCTGCCGTGGCCGCTCTGACCGCCATGGACGGCCGAGGCCGCGAGGCCCGCCACGGACCTGCGGCCCGTCCTGCCACGGCCGCTGTGTCGGCCGTGCCCGCCGAGGCCGGCGGGCGTTGACGGGCGGATGCGACGGTCTCCGGCGCGCCGGGTCTCCGGCCCTGGCTACGGTTGTCGTCATGACCACCCCGACCGCCATGGATCCCGTGGCGCAGCCCGTCCGGCTGCTCATCGTCGACGACGACCCGCTCGTACGGGCCGGACTCGCGCTCATGCTCGGCGGCGCAGACGACATCGACATCGTGGGGGAGGGGGCCGACGGCACCGAGGTGGCGGAACTCGTCGACCGGCTCCGCCCGGATGTCGTGCTGATGGACATCCGGATGCCGGCCATGGACGGGCTGACCGCGACCGAGGCCCTGCGTACCCGCCCCCACGCTCCGGAGGTCATCGTCCTGACGACCTTCCACGCCGACGAGCAGGTGCTGCGGGCCATCCGCGCCGGAGCGGCCGGATTTGTCCTGAAGGACACCCCTCCGGCGCAGATCGTCGACTCGGTGCGGCGGGTGGCGGCCGGCGATCCGGTGCTGTCGCCGGCGGTGACCCGCCGGCTCATGGCCCGCGCCGCCGGGACCCGGCCGGGGAGCGGCCACGACGACCGGGCCGGCCGGGCACGGCGGCGGATCGCCGCACTGGCCGAGCGGGAACGCGAGGTCGCCGTTGCCGTGGCCCATGGCTGTTCCAACGCCGAGATCGCCGCGGCGCTCCATTTCAGTGTGGCGACCGTGAAGACGCACGTGTCCCGGATCCTGGCCAGGTTCGACTTCAACAACCGTGTCCAGATCGCGCTGTTGGTGCACGACGCGGGCCTGCTCGACGACGACGCTCCGGAAACCGGCGGCATAGGCTGAGCCGGTCGATCCGAGACGATCGAGCCGTTCAGACCGGGAGGGGCGATCCCATGTCCGATGCCAGTGGCTGTGCCGATGTCGATCTGCGTGGAGTCAAGGACTTCACCGCGGATCCCTATCCGTACTACGCGAAGCTGCGGGCCGCGGGCCCCGTGCACACCGTCCGCACCGACGACATCGAGCGGGCCTGGCTCGTGGTGGGGTACGACGAGGCCCGCGCGGCCCTCGCCGATCAGCGGCTCGGCAAGGACTGGCGCGGGCTGCCCGGCGCGCCCGTCGAGAGCTCCCCGATCTTCGCCAACATGCTGGAGCTCGACGCGCCGCACCACACCCGGCTGCGCAAACTCGTCGCCCGGGAGTTCACCGCCCGCCGGGTCGAGGCCCTGCGTCCGCGCGTCCAGCAGATCACCGACGAACTCCTCGACGCGATGGTGCCGTCGGGGCATGCCGATCTCGTCGACGCGCTGGCCTTCCCCCTGCCCATGACCGTCATCTGCGAACTGATCGGTGTGCCGGACCTGGACCGTGAGCTGTTCCGCCGGCTGTCGAACGGCGTCATCTATCCGGCCACGCCGCAGGAGGAGGCCGAGACGGTGGCCGCCATGGGGCGGTATCTCGGCGAGCTCATCGAGGACAAACGGTGCTCACCGGGTGACGACCTGATGAGCGCGCTGGTCAGGGCGCGGGACGAGGAGGGGGACGGCCTGTCGCCCGACGAACTCGTGGGCATGGCGTTCCTGCTGCTCGTCGCGGGCCACGAGACCACGGTCAACCTGATCTCCAACGGGGTACGCGCGCTGCTCGGACACCCGGACCAACTGGCCGCTCTCCGCGCCGACCCCGGCCTGATGGACGGCGCCGTCGAGGAGATGCTGCGCTACGAGGGCCCGGTGGAGACCGCCACGTTCCGCTTCCCCCGCGAGCAGATCGAGATCGGGGGCCGGGTCATCCCGGCGGGCGAGCCGGTCCTGGTCTCCCTGGCGGGTGCCGACCACGACCACGGCCGCTACCCTCGGCCGGACACCTTCGACATCCGCCGCGACACCCAAGGGCACCTGGCCTTCGGCCACGGCAGCCACTTCTGCATGGGTGCCCCGCTGGCCCGGATGGAGGGCCGGATCGCGATCCGTACACTGCTGGAGCGGTGCCCCGGCCTCGTACTGGACGCGGACGAGGGCGAGTTCGACTGGATCCCCGGGCTGCTGATCCGGGGGGTGCGCCGACTGCCCGTCCGCTGGTGAGGTAAGAACCTCTGTCATGACCGGACTTGACTTGCAGATGGCACAGAAGGTTCTCGACAGCCAGCCGTTCAGCGGCCTCGTCGGGGCGCGGATCACCGCCTTCGGGGACGGCGCGGCCACCCTCGAAGTGGACATCCGGCAGGAACTCCAGCAGCAGAACGGTTTTCTGCACGGTGGAGTCCTGGCCTACGCCGCCGACAACTCGATCACCTTCGCCGCCGGGACGACGCTCGGCCCCGCCGTGCTGACCGGCGGCTTCTCCATCCAGTACGTGCGGCCCGCCACCGGCAGCACACTCGTCGCCCGCGCCGAGGTCGTGCACACCGGCCGCCGCCAGGCCGTGGTCCGCTGCGAGCTGTTCGCCGCGGGAGGCGACGGGGCCGAGACGCTCTGCGCGGTCGCGCAGGGCACCGTACTGTCCGCCACATCGCCCTCCTGAGCCGTCCGGGGCTCGCCGCCGGTCAGGAGGCGGGGCGGGCCGGTTCCACCGGACGGGCGGCGCCCGCGGCGATCTCCGCGATCTCCACGGGGCGCCGCTCCCGGCGGGACACCTCGCACGCCTCCGCGACCAGCAGCGCGTACCACGCCTCCCGGCCGTCGCACGGATTGGGCAGCTCGCCCCGCACCACCCGTACGAACGCGTCCAGTTCCGCCTCGTACGCCGGGGCGAACCGTTCCAGGAAGCCCGGCCAGGGGCTGCGCGGTGCGGCGGGGCCCCGCGGCTCGGCCGAGGTGACCGGCGTACGGTCGTCCAGGCCGACCGTGACCTGGCCGAGCTCGCCCGCCAGTTCCATCCGCACGTCGTAACCGGCGCCGTTGCAGCGGGTGGCCGTCGCCGTGGCCAGGGTGCCGTCGTCGAGGGTCAGCAGGGCCGCCGCCGTGTCGACGTCGCCGGCCGCCCGGAACATCTCGGGCCCGGCGTCCGATCCGGTGGCGTACACCTCGGTCACCTCGCGGCCCGTCACCCATCGCAGCATGTCGAAGTCATGGACCAGGCAGTCCCGGTACAGCCCCCCGGAGAGCGGCAGGTACGCGGCGGGCGGCGGCGCCGGGTCCATCGTCATCGCCCGCACGGTGTGCAGCCGGCCCAGCACCCCCGCCCGCACGGCGGCGCGCGCCGCCCCGTACCCGGCGTCGAACCTGCGCATGAAGCCCAGCTGGAGGACGCTTCCGGCCTCCTCGACCTCGCGCAGCGCGCTGAGTGTCCCCGGCAGGTCCAGGGCGATCGGCTTCTCGCAGAACGCGGGCAGTCCCGCCCGCGCGGCCTGCCCGATCAGCTCCGCGTGCGCCGACGTGGCCGAGGCGATCACCACGGCGTCCACCCCCGAGCCGAACACCTCGGCGGCGCTGTCCGCGGCCGTCGCGCCGATGCGGCCGGCGACCCCGGCCGCCCGCGCCCGGTCGGTGTCCGCCACCACCAGCACGTCCACCTCGGGATGGCGGGCCAGCACGGCCGCGTGGAAGGAACCGATCCGGCCGGTGCCGATGAGTCCGATGCGCATGGACCCAACGTGCCGCCCCCCGGCTGCGCTGTCAACCATATGTCCTGACAAGGTGCGGCTTGTTCGATGTTCATACTGTCCGGACAACAGAACGACCTGACTACCGGAGTTTCTGACCCGGGGGTTACCCTCCACGCGTGCCCAAACCCACCACCGACCCCGTCGCACTCGAACTCGGTGTGGACCGCACCAGCCCGGTTCCCCTGTACTACCAGCTGGCCCAGCAACTGGAAGCGGCCATCGAGCAGGGCCGACTCGCCCCCGGCAGCCTCCTCGGCAACGAGATCGAACTCGCGGCCCGGCTCGGCCTGTCCCGGCCCACCGTCCGCCAGGCCATCCAGTCACTGGTCGACAAGGGCCTGATGGTCCGCCGCCGCGGCGTCGGCACCCAGATCGTGCACAGCCGGGTCCGGCGCCCGCTCGAACTGAGCAGTCTGTACGACGACCTGGAGGCGGCGGGCGGGCACCCCGCGACCCGCGTGCTGCGCAACACCGTCGAGCCCGCCGGTGCCGAGGCCGCCGGCGCCCTCGGCATCGCGGAGGGCACCGACGTCCATCTCGTCGAGCGGCTGCGGTACGCGTACGACGAGCCGCTGGCGCTGCTGCGCAACCAGCTGCCCCTCGGGACCGTCGACCTGGACACCGGCCGGCTGGAGACCACCGGCCTGTACCGGATGATGCGCGGCTGCGGCATCACCCTGCACAGCGCCCGCCAGACCGTCGGAGCGCGGCTCGCCACCGCCGCGGAGGCGGCCGTACTCGCCGAGACGGAAGGGGCCGCCCTGCTGACGATGGAGCGCACCGCCTTCGACGACACCGGGCGCGCGGTCGAGTTCGGCTCCCACATCTACCGGGCCTCGCGCTACTCCTTCGATTTCCAGCTGCTCGTGCGGTGACGACGGCCACCCGGCCCCGTTGACGTCTCGTGCGCCCGCCGCTACAACTCCTCCAGTCGCACTCGGGCGGCCGGGAGGGAAGGCGGACCCACGGATGCGTACCCCGCGCACGGCAGTGCCCCGGATCGCCACGGCCGCCATCGGCGGCGGAGAACCGGTGCCCATGGGCCCGGCGGCCACCGCCGCCGCCGACGTACCGCGGCTGGAGGAATACACCGCGCGCGGCACCCGGGGACCGTCGCGCGCACCGCCGGGGGCTCCCGGCGCCCGCGGAGGTGTGCCGCCCCTGCCGGGCGGCGCCGTCGGCGACTCGGGGATACTTGGCCAGCCGGGCCGGGGACGAATCGTCCCCGGCCCCACCAAAGAGCACAGCGAGCAGCACAAGAAGGGCACGGCGTCGTGGCAAGGGTTCGGACAGGGGTACGTGCGATGGGCGCCGTGCTTGCGGCGGTGCTGGGGGTCTCCCTCGTGGGATGCAGCAGCACCGGCGGCAAGCGGGCGGAGGAGCGCGCGGCTCGGGCTGCCGCCGAGGGCCGGGCCGCGGTGGACACGCCCCGGTGGACCTTCGCCATGGTCACCCACTCGGGCGACGGCGACACCTTCTGGGACATCGTCCAGCGGGGCGCCGAGCAGGCGGCCGTCAAGGACAACATCAAGTTCCTGTACTCGCACAACGACGAGGCGCAGCAGCAGGCCCAGCTCGTCCAGGCCGCCATCGACCAGAAGGTCGACGGGCTGATCGTCACGCTCGCCAAGCCCGACGCGATGAAGGACGTCGTCGCCAAGGCCACCAAGGCCGGCATCCCGGTGATCACGGTGAACTCGGGCTCCGCGGAGTCCAAGCAGTTCGGCGCGCTCACCCACATCGGCCAGGACGAGTCCATCGCGGGCGAGGCGGTCGGCGACGAGCTCAACGCGCGCGGTCGCAAGAAGGCTCTGTGCATCCTGCACGAGCAGGGCAACGTCGGCCACGAGCAGCGCTGCGCCGGAGCGAAGAAGGCGTTCGACGGGCAGATGCAGAACCTGTACGTCGAGGGCACCAACATGCCCGACGTCCAGGCGTCGATCGAGGCCAAGCTCCAGGCCGACAAGAGCATCGACGCGGTCGTCACCCTCGGGGCGCCGTTCGCGGACGCCGCCGTCAAAGCGAAGAAGACCGCGGGCAGCAAGGCCGAGATCGACACCTTCGACCTGAACGCCAAGGTCGCCACCGCCCTCCAGGACAAGAGCCTCGGCTTCGCCGTCGACCAGCAGCCCTACCTCCAGGGGTACGAGGCCGTCGACCTGCTCTGGCTCTACCGGTACAACCGCAACGTCCTCGGCGGCGGGCGCCCGGTCCTCACCGGCCCGCAGATCATCACCTCGAAGGACGCCGCCGAGCTGGCGGAGTACACGAAGCGGGGGACCCGATGAGCACCGTCACGGGCCCACCCGCCCCGGCCGCGGCCGACGAGCGGCTGCTGCGCACCTCACCGCTGCGCAGACTGCTCGGCCGCCCCGAGCTCGGCTCGGTGGTCGGCGCCGCGGCCGTCTTCATCTTCTTCTCGATCGTCGCCGACAGCTTCCTGCGCGCCTCCAGCCTCGGCACGGTGCTCTACGCGGCCTCCACCATCGGGATCATGGCCGCGCCGGTGGCGCTGCTGATGATCGGCGGCGAGTTCGACCTCTCCGCCGGTGTGCTCGTCACCAGCTCCGCGCTGGTCTCGTCGATGTCCAGCTACCAGATGACGGCCAACGTCTGGGTCGGGGTCTTCGTGTCGCTGCTGGTCACGCTGGCCATCGGGGCGTTCAACGGCTTCATGCTGACCCGGACGAAACTGCCGAGCTTCATCATCACGCTCGGCACGTTCCTGATGCTGACCGGCCTCAATCTGGGCTTCACCAAGCTGATCAGCGGGACGGTGTCGACGAAGTCCATCGGCGACATGGAGGGCTTCGACTCGGCCCGGCAGGTCTTCGCCTCGCAGTGGACCATCGGCGGCGTCGAGTTCAAGGTCACCATCCTGTGGTGGGCCGTGCTCGTGGCGATCGCCACCTGGATCCTGCTGCG
Source organism: Streptomyces sp. NPDC057963 (assembly GCF_042887155.1). NCBI lineage: Bacteria > Bacillati > Actinomycetota > Actinomycetes > Kitasatosporales > Streptomycetaceae > Streptomyces > Streptomyces sp. NPDC057963. The sequence continues at coordinate 320,836 of NZ_JBHVPX010000010.1, forward strand.
CACCCGCTTCGGCAACTGGATCTTCGCGGTCGGCGGCGAGGCCGACGCGGCCCGTGCGGTCGGCGTCCCGGTGATCCGCACCAAGATCGGGCTCTACCTCGGGGTCGCCTTCGCCGCCTGGGTCTCCGGGCAGCACCTGCTGTTCTCGTACGACGTGGTGCAGTCCGGCGAGGGCGTCGGCAACGAGCTGATCTACATCATCGCGGCCGTCATCGGCGGCTGCCTGATCACCGGCGGCTACGGCTCCGCGATCGGCTCGGCGGTCGGTGCCTTCATCTTCGGCATGACCAGCAAGGGCATCGTGTACGCGGAGTGGAACCCGGACTGGTTCAAGTTCTTCCTCGGAGCCATGCTGCTCCTGGCCACCCTGCTCAACGCATGGGTACGCAAGCGCGCGGAGGCGACGACATGACGGCCCCCCAGGCACCGGCCGGCCGGGAGACGACCCCCCGGGCGCTCGTCGAGCTCGACCACGTCAGCAAGTTCTACGGCAACATCAAGGCACTCCAGGACGTCTCGCTGGAGGTCCACGCCGGGGAGATCTCCTGTGTCCTCGGCGACAACGGCGCCGGCAAGTCCACCCTGATCAAGATCATCGCGGGGCTGCACCGGCACGACGCGGGAAGCTTCCTCATCGACGGCGAGGAGACCGCCCTCGCCAACCCGCGCGACGCCCTCGACCGGGGTATCGCCACGGTCTACCAGGACCTTGCCGTTGTCCCCCTCATGCCGGTCTGGCGGAACTTCTTCCTCGGCTCCGAGCCGACCACCGGCGCGGGCCCCTTCAAGCGTCTCGACGTGCGGCTGATGCGCGAGACGACCCGCTCCGAGCTGCTGCGCATGGGCATCGACCTGCGCGACGTCGACCAGCCGATCGGTACGCTCTCCGGCGGCGAGCGCCAGTGTGTCGCCATCGCGCGGGCCGTCTACTTCGGCGCCAAGGTCCTCGTCCTGGACGAGCCGACCGCCGCGCTGGGCGTCAAGCAGTCCGGCGTCGTCCTCAAGTACGTCGCGGCCGCCCGCGACGCCGGCCTCGGCGTGGTCCTCATCACGCACAACCCGCACCACGCGTATCTCGTCGGTGACCGGTTCGTCCTGCTCAAGCGGGGCGCCATGTCCGGCAGCCACACCCGGGCGAGCATCACCCTGGACGAGCTGACCCGCCAGATGGCGGGCGGCAGCGAGCTGGAGGAGCTCGGCCACGAGCTGGAGCGGGCCCCGGGCCCGACCCATCTGGGCGGCCGCCCGGTCACCGACGACCCGCGCTGACCACGGGCCCGTGCGGGCCCCTGCCAACGGGTCCGCCGACCGCGGTGTCCCGGCAGTGGCAGAATCGAGCCCGACGGGCACCGTCCGCCGCCGGGAGCACCGCCCCGGTTCCCCCCAGACCCCGCAGGGACGATGAGCACGTACCGCGACTTCACACACCGCGGCTCCGCCCGCGCCACCGTCCTGCGGACGGTGGGCACCCGGGAGCGGCGCTCGCACCTCACGGCGCCGCGGGTACCCACCGTCGGCATCGACATCGGGGGCACGAAGGTGATGGCGGGTGTCGTCGACGCCGACGGCAACATCCTGGAGCAGCTGCGCACCGAGACGCCGGACAAGTCCAAGAGCCCCAAGGTCGTCGAGGACACCATCGTCGAGCTGGTCCTGGACCTCTCCGACCGGCACGACGTGCACGCCGTGGGCATCGGGGCGGCCGGCTGGGTCGACGCGGACCGCTCCAAGGTGCTGTTCGCCCCGCACCTCGCCTGGCGCGACGAACCGCTGCGCGACGCCCTCGCCTCCCGCCTCGTCGTCCCCGTCATGGTCGACAACGACGCCAACACCGCCGCCTGGGCGGAGTGGCGCTTCGGAGCGGGCCGCGGCGAGGACCACCTCGTCATGATCACGCTCGGTACCGGCATCGGCGGCGCGATCCTGGAGGACGGACAGGTCAAGCGCGGCAAGTACGGGGTCGCCGGTGAGTTCGGCCACATGCAGGTGGTGCCCGGCGGGCACCGCTGCCCGTGCGGGAACCGCGGCTGCTGGGAGCAGTACAGCTCCGGCAACGCCCTCGTCCGCGAGGCCAAGGAACTGGCCGCGGCCGACTCCCCGGTGGCCCACGGCATCATCGAGCGCGTCAAGGGGAACATCCCCGACATCACCGGGCCGCTCATCACCGAACTGGCCCGCGAGGGCGACGCGATGTGCGTCGAGCTCCTCCAGGACATCGGCCAGTGGCTCGGCGTCGGCATCGCCAATCTGGCCGCCGCCCTCGACCCCTCCTGCTTCGTCATCGGAGGCGGTGTCAGCGCCGCCGACGACCTGCTGATCGGCCCCGCCAGGGACGCCTTCAAGCGCCACCTCACCGGCCGCGGCTACCGCCCCGAGGCCCGGATCGCGAAGGCGCAGCTCGGCCCGGAGGCCGGTATGGTCGGCGCCGCCGACCTGGCCAGGCTGGTGGCCCGCAGATTCCGCCGTACCAACCGCCGCCGCGTCGAGCGGTACGAGCGGTACGCGCAGATCTACGACCAGGCCGCGAGCACCATCCGTAACACGCGCAACACTCGCACCTCCTAGGGATCCCCACAGACATGACCGCAGCCGAGCACCCCGTCCTGCCGCGCCAGTCCTCGCCGCCCGACGACGACAGGCCGCCGCAGGACCGGCGCCGGATGATCCGCCGCCGCCTGATCACGGCGACCATCATCGTGCTGCTCATCGGCATTCCGGCCGGTTACCTGCTGATCTCCGCGGGCCAGAGCCGCCGCTCCGGCCAGAACAAGGAGTCCAAGGCGTCCGCGCAGGGGCTCCAGGAGGGCTGGCCGTCCCGGCTGCAGCGCCGGATCTTCGAGCTGCCGATGCCCGGCAACGCGCTGGACGTGCAGTACTACGAGACCAACAACTGGAAGGCCAGCCGCCTGTACGTGGAGTTCCGCACCACCTCCGCCGGGCTGGACCGGTTCCTGAGCCGACTGGGCAGCGGCCGGGCCGAGCTGGAGACGGGCAAGGTCAGCATCGGCGCCCGCGACCAGGAGGTCTCGGGCTGGAGCTTCAACCCCGGCGTCGCGTGGGCGGGCACCACGCACACCAACAAGGGTTCGCGGCCCACCCAGGACATCACCGTGAACATGACCGATCCGATGAACCCTGTCGTCTATGTCGTCTCCGCGGCGACCCCCTGACCGGAAGCCTGCGGGCCGCTCACCGACCCGGAGCGAGTGAAGGCGGCGCCGGCCACGGGACCGCGGTGGTGCCGGTGCGTCAGGGGCGGTTGGCCAGGTAGCCGCCCATGGAGGTGAAGTACTCCGTCGCGGGCATCTCCCGGCCGTCCTCGGTGCGTATGCGCGTGATGGCCAGGCCGTGGTTGCGGCCGGTGCGGGCGTCGGCTCCGGCGACGATCACCACGCCGTCGCCCTCGCGGTAGAAGACGCGGCCGGGCGTACCGCCGTAGCGGCTCTGGGACACGACCGCGGCGAGGACCTCCAGGCGCCTGCCCCTGTGGAAGGTGAAGGCGCTGGGGTACGGCTCGGACTGGGCGCGGACCAGGCGTTCGAGGTCTTCCGCCGGCCAGGTCCAGTCGATGCGGATGTCCTCGGTGGACCGCTTGTGGAAGAAGCTGGCCCGGGAGCGGTCCTGCTTGGTGAACTCCGTCTGTCCGGCGGCGATGAGGCCGAGTGCGCCGATGGTGACCGGGGCGATGAGGTCGACGGTCTTGTGGAAGAGGTCGGTGGCGGTGTCCGCCGGCCCGACCGGGACCGCCTCCTGCCGGACGATGTCGCCGGCGTCGAGTTCGTCGTCCATCATGTGCGCGGTGACGCCCACTTCGGGCTCGCCGTTGATCAGGGCCCAGATCAGCGGGGAGAAGCCGGCGTACTTCGGCAGCAGCGAGTCGTGGACGTTCAGCGTGCCGTGGCGCGGGAGGCCGTAGATTCGCGGGGGGATCCATGTCCGCCAGTTGTTGGCCACGATGATGTCCGGGTCCGCCTCCTTGAGGCGCTCGAACAGCTCGTCGTCGTCGGGGCGGTTGCGGATCAGGACCGGTACGCCGTGCTCTTCGGCGAGGTCGGCGACGGAATCACTCCAGATCTTCTCGTACGCGTGCTCGCTCTTGGGGTGCGTCACGACCAGTACCACGTCGTGCTCGGAGTCCAGGAGGGCTTGCAGGGTTCGGTGCCCCCAGGTCTGGTAACCGAACATGACGACCCGCATGGGGTTCCTCCTCAGGGCAGGGACAGACCGACGGCAAGTAAAGCAAGGCTTACCTTAGTTTGCAATAGAGTGGCGTCGAAGCCCGGTTGACGGGGTGTTAATGCCCGGTCTCCCGGTTTGCCCTGTCGACAGCATTGAATGATTAGCTTAGGCTCACCTAAGTTTAGCTGGGCCGCTCCGTCGGCGTACCCGCTCTTCGCACCTTCCCCCACGCCTGACAGGCGGCTTTCCCGCACGATGGGAGTGACATGTCACAGGTTCTTCCTGGCGACGCACCACTGGTCCACGACCTCATTGGCATCGGCTTCGGCCCCTCCAATGTGGCCATGGCGATCGCGCTCAGCGAGCACAACACACACGTCGGCAGGCAGGAGCCGGTCACCGCCCACTTCTTCGAGCAGCAGCCGGGCTTCGGCTGGCACCGGGGCATGCTGATCGACGACGCCACCATGCAGGTGTCCTTCCTCAAGGACTTGGTGACGCTCCGGAATCCGGCCAGCGAGTTCAGCTTCCTCTGCTACCTGCAGAGCAAGGGCCGGCTGATCGACTTCATCAACCACAAGAACCTCTTCCCGCTGCGGGTGGAGTTCCACGACTACTTCGAGTGGGCCGCGGCCAAGGTCGACGACATGGTCTCCTACGGCCACGAGGTCGTCTCCGTCACGCCGTTCGTCCACGACGGTGCGGTGGAGTACCTGGACGTGACCGTCAGGTCGGGAGAGGGCCTCAAGGTCCACCGGGCCCGCAACCTCGTCATAGGCACCGGGCTGCGCCCCGTCGTGCCGGAGGGCGTGGAGCGCGGCGACCGCGTCTGGCACAACTCCGATCTGCTGCGGAAGGTCGGCGGATTGGAGGGCACCTCGCCCTCGCGGTTCATCGTCGTGGGCGCCGGGCAGAGCGCCGCGGAGAACGTCGCCTACCTGCACCGCCGCTTCCCCCGGGCCGAGGTCTGCGCGGTCTTCTCCCGCTACGGCTACAGCCCCGCCGACGACAGCAGCTTCGCCAACCGGATCTTCGACCCCGGGGCGGTCGACGACTACTTCGCCGCGCCCGAGAGCGTCAAGAACCGGTTGATGGACTACCACGGCAACACCAACTACTCCGTGGTGGACATCGACTTGATCGACGACCTGTACCGGCAGATGTACCAGGAGAAGGTCCTCGGCACCGAACGGCTGCGCTTCCTCAACGTGTCCCGGGTCACCGGCGTCGAGGAGAAGCCCGACAGCGTCCGTGCCACCGTGAAGTCCCTCGTCACGGGCGAGGAGACGCACGTGGACGCCGACGTCGTGGTGTTCGCCACCGGCTACAGCCCCGCCGACCCTCTCGGCCTCCTCGGTGAGGTCGCCGACCGCTGCCTGCGCGACGACGAGGGCCGCGTCCGCGTCGAGCGCGACTACCGCGTCGCGACGGACCCGGGCCTGCGCTGCGGAATCTACCTGCAGGGCGGCACGGAGCACACGCACGGCATCACGACGTCCCTGCTGTCCAACACCGCGATACGGGTCGGCGAGATCCTGGACTCGCTGCTCGACCGGGGCGTCAAGTCCACCTCCGACGAGGCCCGGCCGGTCGCCGACGGCACCGGCGGCACCGTCCGCGAGAGGCCCTAATCCGCCCACGGGTTCAGCGCCCGGCACGCCCTGGTTCCGTCACCGGTCGAGCTGAGCGCGCACCCGTTCCGCAACGCTCCGCAAGGGGACCGGGGCGCAAGCGGCGGTGTGGGCGCACCCCGGCCTCGTCCGAGGCCGGGGGTCCAACCGGCCATGCGTCCCCGGTGGATCAAAGGGATGGCGTACCTCGACATGTGCACGACTGCAGTTGAGCGCCCCGCGCCCGGGGGCACGACAGGAGCCCGTCGGCGGCGGGTGGTGGGGTTGGGCATGCTTGTGGTGATCCTCGTGGTCGCCGCGGCGGTCTCGTTGGCCGTCGGCGCACGGGCGTTGAGTCCCGCCGAGGTCTGGCACGGCCTGTTCGCGGTGCCCGAGTCCGACCAGCGGCTCACCGAGATCAGGCTCATCGTGCAGACGGTGCGGGTGCCCCGGACGGTCCTCGCGATCGTGGCGGGCACCGCCCTGGGGGTCGGCGGTGCGCTGATCCAGGGGTACACGCGCAACCCCATCGCCGACACGGGCCTGTTGGGGGTGAACTCCGGCGCCTCCTTCGCCGTGGTGTCGGTGATCGCGGTGTTCGGGTTCGCCGACCCGTTCCAGTACGTCTGGTTCGCCTTCGCGGGAGCGGCGGTCGCCGGTGTCGTCGTCTTCGGTCTTGCGAGTGTCGGCCGGGGAGCGGGCAACCCGTTGACGCTCGCCCTGGCCGGGCAAGGGATCACGGTGTTCCTCGCGGCGATGACCACGGCGGTCGCGCTGTCCGACCAGAAGTCGCTGAACGCGCTGCGGTTCTGGAACGCGGGCTCCGTGGCCGGTGCCGGATTCGACGTCATCTGGCCGGTGACCGCGTTCATAGCGGTCGGACTGGTGCTGGCGCTGACGACCCTGCCCGCTCTCAACCTGCTCAACCTGGGCGACGACGTGGCACGGGGGCTGGGAGTGAACATCGCGCTGAGCCGGACGACAGGCATCGTCGCCATCACCCTGCTGGCGGGTGCGGCCACGGCGGCGTGCGGCCCCATCGCGTTTCTCGGGCTCATGGTGGCCCACGTGGCCCGGTACCTGACCGGGCCGGACTACCGCTGGCTGGTGCCGTACGCGGGTCTGCTCGGATCCGCCGTCCTGCTGGTCTGCGACATCGTGGGGCGCTTGGTGGTGCGGCCGGGGGAGTTGGACGCGGGCGTCGTGGTCGCCCTTCTCGGCGCCCCGTTCTTCGCGGTTCTGGTGTGGCGGGGAAAGTTCAAGAACGCATGAACGGGGCAGACGTGAATCCATCGGTGGCGCCGGGCGTGCGGCTCGGCCACGTGTCGTTCGTATGGCGGCCCTGGCTCGTCCTGGTCACGCTGCTGCTGATGGCGGCGACCTTCCTGGTGTTCTGCCTCTCCATCGGCGTCGGGGACTTCCCCATCGGCCTGTCCCGGGTGATCGCCACGATCCTCGGCCGGGGTGAACAGGTCGACGAGTTCGTGGTCATGGACCTGCGGATGCCGCGGGCCCTGGCCGGCCTCGTCGTGGGGATCGCGCTGGGGATGTCCGGGGCGATCACGCAGTCCGTCGCGCGCAATCCGCTCGCCAGCCCGGACATCCTGGGCATCACCGGGGGAGCCGGTGCGGTCGCGGTGTTACTGGTGACGGTGTCGGGCGGGGCCGCCGCGGCGGTCGTCAGCTCGGTGGGCCTGTCCGCGGCGGCGCTCGCGGGCGGTCTCGGCACCGGGCTGCTGGTGTACTTCCTGGCGTGGCGGCGCGGGATCGACGGCTTCCGGCTCATCCTCATCGGCATCTCGGTGAGCGCCGTGACGGAGGCGATCACGACCTGGCTGCTGGTCTCGGCCGACATCAGGGACGTGGCCAGGGCCCAGGCGTGGCTGGTCGGCTCGTTGGAGGACCGGTCGTGGGACGCGGTCCGGGTGGCGTTCTGGTGCACGCTCGTCCTCGTCGTCGTCGCGGCCGCTGCCGCGTTCCAGTTCAAGCCGATGCACCTCGGCGACGAGGTCGCCGCCGGGCTGGGCGTCCGGTACACGAGGGTGCGGGCGATCCTGCTGCTGTGCGCGGTCCTGCTGGCCGCTGTGGCGGTGAGCGCGGCGGGCCCGGTTCCGTTCGTCGCTCTGGTGGCGCCGCAGGTGGCGATGCGTCTGGCGAAGTACCCGACGCCGCCGATGGTGGCTTCGGGCCTGGTCGGAGCGCTGCTGCTGATCGGCTCGGACCTGGTCGCGCGCACGGCGCTGCCGATCACCCTCCCGGTCGGTGTGGTCACGGCCGCGATCGGCGGCCCGTTCCTCGTCCATCTGCTGGTGCGGGCGAACCTCAGGTAGATGGTAGAAAAGTAAGGCGAACCTAATCAAGGGGGGCTTGTGGCCGCTCAGTTCATCACCGAGGCCGAATCCGGGGTCGGATCCGGGGCCGAATCCGGGCGCGAATCCGGAGGCGAGGACGTCTCACGGCTGGCAGCCAGGGGAGTCACGGTCGGATACAGCGGCCAGACGGTCATCGACGATCTCGACGTGGCGATTCCCCCGGGGGTGATCACCACGATCATCGGCCCCAACGGCTGTGGGAAGTCCACCCTGTTGCGCACCCTGACACGGCTGCTCAAGCCGGCCAGGGGGACGGTCGTGCTGGATGGCGAGGACATCGTCAAGCTGAAGACCAGGGACGTGGCGAAGAAGCTCGGTCTACTGCCGCAGGCGCCGGTCGCGCCGGAGGGGCTGACGGTGGCCGACCTGGTCGCCAGGGGGCGCCATCCGCACCAGAGTTGGCTGCGGCAGTGGTCGTCGGACGACGCCGGAGTCGTGGAGCGTGCGCTGGCCATGACCGGAGTGTCCGAGTTGGCCGACCGCCCGGTCGACTCGCTCTCCGGCGGGCAGCGCCAGCGCGTCTGGATCTCGATGACCCTGGCCCAAGGCACCGATCTGCTGCTGCTGGACGAGCCGACCACCTATCTGGACCTGGCGCACGCGATCGACGTGCTCGACCTGGTGGACGACCTGCACGAGTCGGGGTGCACCGTGGTCATGGTGCTGCACGACCTCAATCTGGCCACGCGCTACAGCGACAACCTCGTCGTGATGCGGGCGGGATCGATCCTGGCGCAGGGGCACCCGCGGGACGTGATCACCGCCGAGTTGCTGCACGAGGCGTTCGGGCTGCACGCCGCGGTGATCGACGACCCGGTGGGCGATCGGCCGCTCATCGTGCCGATAGGCCGTACGCACGTCCGGCTCGACCCCTGAGGGCTGTCCCGTGATCCCTGGCGACCGGGGCGACGGGGCGATGCAGGCGGGTGAGGGGCCAACTCGTGCCCGGTGAGGGAAAGTTTGATGGTTAGGCTAGGCTGACCTTACTTACGCAGGACAAGGTTGGCTGCCCTTACGCAGGGGTGCAGTGGGCAGCGCGAAGGCAAGGGATTCCGGATGCTTCTCCATCGAACGACGCTTGTGAAGCCGTGGCGGCGGCTGGCGGCGGTTCTGTCCGCCGCGGCCCTCGGCGTCGGCCTCCTCGCGGGATGCGGTTCCGACCCGGCGGACAAGAAGGGCGACGACGCCCCGGCCGCCGCCGGCGCGTTCCCGGTCACCGTGGAGCACGCATTCGGATCCACGAAGGTCACCAAGGCACCCCGGCGGGTCGTCTCCGTGGGCTACACGGACGACCAGGCCATCCTGGCGCTCGGCATCAAGCCGGTCGGCATGGTCGACCAGTACCCGAACCCGGCGGGCAAGTCCCCCGACATCAACACCCAGTGGCCCTGGGTGAAGGACAAGTGGGGCGACACCCGCCCCGAGGTCGTCATGAAGAACGGTGACTCGGGCCCCAACTACGAGAAGATCGCCTCCCTGCGGCCGGACCTGATCGTCGCGGTCTACTCCGAGATCGACCAGGCCGCCTACGAGAAGCTCTCCAGGATTGCCCCGACGGTGGGCCGCACCAAGGGCGAGAAGGAGCCCTTCAGCGCGCCGTGGCAGGACAACGCGGTGCACATCGCCAAGGCGCTCGGCAAGGAGGACGAGGGCGCCGAGCTGGTGCAGGGCATCCAGGACAAGCTCGACGCGGCGGGCAAGGCCCACCCGGAGTTCGCGAACCAGACCGCCGTCGCGCTGTCCTGGTACAAGGACTCGCTCGCGCCGTTCACCACCACCGACGCGCGCGGACGGCTGGTGACGGGCATCGGCTACAAGGGTGCGACGAAGATCGACGAGATCGCCGACGGCAAGTTCTTCACCGTGCTGTCCCCCGAGCGCGTCGACCTGGTCGACGTCGACCGCATCTTCGTCATCAACGACAAGGCGGACACGGAGGCGCTGAAGAAGTTCAAGCTGTTCGAGAACCTGTCGGCCGTCAAGAACGGCAAGGTGTCGTACCTGCTGGACAGCGAGGGCCCGGCGGTCGGCGCGGCCATGTCCCAGGGCACCCTGCTGTCCCTGCCGTACGCGATCGACGAGCTCGTCAAGTCGGTCGGCTAGACATGGCGATCGAACTGTCCCGTCCCCGGCGAGACCTGGCCGCGGCGTGAGCGACACCGACACCCGCGTCGCCCCGGCAACTCTGCGCACGGCGACCGGAGGCGAGGCCACCGGTTGGGTCGCTTCGCACTGCCGCCGGGCCCCGTGGCTGACGGCCTCCACCGTGTTCACCACGGTGGCCGGGGCGGCGCTCCAGGTGCTCCCGGTGCTCCTGCTGGGCCGGGTGGTCGACGGGGTGGTCAAGGACCAATCGCGCTCGGTGCTGGTCACGGTCGGGGTGTTGATGGGGGCCGCCGCGCTGCTCGGCGCGGCGGCCACTGCTGTGTCCACGTACCTGATCGGACGGCTGGGAGCGGATCTGCTCGCACGGCTGCGGGAAGGCGCCGTCCGCGCGGTGCTGGGGATGCCGAGCGCACGCATCGAGCAGGTCGGCCGGGGCGACGTGCTGTCCCGGGTCGGTGACGACGTGGCCGTGCTGTCCAAGGGCATCCGGACGGCCGTCCCCACGGTCTTCTCGGCGGGCGTGCTGGTCGTCATCGCCACGGCCGGCATGTTCGGACTGGACTGGCGGCTCGGCCTGGCCGGCGCAGGCGCGCTGCCCGCGTACGCGCTGGCCCTGCGCTGGTATCTGCCCCGGTCCGCACCGCTCTACCAGAAGCAGCGGGCGGCCCAGGCCGACCGTGCGCAGGCGCTGATCAGCGGTCTGAACGGGATCGACACGGTCCGCGCGTACCGCCTTGAGGACGCCGTCCGCGAGAAGGTCACCCACGAGTCGTGGCGGGTGCGCGAGCTCGGCGTCGAGGTGTTCCGGTTCTTCGGCCGGTTCGTCGGCAGGGAGAACCGCGCCGAGTTCATCGGGCTGGTCCTGATCCTTGTGGTCGGGTACGCCCTGTTGGAGGCCGACGCCGCCACTCTGGGCGAGGTGTCGGCGGCCCCGCTGATGTTCCACCGGCTGTTCACCCCGCTGGGCGCCATCATGTTCACCTTCGACGAGGCGCAGAAGTCGGGCGCGAGCCTCACCCGGCTGGTCGGGGTGCTGGGGGAGCCCGCGGAGGACCGGTTGGTGGGCGACACGTCCGTCGCACCGGCGGACGCCGGGCCGCACCCGGTGACGGTGGAGGGGCTGACCTTCAGCTATCCCGACAGCGAGGAACCGGTGCTGCGGGAGGTGAACCTGTCCATCCCGGCCGGCGGCTCGCTCGCCCTGGTGGGGGCGACGGGGGCGGGCAAGTCGACCCTGGCCGCGCTGATCGCCGGCATCGGGACCCCGCAGGCCGGGTCGGTGCGCATCGGGTCGCACGACCTCGCCGGTCTGGACGAGGCCGGGGCGCGGGCCCTGGTGAGCATCCTGACGCAGGAGACGCACGTGTTCTCGGGTTCGCTCGCCGACGACCTGCGGCTCGCCGCGCCCGAGGCGAGCGATGCCCGGCTGATGGACGCGTTGCGCACGGTCGGCGCCGACGGGTGGTTCGAGCTGCTGCCCGACGGGCTGAACACCATGGTCGGTGAGGGCGGTGAGCGCCTGGACGTCACCAAGGTCGCCCAGATCGCCCTGGCCCGGCTGGTGTTGGGCCGCTCTCCGGTGGTGGTGCTCGACGAGTCGACCGCGGAGGCGGGCAGCGAGGGCGCCGCCGAGCTGGAGCGGGCCGTGCTGGCCGCGTGCTCGGGCCGGACCACGCTGTTCGTGGCGCACCGGCTGACCCAGGCGATGGCGGCGGACCGGATCGCCGTGCTGGACGCGGGACGCGTCGTGGAGGAGGGAACGCACGGGGAGTTGGTGGCCCTGGGCGGCCGGTACGCGCGTCTCTGGCGCGCCTGGCGAGAGGGTAGTTAGGTAAGCCTTGGTTAAGTTAGGCTGACCTGCATACCTTGGAAGGATGCTGAGTCTTCGATGATGGAACCGAGCGCTCCTCGCGTACTGCTTTCTCCCACCCGCCTGGCCGACGTACGCAGGCGCACCGGCGACTACGGCGACCGGACCATCGCCGAAGCGTGCGCCATCGGGCTCTCGTACTGGGCGAGCGGCCACAGCCCCGACGGCCTGGACCTCACCCCCGGCACCCTGTTCGCCGATGTCCTCGGACGGGTCGGCAACGGCGGTGCCGGGAGCGGAGGTTGGGAGGTCGGCGCGGACGGCCGGAGCATCACCGTCCCCGACGGCGTCGGCCCGGCCGACGCGCAGCTCGCACTGGACGACCTGGCCGACTTCCCGGACCGGCCCATCGGCACCATCGGCCCGTCCAGCACGGCGGCCAGGATCGAAACCCTGGCCGAGTGGAACGACACCCGGGCCGACCGGGCCCGCCCGACCGTCATGGAGATGTTCCGTGAGCAGGCGCGCACCAGGCCGGACGCCGTCGCCGTCGTCGACGAGCACCGGTCGCTGACCTACCGTGAGGCGGCCGAATGCGCCGGCCAGTTGGCCCATCATCTGATCGAACGCGGTCTCACCTCCGAACAGGTCGTCGGCATCTCGCTGGGCCGCTCCGCCGAGATGGTGATCGGGCTCCTCGCCGTGCTCCAGGCGAAGTGCGCGTTCGTGCCGCTCGATCCGCAGTGGCCCGCCGCGCGACGGGCCGTCGTCATCGAGGACGCCCGGGTCGTGCTGCAGCTCAACGACTCGGGTGAGCGCGGAGCGGGTGAACCGGACGCCGTGGCCGTCGACCTCGGCGACTGGAGGTTCGGTGCCCACCCCGTCGAGACGCCCGAGGCCCCCGTCCCCGGCACGGCCCTGGCATACGTGATCTTCACGTCCGGTTCGACCGGACGGCCCAAGGGCGCCATGATCCGGCACGAGGCGATCAGCGAGCGCCTGCTGTGGCAGGCCGGTGAGATCCTGGACTTCGGCCACGACGACGCGTCGCTGTTCAAGGCGCCGTTGTCCTTCGACATCTCCATCAACGAGATCTTCCTGCCGCTGGTGTCCGGCGGCAGACTGGTGATCCTGCGGCCCGGCGGCGAGCGCGACCCGCACCACCTGCTGAGCGTGATCGCCGAGCAGCGCGTCACCTTCACCTACCTGGTGTCGTCCATGCTGGACGTACTGCTGGAGATCGCGGGCGACTCCGGCGGCCTCGACAGCCTGCGGCACGTGTGGTGCGGCGGCGAGGTGCTGACCCCGGAGCTGTACGAGCGGTTCCGCACCCGGCTCGACATCCCCCTGTACCACGGCTACGGCCCGGCCGAGACGACCATCGGCGTCTCCCACGTCATCTACCGGGGTGCGGCCGAACGCCTGTCGACGTCGATCGGCAAGGCCAACCCCAACACCCAGCTGTACGTGCTGGACGACGAACTGCGCCCGGTCCCGGTCGGGGTCGGCGGCGAACTGTACGCGGGAGGGCTCCTCCTGGGGCGCGGGTACGTCAACGCGCCCGGCCTGACGGCGTCCCGGTTCGTGGCGAATCCTTTCGCCGGGGACGGGTCCCGGCTGTACCGGACCGGCGACCTGGCGCGTTTCGCCCCGGACGGGTCGCTGGACTTCCTCGGCCGCGCCGACAACCAGATCAAGATCCGCGGCATGCGGCTGGAGATCGAGGATGTCGAGGCCGGCCTCGCGGAGCACCCCGGGGTGCGGCACACCTGCGTCGTCGCGAAGAAGAACACGGCGGGCGGCACCTACCTGGTGGGGTACGTGATCCCGGCCGCCGGCCACGAGGACCTGCAGGCGGACGAGGTCAAGGCGTGGGCCGCCCTGCACCTGGTGGAGTACATGGTGCCCGCCCACCTCGTCGTCATGGAAGAGTTCCCGCTCACCGCGAACGGCAAGCTCGACCGGGGTGCCCTGCCGGAGCCCGTGATCGCCGCCGGCTCCGCCGTGGCGCCCGCCACCGACGACGAGCGGGCGGTGTGCGCGGCCGTCGCGGCGGTGCTGCGGCTGGAGCAGGCCGGTGTCGACCAGGACTTCTTCCAGCTCGGCGGGGACAGCATCCTGGCGATCTCACTGCTGAGCGCACTGCGGGATGCGGGCCTCTACGTCACCGCACGGCAGATCTTCACCCACAGCGTTCTCGGGGCACTGGCCGCGGTGGCGAGCCGCGAGGACGTCTCCGCCGCGGACCACGGCGACGTCGCGACCGGTTCCGTGGTGGGATCGCCCATCGTGCAGTGGCTCGGTGAGACCACGGACGCGATCGACGGCTTCGTGCAGTCGGTCGTACTCAACACGCCGGCGGAGCTGACCGCCGACGCCCTCGACGAGATCCTCGCCGCCGTGCTCGGACGGCACGACATGCTGCGCGCCAGGCTGGTGCGCGGCGACCGCTGGGGCTTCGACATCCCCGAGTCGGGCCAGGCCGTCGTGGGGTGGCAGGAGAGCGACCGCCCGCCGGCGGAGTGTGTCGCGCTCGCCACCGACGGGCTCGACCCGGCGGGCGGTGTGATGCTGCGCGCCGTGTGGCGCCGTGAGGCGCGGCAACTGGTCCTGGTCGCCCACCACGTCGTGATCGACGGTGTGTCCTGGCGGATCCTGATGGACGACCTGGCCACGGCATGGCGCCGGTTCGCCTCCGGCGCGCCGATCGAACTGCCCCCGGTGGGCACGTCGTTCAGGCGCTGGACGCAGTTGCTGCAACGCGCGGCATCCGACGTGGACCGCAGCTGCTTCCGGCGCCCCCTGCCGGGAGCGGACGCACCGCTGGGCAGGCGTGCACCGACCGACGCCGACACGGTCGCCCGGGAGCGGACGCAGACCGTCTCCCTCGGGCCCGGGGACACGGCCGCACTGCTGGGCGGGATTCCCGCGAAGTTCCACGCGGGCGTCAACGACGTGCTGCTGACCGCGCTCGCCGTCACCCTTGCCCGGTGGCGCCGCGACCGCGGGCAGGATCAGACGTTCGCCCGCATCGAACTCGAAGGACACGGCCGCGAGGGGGAATTCGTGGCGGACGCGGTCGGCTTCGAGCCGGAACTGTCGCGGACCGTGGGCTGGTTCACCACCCTGTTCCCGGTGACCGTGGATCCCGGCGCGGCGGCCGACTTCACCGCCCCCGCGTACCTCGCCGCCGCCCTCAAGGCGGTCAAGGAGGACCTCGCCGGGGTGCCGGGCAACGGCGTCTCCTACGGTGCCCTGCGGTATCTGACCGACACCGGGCCGACCGAGCCCGCACCGCAGGTGCTGTTCAACTACCTGGGCCGATTCGACGCGGGCGCCGCCGGAGACTGGCAGCTCGCGGGCACCACGGGGCAGTTGGGCGAGAGGCGCGACCCGCGGATGCGCATGCCGCGCGCCCTGGAGTTCAACGCGATCGCCGAACCCGACGCGAGCGGCGCGTACGAGCTGGTCACCACCATCTCCTGGCCCGAGGGGATGTTCACCGACGAGGACATCGCAACCCTCGGCCGGTACTTCCGGGCCGCCCTGGCCGCCCTGGCCGCGCTCGAAGAAGGCGGCCACTCGCCCAGCGACTTCCCCCTGGTGGCGCTCACCCAGGCCGATGTCGACGGCCTGGACGGCCCGGCGCTGCGCGACATCCTGCCGCTGACCCCCTTGCAGGAGGGCCTGTACTTCCACTCGGTCTTCGACGACGACGCGACGGGCAGCTACGTCGAGCAGCAACTCCTGACGCTGGACGGCGAGGTGGACGCCGACCGGCTCGCCGCGGCGGCCACCCGGCTGCTCACGCTGTACCCCAACCTGGCCGCCCGGTTCACGGCCCTCGCCGACGGCCGTGTCGTCTCCGTCGTCGAGAGCGGCGTGGCGGCGCCCTTCACCACGCTGGACCGCCCCGGCCTCACCGACGACGAGATCCGCGCCCACGCCGAGCGGGACCGCCGCGCCGGTTTCGACCTGGCCACCGGGCCGTTGATGCGGTACACACTCATCCGCGCCGGCTCCGGCCGCAACGTCCTGGTGCAGACCGTGCACCACATCATCGCCGACGGCTGGTCGGTGCCGCCGATGCTCCGGGCGCTGCTGGCCGAGTACCACGCGCCGGGGACCGCGTACCCGCTCGGCGGCTACCGCGACTACGTGAGCTGGCTCGCCGGACGCGACCACGACGAGAGCGACCGGGTGTGGCGCGAGGAACTCGCCGGTCTGCCCGGCCCCTCGCTGGTGGCCGAGGGGCACACCCCCTCCGAACGGTTCGCCGACACCGCCGTCGAGCCCGCCGACGACATCGACGCGGCCGCCCGGTCGGCCGGTGTGCCCCTGAGCGTGGCCGTGCACAGCGCGTGGGCGGTGACACTGGGCGGCATCCTGCGCAGCGGGGACGTCGTGTTCGGCTCCACGGTGTCCGGGCGCGACGCCGAGGTGCCCGGCATCGAAGACATGGTGGGCCTGTTCATCAACACGATCCCCGTGCGCGCCCGGTGGACCGCCGCCACCACGGCGCGCGACCTGCTCGCCTCGGTGAGGGAACACCAGAGCACGGTGCTGGCGCACCAGCACGTCTCGCTGGCGCGGATCGGCCGTCAGGCAGGCGCCGGCCCCCTGTTCGACACCCTGGTGGTGTTCGACGTCGCGACCGATGCGGACGCACTGCGCGGGCCCGGCGACGCGCTGGTCATCACCGGCATCGTCAACGAGGGCGCCCCGCACTACCCGTTGACGCTGGTGGTGGAGCGCGCACGCGACGGCCGTCCGCGCTTCAATCTGATCTACGACGGGGAACTGCTGCGCCGGGAGAGTGCCGAGGCGGTCCTGCGCACCTTCACCCGGACCCTCACCGGCCTGCTCGACCGGCCGGACGCCCCGGTCGACGAGCCGGCCCCCGAGGCCGGCCGGAGCCCGGCGGGGACGTCCCCGGCGACCCTGGGCGACCTGTTCGACGCCGCCGCGGACCGCGACCCGGCAGCCACCGCCGTCACCCAGTGCGCCCTCGACGGCACCACCCGGTCACTGACCTACGGTGAACTGGCGGACGCCAAGAACGAACTGGCCTCGGCCCTGCGCGCGGCCGGTGCCGGGCCGGGCAAGAGGGTCGCCGTCGCCGTCCCGCGCTCCGTCGAGCAGGTCGTCGCCCTGGTCGCGGCCGTCACCGCGGGCGGCGCGTACGTACCGCTGGACCTGGCGTACCCGGACGAACGGCTGGAGTACATCCTCGCCGACGCCGCCCCGCAGGTCGTACTGGTGGACCGTGAGCAGCAGGACCGCTTCACCCGGCTGCTGGTCCGAGCAGGCGTGCGGGCCCGCGTGCTCGTCCAGGGGGACGAGCTGCCGCAGGACACCACCGGGCCCGATGCCTGCCGGGACGATCCCGCGTACGTCATCTACACGTCCGGCTCGACCGGTCGGCCCAAGGGCGTCGTCGTCCCGCACTCCAGCGTGGTGACGCTCCTCGCGAACACCCGGCCCGGCATGGACTTCGGCCCGCACGACGTATGGGTCCAGTTCCACTCCTTCTCCTTCGACTTCGCGGTCTGGGAGCTGTGGGGCGCGCTGGCGCACGGCGGCGAACTGCTGGTGCCGGAGTACGCGCTGACCCGCTCCCCGGTCGACTTCCACCGGCTGGTCCGCGAGCACGCGGTGACGGTGCTCAACCAGACCCCGTCCGCGTTCTACCAGTTCATCGAGGCCGACCGGCATGCCGGTGAACCGGTCACGACGCTGCGCCGGATCGTCTTCGGAGGCGAGGCGCTGGACCTCGGGCGGCTGCGCGGCTGGGTCGAGCGGCACGGCACCGCTGCGCCCGAGCTGGTCAACATGTACGGCATCACCGAGACCACCGTCCACGTCACCCACCGCGTGCTGACCGACGAGGACTTCGGCCCCGGCGACGACGTCAGCCCGATCGGCGGTCCCCTTCCCGGCCTGGTGACCCACCTGCTCGACGACCGGCTCCGGCCGGTGCCGCCGGGCCGGGTGGGCGCCATCTACGTCGCCGGGGACCAGGTGTCGCTCGGCTACCTGGGACGGCCGGGGCTCACCGCGGGCCGGTTCGTGGCGAACCCGTTCGCGGCCGACGGCTCCCGCATGTACCACACGGGCGACCTCGCCCGCCGCACGCTCGACGGCGAGCTGGAGTTCGCCGGCCGTGCCGACGACCAGGTGCAGCTCAAGGGCTTCCGCGTCGAGCTCGGCGAAGTGGAGTCCGCGGTCAGGGAACTCGACGGCGTCGTCGATGCGGCCGTCACCGTGGCGGACGGCGGCGACCACCTCGTCGCGCATGTCGTGGGCCGGGTGCCCGGTGACTTCACCGTCCTGCTGTCCGCCAAGCTGCCCGTGCACATGGTGCCGGGCCGGGTGGTGCCGGTCGACTCCCTGCCGCTGACGGTCAACGGCAAGCTGGACCGCACGGCCCTGACCGAGCGAGCCGCACAGGACGAGACCCCGGTGGCCGCGCACGACTCCGCGCTCACCGCACTGGTCGACATCTTCGCCCGGACGCTGCCCGGCGCCGCGGTGGATGCCGACACCGATTTCTTCGGCGCCGGAGGCGACAGCATCGTCTCCATCACCGTGATCAACCGGGCCAGGGCGCTCGGCCTGCCGCTCGCCCCCCGGGACGTGTTCCTGTGGAAGACACCGCGCGCGCTCGCCGACCATCTGGCCACGCACACCCCGCAGTCCGCGGCGTCCGCACCGTCCCGCCGCGAGGACGGCCCGCTCCCGGCGACACCGATCATCCTGCGCCAGCGCGAACTGGGCGGGTCGCTCGCCCGGTTCGCCCAGGCCAGGACGCTGGTGGCAGCCGAGGGCACCGGCCTTGCCGACGCCCGGCGCGCCGCGAACGCCGTCGTGGCCGCACACCCGGCCCTCCGGTTGCGGCTGCGCATCGAGCACGGCGTGTGGGCCCTGCGCACCGAACCCGCCCGCGAGGTCACCGTCCTGCCGGCGGACGCTTCCGATGCGACGGCCGCGGCGAACGAGGCCGCCGGACGGCTCGACCCCGAGTCGGGAGACGTCATCGCGTTCTCCTGGCTGGAGGCGAGCCGCACCCTGGTGGTCACCGTGCACCACCTCGCCGTCGACGCGGTGTCCTGGCTGGTCCTCCTCGACGACCTGGCCACCGCCATGAGCGGGGCGGCCCTGGCCCCGCCGACCACGTCCTACGGCGAGTACGCCGAAGCACTGGCGGCCCGGTCCGCCCGGGGGACCGACGACCCCGGACCCTGGGTCACCACGCTCCGAGCCCCCGTGCTGCTGCCCGCGGTCCAGGCTCTGCGCGAGACCACGGTCGTGCTCGCGCCCGAGGCGAGCGACCGCGTGACGCGCAGGGCGCCCGCCGCACTCGGCGTGGGTCTCACCGAGCTGCTGTGCGGCGCGCTGCGCACCGCACTGACCCGCATCCAGCCCACGCCCACCGATCTCGCGATCGAACTGGAGCGGCACGGCCGGGTCCCGGCCCTCGAACACCACGACTACTCCCGTACCGTCGGCTGGTTCACCGCCGTTGCACCGGTGCGGCTCACGGCGCACACCGACCCCGTCGCGGCGGCGCGCGAGGTCGCCGAACGCCAGCCGGACGAGTGCGGGCACGTCGCCTACGGCAGGCTCAGGTACCTCAACCCGCAGACGGCCCCGCTGCTGAACGCCCGCCCGCAGGTGCTGTTCAACTACCTCGGCCGGGGCGGCGAGTCCCAGGCGCTGCACCTCACCGGCGGCGATCAGGGCAGCCCGTACGCCGTCGAGGTCAACGCGTGGACCGACGACGCCACCGGAAGCCTGCACGCGGCCTTCACCCTCGCCGAGGGCATACCCGACGAGATCACCGAGCACTGGCACACCGCACTGGAGCACATCGCGGACGCCTCCGCGACGGCCGAGCGCACGGCACCGGTCACCCCTCTCCAGCGGGGCCTGTTCTTCCAGGCCCAGATGGCGGGCGCGGCCGGACACTACGTCGCGCAGAGCTGGTTCACCTTCGACCGGCGCCTGGACACCGACGCGCTGGCCGAGGCGATGGCCCACGTGATCGCGCGCCACCCGGTCGTGGGCGCCGGCTTCACCACCGACGACGACGGAAACCCCGTACAGGTCCTCAAGGCGGGCCGGCGGGTCGACGTCCGTACGATCGCCGCGACGACCGACGCGGAGGTCGAGGAGCTGCGCACCCGGGACCGCGAGTCGGGATTCGACCCGGGCGAACCGCCGCTGATCCGGCTGACCGTGGTGCGGCTGCCCGACGCCCGGGACGGCCTGCTGCTCAGCTACCACCTGCTGCTCTGGGACGGCTGGTCCCGCGAGATCGTGCTGCGGGACCTGTTCGAGGCGTACGAGGCCGTCGTGGCGGGCGAGCCGCCGGTCGCGGTTCCGGCCGTGCCGGGCTTCGAGGACTACGCCCGGATGCTCGACGCCAGGGACCCCGAGGTGTCGAACCGCTTCTGGGCGGAGCACCTGGCCGGCCTGCCGGGCCCGACGCTGCTCGCCGGACCGGCTCCGTCCCTCTCGGACGGCCTGCCGCGCGCGATCACGCACACGTTCTCCGCCGAACTGTCACAGCTGCTGCGGGACGCGGCCAGGGTGCACGGCGTCACCCTGAACACGGTGCTGACCGGTGCGTTCGGCCTCCTTCTCGGTGCCCGCACGGGCCGCGGTGACGCCGTGTTCGGCGTGACCGTCTCGGGCCGGGAGGGCGAGGGCCACTCCGGCATCGTCGGCGTGCTGCTCAACACGGTGCCCATGTGGACCCGGGCACGGCCCGGCGACACGGTCGGCGCGTACCTGTCGGCCGTCCAGGCGGCCCGGGTCGAGGCGATGGAGCACGAGCACCTGGGCCTCGGCGAGATCCAGCGGGCCGGCGGGCACGGCACCCTGTTCGACAACCTGTTCGTGCTCCAGAACTTCCTGGACCTGGACGCGTTCGCCGAGATGAACGCCAGGCACGGCATCACCTCGGTGCGGGCCGACGACTCCACGCACTACCCGTTCACCTGGGTCGTCACGCCCGGCGACCGGCTCACGGTCAAGCTGGAGCACCGCGACGGCGACCCCGGGGGCGCCCGCCGTCTCCTCGACGACTACCTCCGCATGCTGGAGGACCTGGCCCGATCGACTGGGCGGGTGGGCGCACTGCCGGGACTCGGCCCGGCCCCCGAACCGGCCGGACGCACCGACGTCGGCACGGACACCGTCGTCGACCGCTTCGACCGGGCGGCGGACCGTGATCCGCAGCGGGTCGCGCTCGTCGCCCACGGCTCGGCCATGACCTTCGCCCAACTCCGGGACCGCAGCCGCGCGGTGGCGGGTGTGCTCGCCCGGCGGGGCATCGGCCCCGAGACGACGGTGGGTCTGGCGATCCCGCGCTCCCTCGACTCGATCGTGGCGCTGTTCGCGGTGCTGCGCGTCGGCGCCGCGTACGTACCGCTGGAACTGGACCACCCGGACGAGCGGATCGCGACCATCGTCGCGGACGCCCGGCCCGAGGTGATCCTCACCGTGAGCGCCGTGTCGCCCCGGCTCTACGGAGACCTGATCGAGCTGGACCGGCCCCTGCCCGGGGCCGATCCGTACGTGACGTTCGCACCGGACGACCCGGACCGCCTGCGCCACCCCGCGTACACGATCTACACCTCCGGGTCGACCGGGAAGCCGAAGGGTGTGGTGACCGAGTACGCCGGGCTCACCAACATGCTGATCAACCATCAGCGGCGGATCTTCGAGCCGGTCCTCGCCGAGCACGGCCACCGGGTCTTCAAGATCGCGCACACGGTGTCGTTCGCGTTCGACATGTCGTGGGAGGAGCTGCTGTGGCTCGCCGACGGCCACGAGGTCCACATCTGCGACGAGGAACTGCGCCGCGACGCCCCCCGCCTGGTCGAGTACTGCGGTGAGCACGGGATCGACGTCATCAATGTGACCCCGACCTACGCGCAGCAGCTGGTGGCCGAGGGACTGCTCGACAACCCCGCACGGCGGCCGGCGCTGGTGCTGCTGGGCGGCGAGGCCGTCACCCCGACGCTGTGGCGGCGGCTCGCCGAGACCGAGGAGACGGTCGGCTACAACCTGTACGGGCCCACCGAGTACACCATCAACACCCTCGGCGTCGGCACCTTCGAATGCCAGGACCCGGTGGTGGGCGTGGCCATCGACAACACCGAGGTGTACGTGCTGGATCCGTGGCTGCGGCCCCTGCCCGACGGAGTTCCCGGCGAGCTGTACGTCTCGGGCATCGGCATCGCTCGCGGCTATCTCGGGCAGAGCGCCCAGACCGCGCACCGCTTCGTCGCGTGCCCGTTCGGCGGACCCGGCGAGCGCATGTACCGCACCGGCGACCTCGTGGTCCGCCGGCCCGACGGGAACCTGACGTACCTGGGCCGCACCGACCAGCAGGTCAAGATCCGCGGGCACCGGGTCGAGTTGGGCGAGGTCGAGGCGGTGTTCGCGGCACACCCGGCGGTGCGTTTCGCCGCCGCGGTCGCCCAGCCGGACCCGCAGGTCGACGGCGCGTACCGGCTGGCCGCCTATCTCGTGCTGGAGGACTCCGACGTGGCGCAGGTCGCCGGCGAGGTGGGCGCCGGGCTGCCCGACTTCCTGCGCCCGACGCATTTCGCCCAGGTCGACAGCATCCCGCTGACCGTGAACGGGAAGGCCGACACCAGGGCGCTGCCGGAGGCCAGGCCGCTCGGCGCGCTGACCACGGCGGGAGAACGCGGCCCGGAGACCGGGACCGAGACCGCGGTGTGCGAGTTCTTCGCCGAGGCACTGGACCTGGACGACGACGAGGTGAGCGCGGTGAGCGACTTCGTGTCCCTCGGAGGGCACTCCATGCTGGCGGTGCGGCTGATCGGGCTGCTCCGCCGGGAGTACGGTCCTGTGATCACGATCCGTGATCTGTTCACCTTGCGAACCCCGGAAGCGATTGCCCGCCACCTTGATGAAGACTCCTGACACGCAGCGGCCCCGCCCGGGGTCGGACATCCTGCGGACCGCACTGCGCCGCAACGTCGGCGCCATGTTCTGGGGCACCGTCCTCATGGGCCTGTACCAGGCGGGGGAGACGGCCTTCCCCATCGCGCTCGGCCTGATCGTCGAACACACGATGCAGGACCGGAGCCTGGGCGCGCTCGGCCTGTCCATCGGCGCGCTGGCCGTGATCATCACGACGGTGTCGCTGTCGTGGCGGTTCGGGATGCGCGTCCTGCAGAAGGCCAACACGACCGAGGCGCACCGCTGGCGGGTGCGGGTGGCCGCCTGCGGGCTCCAGCCGGTGGCCAGGGACGTCGACCTGAAATCGGGCGAGGTGCTGACTATCGCCACCGAGGACGCCGACCAGACCGCCGACATCATCGAGGTGGTGCCGCTGCTGATCAGCTCCCTGGTCGCGGTGGTGGTCGCGGCCGTCGCACTGGCCCTGGCCGACATCCGGCTCGGTCTGCTGGTGATCGTGGGGACCGTCGCGATCCTGTCGATCCTGGCCGTGATGTCCAAGCGGATCGGCGCCAGTACCCGCGAACAGCAGGCCCGGGTGGCGCGGGCGGGAGCGAAGGTCGCCGACCTGATCATCGGCCTGCGCCCGCTGCACGGCTTCGGCGGCAACCACGCGGCGTTCCGGTCCTACCGGAAGGTCAGCACGGACGCGAAGCGCCAGGCGATCACCGTCGCCAGGGTGAACGGCACCTACGCGGGCACCGCACTGGCCCTCAACGCGGTCCTCGCCGCCGCCGTGTCCCTGACGGCGGGATGGCTGGCGTTCGGCGGCCGGATCACCATCGGTGAACTGGTCATGGCCGTGGGCCTCGCGCAGTTCATCATCGAACCGCTCAAGATGTTCTCGGAGATGCCCAAGTACGTGATGATGGCGCGCGCGTCGGCCGAGCGGATGGCGCTGGTGCTCTCCGCGCCGCCGGTGACGACCCCGGGGCCGCAGCGTCCGGCCGCGGGCGGAGACCTCGACGTCGACCGCGTCCGGTACGGGTCCCTGCGCGAACTGAAGTTCAAGGTGCGTGCCGGCGAGTTCGTGGCGATCGCCGTCTATCAGCCGCGCGCGGCGGCCGACCTCGCGTCGGTCCTCGCGGTGAACGTCGCGCCCGATGCGTACGAGGGAGTGGTGCGGGTCAGCGGGCAGGCGATCGCGGACCTGTCGATCGAGGCGGTCCGCGCGCACCTGCTGGTGAATCCGTACGACGGGGAGATCTTCGCGGGCAGCCTCCGCACGAACATCGACCCGTCGGGCACCGGCCGGATGGTTCCCGAGGCCGTCGAGGCGTCCATGCTGACCGATGTCGTCGCCCTCCACCGCGACGGGCTCGACTACGCGGTCCGGGACCGGGGGGCGAACCTGTCCGGGGGGCAGCGGCAGCGGCTGTCCCTGGCCCGCGCTCTGGCCGCCGACACCGAGGTGCTGGTCCTGCACGACCCGACGACGGCCGTCGACGCGGTCACCGAGCAGCTCGTCGCACGCAATGTCGCGAAGCTGCGCCGCGGCCGCACCACGGTCGTGATTACCAGCAGCCCGGCCCTCCTGGACGCCGCCGACCGTGTTCTCGTCCTGGACGGCGGCGTCATCACCGCCGAGGACACCCATCGCAACCTCCTCGCCGGCAACGCGGACTACTGCCTGGCCGTGGCCCGGTGAAGCGCCGAGCGGTTCCGGGGGGCGTGCCCGAACACGTCCCCCGGAAACCGCTCAGGCGAGAGCCCAGGCGACGTCCCTGAGCAGGGCGTGACGCCAGCCTGCCCGGTCGTGGTCCGAAGCCGACCGCGACACCCGCACCGTCGCGCCGGCCCGCTCGGTCAGGGCCTCGGCCAGCTCGCAGTGGGGCAGCATCCGTGCCTCGTGTTCCCCCACGTCGAACGCGCACCGCAGAGCGGACAGGTCGGGGCCCCGGCGCAGGCGCGCGGCGATGGCGCCGCCGACCGGGCCGCCCAACGGGTCCGCCAGGTCCAGGGCGCCGGGCGTCCACCAGAAGGACGCCGACTGGCACGCGATCCGCGAGACCAGGTCCGGGAACTCCAGCGCCGCGTACATCGCGCTCAGCCCGCCCAGGCTCTGCCCGGCGACCACCAGCCGGTCCAGGTCGGCCGGTACGCCGGACTGCGCCACCAGCGGCAGCAGTTCGTCCCGGACCGCCTCCCACAGCTCGGGCCTGCACCCGAACTCGGCCTGCCGGTCCTTGGCCGGGAGGAAGACGAGAGTGACGGGGGCCAACTCACCGGCGGCGACGGCCGATTCGAACGCGGTCATGGCCGGGTGCAGGTGCAGCCAGTCGTCCCCGTCGAGCAGCAGGACCACCGGTCCGCCCCCGCCGACCGGGTGTACGCGCACGGTGCGGCGTCCGCCGAGCCGCCCGCCGGCCCAGCGGAGCCGGGTACGGGGGAGGGGCAGGACGTCGTCGGGGCCGATGACGGGCCAGTGCGGCTGGGCCGGGGCGTCCGGCGTCGCGGCGATGGACCGGTCGGCGCCGGCACCGGCCGGGTTGAACGGGTCGGCGCAGGCCGCGTCGCCCGCGAGGAACCGGTAGGTCACCCGCAGCCGCGCGGGCATGCGCACTTCGGCGTACCAGCAGTCCGTATCGGCCCATCGGCGCAGGGGAATCGGCGGCGACCAGCTCTCGAAGCCGATGTCGGCCGGAGAGCCGCGCCACAGGAACAGGGTCAGCCAGCCGCCGTCGGCGGGGACCGACACGGGCGTCCGCGCCGCCGCCCAGAACTCGTCGCTGCCGGGTCTGCCGGGCAGCCCGAACCCGGCGAAGGCGTTCACCTCGGCGGGCGCGGAGCCGGAGCCGGGATCGGTCACGACCGGCCGGTGAGGCGGCCGTCCGTCGTCCGGAAGCACATGTTCGGGGGCACGTTCGTGGTGTCCTCGGTGCGGACCCGTTCGCTCACCGGGCGCATGAACATCTCCTTGTGAGAGGGAGGGGGAGAGGTTAGGCTCATCACGCATTAGGTGAGCCTAACCTAATATGATTCCTTCCTTCCGCTCCGATCCGCCACCTGGACAAGCCCTGACCGGGCTGCACGACCTGACGCACACTCACGACGCGGCCGTCACCGGCCCGTCGGACCCGAGGAGACGCTGACGCATGAACACCAACCCCTTCGACGACCCCGAAGGCCGCTTCCTGGTCCTGGTGAACGACGAGGGGCAGCACTCGCTCTGGCCGTCCTTCGCCGAGGTTCCCGGGGGATGGGCGACCGCCCTCGGTGAGAACACCCGTGAGGCATGCCTGGACTTCATCGAGACCCACTGGACCGACCTGCGCCCCCGGTCCCTCGCGGCATCCGCCGACTGACCCCGCGCAGCGGACCGCGGGGGTCGAGGTCCGCCGTACGTCGCGGAGTTGACCACGTGTGCGGAGGGCGGGTGCCGCCCGGAACGGCAGCGTTTCCGCAGGGGTGATCCCTCGCTGGACTCGCTAGTTAGGTAAGGCTAACCTTATCTCGTTTGTTTCATCGGGGTGGCCGGGCGATGCGCCGCACTTCGATCGTGGAACCGAGGAAGGAAAGCCTTGATCACGGCTACGCCGCGCCCCGCCCCGCTGCCGCATGCGCACCCCGCACCGACGCCCTCCGTGCGCTCCGCCCGTGAGGACGATGCCGCCGCACTCGCCGAACTGTCCCAGCCCTTTGTGCACTCGGGGGCGCTGCGGGAGCGGCCCGCATCCCTCTATGCAACCCACGCGGCCGACTTCCTCGTGACGCAGGCCCCCGGAGGCCCCCTCGAAGGCTGTGCCGGCCTGCGCGTGCATCCGGCCGGCCCGGGGGAGGGTCGCGGGCCCGCAGGCGTTCTGTACAACTTCTGCGTGGCCGGGCACAGGCAGGGGTGCGGGGTGGGAGCCGGGCTCCTGCGCGCCGTACTGGCCAGGGCGCACGCCCAGTCGCTCGATGCCCTGTTCACGGCGACGACCGGCGACGGCGGCCTGTTCCTCCGGTACGGGTTCGCGCCCACGACCGCGCGTCTGGCGCCTCTGTCCTGGGCCGAGTCCCTGGATCCCCGGCGCAACGCGCGGATCCTCGCCAGGGTCCTGTGACCATCGGCCCGAGCGGGCCCGCCGGTTCCCGCCGACATCCCTGACTGTGATGCGGTGACCCCGGGCCTCCGCCCGAGGGGCAGGCGCGGGAGGGGCCCGCTGCCCGGCGGACGGCGCCGCAGCGGACAGAGCCGGCATCGGTGTGCCGACCGGACACATGGTGGGGCTCTCGCCCCGGACCGGCATCAGGGGCGGGGTGGCGCAGGTGGCCGCCGGCCGTGCGTGGGCGGCGTGTCGCCTGCGGCGCTCACGCGCTACTCCTGTTGTGGTTCCCGCCTGTTGCCGGGAACCACGGTCGTGCCGGGGCTCGTCTCGTCGAGGACGCCTCGCAGCACCGCGTGCGGCACGCGGCCGTCGAGTACGTGCGCCCTGCGCACGCCGCCCCGGACGGCCCGCAGGCAGCCTTCCATCTTCGGCAGCATCCCGCTGGCCAGTCCCGGCAGCAGCCCGTCCAGCGCATCGGCTGTCAGGTGCTCGATCACCTCGGTGCTGTGCGGCCAGTTCGCGTACAGCCCCTCCACATCGGTGAGCATCACCAGCCGCTCGGCGTCGAGGGCCACGGCCAGGGCCGAGGCCGCGAGATCGGCGTTGACGTTGTAGACCTGTCCGTCCTCACCGCGTGCCACGGGGGAGACCACCGGGATGTGCCCCTGCTCCAGGAGCGTGCGCACCATGCCCGGGTTGACGTCCACGATGTCGCCGACGAGACCGATGTCCACCGGTCGGCCGTCCACCCAGGCCGGGCGCCGCACCGCCGTCATCGTGTGCGCGTCCTCGCCCGTCATGCCCACCGCGAAGGGTCCATGGGCGTTGATGTGGCTGACCAACTCCCGCTGGACCCGGCCGCTCAGCACCATGCGCACCACCTCCATGGCCTCCGGCGTGGTCACCCGCAGGCCCGCTTCGAAGTGGGATTCCAGGCCGAGGCGGTCGAGCATCGCGCTGATCTGCGGCCCGCCCCCGTGCACGACGACCGGGCGCAGGCCCGTGTGCCACAGCTCCACGACGTCCCGGGCGAACGTCCGCTGCAGGCTCGCGTCCACCATGGCGTTGCCGCCGAACTTGACGACGACCGCGCTGCCCCGCAGTTCCTCCGGCCGGAGGAGTGACCCGGTGGACGGATCCGCGTCCGCGCGCTCTGTGACGACCGGCCTCGGCGTCGACGGCCCGCGAACGCGGCGGACTGCCGAGACGGCCGCGCAGGAGTCGACGCAGGGTGAGTCCACGGGTGATCTCCCTCTCCTGATGACGTGCGCACCGTTGGGCCCGAACTGCCAAGATTCTCTTAGCTTAGCCTAACCTAAATTGTGATCATTCCGGTCTGGACCGGCCTGTCTCCCGGAGTTTGAGCGGAAGTCAGCGGCGGGCCCGCGCAGGGGGTTTGCCGACCAGGAGGACGATCCGGGCGGCGGCGCAGGTCGGTCGGGCACCGCTCGGCCCGCCCCCGGACCCCGAGCAGCCCACCTGCCGTCACGAAGCGGTCCGGCACGTCGGCGGTTGTCCGGGGCCCCGGGCCGAGGATCCGGGCCCGGGACACCGCCGGGCCCTCTCTCCGTCTCCGCTGCGGCACGCTGCTCGTGGCGCCGGGGACGGGGCACCCGTAGGTGCCCCGTCCCTTGGGGCGCCTACGGGTCAGGACGCGGGCAGCTCGCCGCGGACCGTGCGGGCCGCGGCGACCAGGTTCTCCAGGGACGCCTTGGTCTCGGGCCAGCCGCGGGTCTTCAGGCCGCAGTCGGGGTTGACCCACAGCCGTTCGGCGGGAATGGCCTTCAGTCCCTTGCGGAGGAGGGCGGCAGCCTCGTCCGCGTCGGGCACGCGGGGGGAGTGGATGTCGTACACGCCGGGGCCCGCTTCGCGCGGGTAGCCGTGCGCGGCGAGTTCGCGGGCCACCTGCATGTGGGAACGGGCGGCCTCCAGGCTGATGACGTCGGCGTCGAGGTCGTCGATGGCCTGGACGATGTCGCCGAACTCGGCGTAGCACATGTGGGTGTGGATCTGGGTGTCCGGTCGCACGCCGCTGGTGGTGAGACGGAACGACTCGGTGGCCCAGTCCAGGTACGCGGCGTGGTCCGCCGCGCGCAGCGGCAGGGTTTCGCGCAGGGCGGGTTCGTCGACCTGGATGACCGATGTGCCGCCGGCTTCCAGGTCGTCGACCTCGTCGCGCAGGGCGAGGGCGACCTGCCGGGCGGTGTCGCCGAGCGGCTGGTCGTCGCGGACGAAGGACCAGGCCAGCATGGTGACGGGCCCGGTCAGCATGCCCTTGACCGGACGGTCGGTGAGCGACTGGGCGTACGAGGTCCAGCGCACCGTCATCGCCTCGGGCCGGGAGATGTCGCCGGCCAGGACCGGTGGGCGGACGTAGCGGGTGCCGTAGGACTGGACCCAGCCGTGCCGGGTGGCGAGGTAGCCGGTGAGCTGTTCGGCGAAGTACTGCACCATGTCGTTGCGTTCGGGCTCACCGTGGACCAGGACGTCGATGCCGGTCTCTTCCTGGAAGGAGATGACCTCGCCGATTTCGGCCCTGATCCGCTCCTCGTAACCGGCCGTGTCGATCCGGCCCGCGCGCAGGCCGGCGCGGGCCGCGCGCAGCTCGTCCGTCTGCGGGAACGAGCCGATGGTGGTCGTCGGCAGCAGCGGCAGTCCGAGGTGGGCACGCTGGGCGGCGGCACGCTCGGTGTACGGCTGGGAGCGGCGGCCGTCGGCGTCGGTGACGGCCGCGGTCCTGGCCCGTACGGCGGGGTCGTGGGTGATCGGGGAGTTCGCGCGGGAGGCGAGGTCGGCGCGGTTGGCGGCGATCTCCGCGGCGACCGCGCCGGTGCCCTGGGCCAGTCCCTTCGCCAGCGTGACGACCTCGGCGGTCTTCTGCTCGGCGAAGGCGAGCCAGCGAAGGATCTGAGGGTCGATGTCCCGTTCGGGCGCCGTGTCGAGGGGGACGTGCAGCAGGGAGCAGGAGGCGGCCACGTCGACCCGGTCGGCGAGGCCGAGAAGGGTGGCAAGGGTGGACAGCGACTTCTCGTAGTTGTTGATCCAGACGTTGCGGCCGTCGACGATGCCCGCGACGAGCCGTTTGCCGGGCAGCCCGCCGGCGGCGGCGAGGTCGTGGAGGTTGGCGGCGGCGGCATCGGTGAAGTCCAGCGCCAGGCCGTCCACCGGGGCCTTCGCCAGTACGGGGAGTGCCGCGCCGAGCCGGTCGAAGTAGGAGGCCACGAGCAGCTTGGGCCGGTCGGTCGGGCCGCCGAGTTCACGGTAGGCGCGGGCGGCGGCGTTCAGTTCGGCCGGGGAGCGGTCCTGGACCAGCGCGGGCTCGTCGAGCTGGACCCACTCCGCACCGGCGGCACGCAGATCGGCGAGTACCTCTGCGTAGACCGGCAGCAACCGGTCCAGCAGGGTGAGCGGTTCGAAGTCGGCCGCCACCCCCGGGGCGGGTTTGGCGAGCAGGAGGTAGGTGACAGGGCCGACCAGCACGGGCCGGGCGGTGTGCCCGAGCGCAAGGGCCTCCTTGAGCTCGGTGACCTGCTTGGTGGAGTCTGCGGTGAAGACGGTGTCCGGGCCGAGCTCGGGGACGAGGTAGTGGTAGTTGGTGTCGAACCACTTGGTCATCTCCAGCGGCGCCACGTCCTGGGTGCCGCGGGCCATCGCGAAGTAGCCGTCGAGCGCGTCGGCGGTGACGGCCTCACGATGCCGCTGCGGGACGGCGCCGACCATGACACTGGTGTCCAGGACGTGGTCGTAGTACGAGAAGTCGCCGGTGGGCACCTCGTGGACGCCGGCGTCCGCCAGTTGCTTCCAGTTGGACCGGCGCAGGCCGGCCGCCGTTTCGCGGAGGGCGTCGGCGGTGACCCGGCCCTTCCAGTAACCCTCGATGGCCTTCTTCAGTTCCCGGTTCGGGCCCTGGCGGGGGTAGCCGTACACGGTGGCCCGTGCTGCCGCGGCTGCGGACTTCGCTGTCACGGAAATCTCCTTCGCGAGATGACTCCTTGAGATCCCGGAGACGGGACACGGACGCGAAGGGTGACGGACCGGACGGATCGATTGCGCCCCCGGGGCGCTCGTCCGTCCGGTATGTACGCCGACCCGCCCACGAGGTCACCGGGATATCCGCACGCGATCGGTCGCGTGCGGGCAACGGGCAGGTCTTCGGACTCGCGGGCACGTCCGCCGAGGCGGACACCTACTGGCCGTCGCTTCCCAGATCCGAGGTCCGGATCCAGTGCGTATGACGGCGGTTGTTCCCACTCACCGCTGCGGGGCAGTCCCGGATTCCCACCGGGTTCCCTCTTGCGACGCGCCTGTCTGGCGGACAGGGCGAACCAGCTGCACCGGCCAGACTAGAGGGTGGGCTGCCCCCGGGGCACCGCCGTTCACATCCCGGAACGTGACATGTGACACGGAATCTGCCCGGGGAGCCGTGTGCGAAGGGGAGTTGACGACGAACACGGCCCGGTCCTGGGAGCGGACGACCGTCTCGGTCAGGGTGCGTACGGCGAGGTCGCGCACGGCTGCCACCGTCTGCGCGACGTCACCTCGAAGCGTGGTCGGTGACACTGCTGCGGCCCGGGACGCCGGCGAACTCGACGGTGATGGTCAGGCCGCCGCCGGGACCGGGCACTGCTGAGATGTTCGCGCCCTGCGCCTGGGCGATGGAGCGCACGATGGACAGGCCCAGCCCGTGGCCGGAGGTGCTGGTGCGGTCGGCGCCCAGTCGACGGAACGGCTCGAAGAGAGCGGGCATCCGGTCGGGAGCGATGTGCTCCCCGGAGTTGGTGACAGTGAGCCGGCTGCCCCCAACCGTGACCTGGACATGGCCGCCGGGGTGGTTGTACTGGATGGCGTTGCGCACCAGGTTGGTGACGAGGTGGCGCAGCAGGACGGGGTCCCCGGTGACTTCTACGGGCCCGGTTTCCACGCGGATGGTGACGTCATGCGCGGCGGCGAGCGGCCCGAGCTGAGCGACGGCCTGCCGCACCGGGTCTCTGAGGTCGAGGGCGTGTCTCTCGGCCAGGCCGCGGTCGATGCCGGCCAGCAGGAGCAGGGCTTCGATGAGCCGCTCGGCGTCCCGGTTCGATTCCAGCAAGTCGTCGCGTACGCCGGCCAGTTCCGGAGGGATGGGATCGGCCAGCCCTACTTCGAGCAGGGTGCGCTGGACGGTGAGCGGGGTGCGTAGCTCGTGCGAGGCGTTGGCGACGAAACGGCGCTGGCTGTCGAAAGACCTCTCCAGGCGTTCCAGCATCGAGTCGAAGGTGTCGGCGAGACGGTGCAGATCGTCGTCGGGCCCGACGAGTGCCAGTCGTTCATGGAGGTCTCCGTCGCCGATACGGTGGGCCGCCTCGGTGACCGCGGCGACCGGTTTCAGGGCACGGCCCGCGAGCCACCAGCCGACGAATCCGGAGATCACCGCCATGATCAGCAGGCCGACCCCGGACCAGAGCAGGAGCTGGTGCAGCACCGCGTCCTGGACGAACTCCGCGGCGACGGCCGCGTGGTCCGTCGCCCGTCCGCCCGGTGGCATGGAGCTGGGCCCCATGACCGACGGCGAGGGGGACGGGGCGGCCGCGGGAGTCTGCGGTGTGCCGGAAATGTAGACGAGCCTGACCCGGTCGGCGATCCCACTGCGTGCCAGCAGCGCGACGAAGGTCACGAGTGCCGCGCCCGAGAGCAGGAAGACTCCGCTGAAGGCCGTGGCAAGCCGGACGCGGAAGGGGAGCCGGGCGATGCGGGTACGGATCATCCGCATCGGGCGCGGGACGGTGGTCAGCACAGGCGGTACCCGGCGCCCGTGTCGGCGGACACGACCGCCCGGCCGGCAAGCTTGGCCCGCAGCCGGCTGACCGTGGTGCGCACGGTGCTGGTCCGGGGGTCGAGGTGCCTGTCCCAGACCTCGTTGATGAGCTCCTGGTGCGACACGGGCTCACCGTGTGCCTCCATGAGAAGGCGCAGCACGTCGAACTCCTTGGCGGTGAGCTCGACCGGCTGTCCGGCGACCTGGACCTCGCGACGTGCGAGGTCCAGGCAGATGCCACGCGAGCGCAGCGCTGGAGGCGCCGGGGCGGGGGCCCGCCGGGACAGTGTCCGAATCCGGGCGACGAGTTCGGCGAAGTCGAAGGGTTTGGCCAGGTAGTCGTCGGCGCCGAGGTCTTCGAGGCCGTAGACCCTCTCACTGGTGGCCGTGGCGGCGGTGAGCATCATGATGCGCGGGGGCTCGTCCAGTGCGCGCAGTGTGCGGCATACGGCATCGCCGGACAGCACGGGAAGGTCGCGGTCGAGGACGACGACGTCGTAGTCGTTGAGCAGGGCGAGCCGCTCGGCGACGTCGCCGGACGCCGCGACGTCGACGGCGATGGCCACCCGGCGCAGCCCCGCCGCGACGGTCCGGGCGAGCACGTGGTGGTCTTCGGCCAGTAGCACCCTCATGGCACCCCTTTCCTGCGGTCGTGCGGCTGGACCGGCGGAGACGCCGCCCTCTCGCAGACCAGGAGAACATCCCCCTGGTTGCAGGGAGATAAGTGCGGCAGAGGCTGGGCCCGCAGACCGTACTGATCCCTGGGCAGGGCATCGCGAGCTCTTATCCGGCTGTCATCGGAGTCAGGGTTCCATGGCGCCGATCACCAGGCGGGGACCGAATGGCTCCGCCGTGGACGGCCCCGAGAGGTTCCCATGCCTGCATCAGCAAGAAAGCGCACCCTGTGCGGCGCGGTCCTGGCCACCGCCCTGCTCCTGGCCGCCACCGCCTGTGGGAGTGGAGGCGGCGGCGACACGGTCGCATCGGCCGGCGGCGAGAAGAGCGCCGAGGGCGCGCCGAAGCTCTCGGCGGTGGAGAAGAGCGAGAGGTACAAGGACTGCATGGCCGAGCACGGCGCCCCCGTGCTCGCCGGCAAGGCCGGTGAGCAGGCCGATGCCCCCGTGCCCGAGCAGACGGTCTCCCCCGAGAAGGCGAAGGCGGCGCAGGACGCGTGCAAGCAGTACGCACCGACCGCCACCGATGACACCCCGAAACCGGATGCCGCGTGGATGGCGCAGATGCGGGAGTACGTGAAGTGTCTGCGCGAGAACGGCTACGACGCTCCCGATCCCGACCCTGAGACCGGCCGCCTCGGCGGTCACGACGGGTTCAACCCCAACACCCCGGACATGCAGAAACTGATGGCGGCGGGCGAGAAGTGCAAGGCCCGCAATCCGGCCATGGCGCCCCGGTGAACGGCCGGCAGAGGGAAGAAACGTCTGGAGCCGACGCGCCGGCCGGGGCGAACCCGGCAGAGGACGGCCGGGCGCCCGGTCCCCGGCGGAAGCGCCGCGGGCGCATCGCGGTACTCGTCGCCACCTCCTCGGCAGTGGTGACGCTGGGGGCGGTCACACTCGGGCTCGGCGGCGGCAGCGACGGGCCCAGGCAGCCCGCCGCGCTGCCACCGGCCACCGCACCGGTGGAGACGGTCACACTCACCCAGCGGGACACCGTCGCCGGAACGCTGGGCTACGGGGAGAAGAAGCCGCTGCTCAGCGCGGCAGCGGGCACCGTGACCTGGCTGCCGGACCCCGGACGGACGGTGTCGCCCGGTGAGCCGGTGCTGCGCATCGACGGCAGGCCCGTGCCGCTGATCGACGGGGACACCCCCTTCTACCGCGAGCTGCGCAAGGGAGTGGAGGGAGCGGATGTCCGGCAGCTGAAGAGAAACCTGGCGAACTGGGGATACACCGGTTTCGCGGTCGACGACAGCTATACGGCGGGCACGGAGCAGGCCGTCATGCGCTGGCAGAAGAAGCTGGGCGTACCGCAGACCGGCACCGTCGGGCCCGGTGACACGGCCGTCGCGGACGGCACCGTCCGGGTCGTCGAGAACAAGGCCGCGCCGGGGCAGGTCCTGGTCCCGGGCACGGAGCTGCTCACCTACACGGCCACCGTCCGGAAGATCGGCGTCGACCTCGACGCCGACAAGCAGAAACTGGTGAAACGCGGTGACACGGTCACCGTCGTCCTGCCGGACGGCAGCCGGGCGCAGGGCACCATCAGCTCGGTCGGAACCGTCGCCACCAAGAACGCGGGCGGAGACGGCGGGCAGCAGGACCAGGACGGCGGCAGTGGCAGGAGCACGGTCAAAGTGACCGTGTCCGTCGCCAAGAAGGACCAGGCCGAGCTGGGCCACTACGACGGCGCCCCGGTGGACGTCGAGATCACCGCGGCGAGAAAGAAGGGCGTCCTCGCCGTGCCCGTCACGGCACTGCTCGCCCTCGCGGAGGGTGGGTACGGAGTCGAGGTCGTCAAGGGCGACACCGCGCGTACGGTCGCGGTCGAGACGGGCATGTTCGCCGACGGCAAGGTGGAGATCTCCGGCGGCATCAAGGCCGGCGACAACGTGGGGATCCCCAAATGACCCTGCGTACTTCTCCTGCGGCCGGCGACGGAAGCCCCGCCGCAGGCATCGACGGGACCCCGCAGCCCGGCGGGGGCGCGCCGGTCGTCCAACTGGACACCGTCAGCCGCACCTACGCCGGTGGTGTCACCGCACTGGACGGCGTCTCGCTCACGGTCGACCGGGGCGAACTCGTCGCGATCGTCGGCCCGTCCGGCTCCGGCAAGTCCACCCTGCTCAACATGATCGGCACCCTGGACCGTCCCAGCGCCGGGTCGGTCCGTATCGACGGCCACGACGTCGCGCTGCTGAACGACCGGGAACTCTCCGCGCTGCGTGCGATGAGCCTGGGTTTCGTCTTCCAGCAGTTCCATCTCACCGCCGGCGTCCCCGCCGTGGACAATGTGGCGGAGGGACTGCTCTACGCCGGACTGCCGCTCGCCGAGCGTCGGCGCGCCGCCCGCACGGCACTGGAACGGGTGGGGCTGAGACACCGCGTGGATCACCGGCCGCACCAGCTGTCGGGCGGCGAACGGCAGCGGGTGGCCATCGCACGGGCGCTGGTGGGCCGTCCCCGTCTCGTCCTCGCCGACGAACCCACCGGAGCGCTGGACTCCAGGTCGGGTGCCACGGTGATGCGGCTGCTGCGGGAGCTGCATGCCGAGGGCACGACCATCGTGGTCATCACCCATGACCGCGACATAGCCGCCTCGCTGCCCCGGCAGATCCATGTGCGCGACGGCCGCATCACCAGCGACTCACGACCGCGAGAGGCGGTGTCCGCGCCATGACATCACGCGCCGGCGTGAGCGGCCTGCGAGTCGGCCGGACGAAAGGGCTGGACGTGCTGCGCACCGGGGCATCCGGGCTGCGCGCCCGCCCGCTGCGGGTCTT
Organism: Streptomyces sp. NPDC057963; assembly: GCF_042887155.1. NCBI lineage: Bacteria > Bacillati > Actinomycetota > Actinomycetes > Kitasatosporales > Streptomycetaceae > Streptomyces > Streptomyces sp. NPDC057963. The sequence goes on from NZ_JBHVPX010000010.1 coordinate 357,193, forward strand.
CCTCTCCGCGTTGGGCATCGCCATCGGCATCGCGGCGATGATCAGCGTGGTGGGCATCTCCACCTCCAGCCATGCCGACCTGCAACGCACCCTCGACAAGCTCGGCACGAACATGCTGACCGCCACCCCCGGCCAGAAGTTCGACGGCAGCACCGCACAACTTCCCCAGAACGCCGTCGCCATGGTCGGCCGGATCGGCCCCGTCGTGTCCGCCACCGGTACCGGCGACATCGAGGACACCTTCGTCTACCGCAATGACCACGTTCCGGCCGCCCGGACCAGCAGCGTCAAGGTACGGGCCGCCGACCTCGGACTGCTGGACACGGTCAGGGCGAAGGCGGCCCGCGGAAGCTGGCTGAACAAGGCGACCGCCCGGTATCCGGTGACCGTCCTGGGCAAGGGAGCCGCCGAGCGCCTCGGTGTCAGCACGGTCGGCCCCGACACCCGGGTGTGGCTGGGCGGCCGCTGGTTCACCGTGGCCGGCATCCTCGAAGAAGTTCCGCTCGCCCCGGAGCTGGACTCGAGCGCGCTGGTCGGCTGGGAGGCAGCCGGCACCCACCTGGGCTCCGACGGCCATCCCACGACGGTGTACGTACGTACCGACGACGCGGCTGTCACCGATGTCCGGAACGTACTGGCGGCCACCGTCAATCCCGAGGCGCCGACCGAGGTCAAGGTCAGCCGGCCCTCCGACGCCCTGGCGGCAAAGAACGCCACCGACCAGGCGTTCACGGGGCTGATGCTCGGTCTGGGCGGGGTGGCACTCCTGGTCGGCGGTGTCGGCGTGGCCAACACCATGGTGATCTCCGCCCTGGAACGCCGCAGTGAGATCGGGCTGCGCCGGGCCCTCGGCGCACGGAGAGGGCACATCCGGACCCAGTTCCTGGTGGAATCCCAGCTGCTGGCCGGTCTCGGCGGCGCGGGCGGCATCGTACTCGGTCTCATGGTGACCAGCGCCTACGCCATCTCCCGAGGCTGGCCCGTGTACGTACCGGTGTGGGCCATGGCAGGCGGATTCGCCGCCACCCTGTCCATCGGAGCCCTGGCAGGCATCTACCCCGCGCTCCGCGCCTCCCGCCTGGCCCCCACCGAGGCACTCGCCACCCCATGAGCCCGCTGCGGCCATGGCCGTCCGGATTCCGTACCGGCGCTCAACAGGCACCGTCCGCGCGCCGGTAAGGGAAGCCGGACGCACCGACCCTGATCCCGGGGCCCTTCCTCGGTACTTCATGGCACAGGCCGTAACGACCGTCCAAAGGCGTCCGGCTCGTCCATGAGCGGTGCTTGATGTCCAGGTCAGGGCGTCTTTGTCCGAGGGAGCGCGCACAGTTGGTGAGAGCTGTGTGAGAGCGCGTGAGGCAAGGAAGCCCCGCCATGTGCCGGCGCGGCTTCTGTGCCCGGTGGACTACGCCGGCGTCGAGGGTGCCGGGCGGGCGCCGTTGCACTCCGGCTCTCCGCTTCCGAGCACGCGGAGCAGGGACGCGGTCGAGCCGAACGGCGCAGGCCCCACGGCTGCTGCTGTGGCGGTGCCGAGGAAGACGTACCCGCGCTTGTCGTAGCCGACAGCGAAGCGCAGGTCCGCAGGCGGTGATGCGGATCGGCAGATGCGCTTCAACCGGATATTCGAAACGAGAGGGCCTTGGCAGCCCGACCTGGCCTCTCTTCGTGCCCGCTGCGTTCTCGGAACACGTCGATAGGGCCACGCTTCCGCTCCCTTGAAGCGGAAGTAAATCGTCCTTTTATGGCGGGTATTGACGTCCTTTCAGTCGAATGTCATGATCACGGCGTGGCGGCGCGTCGCCTGTCAAATGCCCGATCGGAACATCGAGCCGGATAATTCTCTCTTTCATGGAGCGTTCTCGAATGAAATTCGCGCGGAGAGCGGCGACCGTTGCAGCGGCCGCCTTCCTGACGATTGCCACCGCAGGTAGCGCCCATGCTCAGGACTCCGATGTCTACTGGGCGATGAACAGCAACTTCTGTCTCGGCCATGACGTCACCGACGACGTGCGTCCCCTGTACTCCCCCTGTAACTACGACTACTCGCTCAGCCGGCCAGGCCAGGCCGGCTGGCAGGTGACGTGGCACGAGGACAACAGTAATCTGGAGGCGAATGACGGCCATGCCTGGGCCATGAAGACGATAGGTAACAATGGTAAGTGCCTGACCGCATACTGGCAGGGGCAGGTCTATCTTGAGCCCTGCTCGAATCCTGTCAACTGGTACGAGCAGTGGTATGAGGACTGGAACAACGGTTACTTCCACCTCAGGAATCGCGAGACCGGTCAGTGCATAACCGCCGACATGAGGTCTTCGGGTTCGGATATCAAGACGGCGGCATGCGACTGGAATAACTTCGATCAGAATCTGTGGTGAGCGAACCCACGGCTTTGAAACCGTCAGGACGGCTGCGGCACCTCGCCGCGTTGTCGGGACGCCCGAATACATCCAGTATTCGGGCGTCCCTCCGCCTTGCGACGCACCGCATCCGGCGCCGCACGCCGGTCCACCAGGGATCACGGGACAGCCCTTGGGTTCGCCCCGGCGATGTGGGATTTCGTGGTGCATGAGAGGGTCGGACGGGTGAGCGAGACACCACCGAACACCCTGCAATACCGCTTTGACGGGCCGGAAGACGCACCGATCCTGATCCTGGGGCCCTCCCTCGGTACGTCATGGCACAGGTTGTAGATCGCGTCTTGTGGGGTCCAGGCTGGTCCAGGTGACGCGCGTAAGTGCAGGTCAGGCCCCTGTGGTCCAGGAGCGTCTACGGTGTTGGTGAGAGCGATGTGAGAGATGCGTACCCCCGTCGGTAGGTGCCGGCGGGGGTTCTGCGTGTCGCGGCGGTCTTTCTGCGGGGCGATCGATGTGGCCTGTCGGGTCGGGGCGTCTACGCGTCCCTTCTGCTGGGGGCGGGCGTTGACGACGCTTCGGGTGCGTTCAGTGAGGTTGCCGTCTGCGGATGGGGAGGACGCTCAGTGCCATGACGGTGCCGTCGTCGTGGAAGGAGATCGGCCCGTTCCATCGGCCGGTTTTGTGGGTGTTGTGTGGGGTGGAGCGGCTTTGGAAGGCGGCTTGACGGTATTCCTCCACGCGGCCTTTCTTGATGAGTTCGTACAGGTGCTCGGCCATACCGGAGAATGCCTCGATGCGTACGGACCCCATACGGAAGACATGGTCCGTGCCGACGAATTTCGTGCCGCCGACTTGGATGTCTGCGTCGTCAACGCTTGATGTGGCGGCGAAGGTGGGCACGTCGTAGTGCTGTCGTCCCTGGCGCGTGGTGAGGAACTGGGCGGTTTGGGGTCCTCCGCCGGCCAGCGCGGTCAGGTTGGCAGCTCCGGTACGGGCCAGGAGCTGACCGAACCAAACGCGGTCGACCTCGGCTACTTGGAAGCCGTCGACGGTCCGTGCCCGTTTCCCGTCGCGGGCGGGTATGTGAATGGCGTTCGGGTAGGGGATGCCGGCCTTGTCTCGGATCTCTACATCGGCGTTTCCCGGGGCACCCGGTGTGCGGAGGGGGAGAAGGGATTCGCCTCGCGCCTGCAGGGCATTGACCCCGATTCCGCCCTGCCCCATGAGTTCTGTGGACAGGATCAGGCACGGCGTCGTATTCCACGGGCCGATGTGCATGCGTTCGGTCAGCTCGGCGCCCTTTGCAAGTTGCTGGACGGTGGTGCTGCGGGTCCGCCCTCCTCGTTTGCTCGGCCTCTGGTGGTTTCCTCGGCAGGCTACGAGCGTGATTTTCGACGGCTCGCCGGGTTTCCACGCTTCGATCAGGTAGTCGGGGCGGGGCCGTGAGGTCTTGTTCCGTTGTGAGTGGACGTTAAGGCCGTGTCCTATGTGGTGAGTCGGAGGAGTCGTTTGTAGCAGCAGAGTGCGGCGGCGAGTCCGAGGAAGGCCAGGTAGTTGCGGGGATGGCGTTCGTAGCGGTGGTTGAGTCTGCGGTAGCCGGTCAGCCACGACATCGTGCGTTCGATGACCCACCTTCGGCGTCCGAGCCGTTCACTGGATTCGATTCCCTTGCGGGCGATGCGGACG